>JBGAHR010000037.1:0-38993 GCA_044226045.1 Chitinophagaceae bacterium
TTGGCAGTTTGCGGTTTCCGGTTTGCGGTTTGGCGCAAGCGCATGCGGGAGCGGTGGAAATACAGGAGCGGGAGTGAGAGCGGGAGCGGTGGAAATACAGGAGCGTGAGTGAGAGCGGGAGCGGTGGAAATACAGGAGCGGGAGTGAGAGCGGGAGCGGAAAGAGAAAGGGAAAGGGAAACAGAAACGGAAACGGAAAGGGAAACGGAAAGGGAAACAGAAACGGAAAGGGAAACGGAAAGAGAAAGGGAAACGGAAAGGGAAAGGGAAACAGAAACGGGAAGGGAAACGGAAACGGAAAGAGAAACGGAAAGAACGGAGCGGGAGTGAGAGCGGGAGCGGGAGCGATAGCGTAAGCGGACCCGGCGATTATTCTTTCAGCGCCCTCAGCGCCCTCAGCGTTTTCAGCGTTTCGCCTAATTCGCCTAATTCGTATAATTCGCGTAATTCGCATAATTCGCATAATTCGTGTCAACACAAGTATTCAACAGTCAAAAAAAGTTTACGCTTGAGAGTGGTATTACGCTGCCGCGATTGCAGCTGGCGTATACCACACTCGGTAAGCTGAATGCTGACAAGACCAATGTGGTTTGGATCTTCCATGCTCTGACTGCCAACAGCAATCCGGCTGAATGGTGGCCGGGACTGGTGGGTGAAGGGAAATTCCTGGATCCGCAGAAGTATTTTATCATCTGTGTAAACAAGCCCGGAAGCCCCTATGGAAGTATCTCTCCATTAAGCATTAACCCGGATACCGGCGAACAATACTATCACGATTTCCCGGTGTTTACGATTAGGGATATTATCCGGGGCTACCAGGAGTTGAGAACCGAGCTGGGTATCAGAAAAATATTCCTCGCATTGGGGGGTAGTACCGGCGGCATGCAATTACTGGAATGGGCAATCGAAGAGCCTTCCTTGTTCGAATACATTGTACCAATAGCCACCAATGCCGTTTTGTCGCCCTGGGGTATTGCATTCAATGCTTCGCAGCGAATGGCCATCGAGGCGGATACGACCTGGTTGCAACGTCATCCGGAAGCCGGTCAGAAAGGACTGGCGGCAGCGCGCTCCATTGCTTTGTTGTCCTATCGCCACTATAATGGTTATGGTATCACACAGCCAAGGGATAAAGCGTTTATGGCACTGAGCCCTGAGGTAAACTATGCCGCTGATAACTATCAGCGATACCAGGGACTGAAACTGGTGAATCGATTTCACTCGGTCTGTTATTACCGGCTCACGCAAACCATGGACAGCCATGATGTGAGTCGCGGCCGGGGAAGCACAGAGGAAGCGCTGAAGAAAATTACTGCTCGTACACTCGTTATCGGTATCGAGTCGGATGTGCTTTATCCGATCGAAGAGCAGGAATACCTTGCTGCAGTGATTCCCCATGCGTCGTTGTTAAAGATCGCCAGTGATTTTGGACATGACGGTTTCCTGCTGGAGTATGAAAAGATCGAAAAAGCACTGGAGATATTTATTAAGGAGAATCCCTCCAATCATTTAAAAGTAGTCAACGAATAACATGGAAACGCAGAAACAGTTAACGATCGGTTTGTTCGGTTTCGGGGTGGTAGGCGAAGGCCTGTACCGCGTGCTGCAACAAACTCCTTCATTAAAGGCAAGGATCAAAAAGGTTTGTATCAAGAATCCGGAGAAAAAAAGAAATGCGCCAGACGAACTCTTTACCACCGACAAAGATGAGTTGCTGAACGATCCGGAGATCAACGTGATTGTGGAAGTAATCAATGAAAGCGAACCTGCTTTCGAGATTGTGTCTACCGCACTCAGGAATGGAAAAGAAGTAGTCAGCGCCAGCAAGAAAATGCTGGCAGAACATCTGCCGGAAATCCTGGGTTTGCAGAAGCAAACGGGTTTGTCGGTTCTTTATGAGGCGGCTGCCTGCGCATCTATTCCCGTTATTCGAAACCTCGAAGAGTATTACGATAACGACCTGTTGCATTCCATCAGGGCGATCGTAAATGGCTCTACCAATTTTATCCTGACCAAAATGTTCGAGGAGAAGCTGGACTTCCGCGAAGCGTTATTGCTCGCACAACAGTTGGGATTTGCCGAAGCGGATCCTAAGCTGGATGTGGAAGGCTATGATGCAGTCAATAAATGGACACTTCTGGTCAATCACGCCTACGGTATCGTCACTCACCCGGACGATATTCTCTTCAATGGAATACAGAACATCCAGGGAAGCGATGCTACAGTGGCGCGGGAAAAGAACCTTGATATCAAACTGGTGGCACAGGCCAAAAAGTTGCAGAATGGAAAAGTGGCCGCTTTTGTATTGCCGCAATTTGTAAAACTCAGTGAGCCTTTGTCGTTCGTGAAGAATGAATACAATGGAGTGGTCATCGAGAGTGGTTTTGCCGACAAGCAGTTCTTTTATGGTAAGGGTGCAGGCAGTTTCCCCACCGCTTCTGCTGTGTTAAGTGATATCGCCGCATTGCGATACGATTATCATTACGAGTACAAGAAACTGTATTATCATACTCCGCATGAACTGACATCTGACTTTTACGTGAAAGCCTATGTCAGCTTTGATGAACTGAAGAATGTTCCCAAAGACCAGTTTGAATGGATCGAAGAATGGCATTCAGACAGCGATCGCAAATACCTGGTGGGAGTTATTCACTTCTCCAACCTGGTGAATAATAATTGGTGGAGAGAAAATAATACTTCACTGATACTGACACCTGAACCGATCATTGAAGATGTGGAAATCCGCAAGCTGAAAAAGAAAAGCCTGGAACTCGCAGGATTGATCTGATAAAAAAAAGTCCCGATAAAATATCGGGACTTTTTTATTTAGGCATTTGTTGCGGAATTGTTTTCTTCGGGGTTGACCGGTACCGGTACATATTCTTCCTCCTTCTTCTTTCTTCTTCCGGTGATGAATCTCCAAATACCTCCTCCTGCTGCTGCCAGGGCGAGGAAGACCAGTTTGATATTTTTCAGAATAATTGCAAAGAAGCCGACTTTGGCCAGCACTTTTCCGGCTACGAGTCCACCAATTGTCCAGGCGGCCACTTCATCTACTTTTGAATCGAAATCCTTGTAGGCATAGCCGTCGGCGAATGTTGCCATCTTAAGTACATTGCCGATATTGCTTTTTACCTCCGGCAACTGATCGACGGTAGCAACCGCATTCAGGGAGAGCACACCATAGCGGCCGAGCACACGGACGTCGTAGTTAAGGGTGTTAACAGGGTTTTCAGATTTGTATTCTTTCGCCCAGTGTAATACCTTTTGATTGTGGTCGTAGAAAGGTGTTTGTGCCCATCCAACCAGGTCGAAACGGGAAAGACCCTGGCTGACTCTGAGTTTATTGGCTTCTTCCGCATCTTTTTTCATCTGTTTCAGCAGCTCATCATATTTAATGTCATTCGCATCGTCATCTTTTACATAGCCGATCTTACTATAGGTTACCACAAAAGCCCAGGAATTGTCAACAAGCGGTCCCATGGAATCGGGAAATACCATTCCGAGGATGGAACTGTCTTTCAGGTTTTGCCAAAGGTCTTCCAGTACATACTGGCTTTGCCTGGCGTCGAGAAACTTGAATCCTTTCGGGATGTTCAGATTGATTTCGCCATTGGCGAGGGAGATAGATCCGGTCTTCCAGTTGAAGCTCGCATTGATGGAGTCAACCAGATGTTGAATGGCTTTTTCCTGGTCGGCGGGAATGGAGTCCTTATCGCCGGCCCATACCGGCAGGCCGAATGCCAGAAAACAAAAGGCAAACAGAATTCTTTTCATTTTAGCTGGTTTAGATGGTTACAAGAACGGTCTAAATCAGCAAAAAACAAAAAAAATGAACAAAAATTCGGTTGTTTGTTATCGTAGTATTCCGGAAAGGGTTTCGGTAAAAGCCTGGTAACTAACCGGCAGCCTTATGCTGTTTTTTTCCATCTGCAGGATGCCCGCGATATTACCGGGTATGGACAATTCCCCATTTTGGGCCTGCTGTATCGCTTCCGGAAATTTGACCGGGTGGGCTGTTTCGAGAAAGAAACCTTTTTGACCGGGATTTGATTGTAAATAATGAGCCAGTACCCGAAAGGCGACTGCTCCGTGTGGATCGGCCTGGTAGTTATATTGATGGTAGAGCTGGCGAAGTGATTCCAGGGTTTGCTCATCTGTTACGCTTTCGCTGGAAAGCAGCTCTTTCAAACGCCCTGTTTCCTGGTGAAAGAGTTCCAGTATTCTTACAAAGTTGCTCGGGCTTGCCACATCCATTGCATTGGAAAGAGTAGCCTGCGTGTGATGTGGTTGCCATGCTCCGGTTTGCAGGAATCTCGGAATGGTATCGTTGACGTTACAGGCTGCCAGGAATTTCAAAACCGGTAAACCGGAAAAACGGGCAAGGAGGCCTGCGCAAATGTTTCCGAAATTTCCACTGGGAACTGAAACAACCGGCGCCAGGCTTTTATCAGGCCATTGCTTGTATGCGAAGAAGTAATAAAATTGTTGCGGCAGCCAGCGTGCGACGTTGATGGAATTGGCGGAAGTGAGAAAGAATTTCCTGTTTAGTTCCGGATCGGCAAAGGCTTTTTTTACCATTGCCTGGCAGTCGTCAAAACTTCCTTCGATTTCGAGGGCATGAATATTTTTACCGAGGGTGGTCAATTGCTTTTCCTGTACACTGCTTACTTTTCCGGAGGGATACAAGATCACAACCTCCACTCCGGGTACATCATAGAATCCGTTGGCAACGGCTCCGCCGGTATCTCCCGAGGTGGCTACCAGCACCGTTACTTTTGCCGGACCATTCTTTACAAATGCGCCCAGGCAACGGCTCATGAATCTCGCCCCTACGTCTTTAAAGGCCAGGGTAGGTCCGTGAAAAAGTTCCAGCGAATGGATGGAATCAGACAACTGCACCAACGGTATCGGGAAATTGACCGTTTCTTTCACTATTTCATACAGGTCTGCTTCAGACAGGCAGTTGCCGACATACGGACGAATGACCCGGAAAGCAATGTCTTCATTGGAGATCTTTTCAATGTTCTCCAGTAAATCCTTTTCCACCATGGGAATGATTTCGGGGAAGTACAATCCCTTATCCGGAGCCTGTCCTTTGATCGTTGCGTCCCGGAAACTGACTGTTGGTGATTTTCTGTTTAAGCTGTAGTAGTTCATGAATTGATCCGAATAAAAGAGTGAGGGTAGGCTGATTTTTTAATTAGATTGAATGATTTCCACGCCGCGGGTATTGATCGAAGTGATGTATGTTTTGAAATCGATACCCAGTTCGCTGAATTTCTTTTTCATAATGTCTTCTGCCTGCATCGCGGAATCCCTGTCGCTGTTCAGCATGAATATCGAAGGGCCGCTGCCGGAAATACCTCCGCCGAGGGATCCTGCCTTTATGCATTCTTTTTTTACATCCGTGAAACCTGGTATCAGAATACTTCTGACGGGCTCGATGATCACATCTTCCAGTGATCGCCCGATGAGTTCGTAGTCTTTTTTGAGAAAGCCTGCCACCAGTCCCGCGATATTGCCCCATTGGCGGATGGCATCTTTCAGCAATACTTCTTTTCGGAGAATCTGGCGTGCATCGGAGGTCTTCACTTCGATCTGCGGATGTACCACGGTTACGAACATTGGCGGAGAATCGAGTGAAACGATATCCAGCGGATGAATCGCCCTGATCAGGGTGATCCCTCCATACAGGCAGGGGGCTACATTGTCTGCGTGTTTTACGCCACTGGCTACTTTTTCACCGAACATGGAAAATCGCAACAGGTCTTCATCCCTGAATCGGTTACCCAGTAAATGATTGGCAGCTACCACCGATCCTGCGGCACTGGCAGCACTGGATCCCAGGCCGCTGCCGGGTTTGATATGCTTATGAATCAATACTTCAAATCCAACCGGCTCTTTGATTTCTTTCAGCATTTCCAGCAAAGGTGCTCCGGCGGTATTCTGTGCCGGATCGGAAGGTAACGGATAGCCATCTGCGCTTCTGATGATCACTTCCGGTTTATCAAGAAGAGTTACCTCCATGATATCATACGGATCTTCGAGGCACATCCCCAGTACATCAAATCCGCAAACCAGGTTGGCAACCGTCGCCGGACATTTAACAATTACTTTTTTCATTATACTGTTCATAGCATTTTAAAAGATCAGGAGTTGGCAGTTCTCATAATATCCGCGAATACACCGCTGGCAGTTACTTCGGCTCCCGCACCGGCGCCTTTTACAACCAATGGCTGCTCCGGGTATCGATCGGTGAAGAACAACACCACGTTGTCTTTTCCATACAGATGATAAAGGTCCTGTGCCGGACTGATATGTTGCAAACCAACCTTTGCGGTTGGCTGGCCATTAACCAATTGATAACTCGCCACGAACTTGAGCTTCTTTCCTTCTTTGGCCGCCTCTTCGTATATTTTTCTGAAGTGGTCTTCTTCTTGCTCCATGGCCTTGTAGAAATCTTCTACGGAACCCTGCAGGCAGGATTCGGGCAGGAAGCTGTTGTTGGTAATATCCGACATTTCGAGTTGTTCTCCCGATTCCCTTGCCAGAATCATGATCTTGCGCATTACGTCGGTACCACTCAGGTCCAGTCGCGGATCGGGTTCAGTGTATCCTTCTGTCTGTGCCTGTCGCACCACTGCGGAAAAACTTTTTTCACCATTGTAGTGATTGAATACAAAATTCAACGTGCCACTCAACACTGCTTCAATGCGATTGATCTTGTCGCCGGTTCGCAGCAAATCGTTGAGGGTACCGATGACTGGCAGGCCGGCTCCCACATTTGTCTCAAATAGGAAATGACTGTTGAATTCTCTTGACAGGTCCTTCAACTTTTTATAGTTGCTATAGGCGGAGGAGGCTGCCACTTTATTGCAGGCCACTACCGATATGCTTTTTCGAAGCAGATCTGCATATACATCCGCTACCGAGTCGTTGGCAGTTACATCCACAAATACCGAATTGCGCAGGTTACGGGCGATGATGGTTGATACAAATTGATCCAGGTCCATCGCCTGTCCTTTCTCCAGTTGATCCTTCCACTGGTCCAGTGAAATGCCTTCTTCCTGTACCAGCATTTTTCGGCTGTTGGCCAATCCGGCGACATTCAATTGCAGTTTCAGGTTATCTGCCAGGTATTGCTTTTGCTGACGGAGCTGTGACAGCAAACGGCTTCCGACATTTCCCACGCCTACAATGAACAGGTTTACCTGTTTGTAAGAATTTTCGAAGAACTCCTCGTGCAATACGTTGATCGCTTTCGGCACATCACGGGTGGCAATTACTGCAGAAATATTTCTTTCGGAAGAGCCCTGTGCGATGGCGCGGATGTTGACTCCGTTTTTTCCCAGCGCGTTGAACATCTTGCCAGCAATTCCCGTATGACTTTTCATATTGTCGCCAACCAGCGCCAGTATCGACTGATCTTTTTCAATCACGATCGGCTCCACTTTTCCTGTTTCAATTTCGTGGGCGAACTCGCGGTCAACAACCAGCCGGGCACGTTCAGCGGAGGCCTCTTCAATGGCAACACAGATCGAGTGTTCGGAAGAACTTTGTGTAATCAGGATAACATTGATGTTTTCATTGGCCAGGGCTTCAAACAGACGTTTCGAAAAACCGGGTATACCAACCATGCCGCTTCCTTCGAGGCTAAGCAGGGATACCTTGTTCATGCTGGAAATGCCTCTTACGCTGTTGCCATTCTTTTTAACGTCTTTTTCGATGACCGTGCCGTAATCGGCGGGGGCGAACGTGTTTTTGATCCAAACCGGGATGTTCTTTTTCATCAATGGCTGGATTGTGGGAGGATAGATGACTTTGGCTCCGAAATGACTTAATTCCATTGCCTCCTGGTAAGAGATCGCTGGTATAATCCTGGCATTGGCTACCAGTCGGGGATCTGCTGTCATCATTCCGCTTACATCTGTCCAGATCTCTACAACAGACGCATCCAATGCAGCCCCGATGATGGCGGCGGTATAGTCTGATCCGCCGCGTCCAAGCGTGGTTGTGATGCTGTTTGTATCAGCTGCCACAAAGCCCGGAAGTATATAAAGATTTTTTGCGCTGGCGGTGAAATAGTCTGTCACAAGGCGATTGGTAGCCTGGAAGTTTACCGCGGCATTGCCGAAATGGGAGTTGGTTTGGATCAATTCACGGGAGTCTTTCCATACTGCCGGAATACCCGATTGGTTAAATGCATGGGCAATGATCCGGGAAGACAGTAATTCGCCATAGCTCATGATTCGATCGCGTGTCTGCAGGCTGCATTCTTTCAACAGGAAGATACCATTACAGATGTCTTCGATCTCGTTGCACATCTTCTTTACCAGGCTCAGAACGGCGCTCTGCTGTGTAACCGGCAGCAATTGCTTTACCGCTTCCAGGTGACGCTGTTCAATAACTACCAGTTTCTCTTTATATGCTTCTCCGCCAGCAGCTGCCTGGGTCGCTGCTCCCAACAAGGTATCGGTGATGCCTCCCAATGCCGAGACAACCACCACGGTTGGTTGTTTGGTCAATGCTTCCTTTACAATAGATACTACTTTCTGTATGTTTTCCGCGTTGGCTACGGATGTTCCTCCGAATTTTAAAACCTGCATGTTATCGATGAATGAGATGATTATGTAAGAGAATGTAAGAAATGACGATCGTTTACCACTTCTGTGGTTGGTAGCAATGCCCAATGGTGATATGGAGAAGTACAACCCTTAACGGGTTGTAATAATAGTAGTGGTGGTAGCCAGGGAGGCTACTGAGCTGGAAATAATATGTACCCTACTATTGTTCATTTAAGTGACGCTAAGATAAATGGAGGTTTTCATATAACAATCGTTAGTCTTATGGTAATTTGTAAATTCAATGTTATCAAATGCCCGTACAGCCTGCTTTTCATCGCACACTCTGGTAAGCTTGTAGACTAATAGCCAACACGGTAACTGGTTATTTGCTCAATTCATCGTACTTTCATGTTCTTTTGCTGCTTGCTAGATTATAATTGTTAATACAATCATCATGGACCATCCATCAACGAGAGGAGTGCAGCAGTTCCGGAATTATGTTGCGATCAAGTTTCAGCTGTATAACAGCCTTTTCACCTCTTTACCTTTTCATCGTATTGAGAAGACCGGTATTCTTCTTTCCATGCTTTTGAATAATTGCGAGGAAGGATATAAAAAGAAGCAAAGCCCTGCACAGATACTGGAAGAGTTTTTCGAAAAACATACTTCGTATACCAGGGATCAGGACAAGATCGATCTCCTGTTCCGGTTGGTTCAGTATGTAGAACGCCAGGTGGTGTTATTCGACGCCCTGGAAGATGCGGCATTCCGGGAAGTGAACGATATGAACGGTATTGGCACCCTGAAGCACCTGGAATCGGAGATCATCCAGGGAGGAAAGCAGGAGGAGCTGGCCAAAAAACTGCATGACTTTGCGATCAGGCTGGTTCTCACCGCGCATCCTACGCAGTTTTATCCCGGTCCGGTATTGGGGATCATCAATGATCTTTCCAAGGCCGTGGCGGAAAACAATACCAGCCAGATCAATGTCTATCTGCAGCAATTGGGAAAAACACCCTTTCTCAATAAACAGAAACCAACACCATACGATGAAGCAGTCAGCCTGATATGGTACCTGGAGAATGTGTTTTATGCTGCTGCCGGCAGAATCATTTCTTTCTTCAAGAACCAGTTCCCGGATGCGCTCAATACTTCTCATCCGGTCTTCACCATGGGATTCTGGCCGGGCGGCGACCGCGATGGAAATCCTTTCGTAACGGCCGATACAACCCGGCAGGTAGCCGATGCGCTTCGGGGAAGCATTATTAAATGTTATTACCTCGATGTACGACGGTTGAAACGAAGACTTACCTTCAAAGGGGTGGATACCATTCTGGCTGCACTGGAAAAGCAATTATATAATAACATCTTCATCCCGGGACATCGCACCGAGATCAGCAAGGAGGAGATCCTGACTACATTAAACAGTATCCGCGATATTCTGATCTATCAGCATAACGGTCTCTTTCTTCACCTGATCGATAATCTCATCAACAAGGTGCAGGTATTCGGCCTCCACTTCGCATCCCTCGATATCAGGCAGGAAAGTTCTGTACATAATACCGTACTCGAGGCGATTGCCGCAAAGGTAGACGCATTGCCATCGAACTATGCCAGCCTGTCGGCTTCCGACAAGGAACAGGTTCTTTGCAATATCAGGACCGATGTGGGTACCCATGTGTTTGAGGACGGAATTGTAAAGGATACGCTTCAGACCATTAAAACCATCAAAGAGATTCAGCAGTACAACGGGGTCGCCGGCTGTAACCGGTATATCATCAGCCAGTGCAACAGCGCACTCAATGTGCTCGAGGTTTTCGGTCTGTTCCTGCTGAGTGGCTGGACCCGCGAGGAGCTGAATGTGGAAATAGTGCCCTTGTTTGAAACCATCGATGACCTGGAGAACGCTTCTTCGGTTATGCGATCACTTTATGAAAACGAAACCTACCGGAAGCATCTTGCCAGCCTGGGCAACCGGCAAACCATTATGCTTGGATTTTCTGATGGTACCAAGGATGGCGGATACCTGATGGCCAACTGGAGTATTTATAAAGCAAAAGAGGAACTGACGGCCATTTCGAGCCAGTATCATATCGATGTAGTATTCTTTGATGGTCGTGGTGGTCCTCCGGCAAGAGGAGGCGGCAAAACGCACAAGTTCTATGCCTCCATGGGCAAGAACATCTCCAATAAACAAATTCAACTGACGGTTCAGGGTCAAACGGTGAGTTCCAATTTTGGTACTATTGATTCTGCCCAATTCAACATTGAGCAGTTGATCAATGCCGGCATCAGCAATGATTTGTTTTCGACCAAAAAAACAACACTGGATCATTCGGAAGAGTCGTTGTTGAAAGAGCTCGCGCAGGAGAGTTTTAAGGCCTATCAGCAATTGAAAAATGATCCGGCTTTCCTCGATTATCTTTCGCAAGTCAGTCCGTTGAAGTTTTATAGTGAAACGAATATTGGCAGCCGTCCGGCAAAGAGAGGCGGGTCTGCCCGTTTGTCTCTGAAGGATCTCAGGGCCATTCCTTTTGTAGGCGCCTGGAGTCAGTTGAAGCAAAACGTTACCGGTTATTATGGTGTGGGAACCGCCTTGCAGCAGATGGATCAACGAGGCAAGCTTGCCGATGTCCGGAAATTATACCAGCAGTCCCTTTTCTTCAGAACACTGATTGACAACTGTGAGATGGCTATGAAGAAGTGCTTCTTCCCGCTGACTGCTTATCTCGCAGATGATCCCCGGTATGGGGACATCTGGAACCGGATCTACCAGGAATATGAACTGACCCAGCGATATGTGTTCCAGTTGTCTGGTAAGAACGAACTGATGGCAGACTACCCCGTAGAACAGCTTTCTGTTACCATGCGGGAAAGGATTGTATTGCCTCTTACGACTATCCAGCAATATGCCATGAGCAGGATACGGGCCCTGGAAGACCAGATGGCGCCACCTGCTCAAAAGGAAATATTTGAGAAACTGGTCATCCGTTCTTCCTTCGGTATCATCAATGCCGGCAGGAACTCGGCCTAGGACCGGGTCTGGCTCAAAAGTCCCCCAAAAAATTTAGCAATGGGCAGCCCCAATATGCTTAAATTTGGGGTTCCTTTCACTATGGCAAAGACTAAGAAATCAAAAGACCTGACCAATGGCCAGGCTTCCACGACGATAATTCCCGAAGGACTGGATTTTATTGAAGTTTCCGGCGCACGGGTACATAATCTCAAGAATATTGACATCAACATTCCCAAGAATCAACTGGTGGTGATCACGGGCATCAGTGGAAGTGGAAAGTCTTCCCTGGCTTTTGATACCATTTATGCGGAGGGGCAGCGACGTTATATGGAAAGCTTTAGCGCTTATGCCCGGCAGTTCATTGGAGATATGGAAAGACCGGATGTTGACAAAATCACCGGTTTGTCGCCTGTTATTTCCATCGAGCAAAAGACCACCAACAAGAATCCCCGCTCCACCGTTGGCACCATCACCGAGATATATGATTTCATGCGTCTGCTCTATGCCAGGGTCGGTGAAGCTTACAGCTATAATACCGGCAAGAAGATGGTGAAATGGAGCGAAGAGGAGATCGTTGACAATATTTTCAAACGCTTCGAGGGAAAGAAGATTTCCCTGCTGGCACCGCTGGTGAGAGGAAGAAAAGGACATTACCGGGAATTGTTTGAAGAGATCAGAAAGAAAGGCTTTTTAAAAGTCCGCATCGATGGCGAGATCAAAGACATCACCGCCAAGATGCAGGTCGACCGGTATAAGATACACGACATTGAAGTGGTGATCGACCGATTGAAAGTCAGCGATGATTTCAGGGTTCGGATCAGCCAGAGTGTGCAACAGACCCTGAAGATGGGCAAGGACCTGATGTTCGTCGTTACGGAAGAAGAGGGCAGTAAAAAACAAAAGCCGGAAGAAGCCTCCTACTCGAAGCACCTGATGTGTGAAGATACCGGCATCAGCTACGAAGAGCCTTCTCCCAATTCATTTTCCTTTAATTCCCCTTATGGCGCGTGCCCGGTCTGTAAAGGACTTGGCACGATGTTCCAGATCAATATGGAAAGTGTGATACCCGATGATTCGGTTAGTGTCAGCGAGGGTGCGATTACACCTCTGGGTGAGGAAAGAGAAGCGTTTGTGTATAAACAGGTACAGGAAGTGGCGAAGAAGAATAAAATTTCGTTGACTGTACCCGTGAAGGATTTGCCAAAGAAATCCTTGAATATTTTATTGTATGGCAATGAAGAAGGGATAGAAGCAGAGGACGATTATGAGAATGTGAAGTTTGATCCTTATGGCCCCTTCGAGGGAATCGTCAACATGCTCAAGCGATGGTTTTATAGTGGGTATAGTGAAGGCCTTCGTGATTGGGCGGAAGGATTCATGCACCTGAAGCCATGCGATTCCTGCGGCGGAGCCAGATTGAAGAAAGAGAGCCTCTGGTTCAAGATTGATAATAAAAATATCGCGGAACTCAGTAACCTCAACCTGGATAATCTTGCCGCCTGGATGGATGGAATTGAGTTACGCATCAGCAATAAGCAGAAAGCCATTGCCAAAGATGTGCTGAAAGAGATTCGGGATCGATTGCAGTTTTTGCTGGATGTGGGCCTCACTTACCTGACCCTGAACCGCACTTCCAAAACATTAAGCGGCGGAGAAAGCCAGCGGATACGACTGGCAACGCAGATCGGATCTCAACTACAGGGCATCACCTATATTCTTGATGAGCCCAGTATCGGATTGCATCAAAGAGACAACCACCGCCTGATCGAAGCTTTGAAGAACCTGCGGGATATCGGAAATAGTGTAATCGTGGTGGAACATGATAAGGATATCATGATGGCTGCCGATTATCTGGTGGACATTGGTCCCAAGGCCGGATTTCATGGAGGAAGGATAGTGGCGCAGGGCAATCCTGTTGATCTACTGAAGCTCGACACTATTACTTCCGGATACCTGAACGGGCACCGGTCCATTGCTGTTCCTTCGGAAAGAAGAAAGGGCAATGGCAAATGGCTTGAATTGAAAGGGGCAAGGGGAAACAACCTGCATAACGTTGATGTAAAACTGCCCCTGGGCAAGTTTATCGCGGTTACAGGTGTCAGTGGAAGTGGCAAGTCGACCCTGATCAACGAAACTTTATATCCTATACTTTCAAAACATGCCTATGGCTCGCGCATGACACCGATGGAATATAAATCCATCAAGGGTCTCGAGCATGTCGATAAAGTGATTGAGATCGATCAGTCTCCCATCGGGAGAACACCCCGCAGCAATCCTGCAACCTACTGTGGATTTTTTACCGACATCAGAACATTATTCGCTTCGGTGCCCGAGGCCAAGATCAGGGGATACAATGCCGGCCGTTTTTCTTTCAATGTGAAAAGCGGTCGCTGTGATGTTTGTGAAGGCGGCGGGATGAGAGTGATAGAGATGAACTTCCTGCCGGATGTATATGTTCATTGTGAAAAATGCCAGGGAAAAAGATATAACCGCGAAACATTGGAGATCAGGTATAAGGGCAAGTCCATTTCGGATGTGCTTGATATGACGGTAGAGGAAGCGGTGGAGTTTTTCCAGAACGTACCCTATATCTACCGTAAAATAAAAGTCCTCGAAGAAGTGGGGTTGAATTATATCACCCTTGGTCAAAGTGCGGTAACCCTTAGCGGAGGCGAAGCGCAACGCGTTAAGCTCGCTACGGAATTATCAAAAAGAGATACCGGCAAGACTTTCTACATCCTGGATGAGCCAACAACCGGTTTGCATTTCGAGGATATACAGCATTTGCTGGATGTGTTGAACAAGTTAACCGATCGGGGAAATACGGTGCTGGTGATAGAACACAACCTGGATGTTATCAAAGTGGCCGATCATATCATTGATCTTGGCCCCGAAGGAGGCGATGGAGGCGGTAAGATTCTGTTTGAGGGAACCCCTGAAGAGCTTATCAAAAACAAAGAGAGCCATACCGCCCGGTTTCTCAAGGAAGAATTGAAATCACGATAGTTTTTTTAACAGGAGTAATATGCAAAGACTGATCATTGACATGGACGAAGTGATCGCCGATCCCATGGGCGACATGATAAACTGGTACCAGTCGAAATACAACAAACCCATTGACTATTCAAAGATGCTGGGCGGATCCTGGCTGAAGGGATTTCCGGAAGAAGACCAGGAAATGTGCCGCCAGCGATTGTTATCACCCGGATTTTTCCGCCACCTGCCAGTTATGGAGAACAGCCAGGAAGTGGTGAAGGAGCTCAATAAAAAGTATGAATTGTTCATTGTCTCCGCGGCTGTTGAGTTTCCCAATTCCTTAAAAGATAAGCTCGACTGGCTGGGTGATCATTTTTCCTTTCTTACCTGGAAGCAGATCGTTTTCTGCGGCGATAAGAAACTGGTGTATGGCGATATAATGATCGATGATCATGTCCGCAATCTTGTTACATTCCCCGGAAAAAAATATCTCTATACTTCTGCCCATAACCTGAACATCACCGACTATCATCGGTTGAATAACTGGAGAGAAGTGGCGGCGGAACTGGGAGCGTGAAGAACGGAGCGGGAGCGATGAACGGAGCGAGAGTGGGAGCGGGAGTGAAGAAGGGGGCTGTTTTTCTAGTGTACCAGGTTTATTGTGTAGCGGTTATCGTTTCACGTTTCAGGCTACCCGGATTTTCACTCTCCAGGCGAGGCTGCGTTTTTTCTGTTTCCGTTTATCTTTCCCTTTCTGTTTCTGTTTTTGTTTCTGTTTCTCTTTCTGTTTCCGCTCTCGCTCTCATTCCCGTTTGCGCTTGCGCCTTCCCCCTCACCCTAACCCTCTCCCGAGGGAGAGGGAATTTAAATCAACAGTTTTTTGAATTTTTACTTTTGACTTTTGAATTTTTTCAAAAGCAAACAGCCAACAATTATTCATCGTTGGCTGCTGAGGATACTGGGTGACCAGAAAAATCTAAATCTAATAAGTCGTTTTTAATCCAATAAGCGGGTGCAGGGAGTGATTAATAAAATCATTTTTTGGGTACTAAATAATAGGGAACGGATCAGGTTTGACTCAACCGGATATTAGATTTTACTAATTTCCCTGCTGCTTATTGGTTTTATCTTTCAATTCGATAAAGAACTTGATGGTGGTTTAACGAACGATGACCTGACCGTTTTCGATCCTTTCATCATCGCTGAACACTTCATAGATGTAATCTCCCTTGTCGATTTTGTTCAGGATCGTCGTTTGTTTGTTGCGGATGTTCGCCTGTTTAACGAGTTTCCCTTCGAGATCGAACAGGTAGAGTTGATACACCTTTCCTGTTTCACCGGCTACGCTGAAAAACAGCACCTGGTGATTGGCATTTGGATAAAGTTTGATTTTGTTCTTTTTACTCGTGATTTGTTTTTTTACGAGTATGGTATCGCTGGCGGAGCGGGTATACCCGGTCGAAGGGGAAGGAACCCCGGCCATCATCGTTGATGAGGCCAGCAGACCGGCCATTACCAGCATAGGTAAGGTAAGAGACGGGTGTTTTCTTACGGGTACATTTTTTTTCATGCGATCCTTTTTCGTTAAAGAATCAAATTAGTTTTCACAGGGTACGGACTATCAGGCATGCATGGGCCACACCTGAAAATATCTTACGGATTGATTAGAATCTGATCGGGCAACGGGTGCTGTTTCTCCAGCGCTTGTCGCTATTGTTTCCAAGACGGAAACCAAGCTTGAAGCCTACAGAGTAATAAGCATCGTTATTGGTGGCTGTTCCTCTTTTATCACCAGGAAAATACTGACCACTACCTGCACCCAGGTTTGTTTTGTTGGCCATGCGCTCAGCCAGCGGTGCAATGGAAGCAGGCAGGTGATTATAGAACACAGCCGGATTAACGTAGGTTGTACTTACGTCATCTATGTAGTCGGTGAATGTTTTACGGTGAATGATTTCAAGGCTCAGGCTTACAGACTCATTGACGAAGTACTTGATACCAACTCCCATGGGGATGTTCATTTGAGTAAGCTTGTATTCCTTGCGATCGGGATATTCGGGAAATCCCTGTCCTTCTGTGTGCAGCGGTTTCAAGGCTACCCACTGATTGGTAACTGGATCGGTACCCATCGGGTTGAAGTGGAACATGCCCACACCAATCAGACCATAGGGACGAAACTTATGCCATACATCGCTTGGTTCGTACTCGAACAGCACGGTAGGATAAATTTCAGCCACCAGGAAGGCTTCCTGTATTTTTGATTTGAAGTTTGAGTTTCTTGTTTTTCTGGCTTCTTCCAAACCACCTTTTCCTTTAATAATAGCGTCATCACCTTCGATGCTTCCGAAGTTAGCCGCCAGGCGGAATCCAAACAGTTCGGTTGGTTGATAAGCGAGATAAGCGCCTACCATCAGTTTTGTTGTTTGAATATTATTGTCTTTCAGAAATGTTGTTCCTCTTCCGATGTTACCACCAAGGTCACCGAGAAAGTTAGACGGGCCTGCGGTAATACCCGCTTCCCAAAAAGAAGAAGATTCTGAATACTGGCTGTATGAAGTATAGCCGGATAAGATTAGAAGTGTAGATCCCACACACTTCCACACAAAAGAGTGTAGCTTTTGTTTCATGAGATATTAGATTTAGTTTTCAGATGGTCAATGGATTCAGCGCCTAAAATAATAAGCACGGAACATACTTACAAGAAACGCCTAAAAGTTATTTTTTTGTGTGTGGGAGGGTTATTTTTTTTAACTAATTGAAGACAGGTGGTGTATATACTTATTGATTTATCAGCAACATCTCTATATGTTCTATGTCATCTTCCAGGTAAACATCGCTTGTTTGCTGAAAACCAAGTGATTCATAAAATCTCTTCAGGTATAACTGGGCGCCGATACGAATCGGCTGTTTTCCAAAGAGTGTATATAATAATGATATGCTTTCTTTCATCAGTTCTTTCCCAATTCCGGAACCTCTCGCAATATGGGAAGTAACGACTCTGCCAATGGACGCTTCTTCATAACAAGCACCTGCATCGAACAACCTGGTATAGGCTACCAGTTGTTCATTGTGCCAACCCATAAAATGAACTGCTTTTTGATCTTTGTTGTCGGCATCCTGGAAAATGCAGTTCTGTTCTATTATAAATACTTCAATTCGTAAGCGCATGATGGCGTAGAGTTCGTCTGGCCTGAGATCGGCAAATTTTTTATAGGTCCAATGTATAGTCATGATGTTTGTGAAGTTTTCTTTTATCCGGATGTTGGTTAGTGTTGATGGAGTCTCTGTGTTTGTTAATATCCATACTTGTCGCCCCAAAGCTGTTTAAGAAATTTTCGAAGTTCTTCTTCCCTGGCATTACGTCCCGGATCGTAGAATTTTTTTCCGGATAAAGCATCAGGCAGATATTCCTGCTTGGAGAAGTTATTTTCATAACTATGGGAGTATTGATAACCTTTCCCATAGTCCAGGTTCTTCATGAGCTTACTGGGGGCGTTTCTGAGATGAAGCGGTACAGGCAGATCACCCCATTGCCTGACAGCAGCCTGCGCTGCTCCTATCGCTTCCACTGCAGCATTGCTTTTGGGAGAAGAGGCAAGGTATGTAACACACTGGCTTAGTATGATAGATGATTCGGGCCATCCGATCTTGTTCACTGCATCGAAGCAGGCGTTCGCCATCACGATGGCGGTAGGATTGGCATTGCCAATATCTTCACTGGCGAGAATGACGAGCCGGCGGGCAATAAATTTCACGTCTTCGCCTCCTTCAATCATCCGGGCCAGCCAGTATACAGCTCCATTCGGATCGCTGCCCCTGATGGATTTGATAAAGGCGGATATGATGTCATAATGTTGTTCTCCTTTCTTGTCATACAGGGCAATTCTTTTCTGTGCGATATCCATCACCATTTTATCGGTAATCACCACCGGATCGCCCGTTGCTTCAATGACGATTTCAAAAAGATTCAACAGCTTGCGGGCATCTCCGCCTGAGATGTTGATAAGGGCGGCGGTTTCTTTCAAATCAATCTTTTTCTTTTTCAGGATATCATCGGTTGTGATAGCATGTTCTAACAACCGGGTAAGCTGCTCATCGTTGAGAGATTTCAACACATACACCTGGCATCTGCTTAGCAAGGCGCTATTGACTTCGAAGGAAGGATTTTCTGTTGTGGCGCCTATCAGGGTAATGACGCCTTTTTCTACAGCTCCGAGCAGGGCATCCTGCTGTCCCTTGTTGAAACGATGTATTTCATCAATAAATAAAACGGCCCCCTGCTGGTGTCTGGCCTGTTCAATCACTTCTCGCACTTCCTTCACTCCGCTGCTGATGGCGCTCAGGGTATAAAACGGAACCTTTAATGTATGTGCAATAATGTTGGCAATGGTTGTTTTGCCGGTGCCTGGAGGTCCCCAAAGGATCATTGAAGGCACTTTTCCTTTCTCTATGGCGTTTCTAAGAATACTACCCTTACCGGTCAAATGCTCCTGCCCGGCCAGTTCTTCGATGGTCGTAGGGCGCATTCGTTCCGCCAGGGGCGCATTTTGAGTCGACATTGCGTTAATTTTACAGACAATAGTACAATAAGTTTCACAACAGTCACCTAACCCATGAGTCCGCTGGTACAAAAATTAAGTATACTGTGCATTTATCTCCTCGGATGTTTGCCGGTGACACTGCATGGGCAGATCACAGATGCCAGCCTGCAATATGAAATCAACCAGGCCGCCCTGGTGATGGTACGGATGGAAATACGTGCGGAAGTGAATGTTCAGAAGGTCAATATCAACAGCCGATCATTCAACCGACTGCTGGATTCGATACAGTCGCTGGAGCAGGACAGTATTTTTCTTTCGCCGTCCGAGAAACTGGAGATTGTTTTAAATGAATTCCAGGCCAGACCGCAGTATTATTTTGTGAGTGAGTTCACCTATTTCCGGCACCGGGAGAAGGTGTCTGCCCGTGGTACGGGCTTCATCATTTCAGGAGACGGATATGTGCTGACGAACTGCCATGTAGTGGATGAAGGTGATGCTTTTATCAGCAGACGCTTTGTATTGTCTGCCTTTAATTATGTAACGGAATCGAATATCAATGCCATCGAACAGGCCTGGGTGGTAAAGTTTACCGAGCAACAGCGCAACCAGTTGTATCAGACATTTGCCAATGTTTATTCCCGTATTGTTCCGATAGAGTTGGAAAAAATTGAAAAAACGATTTTTGTCACGCTGAATGCGGAGGACAGCACCGGTCGTTTGTTGTCGAGGGAGTTCCAGGCTTCTATCGTGCAGAAAGGCCGATCCATGCCCGGTAAGGACGTGGCATTGCTCAAGATCAGCACACCGGAACAACTGCCCAGCCTGCGATTGGAAGAACCGGATGCTGTTAAAGTGGGAGAAGAAGTATTCGCCTATGGATTCCCCAACCCGGTAGCCAATAATATCTACCTGTCCGACGAAACCATTCTGGAACCTACTCTTACCCGCGGTATTATCAGTGCCAGAAAAAAGACCGTCAACGGCTGGCCCGTACTGCAAATGGATGCGGATATCAATCGAGGCAACTCCGGGGGTCCGGTGTGTAATAAGAAAGGAGAGGTGATCGGCATCACCACTTTCGGTACGCTTGATGACAATGCGAGGGGGCTGGCACCGGGTCTCAATTTCGCGATACCCCTTGAAGTGGTCCGTGAATTCATCCCCGACAGTATTTCGCATGGATTGAGCACGGTTTCCCTGAAGTACGCGGCAGCGATTGCGCTGGAAGAAAAAGGTGCCTATAAGAAAGCACTTCACTATTTCGAGGAAGTAAGACAATTGAATCCTTTTTATCCGGGGCTACACCAGCATATTCGCAACGCTGAACAAGAGATCCGCAACGGACATGATTCCACAGCCAATAGCTGGATATTATTTGCAGTAATAGCAGGACTGGCAGCTATGACGGGCCTGGTATTTTGGTGGAAGTACGGGAGTAAAAAGTAAAAAGTAAAAAGTAAAAAGTAAAAAGTAAAAAGTAAAAAGTAAAAAGTAAAAAGTAAAAAGTAAAAAGTAAAAAGTAAAAAGTAAAAAGTAAAAAGTAAAAAGTAAAAAGTAAAAAGTATTATTTTTTAAAGACCTGTATTCAATAATTATAACCTGCCTGTGCAGCTTTTTTTGGAACGCAAAGATTGCCAAGAACAGCAAAGGGCGCGAAGGGGAAATTCAAAAGTCAAAAGTCAAAATCAAATTCACTGCTAAATACCCTTTCACTCAGCGGAAACAGAAAGGGAAACAGGAAGAGAAACAGAAAGGAAACAAAAAACAGAAAGAGAAACAGAAAGAGAAAAAGAAACAGAAAGAGAAACAGAAAGAGAAACAGAAAGAGAAACAGGAAGAGAAACAGAAAGAGAAACAGGAAGAGAAACAGAAAGAGAAACAGGAAGAGAAACAGAAAGAGAAACAGAAAGAGAAACAGGAAGAGAAACAGAACGAATATTAACCGCAAACCGCAAACCGCTAACTGCAAACCGCTAACCGCAAACCGCTAACCAAACAACAACCTCTCATTTTTCAAACTGCTTTTCCCATTTCTCAACGGTATTCTGGTATATCAGTTTTCTCAACTTCATCATGCCTCCCAGGAAGAAAAGGTGAAACAGGAAAGGGTAGGTGGCCAAAAACAGGAGCAAGGCGATATTTAGATAGTTGAGCCGGTATGCTGATGAATCGTTCATTAACAGCATGGGGATTGTGGTTCTCCAAACTGAGAGGCACACGGCAAACAGCAGGGTGATGGCCATGAAATTCAGAATGAATAAATAATTGAACCAGGTTTTCTGACGGCGGCTAAGAGGTGAATCGGGGTAATGGTTATTGAGTATTACAATTCCCATATACAGGAAACAAAAGACAACTGCATAACTGAGCATCTTGAGGATGTTCAAAAAAGTCATTCCAAGGTGCTCGAATAACACGACTATCGAGATCGTCAGATTAAAAGCAATGATTATCATTTGAAGGACCATCAGCAGCCTGAACAGCTTCCAGCCCCTGGTCAATTCATTCATCGTGCCAGAATTTAATACAATATAAACCGTTCAGGCTTTTCCTCAATCGTTAGCCCTGTTCGGCGATGGAGCGTATTTGCAATTCCTTCAATTGTTTCTCATCGATCGTTGCGGGAGCATCGAGCATTACATCCCTGCCGCTGTTGTTTTTGGGGAAGGCAATAAAGTCGCGAATGCTTTCGCTGCCGCCAAGGATGGCGCATAAGCGATCGAACCCGAAAGCGATGCCTCCATGGGGCGGAGCGCCATATTCAAATGCACCCAGCAGGAACCCGAACTTGTGCAGCGATTCTTCCCTGGTCATTCCAAGTGCCGCAAACATTTTTTCCTGCAGCTCTCTCTGGAAGATTCGGATAGAGCCGCCACCGATTTCATTTCCGTTCAATACCATATCATAAGCATTCGCTTTGATATTGGCATAGGGATGTTCGAGGTAACGGGCCGCATCGTGAATCACGGGATCGTTATTGATCATCGTTTCGATCTGGCTTGGTTTGGGTGAGGTGAAGGGGTGGTGACGGGCAACCCAGCGGTTTTCTTCACTATCGTATTCAAATAAGGGGAAGTCGAGCACCCACAATAATTTGAATTCATTTTCTTTTCTTAGGCCCAGCCTCTTGCCCATTTCCAGCCTGAGTTCACTCATGGCTTTGCGTGTCCGCTCTTCCGTACCGGCGAGAATCAGCACCAGGTCACCAGCCTTCGCGTTACAGGTTTCGGCGATGGCCTTCAGCCTTTCTTCCGTATAGAACTTGTCGAAGGAACTTTTATATGTGCCATCGGCATTGCATTTAATAAAGGCCAGTCCCATCATGCCGATCTGTGGTCTTTTAACCCAGTCGATCAGCTCATCCGTTTGTTTACGCGTATAATCCGAACAGCCGGGAACCGCGATGGCCACTACGGTTTCCGCATTATCGAAAACTTGGAAACCGGCTCCGTCGATCACAGCGGAAATGCCTGCCCTGCCGGGGAAAGTATGAGAAGGGAATTTCAGGTTTGTCAACTTCATTCCGAAGCGGATATCGGGTTTATCATTTCCATATTGCCACATGGCTTCCTCCCAGGTCATCCGTTCTACCGTTTCGGCATAATCGATTCCTTTAACATCTTTGAAGATGCGTTTGACCATTCCTTCAAACATGTTCAGGATGTCTTCCTGTTCTACAAAACACATTTCACAGTCTATCTGTGTGAACTCGGGTTGACGGTCGGCACGAAGGTCTTCATCCCGGAAACATTTTACGATCTGGTAGTAGCGGTCGTAGCCACTGACCATCAGCAATTGCTTGAAAGTTTGCGGACTTTGGGGCAGTGCATAAAACTGGCCCGGGTTCATCCGGGAGGGGACTACAAAGTCACGCGCACCCTCGGGCGTTGATTTAATGAGGAAGGGTGTTTCTATATCCATGAAATTGTTTTCATGAAGATAGTTGCGCGCACTTCTGTTGACTGCATAGCGCAGTTCGAGATTTTTACGAACAGCCTGGCGACGAAGATCGAGAAAACGATATTTCATCCGCAGGTCATCTCCTCCATCTGTATCATCCTGGATGGTGAACGGAGGGGTGTTCGATTTATTGAGGATTGAAAATGACTGAACAGCTATTTCTATATCGCCGGTCGGGATTTGAGGATTTTTATTGGTCCTTTCCTGTACCGTGCCTTTTACCTGCAACACAAATTCACGCCCCAGCGGATTGGCATCCAGTTGAGCGCTGGTTGATTCGCCAAACAGCAATTGGGTAATGCCATATCGGTCACGAATATCCACGAAGGTGATGCTTCCAAACTTCCGTACTGTCTGTACCCAACCAGCCAGGGTCACCTCTTTGCCGGCATGTGTCAATCTTAATTCTCCACAGGTATGCGTTCTGTACATGATAAAAACTTGTCTTGTTAATGGCCGCAAAGGTAACAAAATGTGCGTTTTGCGTGGCAGTTGGTCTATATTAAAAGACCGATTTCTCCGTTTTGGTAAAGAAAAGCTATTTTTCAGCTCTAATGCCCCCCGTAGTCATTCATATTAAGTGTATTATGCTAACCGATTTGGGCCTGGCACCCCTGGGAATGGTTTTAGTGCTGTTTACAACCATTATCCTTCTCCGGGTGCTGGCTGATTTATGGAGGTACAAATGGCATGAGCCCGTTTTGTCGGTGAAGGATCTCGATGCCGAACGCATATCCCGATTCAACAGACACCTGTTGCAGCACAACCCTTATTATGTAAAACTTTCAGCAGAGATGAGAGCCCGGTTTCTAAAGAGAACCCTGCTGTTCATGCGAAAGAAGAAGTTTCATTTTATAGAGATGGAACCAACTGAACTGGCTCCTTTGCTGATCAGCGCAGTAGCTACACAGATTACTTTTGGCCTGGAGCAGTTTGAAATGGATTTTTTTCACGACATCTATATACTTAGAACCAATTATCATTTCGGGCTATCCTCGCTTCCCTACGAAGGACATGTGAATGGTGAGGGTATTTACCTGTCGTGGTTTAATTTTGAAAAATCCTTTGAGGACTATACCGACGGGAACAATGTAGGTTTACATGAGATGGCTCACGCCCTTGCCTATGTGAATTTTACCGCCCGGAAAGGAGAAGATGATCATTTCAGATCCCGGTTCAAGGAATTTTCAAAAACAGGACGCCGCATCTTCAATGAGATGCAGGCCGGCCGGGGCAACCTGCTGGGCAGCTATGCCGCTACCAACTATAATGAGTTCTGGGCCGTTTGTGTGGAGAACTTCTTTGAAAGGCCCAGGTTGTTCAAAAATGAACTGCCCGATCTCTATTTTGAACTGACTCAATTACTTAACCAGGACCCTCTTACAGATAACTTATTGATCGACAACGTAGAACGAGCCTGAAAAATTGGCGAAAAAAACTGTTAAGAAAGCAGGGCCGGGGGCTTTTATTTTTAAACTATTATTTCTATTTTGGATCAGACTATCGCAATTTAACTCCTCTACTCCCCCTGAATAAAACCGATTATTCCATTTTCCTGAAGGCCACTTCTGAATCCATTTCTTTTGTAAAACCATAAGCGCTGACCTCGTACCTGGATCTTACAAGAAGAAAAATGGAGCCCTTATGGAAATTTTACTCATCCTTTCAATTGTGCTTGGGATAATCCTCCTGCACCAACCTGTGCTCGAATGTATCAGTTCAATGAGAGTTAAATCTCAGTACAAGAAGTTTCTCGCACAAGAAACCTGGTATCATTCTATTATTTCCCCTCATATGCGGTTTTACAATCGCCTGAGCCTGGAAGATCAGCGGAAATTTTTATTCCGCACCTATCTCTTCCAGCGCTGCAAGAAGTTTCATTATATAGAAGTGAAAGAAAGTGCCGAAATGCCGATTTTGATCAGCGCGGCGGCTGTTCAGCTGACGTTTGGACTGGATAAATTTCTGCTGAATTACTTCCGCGACATATATGTATTGAAAGATGATTATCATTATGGATTTTATTCCAGGCCTTTCCAGGGACATGTGGACCACAGTGGTATTTACCTGAGCTGGGATAATTTCCTGAAAGGCATTCATGGTCTCACGGCCAATTGTAATGTGGGTCTTCATGAAATGGGGCACGCCCTTACTTATGTAAACTTTATTACACAAACGGAAGAAGACAAGCATTTCAAGAAGGAATTCAAGAACTTTTCCAAAGTAGCCCGCCCTATTTATGAGTCAATGCAAAACGGAAGCAAGAATATCCTGGGCGACTATGCCGGGACAAACTATCACGAATTCTGGGCTGTCAGCGTGGAAGTTTTCTTTGAAAACCCG
This sequence comes from Chitinophagaceae bacterium, assembly GCA_044226045.1. Classification (GTDB taxonomy): domain Bacteria; phylum Bacteroidota; class Bacteroidia; order Chitinophagales; family Chitinophagaceae; genus Endoryza. Next base: position 25,403 of record JBGAHR010000037.1, read on the forward strand.
ATACGAATGAGACATGAACTTCCCACACTCTACAAAGCCATGAGCAAACTGCTCAGACAGGATCCGATTGTGGTGGTGAATAATCAGAGAGTGGCAGCTTAGGTGTTTTTCGTTTCACGTTTTACGTTTTACGTTAAGTCAAAAATCAAAAGTCAAAAGGCAAAACCTGAATCGTAAAACAATAAACGCCTACGTGTTCCGGAACAGCTCTTGGGTTCGCGTTTATGGTTTATTCTTTTTTGCCTTTTTAATTTTGACTTTTGACTTTCAAATCAACGTGAAACGATAAACGAAAAACGATAAACGCCCAGCGCTCCCTATAACTTCAACGAATTCTCCGCCACCTGAACACTAATGGTTACCATCTTTTCATTTTTTCTTTCTTTGGGGAGAACGAACAGGTAGTAGATGGCGATGAATACTATTCCGATACCGAATGGTATGGCAGCGTAGTAACGCAGAAAATCAAAATCAGACCAGAAGAACTCCACAATCATCCAGTAACCATTGGCCGCGATCCAGAAGACTACCGCCAGATTATGGAACAGTTCCGATTTTAAATGACGTGTCTGTATCGTGATACGGATAGCCAGCGTAAGCGTAGGAATGAGCATGATCAGTCCCAGTGGTCTCCAGAGCATGGCCCAACTGATGTCTTTTAGTAACCAGAATACAATATGCAGATTTTCTGTTTTGCGAAAGCGATCCGGAATGGCGTACATTTTCGGGTGACTCATGAGCAGTTTATTAATAGAGAGCAAATGTAATCATCCGACCGAATATGGCGGGAATCCATCATCGGGAAAGCACGCGGGTGAATCTTTTGATATCTGCTTCCGGCGTGAGGGGTGCTTCGTTTTTCAGGTGTTGAACAAACTGATATGCAAAGTAGGGCGACAGCGAACAACCTTTGGTCCCCATGCCATTAAAGATTCCGATGGAAGGATGCAGCGGATGCAAACCAACAAAGGGACGCCGCTCCACGGTGGCAGGCCGTAACGAAGCTTTGTGATCGACTGTTTTGAAAGGCAGCTTCAGCCAGTTTTTTAATATCATTTCCGTTTTTTCCCGGAATGCGGCCGTTGGCTGGTCGTTTTCAAAATTCCATTCGTAGGAAGGCCCTGCCCAGAATACATTGCCGTTCCAGGGCGATAGTGTGATTCCTTTTTTAAAGATGTGTTGATTCGGGAGTCCGTCCACTTCTATCCAAATAATCTCTCCCTTGTTTTGAGCAAAGGGAAGATTCCTGAACCAGGGATTCTGGTAACTTTCCACGCCATCACAGAAGATGATCTTCGACGCGGTGATATCCTGGTAGCGGACATGGTCCGGCTGAACGAGCAGGTCGGCCAGTTCCAGCTTTTCATTGCGTAGTGTGCTTCTCTGTTGCAAATGATTTCTCCAGGCTGGAAGCAGGTGTTGAAGGAAGACCACATACGCCGGTTGAATTTTTCCATAACCCAATTCATACTGAAACGCGGATAGCCAGTCGTTTTCGTTTTCGGGCAGGCTTAGATAATCGCTTTCTTCCGGCACTGCTTTTTCGAATGCCAGCTTCATCTGAACCGTCGGGTAAAAATCAATGATATCTTTTCGATCGATGGCAGTCACCTGGAGCAATTGCCCGATTTCATGGTAGGCCGCTTCAGCAAAGGGAAGCAGTTCTTCGATCAGCCAGGTGCGCACAACCTTTCTGCCGGTCACCGGGTTGATCATGCCTGCTGCCACACGGGAAGCCGTTGTTTCTTTCCATTCATCAACAACTACGCAGGAATACCCTTCTTTCTGCAGGTAGTAACTGAGCCAGGTGCCGGCGATACCCTGGCCAACAATCAGGAAATCCGTTTGCATACGCGAAGGTAAGAGGGAGTAGGTTTCACTCCCTCTTATTCAACATTGATTTTTATTCCCTGTGAATGAGCATTGAATTCGGGCGCATACATACACTGCAGGCTGGCAATACCATTACTGAAGGTGCCGGTATGTGTTACAAAAAGATTGTACTCAAACACCCAGGTTCCTTTTGGCAGCCGGTCAAAAAAGAAATGGCTGCTGACATCGCGGGTGCTTTCATAATAGCCCAGTCCGCCTTTCCAGCGATAGCCGCTTAATACATTCACCGGTTCGAGGGCGGCTGAGCGCATGTCTTTCAGGTGCACGTATTCGAGGAGTCGATCGGTTTTTAGTTCGAGCCGAACCGTTACTTTGTCGCCAACATGCAGGATGTCTCCATCCTTTATTAATTCCAACTGTGGTCCCCGATCGGTATTTTTTTGCCGGTAGATATTTTTCACCAGTTTTAGTGATGTACCCGCCGATTGGATCTTGTCCAGGTCTTCGAAGTATTGCCAGTAAACAGCGCCCCAGGAGCTCGCTCCCGGTTCGTTGTTAGCTACCACTACCTGTATATTACCCATTGACGGCATTACTTTAGGCCCTTCGATTACTTTCTTGAAATAGCCGGTTCCGGCTTCCCCGGTTCCGGAGTTGACAACCATAGAACCTAATTTGATACTGACAGCCGGTTCTTTGCTCAGCCAGTTAGTGCCCTGAAGCAACAGTGCATAGCAGGCTTCGGCAGTTGATCTGGTAGTTCCCCAGTTTTGGACCTGTTTATTTTTCAGCAACCAGGTTCTCAGCGCATCGGTAGTAGCCGCCTCTTTCTTTATTTCTGAAAAGACCTCAATCAACAGCGCTTGTGCTTCGATACCCGATTGATACCAGGCATATCCATTGCTGTTATATTCCTTCCAGTACATACCCATCTCATCCGATCGGAGGGCATTCTGCTCCAGCGATTTTACAATCTGGAGGGCGGTCTGTATATCTCCCGTGCGATGGAGCGAAAGGGCGATCATTCCCTGCAGGTATTTTGGCTGTTTTGTCCATTGTTGTTGCGCCAGGTTACGGTAATAGTTATAAGCTTTGAAAACGTTACCCGGAATAGCGCTGGTAGCGATCATGCTCCTCATATAGAGGTATTGTATTTCATACACGCCAATTGATTCAGTAGCGCCTTTCGCTTTGTTCTTTATACTCGCTTCGTAATTTTTCACCAGTTCCCTGTCAGCATAGGCCAATGCGCTGGCAATAATACTATTTAACTGCCCGCTGTTTGGCAATGCATTCAATTGTTTCAGGTGCCCGATGCCCGAAAGAATGTATTGAGTGATGTATCGGTCATCCGGCCCGCCGCTGAACCAGGGGAAGCCGCCATTGGATGTTTGAAGACTGGCCAGTTTTGCCACGCTGTTATTCATTTCCTGGCTGAGCCTGACCAGATCAAACAGCAGGGCGATGTTTTTCTTTTGCTGGGTTTCGCTATTGGCTTCGAATACCCAGGGTGTTTCTTCGAGCAGGATGGATTTAAGCTCCGGGTTCTTGTTCAGGTTTGACAGAAGGGCACTGGTGTCTGCTGTCTTCCATCTTTCAAAAACCTCTTTAATCCTGGGGGAGGCGTTGGCAATTCTTTGCGCCAGTACGTTCGCATAATACCGGTTGAATGTTTGTTCCGCACATTCGTGGGGAAACTCCATCAGGTAGGGGAGAGCCTGTACTGCATACCAGGCGGGATTGCTGGTATACTCTACCGTGAGCGCCTGGTGGTTCAGCGATTCGCTGTTGGCGCTTTCGAGCAATTTGGTAAATGACAATGACCTGGTGCCGTTTCCTTTCATCTGAACAGGGAGGGTTTCGGTAACCAGTGTACGATTGCTTACCACCGGCAGAGTCATTTCTTCTCCATCACTGATATTTCCGGAACGGGCGAACAGGCGATAGATCACCGGGCGGTTGTATTGGAAGGGTATTTCTATCGTAAAGCTCGCCGGTACCGATTGTCCTGCCGGCACGGTGAAATACTGGTTGGGGAAAAAGTTACGGAACCATCCATCCACCGGCTGGTTATTGGTTGGATCGATCAGTTGTAACTCCACCTGGCCCGTCAGCTCCTTTTCGGTGATATTGGAGATCTTCACACTGAAATCCATGCGGTCGCCTTCCCGCAGGAACCGGGGTGCATTGGCCTGCACCATTAGTTCCTTTTGGGTAACGATTTCTTTCTCCGCATATCCCAGCCGGAGATCTTTGGTATGGGCCATTAACATCCATTTCCAGCGAGTCAGCGCTTCGGGCATCGTGAAAGAGAATTCGATGTTGCCGAGGCTGTCGGTATGCAGGTCGGGGAAGAAGAAGGCGGTTTCCCGAAAGTCTTTTCTTAATTGAATGCCCCCCTTTTTTTCCGTTGACTCAAACTTAGATGTTTGGTCAGGAGGACCAACTATTTGTATCGCTGGCAACGAAAGATTGAAATAACCATTCATTTCATCAGAATCCGCAGCTATTTTTTCTGACATAACAGCTTTCGCGTAGACGCGTCTGCTTGGCTCCTTGCTTTGAACACCTATTAAAGGAACAATGTTGTAGTCGCTAATGATTTGATCATATGATTTTTCAAGCGACTTTTGATCAAGACCTAAAGACCAGATGAACGGGTATATAATCCCAAAATTACCCTGAACATTGAATCGCATACTGGAGGAATATTTATTCCATATTGAAGGAATGCTCCAACTATGGGGATTGAATTGATCCAGGGAAATGTCATACATGGCTGTTAATAATTCCGCCGCCACCTGGTCTTTTTTGTAGCCGGTAATTTTGACCTTCCATTTTTCCGAACTGCCGGGCAATGTTTTATCACGATAAGTACTGAAAGAAATATCGAGCATCTTATTGCTGAACGGAACAAGAACGGACTCGTTTATTTGATAGAAAGCATTGTTCTTCACCGTTACCAGGTCGAGTGAAACCGTGCCACGATCTTTTTCTTCTACAGGAAGGGAGAAAGAACGGGATCCTTTGTTAAGGACGATGATATTGCTATCGGGTTGCTGGTCTACTTTGGTTACATGATGAATCACCCAGAGACTGTCGAAAGTCGTTTGCAACTGATAGTTCAGTTTTTCACCCGGCTGTACAATCGTTTTTTCCACCAGCAGGCTGACTGCATTCTCCGTGCTGATGGATTGGCGGGAAGTAACTTCAATGATTTTGGTGGTTTTTATTTCTTCCCCGTTTTTATCTTTAGTTGATACTTCCACCGAATAATAGCCCGGTAATAATTTTATTCCTTTCAGGTCAAATCTGTTTTGGACATTGGTTGAATCCATCCGATCGAGAACGGCTGTTTTCCTGGGCCAGTTGGCAGGCAGGTTTTCGTTCTTGTAAACATCGAACGGAAAGTACTGCTGGTATTCGGTTTGTGAATAAAGAAACTGATCAGGCTCTTCCCATAAACGTGGACGGAACACTTTACCAGGCGATTGAAGTGGATAGATTTTCACATTTACGAGAGCAGGTTGAAAGATTTCGTTCAGGTTCTGGCTGCTGATGAGCAGCGAAGACAGGCTGTCCTGATCCATTTTTGACTCCGTGCTGATGATCAATTGCAGCGACTGATAGCCAACTCTTACATACGATTCGGCTGACCTTGTTTCGCCGGCATTATCGGTCACGTCTACCGAAACCGAGTAAGTAAAAATCGGTTGTGACTTCTTATCGATGGTATTGTCCGGGAGGGCCGGGAAGGAAAGCTGAAATTTACCAGTGGCATCGGTGGTTACTGTGCCATGGGCGATTTCCTGGCGATCTCTCCCAAATATGGGGGATATTTTTCTCCCCGGTAAATAATCATACCAATAAGGAATGATGGTTTGTCGCGTGACTCGATATTTAACAGTGGCGCCATCGATGGTAGATCCTGAATAAGCCTTTGCCATACCCGTAACCCTAATGGTTTCGTTTAGCTGGTAAGTTCCGGAAGGTTTATCAAGCGTCACTTCAAATTTGGGGCGCTTGTATTCTTCGACATTGAATTCTGCTCTTTCGTCAAAATTGTCGGACGCAATGTAAAATGAGCCGGTCAAACCTGCAGCAGGTAATCTGAATTGTCCGGAGAAGGTTCCGAATTCGTTACTGTTTAATTGTATGGAATCAATGTTCTCGCCGTTGGCATCATGGAGGTATAATAAAATAGATTGACCTGTCAACACGCGATGGTTACCTGATTTATTTTTTTCTGTCAACAGCCCTTTGAACCATACTGTCTGTCCGGGGCGGTAAATCGAGCGATCCGTAAACAGAAAGAGGGAACTATCGCTGGAATTTTCTCCCAATTCTCCGGTATAATCATATGTTCTGTAGATGTCATCCCGTATAAACAGTTTGTCATTTCCATAACTCACCTGTACCCGATAGTTGTTTTCATTGCTGCGTTTTGACTTTTCGATTTTGAAAAACCCATTCCGGTCGGTCATGATATTTTCACCCTGGCGGAGATTCGTTTTCTGCGTGGCGTAATCATAAACAGGGTACCATATCTGCGCGCTGGCACGGGCCAATGGTTGCCCCGTTTCGCGGTTCACCACATAATAGTTGTTATCGTTGTTAAACCAGGCAATGGAGGAGACATAAAATTCCTGCGAAGCGAGGCTGTTTTTTTCGGTGAGAAAATCATTGTTGAGGCTGGTGAGCAGCAGGTATTCGCCCGATTCCAGTCCCTCTATTTTTATTTCGACACTATGCGAACGATAATCGTCGGTTGTTGGTAATGGTTGTTCATACGAACGCTCCGGTTGTAGCTTTGCCAGTTTGTTGAAATATTCAGCCTGTCCCTCATTGTTTCGGTTGTCGAGTTGCTTTCTCAACTGTTCGGTCAGTTTGATCAGGCGTATGAATAAGTGGCTGGTGTTCCGGTATTGTATGAGCGCCCTGAACGGCTTTTGCGGCAGGTTTACTTTTTCCAGGCGAAAGGATTGTTCTCTTCGGGTAATCTGGTTATACAGATTTTGCGCGTTCACTTTTCCTTCGCTCGAATCGCGCATCTGCAAAATGGGCTTTAATATAGAAATGGCCTTTTTGAAGCCAGCGCTGTCTGTTCCTTTTTCAGCCTGCTGACTCGCCTGCAAAGCCAGGAGGTAACTGGCCTGAGCCGCCGCCGGCAAAGCCGGGTATTGAGAAGCGATGTGCGTAAGGGCGAGCCGGTATAGCTTTTCCTTTTCCGGGTGAACGGAATACTGATATACGAATTCCAGGCGATCAAGATCGGCATCGATCAGGGCATCAGGTTTACTGTCTTTCAGATGAAAGGCCAGCACCTGTTGGTACCATTTCAACGCCTGGTATTTTTTACTTAAGGTGTCCTGTGTATTGAATGTGCGATTGACATAGTCCGCCGCCGGATCAAAGGCGCTGGCCTGGTCCAGTTCAAAAGCGTAGGCTGGCTTGTTTACTTCTCTTTCACTGCTCTTGTAATAATCGATCGCGTCAAAAACCAACAGATCATATAATGTGGGACGCAGGTGCCGAACATTTCCTTTGAGGATGATGGCATTGAATTTATCAAGGGGTGTGTTTTGAAGAGCCGACGGGTTTTGCAACGACTGCCGGAAAAGAGCGGATATTTTCTGCTCAAACTGATCGGCTGTCCAGGTGTTAAAGTCTTTCCCGTCGGCGCCTTCAACAGCGGTCCGGTCATAGATCTTATACCTGTTCTCGTTAAAATAGGAAAGGTATTGATGTGCGAGAGTGTTGGACAGGAGGGCTTTTACCGGGATGGAGGCGCCGGGTAATTCTTTCTCCAACCTCGCGATATTCAGTTTGTAGGACTCTTCCTGTTTTTGAGTGGTGATCCGGGAAAGATAGATCAGTGATTTCAGCAACTGGTCTTCTTTTTTTTCTGCCTTGGCAAACGCAAATACCTTGTCAGTTTCTTTCCGTGCAGATTCGGGCAGGCCTTTTTCAAGAAGGCTGTCTATCTTTTTCCAATAGGTATCATATTTATCTGTTTTTTGTGCCATTGAACTGATAAAGCTGCTGATGAGTAATACTAGAACGCTTAGTTTTTTTAGGAACATGCCCGGCAAATTTTGTACAAGTTATAATTTATCTGCTTAACCATTTCCGTGGCGGTTTCGTTGCAGGAAAGGTTGCAAATGATAGAGAGAAAACCGCACAAAAATGCATAAACGCCGGCATGATAAATTTCCTTTAACGAAACCTTATGTAAGTAAGATTAATCCCGGGGAAAGATTGTTCGTCTTAAACAGCAAGGAGGATTTAAAACATGAAAAAAATCTTTACACTTTTAACAGCCGCTTTTGTAACACTTACCGGTTTTGCAGCCGACCGACGCGAAGGTAGTATCGTAGTCAGTGACAACAGCCGCAAACAGCTCTGGATCGAAGTAGATGGATTCCGTTACAACAACAACGACCGTACTATTGTCATCAATAATCTTCGTCCGGGTATTCATACTGTGAAAGTCATTGCCCAGCAACGTTACAGTGACTGGGGAAGCATTTTCAACCGTAACCGTACCACGGTAATCTATAATGCCAATGTAAAAATCAGGCCCCGTCAAACAACCTATATCCAGATTGATCGTGCCGGCAGGGTGATGATCGATGAACGCAGGGGAAATGACCGGGATGATGAATGGGGACGTGACCGTGATCATGACCGTGATCTTGATGACCAGTACGATCCTTATGACAACAGGAATGATGATCGTTTCGATCCTACCCGCAGCGCCATGGATGTGCAGTCATTCGAAATGCTGAAAAAGGCCCTCGGCCGGGAAAGTTTCGAAAGAACCCGTTTGGAAATCGCCAAGCAGAGTATCGATAGGAACAATTTCAGTTCAAGACAGGTTAGGGAAATGGCTTTGCTGTTCGCTTTTGAAGACAATAAACTCGACCTGGCAAAATATGCTTTCGCGAAGACTGTAGACAAGAACAACTATTTCGTAGTAAATGATGTGTTTTCATTCAGTCGAAGCAAAGAAGAACTTTCGGATTACATCAGAAGATTCAGATACTAACAGGATGGACATAGGATGGTTAAGTTTCCCCCTCTGTAATGGAGGGGGATTTCTTTTTAATTTGCCAATTCTTCAATTGGTCAATGAGCCAATGGGATGACGGATGACGAATTACGGATGACGGATGGAGATGCAATTGGCCAATTCGGTAATTGGTCAATGAGCCAATGGTGATTGCGGATTACGAATTACGGATGACGGAGGGAGATGCAATTTGCCAATTCGTCAATTGGTCAATGAGCCAATGATGATTACGGATTACGAATTACGGATGGAGATGCAATTGGCCAATTCGGTAATTGGTCAATGAGCCAATGGGATGACGGATTACGAATTACGGATGACGGATGGAGATGCAATTTGCCAATTCGTCAATTGGTCAATGAGCCAATGGTGATTGCGGATTACGAATTACGGATGGAAATGCAATTTGCCAATTCGTCAATTGGTCAATGAGCCAATGGTGATTGCGGATTACGAATTACGGATGACGGATGGAAATGCAATTGGTCAATTCGTCAATTGGTCAATGAGCCAATGGAGATTACGGATTACGGATTACGAATTACGAATTACGAACGACAAATGAAAGGCAATTGGTCAATTGGTCAATTAGTCAATGAGCCAATGGACGATGGCGAATGAATCGCTATTTTTCAATAAAGAGCTTTTAACGTGAAACGATAAACGCCCCCGGTTAAGCCGGGGGCGTTGCTGAGTTTTACTTCTTCAAAACCTTAGCCATTGTTGAACCGATATCCGCGGGGCTTGATACTACATGGATACCGCATTCACTCATGATTTTCATCTTGGCGGCTGCTGTGTCATCGGCACCGCCCACGATCGCTCCGGCATGTCCCATACGACGACCCGGAGGGGCTGTCTGGCCGGCTATAAATCCAACAACGGGTTTTTTGTTATTGTCTTTGTACCAGCGGGCAGCTTCGGCTTCCATACCACCGCCGATTTCACCGATCATGACTACGGCATCCGTTTCGGGATCGTTCATGAACAGTTCGAGGGCTTCGCGGGTAGTGGTACCGATGATGGGGTCTCCACCAATGCCTACGGCAGTGGAAACACCCAGGCCGGCCTTGGCTACCTGGTCGGAAGCTTCATAAGTCAGCGTACCGGACTTGGAAATGATACCGATTCTGCCTTTTTTGAATACAAAGCCGGGCATGATACCCACTTTGCATTCCTCGGCAGTGATAACACCCGGGCAGTTGGGTCCGATCAGGCGGGTGCTTCGGCCTTGCAGGTAATGCTTGGCTTTAACCATGTCCTGAACCGGGATGCCTTCGGTGATACACACTACCAGCGCAATACCTGCCTCGGCCGCTTCCATAATGGCATCGGCCGCGAATGCAGGCGGTACGAAAATGATCGAAACATTTGCTCCTGTTGCTTTAACTGCTTCGGCTACGGTATTAAAAACGGGCCTGTCGAGATGTAGGGTGCCGCCTTTTCCAGGCGTAACTCCACCGACTACATTCGTACCGTATTCGATCATTTGAGTGGCATGAAAAGTACCTTCCGTTCCGGTAAATCCCTGAACCAGAATCTTCGATTGTTTATTTACTAAGATGCTCATAAGCTGATTAAAAGTCCGGCAAAATTAGGGGAAAAAGATGAGTTTATTGTTGCGGTTTGCGGTTTGCAGTTTGCAGTTTGCGGTTTGCAGTTTGCAGTTTGCGGTTTCAATTCCTGGCTCACTGATTAGTTTTACTTAATCCGACATCCGTAATCCGTAATCCGTCATCCCATTGGCTAATTGGCAAATTGACCAATTGACCAATTGTATTCCATCCGCCATCCGTAATCCGTAATCCTCCCGCTCCCGCTCTCAATTGTATCCCCAATTACAGCTTCCCCAATAGCTTTGCCATTGGAAGTCGGGGTTGTTTTCCAGTCTTTCCATTTTAACGGTACTCACCATCCATTTGCCGGTATGCTCCATTTCGAAGTGGATCAGTCCCTGGCTATCGGTGGTGTAAGATTTCAGGTCGGTTTTATTGAGGTGGCGGTGCCAGACCTTGATGAGTTGGTTGGTGAGAGGGTCGCCCTGGTATAGAATCTTTACGGTCATCCTGGATTTTTTCTCTTTCAGCGATTGATAGGGATTGACCTGGGGTATGATGTCTACAGGCAAGCCGGTCGCTTTTTTAAACACCGGGCTGGTGGCTTGTCCCACCTGCACAAGCGTTTTTGAGGAGCGCTGGTACTGTTCCCGTCCGGGTGAATCCACTTCATGGTGAAGTTCGCGGTATTCGATTGCGTTGGTCAGGCCGTCTTCTTTCAGGTATTCGAGGAATTTGGCAGAGTCGATGAGAATGGATTTGTTGACCGACTGGTAAGCCAGCAGGTAGGTTCCTTCATCGTAGATATGAAATAGGAGTGAATCACCAACGGAATCTTTTATCTGATCTGCCAGATCGTCGGTATCGCTCTGAATGAATAGTTGGAGGGATTCTATGCTCTGGCGATTGCCTTTCCAGTTGTCGCCTTCAAAATTTTCGCCCACCCAGAAACGGATATGGATCGGATCGCCGGGTTGATAGAGGTACCTGTCGGGTTGCAGCCAGAATTCGTGAGCCATCGCAACGGATAATAGTAGGAGAAGGCATATCGCCGCGAGCAGTTTTTTCATTACTATGATTGAGTGTGTAGGTTAACTCTTCAACAGGTCATCCATATTCCGGTTGTCTGCAATCTTTCCGGTTTGCTCCAGCATGCGCATGTCTTTCGCGTCTTTCAAAAACTCGGAAGCGAAAATGAATTCGTTGAGCTTTTCATTTTTGCTGAAAATAATTTCCTTGTTGTTCCCTTCCCATTCTTTAAATCCCTGGTACATATATATGATGTGGTCGCCGATTTCCATCACACTATTCATGTCGTGGGTGTTTACCACCGTAGTAATATTGTATTCGTTCGTGATTTCCTTGATCAGTTTATCGATCACCAGTGATGTTTGGGGATCCAGGCCCGAATTGGGCTCGTCGCAAAAAAGGTATTTGGGATTGAGTACAATAGCGCGGGCGATACCTACTCTTTTTTTCATCCCTCCGCTGATCTCAGCCGGATATTTTTTGTTGGCATCTTTCAGATTCACCCGATCGAGCACTTCGTTGATACGGTTCATTTTTACTTTGTAGGAATCACGGGTGAACATATCCAGCGGAAACATGATATTCTGTTCCACCGTAAGGCTGTCGAAAAGGGCTGATCCCTGGAACAGCATACCGATTTCCTTGCGGATGTCTTTTTTTTCATCATTGTTCATCCGGTTGAAATCGGCGCCATTGTAAAGGATGTAACCACTATCGGGAACAAACAGACCCACCATACATTTCATCAGTACGGTTTTGCCACTGCCACTGGTGCCGATAATGAGGTTGCATTTACCAGCTTCCATGGTAGCGCTCACGTCATTGATCACTATCTTCTCACCAAACTTCTTCTGTATGTTTTTTACTTCGATCATCGGGTTGAAATTATTTAGCCAGCAAGAGGGCCGCGAGTATGTAATCGGCAAACAGGATCGCCACACAGCTGACCACTACGGCCTTGGTGCTGGAACGACCAATCTCGAGCGCACCTCCCTGTACATAGTACCCATAATAGGCCGGTATGCTTGAAATGATATAAGCAAAAGTGTAACCTTTCACCATCGCAAAGAAAACGTTGTAAGGCAGGAAGGCATCCATCAGTCCTTTGTCGAACACATTATAAGACATGATGTGCGACATGACTACCGCGAAGCGACCGCCTATAATACCCAGCGCCATGGAAAGAACCACAAGCAGGGGGATCATGACCATCGAGGCGATTATCTTGGGGAAAATAAGATAGGCTTTGGAGTTGATGCCCATGATTTCGAGAGCGTCGATCTGTTCACTCACGCGCATGTTTCCCAGTTCACTGGCAATTTTGCTGCCTACCACACCGCCCAGCACGATACACACCAGGGTAGGAGCGAATTCGAGAATCACGGTGTCGCGTACCACCTGGGCAATTGCCGTCAATGGTACTACCGGGCTGACCAGCTGGTAGGCTGTTTGCAGGGCAGACACCGCTCCCATGAAAACGGAAATGATCACCACGATTCCCAGGGATCCGATTCCAATCTCCGAGCACTGGTGAAGCAACTCCTTCCAGTACATCCTTCCGTTTTCCGGTTTGGAAAACATCCCTTTAATCATCAATATGTAACGGCCAAATTCTGTAAATAAACTCACGCCCCAATATTTACTGTGAAGATAATATCATTTTGTAACAATTTGGAGGCCAGAATGAATAGTTGTAGCGTGAAATCATCAATGCTGAAAAGCCCCGGAGATATCTTCCAGGGAAATTAGTTTTTGACAAAACTGAAGAACATCCAATATGATAAACAGATCAAAGTATCTGACATTATAGTAAGGTGCGCAGGTAGTCAGCTGTATCCGGTAATCCGGCGTTGTATAAATGTATCAGGACCTCAGCCTCGTTGTTTTTTGGTTTTTTTTTATTCTGCACCATTTCTTTGAAAGCGTTAATGGCCTGCTCCGGGTTCAGATCGATGATTTCCGTTAGAAAGCCATCTGCCGATATGGGTTGTATTTTAAATGTACGCAGATAGTCTTCCGGGAAATCCTTAAGATTATTTGTTACGATGAGATTTGCATTGGATTTTATAGCAGCAGCCAGAACATGCCTGTCGTTGTGATC
>JBGAHR010000110.1:0-4465 GCA_044226045.1 Chitinophagaceae bacterium
TTTCTGTTCTTTCAGGAAAAGGTAGTTGAGGCCTCCATGCCAGCGAACAATATTCTTGCTGATGCCGGGCGTAACCTGCGGGTTGTAACGATAATCCACGCTGCTTTCCCAAACCCAGTTTTTGGGCATTCTAACCACCAGTTCGGTAGTGGAGAAATGCGTGGTTACAAAACTGTTCCGGAAGCTACTGCTCTGGTAACGGTTTTCGCGATAGCTGACACTATACCGCTGGCTGATCTCCACCAGGTCTTTATAATTGAATGCGATATTCATGCCGGGTGAGGTAGACCAGGAATCAAAGCGGCTGCGGATGTTATTTACAATAAGGATACTTCTTGAATAACCATAGTTAAAAGAAGGACGCAGAGAAAGGGTGAGACTGTTGATCAGTTTATACTGTTTTGACAGCATAAGCGATCCCTGTCCACGCCATACCCCATCAACATTGATCGGTTTCGTGATCTGCACTCCTTTGTCGCTTACCGAGCGAACGCGTATAACCGAATTGGATTCCACATTTCCATTTAAGTAGAAGCTGATATTCAGGCTTCGCTTGGGGTCATATTTAAACATGCCACCATTGAAATTGTGGGAGAGGGTCGGTTTCAGGTCGGGGTTGCCGAAATATTGGTAGAGCGGATTGGTATTGTCTACCACTGGTCTCAAATCGCCGGCGGAAGGAGGATTAACGGATACGCGATAGCCGAAATTGAAAGAGCCGTAGTTTACATTCAGGCTGGGGAATAAATAGGTGTAATGCTGATCAATAGTTCCGCCCACCAGGTATGCGTTGCTGAAGTTCAAAATGTTTGCCTGTAAACCGGGTTGAATAGATAATTTTTTATACCGGTAACTGATTCCAACGGTTGAAGTATTTCTGAGCCCTGTTCTATCCAGGCCATTGGTCAAATCTACATTGAGCAGCTCATAACGATTGGTAGACGGATTCCAGTCGTAAGTATTTAAATCATCTTTGCTTTTAAAGAAATCAACGTTATTGGCCAGGCGCAGGAACCATCTTTTCGCGAGCGGTTCATTGTACACCAGGTTGCCATTGGCAGAAAAATTATTATAGTCCCTGTTTCTTAACTGGTCAAGATTATCGGTAGAAGTTTGCCCGTCATAAAATACACTTTCCACCGTGTTGGTCTGATCGCTTTTGCTGGTGTTGTAGTTCAGATTCGAGTAAAAGCTGAGTGTGCGGCCGGCTTTCTTAAAACGACGGTCAATAGATAGTTCCTGAGAATAATTAACATCCTTTGTAGTTGAATTGAGCAGGTTGTTGCTTTCGTTTAGCAGCGGTTCGTAGTTGCTGGAATTGGTGGTAACCAGGTTGCGATTGACCAGGTTTTTCCGGAAAGTGAGATAGGGACGGAAACTGATATTGGTTAAACTGTCGGGTGCCCATCTGATATTGGAAGATACACTATGATTGTAATCATCGCTAACCTGCTTCGATTCGGCGCGTGTAAAAAGAGTAGTATCCCGGTAAAACTGCTGAGTATTGGAAAGTGATTCGTAGTTACTATTGATCGTTCCATAGAAATATTGAAAATTCAGTTTCAGTTTTTTGTTGGGGTCATGGCTGATATTGATGCCACCTCCCGAGGAACGCTGAATACCCTGACCGGTTGCTCCAAAAGAAACCCCATTTACGGCTACGCCACCATCAGACCAAACCGACAAACTATTATAGCCGCTTCTTCCAAATCCGCCCAGTTTTTCAATATCACCCAGGGAGAATCCCGATTTGTTCAGGTTGTTGCTATAAGCGAGTGCGCTTACCTGTAAGGTATCGCGGAACGAGTTAACAATGGCGCCCAGTTCATAATGCGTTTTCGCGCCACTGCCTCCGCCGGCATAAGCCTTGCCAAACCATCCTTTTTTGATGGCTTTCTTGAGCTTCAGGTTGATCACCTGTCCTAGTTCGCCTTTGGTGATGTCAGGATTCTGCGTGAGTTGTTCCTTATCATCCACCACCTGCACTTTGTCGATGAGATTCGCCGGAAGGTTTCGGGTGGCAACTTTCGGATCGCCTCCGAAGAACTCTTTTCCATCAACCAATATCCGGTTGACGGCTCTTCCATTTACCCGCATATTTCCATCGGGGTCCACTTCCACGCCGGGAAGTTTTTTCAGTAAGTCTTCGACTAGTGCGGATGGAAGGGTTTTAAAGGCGGTGGCATTGAATTCAATCGTGTCTCTCTTGATGGAAACCGGTGGTCTTTCCGCAATGACCAATACCTGGTCGAGCTCAGACGTATCGCCGGTCATGTTGATAATGCCCAGGTCCAGGTCCGGGCTTGTGTTGCTGAGTGTAAATTCTTTACGGTAAACTTTATAGCCACTGGAGGTGACGATCGCTCTCAGTTCCGTGCCAAACGGCAGACCCGGAACCTTGAACATACCCTGCGGATCGCTCAACCTGTACGTAACAATGCTGGTGTCTTTGGCGCGAAACACGGTTATGGTGGCCAGTGGCAAGGCCTGCTTTGACACGCTGTCGAACAGTTTCCCTTTTAAAGTTCCCTGTTGTGCGATAACCGAACCCGAAAGCAACACCCATATACCCAGGATGAGCAACCTAATTTTTCTCATGGCTAAAATTTGACAAGCAACATTACGAAACCTTCGTAGATATATCGGTCATTTGATGTAGTTTTATATGAGCGGTAGTCATCCGCCCGACAATTATGAGCGACCCTGTTGCAAAAATCGATCAGATACTCGCGATTCCTTCCGCCGAAGCTTTTCGGGAAAAAAGAGCGGCGCTGGTTCAAATCATCAATGACTGGATCATCAACGATTTCGACCAGTTATTGCAGTGGTTATACCGCATTGACATAAGCGAAAATAAGATACGTAACCTGTTGAAGGCGCAGCCCGGAACGGATGCTGCCGAGATGATTGCCGATCTTATCATAGAGAGGCAGCTCCAGAAAATAAAATCCCGCGAGCAATACAGCCGGCGGGATCCTGATATCAGTGAAGAAGATAAATGGTGATCAGGAGGGTTCTGCTACTTTCGACTTCTTATCGAATTTCAGTGCATTGACCTTGTCTTTATCGTCTTTTTCATTTTTCAGATCGAACATGGTTCCAAATACATGGTCCCAAAGAGTTGAACTTACGCCGAAGCCATGTGCTTCATCTTTATAATGGTGAAGATGGTGATTTCTCCAAAGTGGTTTCATCCATTTAAATGGAGGATTCCAGGCATGAATGGCATAGTGCATCGTACCATACAAGAGGTAACCAATGATGAAGCCCGGCACAAACACCAAAGCATTTTCTCTCATCACCAGGTAACAAATTCCGAAGATGGTAGAAGCAATCAGGATACTCGGCAGTGGCGGCATGAACAGACGCTGACGATCGCGTGGGTATTCATGGTGATTGCCATGCAATACATAAGCGAAACGCTGAACCTTCGGGTTTTCACTCACCCAATGGAAAATATAACGGTGGGCGACATACTCGAAAAAGGTCCAGAAAATCATTCCTCCCAGGAAAGTGAGGATGATGCGGGTAGTGCCGAATTGATAGGTAGTGGCTGCTGTATAAACGAGATATGACAGGATGGGGATGTACATACCCCAGATCACCAATGGGTGACTTTTTGTGAAAAATTCCAGAACAGGATTTTCAAAAATTCGAGCCTGACCTTTGTTATGGATTTTTTTTCCTTTCATAATTAGTTTTTTGCCCTGCAAACATACGTCAACTTTGCCTAAGAAAGACTTAAGTTTTAAGCTGATTATAAACGTGTAAAGCAAATTGTTCAAGGCTGGGATCGCGGGCGCCCATCAAAAGTAAAACACTTCCTTTAACAAGGTGAGGTTTAACCGCTTGGACAAGGTCGGCCCGGTTTTCGACAAAAAAGGCGCTCCTGCCTTTTTTAGCAATATCGCTGATCAGGTCGGCTGCGGAAATATCTTTAACGGCGGTTCCGCCCGCATAAAAAATTTCACTCATCCATATTTCGTCCTGAGGTCTGAGCACGGCGGATATTTCCTCTACAAAATCATTTCTCAAAAAACGCGTGGGCCCATACCCATGAGGCTGAAACCAGGCAATCACTTTTTCGCCCAGGGGCTGACAGGCCCTGATAGAGGCCGCACATTTGGCCGGATTATGTGCATAGTCGTCGATCAGCCATATTCCCCCTACCTGTCCCAATACCTGGTGACGACGGTAAATACCCTCATAGTTTTCCAGCGCCTTGCTGGCTATCTCGAGTGGTACGCCCAGTTGAGCGGCTACACAAATTGCTGCCAGGGCATTTTCCATATTATGCCGGCCGACGGTATGAAGCAGGAAAGACTGGTTGTTGACGGTAAATTGAATAGTCAATCCCGACTGGTTAAAGTCACGGGCAAGAAAACCGGCACCATCATCGGGATTAATGGAAAAATCGAATGCGGCATTTTCAGAAAGCCGGGCGGCCAGGGAATGCCCTCTATTT
>JBGAHR010000038.1:0-38131 GCA_044226045.1 Chitinophagaceae bacterium
GGAATAAAGTCAGCTAATTTTTGGAGTATAGGGCTTGGGATGAACCGGATTGATATCCGCCGCGGCGGACGGCAGTTCAAGTCTGCTCTCCGGTACGAAGAAGCCTCTCTGTTATAGGGAGGCTTTTTTTGTGAGCGGGAGTGAGAGCGGGAGTGGAGGGAATACAAGAGCGGGAGTGAGAGCGGGAGCGGAAAGAGGAAGAGAAACAGAAAGAGAAACGGAAACAGAAAGAGAAACAGAAACAGAAACAGAAAGAGAAACAGAAACAGAAAGAGAAATGAGAAACCGCAAACCGAAAACTGCAAACCGAAAACGAACTTGAAACAACACTATACTATAGCAATTTGCATGAATTTTTATTAATTTTACTTGCATTTTGATGTAATAGGCAGTATATTTGTATAGAAAGGAATTGTGCCATGTCCAGATTAGAAGAACTAAAATCGCATTTAAAACAAGGTCATGTTTATCGAAGAGAAGACATGAGAGAATGGTCTAATGCCATAGACAGGCATCTCGATAAACTTGTTGAAGAGGGAGTTTTAGAAAAGCTTGCTCAGGGCTTGTATTATGTTCCTAAAACATCTGCGTTTGGAAAAGTTCCACCTGATGAAGATGTTTTAATTCGGGGATTTCTGAAGGATGATCGATTCCTACTTGTTTCTCCTAATTCCTATAACAGTCTTGGAGTTGGGACAACACAGCTTTACAATAGAAAGGTTGTTTATAATCACAAACGCCATGGTAGATTCAGGTTAGGAAATAGGGAATTTGAATTTCAACGCAAATATGATTTCCCTTCCAAGATAACTCTGGAATTTTTATTGGTTGATCTGGTAAATAATTTGGATGACTTGGCGGAAGATCGTGAAGAAGTATTAACAAAAGTTCTATCGAAAGCTAAGCAATTGCCTACTCAAAAGCTTAAACTTGCAGTAACAAAATACGGAAGCTTAAAGGCGAAGAAGCTTTTTAAGAAAGTATTGAATAAGGAGAAAGCACATGCCTGATTTTCTTCACGAGCATAAAGATTTTGCTGACCTGATAAAAATTCTTGCAGAAGAAAAAGGCATTGAGCCAGGCTTGGTTGAGAAAGATTATTGGATCATGCATGTGTTGTTTGGATTAAAACAACAAGGGTTTAATTTTGAACTCAAAGGAGGAACATCCTTGTCAAAAGGATATAAAATTATCCATCGCTTTTCTGAGGATATTGACATTCACATCAAACCTCCTGAGAGATTTAGCATCAATGAAAATCCCAAAAACACGAATAAAAACAACGCAGAAAGGAGAAAATCATTTTACAATTGGTTAGCTACCGAAATTAAAATCCCGGGCATTATTAAAATTGCTCGTGATATAGAATTTGATGACACTGAGAACTATCGGAGTGGAGGCATACGCCTGTTTTATAACAATTTATTTGACCAGGTTGAAGGAGCGAAAGAAGGTATCCTGCTGGAAGCAGGGTTTGATGATGTTACACCGAACTCAGCAATATCAATAAGTTCATGGGCTTATGACAAAGCTATTGAAAGCAACGTAAATATTATTGACAATAGAGCCAGCAACATTATATGCTATCATCCGGGCTACACATTGGTTGAAAAACTCCAAACCATTGCCACAAAATTTAGAAATGAGCAAACAAAAGGTACGACTGGTGTCAATTTTATACGCCAATACTATGATGTTTATTGTCTTTTAGGTAATGAAGAAGTAGTAAAGTTTATAGGAACACCAGCATACGAGAAACATAAAGAAAAAAGATTCCCGAAAGTGGATTTTGAAATTCCGATCAAAGAAAACGAAGCCTTTAAATTGTCATCAAAAGAAATTAAAAATTCATACGAGAGTAGATATAAAAAAACTGCCGCGCTTTATTACCAAGGACAACCCTCCTTTGATGAACTAATCTCCCGAATCGGAGCCTTTATCGATAGGCTCTAGATTCAACATTAATTTTTTAAAGAAAATAATGGATTGATTCCACTTTTTGGGATTGAAAAACATTCTCCTGATACTCGTATTTTTAAATTTTCCTTAATACACTCAATTATTCGGTATTTAGGGAGCGAAGGGAATACAGGAGCGGGAGTGGAGGGAATACAAGAGCGGGAGTGGGAGCGGGAGCGGAAAGAGGAAGAGAAACAGAAAGAGAAACGGAAACAGAAAGAGAAACAGAAACAGAAAGGGAAATGAGAAACCGCAAACCGAAAACTGCAAACCGCAAACCGAAAACTGCAAACCGCAAACCGAAAACTGCAAACCGCAAACCGAAAACTGCAAACCGCAAACCAACGTAAAACGGTAAACGATAAACGATAAACGCCCCCTACTTCCCCCATGTATCCACATCCCCAAAATACGGCACTTCATCATGACTGGTCTTATCCTGCTGGTTCCAGTAAGACAGGGTCACTACTTTGCCATCGGCGGTTCTTAATAATCGCCCAAATATTGCATTGACCGGATTGAATGTGTAATCCGTTACACCAACGGTAAATGTTTCGGGTGGGGGCGGAGGCGCAAGCTCCCCTTCTTTCGGAGATGCAGCTTTCGGCGGTGGACTTGGAACGACCACCACCTCAAATCCATTCAACGCCAGTAAAGAGCGAAGGAATTCACTGCGGGCCGGAGACACATTTTTCTCCACTATCCCGCATTTTACTCCGTTCAGCTCCTCAAACTCATGATTTTTATTGATCGCCATTTTATCGTCTCTCTCATTTGGTGAGTAAAAGAATATGATCATACATCGATCCAAACAAACCCAACACCAATATCATTACGGTACAAATAACCAGGGCCGTACCCGAAAACACATTTATCCTGATGGCGGGTGCAGGATCCAGGGTGGGTGACATAAACACCGAACGCACTACCCGCAGATAATAATACAACGACACCACCAGGTTAAGTACCAGGAACCCCACAAACCATATATTCCCTTCTTTGGCTCCCGCCAGGATGAGATAAAACTTTCCAAAAAAACCGGCTGTGGGAGGTATGCCGGCCAAAGAAAAAAGAGCAATGGCCAATACCCATCCGAGGAATTTGTTATTCCTGTACAACGCGCCCAGTTCCCCAATGGAAATTCTTCCCGTCGCTTCCTGCACTACAGCGAGTACACCAAAGGCCGCCAGGTTTGAAAAAACATATACCAACACAAAATAAGTTACCGATGCGGTGCCACTGCTATCACCGGCAGACAGCCCCAGCAAGATAAAAGCCACCTGCGCAATGGACGAGAAAGCCAGGAACCTCTTCATATCCGTTTGCCGGATGGCAAAGAGATTTCCAACCAATACTGTAACGACAGAAGCAGCCATCAGCAATGGATAAATATATTCTCCCAGGGGTTGAAAAACCTTATAAAGGAAAGTGATGAGCACAAATGCAACGGTTCCTTTTGAAATAACCGATAAATAAGAAGTGACCGCCACCGGCGAGCCTTCATACACATCGGCTGTCCATAGATGAAAGGGAACCACCGATAACTTAAACGCGAGCCCGGAAAAGAAAAACAGGAAGGCAATGACGTGCATGGGTTGCGGATTGCGGAAATGAGCGGGTATCTCTCCAAAATGGAAAGTACCACTGAGCCCATATATTAACGAAATACCAAACAACAACAAGCCGGAAGAAAATGCTGAAGTAAGAATCATTTTCATGGCCGCTTCAGAAGACATCTTTTTGTTGAGATCAAAATTGGCCATGGCGGCTACCGGTATGGTCGACAATTCCAGCGCCAGGTAAAACATCAGCAGGTTGCCTGCCGACAACATCAGGTTCATGCCCAATTGCGCAGAAAACAACAACAAAAGGAATTCTATTAAATGATCATGTCGCTTCAGCCAGTCGTGGCATAACAGCAGAATCAACAGCACGCCAATCGAAAGCAACATCTTTTGAAACAGGATCAGGGGCGTATTCACAAACATTCCGGCAAACAGTCTGCCTTCCGTGTCCCCAACAAGGGGCAGTAAACAGGTTAACAACAACCATCCATACAGCAAGGGCAACAGCTTTTCGTTCTTCCATCCCCTGCCGAGCTTGATGAAGAGCAGTAGGATGACGAGCAGCGTGTAACTCCACTCTAATCGCATTTTTATCAGGTATTCCTGGATCATCATGTTCTGCTTTATGGAATGGCTATTTTATGTGATAACTGATCAACCGCTGGTTGCAACAATGCATATAACCACGAAGGCATGACTCCCAAAAACAGGATCGCAATTACCAGTAAGATCATGGCTCCTTTTTCATACCATTTCGCATCTGTGAGTTGCCCGCTACCCTGTTTCAATGGCCCCATGGCCACTTGCCCGACAGCCCGTAAAATATAAACGGCCGTTACAACAATTGAACTGCAGGAAGCGATCGTTGCCACTCTCGCAATCCAGTCTGTTCTTTCCCAGGATCCTACGAATACGGTCATCTCGGCGGCAAAACCACTGAGACCGGGTAAACCGAGTGAACAAAGACCGGCGATAAACAACACACTGCTGATGAAAGGCATCACTTTCATCAACCCTCCCATTTCACTCATCATGCGGGTATGTGTTCTTTCATAGATCATGCCGATCACTGCAAAAAACAGGGCTGTCATCAAACCATGACTAACCATTTGCATCACTGCGCCTGTCATAGCCGTGCGGGTGAGCATGCCAATACCGAGTAATACAAATCCACAGTGACTGATCGAAGAATAGGCATTCATATATTTAAAATCCTTTTGCATGAGTGTGGCAAAAGAACCATAGAGCACGCCGATCGCAGCCAGTATGATGATCCAGTCTGAATAATACCTGGCTCCTTCCGGCAACAACAGCGTGGCGACTTTCAAACAGCCAAATCCACCCAGCTTCATGGAAATGCCAGCGAGGAACATGGAACCGGCCGTTGGTGCCGAAGAGTGTCCATCGGGCACCCAGGTATGAAAGGGAAACAGGGCAGTGAATACACCGAATCCGACAAAAAGAAAAGGGAAAAAAGTAAGCTGGTGTTCACGGCCGATAGTCCGGCTGCCAATAGTTAATATATCGAAGCTGTTGTTTCCATCGGATGAAAAATAGAGGCCGAGCATTCCTATCAATACCAGCGCAGAACCTCCCATCAGCATCAGGGCAAGCTTATTGGCGCTGTATTCCTTCTTACCGCTGCCCCAGATACCGATCAACAGGTATTTGGGAATGACTGCCAGCTCAAGGAAGAAAAACATTACAAACAGATCCAATGACATAAAGAAGCCGTAGGCGCCCGTTGCCAACAGCAAAAGCAGAGCAAAAAATTCCTTGGGCATTTTTTCCATTTTCCACGAGACCAGCACACCGGCCACGACCACTGTTGCGGTGAGCAGCATCATGGCCACCGATATACCGTCGACGCCCAGGTGACAATTGATATGAAGAGCCGGCACCAGCGCCCACTGTTGCTCAAACAAATAACCCGAAGGATGAATCGCCCATTCTTCCCTGAACTGGATATACAGGAATATACAGGCAGCCAGTTGAAGAAGGGAGCCCGTTAATGCCACTGATCTTGCCCATGCCAGCGATCGTGACAGCAGAATCACCAACACGGAGAGCATCGGAATCAGTAATAACAAATTTAAATTCATCTACGATATTGTTCTTTTATATCAACCTGCCTTGGGGTTCAATGACGATATACAAACCATACGACCACCACCACTATACCTGCCAGCATATAAATGGCATAATCCTGCAATCTGCCCGATTGCCATTTCTTGATTCTGTCGGAACTCCATTCTGCCATTCTACCCAGTAAATTCACTGACCCGTCTACTACGTTCCGGTCGAACCAGGCTGCAGGCCTGGCTACCAGGTTAAAAAGAATTTTCCGGGTAATGAGGAGGTATATCTCATCAATATAAAACTTGTTCAGGGCCGACCGGTAAATACTTCCCAGCGATCCGGCAATCCTGGCCGGACGATCATTCGCTGATCTATATAACCAGGCTGCCAGTAAAAAGCCGGTCAACGCCATTGCCACCGGTGCAATGGAAAACAGCAAATGAAAATCACTGGTAATCATTTTACCACTGGCCGATACATAATGGCCAAAAGGAATGTAACCTGCCAGGAGGGCTCCGATAGCGAGTACGGCTAACGGGAACCTGGTAAAGAATCCACCCTCGCTCCCCTCGTGATCATGCGATGAAGCGTGGTCGCTGTTCCAGAAAATCATAAAATACAACCGGAACATATAGAAAGAAGTGAGACCGGATGTGATCAACCCGATAGCATATACCGCCTTATTGCTTTCATAAGCCGCCAGCAGGATTTCTTCCTTACTAAAGAAACCTGAAAGTAAAGGAACACCCGCAATAGCCAGGCAACCGATCAAAAAGCAGATATGAGTAAAGGGCATTTGTTTGCGAAGGCCACCCATATCTTTCATTTCATTGCTATGAACATAATGTATCACGGCGCCGGCGCCAAGGAACAGCAAGGCCTTGAACATCGCATGCGTAAAAAGATGAAACAGGGAGGCGGTATATCCGAGTGAGCCGGTATCGGTATTACGGGCTACACCCAGCGAAAACATCATAAAACCAATCTGCGACATCGTTGAGTAAGCCAACACCCGTTTGATATCGGTTTGCGTACAACCGATGATTGCGGCAAACAACGAAGAGAAGGCACCCACCCAGGTAATGAGCGACATCACCGCTTCGGAACTGCTGAACAAAGGAAACATCCTCGCTACCAGGTATACCCCGGCCACCACCATGGTGGCGGCATGTATCAAAGCCGAAACCGGTGTAGGACCTTCCATGGCGTCGGGCAACCAGACATGCAGCGGGAACATGGCGCTCTTACCGGCACCACCCATGAACACCAGGGCCAGTCCCCAGGTAAGTGCAGAAATGCCCAGGAAAGAGGCGGCCGCTATCTGCCTGGCTTCGGGCGAATCCGCAGCAGTAAGACGGGTGAGCAGTGCATGAAAATCGAGTGTTCCGGAATAGAAAGACAATATCAAAATACCAATGAGGAATCCGAGGTCCGCGAATCGTGTAACAATAAAGGCTTTCTTCGATGCAGCGACGGCTGAAGGCTTATTATAGTAGAAACCGATGAGCAGATAAGAAGAAACACCCACCAGCTCCCAGAAAATATAAATCTGGAAAATATTGGTAGATAAAACCAATCCCAGCATCGAAAACGTAAAAAGTGACAGGTACGCAAAATAGACAGGATAACGTTCCTCCCCTTTCATATACCCGATACTGAATATATGAACCATGAGAGAAACCAATGTCACCACTATCAGCATCATGCAGGAAATAGGATCCAGCAGGAAACCCATATCGATCGTCAGTCCGGATGAAAAGCGAAGCCATTCGAACCGAAGGGGAAGGATAGCCTGGTAGCTGCCATTGATCCTGCCCGTTTCAAAAAAATAATGATACGCCAGGTAGCAGGCAGTTACCGTGGTCAGCAGCATCAGCGTGGTGCCGATGGCTCCCGATAATTTTCCAAAGACTTTCTTTCCGAAAAGCGACAGCAACACAAAGCCAAGCAATGGCATTGCTACTATCAACCCAATGGAAACTGTTTCAAGCATTTCGTTAGCAGGTTTTGGTTTTTATGCCTTACCACTTCATCTCTTCCGCTTTATTAACATCAATTGATTTATGTGAACGATACAGATTAATAATGATTGCAATGGCAACCGCTGCCTCCGCCGCCGCAATGGCTACCACAAATATGGTAAAGAAGAGTCCGTCGAGCCGGTCTGGCCACAGGTATTTATTAAAGGCGATGAAATTCAGGTTTACACTGTTCAATACCAGTTCGATACTCATCAGTAAAGTCACCAGGTTTCTTCTCGTCAGAAATCCATAGACCCCAATGAAAAAAAGGCATCCGCTGATGACAAGAATATGGTAGAGTCCCGGGGATTGCATCAGGTTGTCTGGTTTTGAGTGATTGTTTTACTGTTCTCTGTCCGCATCGCAATAACGATACACCCTATCAGCGCTGCCAGCAACAGGATGCTGACTACTTCGAATGGCAAGGCCAATCCGGTTTCCTCGGTATCGAGCAGTGCTTGTCCGATATTTGCGACGGAAGGATCTTTTGTATTGGAGCCCGAACCAACAAAAGGATGGATCAATAGCTGGGTCATCACCAGCGCGAATGCACAAAAAACGGCCATGGCCGAAAACAACTTTCTCCCTGCCAGGGCCTGCGGCAGTTTCTCTCCCGATTGCTGGGTGAGAAATATGGAAAAGATGATCAACACCACAATGCCTCCAACATATACCACGATCTGTACCGCCGCGATGAATTCATAGTTCAGCCAGAAATAAATTCCGGCCACACCGATTAGTGAGAATAGCAGGTAAACCGCTGCACGAAATATATGCCGGGTCGTAACAGAAAGCAGCCCCCCGCCCAGGGTAATCAATGCCAGCAGATAAAATATGATGTCAGATGTAGACAGAAAGTTTATGGTTTTTATGTTAGTTAATGGTTTGCGGTTTGCGGTTTGCGGTTTGCGGTTTGCGGTTTGCGGTTTGCAGTTTGCGGTTTGCGGTTCCCCTTTCCGTTTCTGTTTCTCTTCCCGTTTCTCTTTCCGCTCCCGCTCCCACTCCCACTCTCTCCTCCTCACTCCACTCCTTCCATTATTTTCGATCCTGGTTTATTCAGCACTTTCGTTAGTTGGCTTCGATCGTATACACTGTGTTCAAAAGTTTGCGCCATTTTGATCGCGTCGGATGGGCAGGATTCGATACACAGGTTGCACATGGTACAGAGTTCGAGGTGGTAGACCAGTTTATCGATCGCCTTTTTCTTTTTGCCTTCCGGGGTAATGTCAAATTTGGTGATCACTTTAATGGTGCCGTTCGGGCAGGCCAGTTCGCAGGCGGTACAGCCTGTGCACCGGTGTTCATTTTTTTCGTCGTGCGGCATCACCACCTCTCCTCTGAATCTTTCCGGGAATACCAGGCTGGCGCGGTTGTCGGGATATTCCTCGGTGATGATCTCTTTGTGATGCGTGAAATAATACAAGGTTCTTCGCATACCCGTTCCCAGCGACTTGATCGCGCCTGCTATTTCTTTTATGTACTCACGCAAGAACATAGGTCATTCGTTGACGGTTGTTTTTAAAAATGCCATCCCGCGATGGCTATCAGGGCTGCCAGCAAAAGGTTCAACAGACTGATGGGCAGCAGGTATTTCCATTCCAGGTTCAGCAACTGATCTATGCGTAACCGGGGAAATGTCCAGCGAAACCACATGATGACGAATATCAGGAAAAACGTTTTTCCAAAGAACCATAAACTGGAAGGAATATAATCCATCACCCGATTGAACCCATCCCAGTGTCCGATATGAAAAGGCATCCAGCCACCCAGGAACAGCGTGGCACCTACTGCGCAAACAATAAAGATATTCGCATATTCAGCCAGGAAGAACAGGGCGAATTTCATTCCCGAGTACTCGGTGTGAAATCCGGCTGTTAATTCCGATTCCGCTTCCGCCAGGTCAAATGGAGCGCGATTCGTTTCAGCGGTTACGGCAATCAGGAAAATGACCAGCGAAATGATCACTGGTATATGGCCTTTAAAGATCCACCATCCATCCGCCTGTGCCTGTACGATGTCTGATATCCGCAGACTGCCGGTGAGGATAACAATGGTTATGATGGAGAGTCCGGCCGATAGTTCATAGCTCACGATCTGCGCACCGCTTCTCATGGCGCCCAACAGCGAGTATTTATTGTTACTGGCCCATCCTGCCATCAATACGCCAATAACGGAGATGGAGGAGATAGCCGTAATATACAGCACCCCTATATTAAGGTCCCATAGCTGGAAACCCGAAGCGAAAGCAAGCGGTGCCAGCAACAACATGGCAGCCGACATCACAACAAAGGGGGCCAGGTTAAACAGGAATTTATCAGAACCATCCGGGGTCAAGCCTTCCTTGACCATTAGTTTTAGTGTATCCGCCACCGTTTGAAACATTCCTTTGGGCCCAACACGATTGGGACCGAGCCGAATTTGCATATAGGCCGATACTTTTCTTTCCATCATAATCAGCACCAGGCCCAGTGTGGCAAAAAGACCAATGGCGAGCATAGCCACCAGTACCGATTCCCACACCAATACCCAGGTGGGGTTGAACCGGCTGTTAAGCCAGGTATCAATTGCCTTTGAAATATCACTTAAGCTCATGGGTCAGTTTATATTTATTCAAATCCGGCCGTGGCGGTTTTGAATGATCTGTCAACGGTCTATGTCCGGTATTACCAGGTCGAGTGATCCCATGATCGCGATCATGTCGCCAATTTTCTGTCCGCGACACATGTGATCGAGCGCGCTCAGGTTCGAATAACCCGGCGATCTGAACTTGATCCGGTAAGGGGTAGTACCACCTTCACTAACGATATACACACCAAACTCTCCCCTTGCTGTTTCCACTCTCGAGTAAAATTCTCCCTTGGGTAATTTCAGTACTGCTTTGGTCTTTGCCTGAAAATCTCCCTCCGGAATATTATCGATCAGTTGCTCAACGATCGATAAGGATTGTTTCAATTCGTGCAGCCTTACCATATAGCGGGCATAGGCATCACAACCGGTTTCAATAATTTCTTGAAATTCCAGCCTGTCGTATATTTCGTAGGGATACAGTTTTCTGATATCGCAATGCACTCCGCTGCCTCTGGCAGTGGGGCCGGTGCATCCATAGGAGATGGCGTCTTCTTTTGAAATAATACCTACCCCTTTGGTGCGACTGATAAAAATAGTATTGTTGGTAACCAGCTCATCATATTCCGGCAGTTTGGCTTTGAAATGCCTGATGAAGTCCCGCACCCGCTGCTGGAAATTCGGATGAAGATCAAACATCACCCCTCCGGGTACCATATAATTCATGGTAAGCCTGGCGCCGCAGGTTTCCTCCATGATCTCGTTTATCATTTCGCGTTCGCGAAAGGCATGAAAAAAAGGCGTGAGGGCTCCCACATCCATGGCCATCGCGCCCCACCACAAAACATGGGAAGCAATGCGGGTGAGTTCATCCATCAATACACGGATCACCTGGGCCCTGGCAGGTATTTCCAGTTGAAGTCCTTTTTCCACACAAAGACAGCATCCATGGTTATTGATGTGCGCAGACAGGTAATCCATTCTGCTGGTACTGTAAATAAACTGCCTGAAGGAAAGGCTCTCGCACATCTTTTCAATGGAGCGATGAATGTACCCCAGGTGAGGTTCCACTTTACGGATGGTTTCTCCGTTGAGTGTAATCACCAGGTGCAGCACTCCATGAGTAGAAGGATGCTGTGGTCCCACGTTGATGATCATGTCTCCCTCATCCATGGAGGAAAGTGCCTGATCGCGGATGTCCAATATTTCGGTCTGCCTGTACATTCAATTCAACTAAATAAATACAATCAGAGTTTAATGATATTGATCGGATCTTCGTAATCTTTTCGCATCGGGTTCCTGCCCTCCCATCCTTCCGGCAAAATCAACAGCCGCAGATCGGGATGATTCAAAAAGGAAACGCCAAATAATTCATATACTTCCCTTTCATGAAAATTGGCTGTTTTCCAGATATCACTCACTGTGTCAATTTCGGGTTTGTTGCGATCTAGTTTTGACTTAATCACCACATTCAACCGGTAAACGGTTGAGGTGAGATGATACACCATGGTCAGGTGTGTTTTCCAGTCAACGCAGGTCAGGCAAAAAAGATAATCGAAATAAAAGCGCGGGTCGTGCCTCAGGTATTCTGCGAATGAACGCCAGTCGGATGCCGGTACAACTGCATTGAGCCATTCACCGCCATCTTCAAACGATACGTTTGGATATTTCTCCAGCCAGTCTGTTTTTATCTCGTCTGTTGTCATTGCAGATATTCTCGGTCAATGATGATTGTTATCTTCCAGGCTTGTTTCCATCGATATCGATCCTTTCCCTTTTGCCACCCTGCCGGATCTTTTCCTGAAGCGTGATCAACGCATGCAGCAAGGCTTCCGGCCTCGGTGGACAACCGGCCACATACACATCTACCGGGATCACATGATCAGCTCCCTTGACCACCGAATAAGTATTATAAAAGAAAGGGCCGCCACTGGTAGCGCAGGCGCCCATCGCCACCACATATTTCGGATCTGCCATCTGATCGTACAGGCGTTTCAGAATCGGCGCCATCTTGTTAACAATAGTACCCGCAATGATGATCACGTCTGCCTGTCGCGGAGTGGCTCTTGCCACTTCAAAACCAAAACGACTCCAGTCGTATTTCGGCGCAGCCGCACTCATCATTTCAATAGCACAGCAACTGGTGCCAAACACCAGTGGCCAGAGCGAATTGCTACGGGCCCAATTGATCACATCATCAATCTTGCTCACCAATATGCCGCCGCCGGCAGTTGGATGAACAGAACCGGGAAATGGTTTCGATATGGTATTGTCGTTGGTCAAGTTGATGGTTATTCCTCAAATTCCGTTTCTATTTCCATCGCAGGGCTTTCGAGCGGTGTGCATATAAAAATCCGAGGAAGAGTATAAAAAGGAATATGATTATTTCAATAAAAGCGACCCATCCCAGTTTTTTGGCTACAACAGCCCAGGGATAGAGAAACACGAGCTCCACATCAAAAATCAGGAAGATCAGGGCGAATAAATAATAGCCAACATTGAATTGAATCCAGGTTTTGCCGCGGGTGGGCACGCCACATTCGTAAGCCTGCAATTTCTGCGCGTTTCGGCTCGCCTTCAACACGATTTTGGAGACGAGAATGGCGATGCCCGAGAAGGCAATGGCAGCAATAATTAGAACGATCATCGAACCGGCGCCCATAGTATAATGTTTTCTGGTGAAGTACCGGGATAAATCAATTCCTGAATTTAAAGAAAATTCAGATTCCAACTATAATTATACCTGCCAAATGAAAAACATTAATTCATCAACAAAGAGCGAAGAAGGTGCTTTAGCTTTTCCGCATTCGGCAGCATGGCGTTTTCCAATTGTGTATTCATCGGCACTGCCGGTAAATTAAGCGCCCCTATCACTTCCACGGGTGCATCGAGGTACCGGAAACAATGACGGGAAATTCTGCCGGCCAGCGCTTCTGAGAAGGAATTATTCTGCTGTTCTTCCGTTAATACCACGCATTTGCCATGTCGCTGTACTGCCTGGTAGATACACTCTTCATCCAGTGGATACAGGGTTCGCAGATCAACAATTTCGACCTGGCCCGGAAAATGAGCAGCCGCGGCCTGTGCCCAATACACGCCCATTCCGTAAGTGATCACGCAACAGCTTTGTCCGGACTCGAGCATTTCAGAATCCGCCTGCCGGACGATGCTGGCCTTTCCCAGCGGGATGATAT
Source organism: Chitinophagaceae bacterium (assembly GCA_044226045.1). Lineage (GTDB taxonomy): Bacteria > Bacteroidota > Bacteroidia > Chitinophagales > Chitinophagaceae > Endoryza. Next base: position 13,384 of record JBGAHR010000038.1, read on the forward strand.
AATCTTCCGATGGTTCGATAGTCCTGGCTTCTTCCGTACCCGGCACCTTGCTCCAGTAAAGCCCTTTGTGTTCCAGCATCACCACCGGATTGGGATCGAGAAATGCTGCCTTCATAAGGCCTTTCATATCCGCTGCGTTGGATGGGTAAACTATTTTGAGACCTTTAATGGTAAGCAGGGTTGATTCTACAGAGCCGCTATGATACGGACCGCCTCCTCCATAAGCGCCGATGGGCACACGGATAAGCGTTTGAATCGGGAACTTGCCCATGCTCAGGTAACAGCTCTTTGAAATTTCCGTTACCAGTTGATTGAATCCGGGATAAATATAATCTGCAAACTGAACCTCCACGATCGGCTTCAGTCCAACAGCGCTCATACCAACCGTTGAACCGATGATATACGCTTCCTGGATAGCAGTATTGAATACGCGATGATCGCCAAAATTTTCTGCCAGGGTGGCTGCTTCCCTGAATACGCCTCCCAACCTTCTTCCTACATCCTGGCCATATAATATGGCTTCCGGATATCGACTCATGATTTCGCGGATGGCAAACAATGCCGCATCCACCATCATTATTTTCTCTTTTCTATGGGAAGGCGCTCTTTCCCCTTGTTCACGGGTGACCGGTGTGGGAACGAATACAAAATCGGTTACCGTATTGGGATCAGGCTCTGCAGCCAGTTTCGCTCTTTCAAAATCATTTTTCACTTTATCCGCCGCTTCCATTTCCAGTCTTTCCAATTGCCCGGGCATCATTCCTGACTGAAGCAGTTTTTGTTTCAACAAGGGTCCGGGGTCATCTTTGGCGTGGTGGCTCAGGTCGTCTTCGCTGCGATAAAATTCTTTTCTCACCCCGGAAGTATGGTGCCCCAGCAGCGGTACTTTGGCTTGAACAATATAAGGTGAGCGGTACTGTCTGACCCAATTTACCACCTCCTGCATTTGGAGGAATGCTTCTTCAAAATCGCTCCCGTTGATTCTTCTTCGCTGCAATCCGGGAAATCCGGCTGCATATTCATAGGCATCCATTACTCTTGCCTCCGCCGCAGACACAGAGATGCCCCAGTTGTTATCCTGCACCAGGTAAATGACCGGGAGTTTCTTCAACACGGCGAATTGCAAGGCTTCACTCACCTCACCTTCGGTCATACTGGCATCTCCCAGTGAACATACTACCACCGGCAGCTCCTGATCGGGACCTGTAACGAGTCTTTCCTTCAGGTGTTTTTCAATATATGATATACCCTGCGCCAGGCCGGTAGTAGGAATGACCTGCATGCCGGTAGCGCTGCTTTGATGGATGATGGTAGGTTTACCTGGTCCTTTGTAGTTCGGATGTGAATAGTATTCTCTTCCCCCGGTGAAAGGATCGTCTTTCTTGGCCAGCAACTGCAACATCAGTTCGTATGGTTGAAAACCCAGTCCGAGCAGGATGCTTTCATCCCGATAATAGGGACTGATAAAATCGCAGGGAAGGAGTTGAAAAGCCGTGGCCAGTTGAATGGCTTCATGCCCCCTGGAGGTGGAATGCACGTACTTGCAAACGGCACGATTGGCTTCATAGGTGTCCGCCATGTTGCGGGCCACACACATCAGCCGGTATGCTTTCAGCAAGATATCCGGATTGATCATAGCAAGCAAAATTGAGAAGCGAAAATAATGATTGTGGGGAAGGATTGGTGTTTTTGACAGACTTCCTTCCAATCAAAATCAAATTGCAAGTTCCAATACTGATCAACATCGGAAATAAAAAAAGCCATCCACCAGAGGTGAACGGCCTTTCCTTGTAGTGATCTATAACTGTTATTTGATCTCAACCTGAAACATGGACTCGTCTTCCATGAACCCTTCCAGCTCGTCGCCTACCACACATTCGCCCACACCTGCCGGAGTTCCTGTAAAAATAAGGTCTCCGATATTAACGGAAAAATAGTTAGAAATGTATGCGACTACCTTATCAAAATTATTTATCATCAACCCCGAGTTGCCCTGTTGAACCAGTTCTTTGTTTTTATACAGGCAGAAGTTAATGTCTTTTTTGTTTTTGACATTTTGAAACGGTACCCATTTACCAACAACTGCAGAGTTATCCCAGGATTTGGCTTTTTCCCAGGGAAGTCCTTTTGATTTCAATTCTTCCTGTACATCTCTTGCAGTGAAATCGATACCGACCGATACAGCGTCATAATATTTGCTCGCAAAACGTTCCTGGATGTATTTTCCATTCTTGGAAATACGCAATACGAGCTCACATTCATAATGCAATTCGTTAGTGAATTCGGGGTAGTAGAAGGGCGTATGTGCCTGTAACAATGCGCTCTTGGGTTTCATAAAAATGATCGGTTCGTCAGGAACCTCATTACCCAGTTCTTTTGCATGAGCCACATAGTTACGGCCTACACAGAATATTTTCATATTCAATAAGGGTTTAATTCAACGATTTGTTTTCAAGTTTCATTGGCCTCGACAGGCCTGGGGTACGTTTTACATAGGTATATTGAATATCAAAATATTAGTTCAATATAAACACTTTTGCGAAAATAAAGATTAGAAACTAGAAATCATAGGCCGAACTCCAAATTATTCCATTGACTCATAGTCCTTTCGATTCCTATGGCTATAAAACTTTCGATGATTTCGACACATTTGTCAATTTTCAGCTTTACTAACGGCTGTTCTTGCTTTTCCCAGCGACTCAGCACAAAGTCGGCCTGGAAGCCTTTGGCGAAATTATTTCCGATTCCAAAGCGCAAACGGGCGTATTTCTGCGTGCCCAGCGACTCCTGGATACTGGTAAGACCGTTATGACCGGCATCGCTGCCACTCCCCTTCAGTCGGACTTTATTAAGCGGTAAGGCGAGGTCGTCCAGCAGCACCAGGACATTTTCAAGGGCAATCTTCTCTGCATCCATCCAGTATTTGACAGCCCGCCCACTCAGATTCATATAGGTGGTCGGTTTGATGGCAATGATGATCTTTCCTTTCCATTTAACCTCTGCCACATCCGCCAGCCGGCCCGATTTGAAATAGCCATTGTGTTTCTGTACGAAGGCGTCGGCGATATCAAAACCGATATTATGCCGGGTGTTGGCATATTCATTTCCGATGTTTCCCAGGCCTGCCAGCAGAAATTTCGACATACTAAATCTCTTTAAAATACAAAACGTGAGCGATACCCTGTTAGTGGTAATTTTTCAAGATACGTGATTATAAAAAAACCCTGACAGGTCTGTCAGGGTTTGATATCGGAAAACTGCGTTGATTATTTTTTGGCAGCAGCCGGCGCAGCAGCGGCAGCAGCAGGTGCAGCAGCAGGCGTGGCATTTTCTTCCAGCTTCAGCTGACGGGTAGTCACCACGGAAGCGATCGGAATACGGGGGGAGTTCAGGATCTCATAGTGAGCTTCCTTCACATCTTCCACGCGGATGTTTCCGTGCAGTTCCAGATTGGTAATATCCACCTCGATGTTTTCTTTCAGATATTTCGGGTAGGTTTTAATCTTCAGCGTTTTGATTTTCTTTACGAGGTTACCACCTGCTTTTACACCGGCAGAGGTTCCTACAAATTTGAGAGGGATCGTAGCGATCACTTTCTTGTCTTCCACCAGCTCCAGGAAATCAACGTGGCTCAACTGGTCGCTTACCTTGTCGAACTGGCGATCTTTCATAATGCAACGATAAGATTTGCCATCAACTTTAACTTCTGCGAGCTGGAAATCGGGAGTATACACGAGCGGTTTAAAAGCCAGCAAGGGGGCTACGAAATTAACCTCCTGAGCTCCGCCGTAAATTACACCAGGTACCAGGCCCTGAGAGCGATATTGTCGGGTGGCTTTCTTCCCGGTATCGGTCCTCAGTTGTCCTTCGATTGTAATTGTTTTCATTTTTTATTGTTTGTTTTTAAATAACGCGAATTACGCGAATTACACGAATTAGGCGAATTATACGAAATATCGATTCTCCGCTCCCGCTCTCACTCACGCTCCCATTCTCCGCTCCCGCTCTCACTTTACTTGTTCCTCATCTGGCTGTGTATAAACAGTCCGGTGATGCTTCTGTTTTCGTAGGCGTTTCTGATGGCTACTGCGAACAATTCCGCTACACTGAGTACTTTAATTTTAGAAGTATTCTGTTGTTTGAGTGGAATGGTATCGCACACTACCAGTTCTTCCAGCACACTGTTTTCGATATTCGCATAAGCGTTACCGCTCAGAACAGGGTGAGTACACAGGGCTCTTACACTTCTGGCGCCTTTGTCTTTCAGCAGGCCGGCCGATTTAGCCAGCGTGCCGCCGGTGTCACAGATATCATCTATAAGAACTACATCCCTGTCTGTTACGTCGCCAATGACCACCATGCTGGCAATTTCGTTTGCTCTTTTCCGGTGTTTATCGCAAATCACCATATCTGCATTGAAGTAGCTGGCGATTTCGCGAATACGGTTGGCGCTTCCCACGTCAGGGGCCGCAAAGGTAAGGTTTTCGAGCTGAAGTTTCTCTATATAAGGGATAAATATAGCCGAGCTGTCCAGGTGATCCACCGGGATATCGAAGTAGCCCTGGATCTGGGGTGCGTGTAGGTCCATCGTAATGACCCTGTCGGCACCGGCGGCTTGTAACATATTGGCCATCAGCTTGGAACCAATGGCTACTCTTGGTTTGTCCTTACGATCCTGGCGGGCATACCCAAAATAAGGGATGACTGCCACCACCTTATAGGCCGAAGCCCGGCGGGCGGCGTCGATCATCAGCAGCAGTTCGATCATGTTCTCGGCAGGTGAAAACGTGCTCTGAACAAGAAATACCATATCTCCCCGGATGCTCTCCTGGAATACTGGTTGAATTTCTCCGTCGCTGAATCTGGAAATCGTGATTTTGCCTAAAGTAGTGCCGTATTTCTGGGCGATTTTCTCTGCAAGGTATTGAGAACCCGTGCCTGAGAAGATTTTAGATGAGTGTTGCATGCCGCAATTAATGTGCGGCGAAGATAAACGAACGGTGGGTATTAGGGGTTAATGAAGGCTGGAAAATTTTTCAACGCATTTTACCAAGAAAAACACGTGTGAAATCCTGCCGAATACTGGCTGGTGAAAAAAGGCCCGATCGTATTTTTATTTGCTGGCAACGGTCAGCAGAACCTGTGAGTTGCTATTGACCATAGCCGTTTTCTGAGAGGTGTTGGCACTCTCGCCTGCCAGATTGTTGCTCTTCTTGGGATTCACCGCGTAAAAAATGGCTGAACAAATAAAGATGGAAAAGAAAAGGGCTACAAAATACATTCCGATGCAAAAAAGGAAGGGTTGATAGCCGCCAATTGCGGAAAAAGTAGATCTGCGTTTCATGGGACCTGGATTTTAGGTTTTCAAAGTAATTGGAAAATGAATGATTCGATCGAATAACGTTACAAGAGCGATCTTATTACGTTTTTGATATAAATCATATCATAACCTAAAATAGTACTAAAGACTGGAAAATGCAAGTGTCAAAACTAAAAATTAAGGATTGGGCGGAAGATGATCGTCCCAGGGAAAAATTACTAAGCAAAAACCCCGAGACACTCTCTGATGCGGAGCTGCTGGCGATCCTGATCAGCCAGGGAAACCGGGAGCGGTCTGCCCTCGACCTGGCCCGGGATATTCTCTCGTTAGGACGAAACGACCTGTCAGTGTTAGGCCGCATGCCAGTCAAAGACCTGATGACGGTGAAAGGAATCGGACTGGCCAAGGCGGTCTGCATCAGCGCAGCCCTGGAACTGGGCCGGCGCCGGCAGAAAAACGTACTGAAAAACAAAAACTATGTCCGGCATAGCCAGGACATTGCTCATTTCCTGCAAAGCCGATTTCGGGACCTGCCTCATGAGGTTTTTGCCGTGCTTTTTCTCAACCGGGCAAACCGGATCAACCATTTTGAAGTGATCAGCCGTGGAGGAATCACCGGAACCGTAGCAGACCCCCGGATTATCCTTAAAAAAGCTTTGGAATCGGAGGCAGTGAGCATCATACTCTGTCACAACCATCCCTCGGGCAGTCTAAAACCCAGTCGGGCGGATGAAGAAGTAACGCTCAAAATAAAAGAAGCCGCCGGTCACCTCGATATCAAAGTTCTGGACCATATTATTGTAAGCGAGGAAGGATATTTCAGTTTTGCAGATGAAGGAATGATATGAGCAATGTGCCAATTGGTCAATTTGTCAATGTGCCAATGATGATTACGGATTACGGATGGAAATGCCATTAGCCAATTGGTTAATTGGTCAATGGGCCAATGCGACTATAAATGATTGTTTGCGGTTAGCGGTTTGCAGTTTGCGGTTTGTTGCCAAATAAAAATTCAAAAGTAAAACCACTTTGGTAAGGTTTTTAATTTTCAATTTTGACTTTTGAATTTGCAAACCGCAAACTGCAAACCGCAAACCGCTAACCGATAACCGTCAAACGCACTACGCTTGCGCAGTGGGGCCGCCGAAGTTCAGCGGAAAGGACATCTCTTCCAGGTCCTGTATTTTTCCATTGGCGGCTTCGAAGCGTTGAATATTTTCAGTGAGTGCTTTCATGAAACGTTTCGCATGCTGGGGAGTAAAGATGATGCGGGATTTAACCTTACTCTTGGGAGTTCCGGGCATTACATTCACAAAATCAATTACAAATTCTGCATGTGAATGGGTGATGATCGCCAGGTTGGCATAAGAACCTTCGGCTACTTCTTCAGAAATCTCTATATTCAACTGGTTGGGCTGCTGTTCCGGCTGATGCTCCATGTGTAAAAGTTTATCCGGCAAAAATAACGCTCTTATTTCAATAGCTCATCCAATTTTATCAGGAGTGAATCGCGGTACATGGCTTTCCCAATGATCACGCCATCCGGGTTGATCAGGAAATTGAAAGGAATGCTGTCCAGTTTGTATTGGCGGGCAGCAGCGCCACTCCACACTTTTGGATCATTAACCTGTATCCATGTGAGTTTGTCGGAAATAATGGCTGATTTCCAGGCCGGAACTTCCGGGTCGAGCGACACACTGTAGATGGCAAAGGGCTGATGGGAATATTTTTGAAAAGCTCTTCTGTTGTATTGTTGTTGAACCCGACTTACCGGGTCCCAGCTTGCCCAGAAATCCAACAGGAGATATTTGCCTTTTAAAGACGACAAGGAAATAATTTTCCCGGAAGTATCGGGCAGATTTATGTCGGGAGCCTTTTCGCCAACTTCTAATTCTTCCTCGAATATTTTCAAAAAGTCTATGGTTTCCCTGTATAGCTCCTGCACTTTTGGATGTTCGGGGAATCTATTGGCGAGCCGGGATATGAATGTCTTCAGTCCGCTCCGGTCCATTCCGAAATCAACCAGGGAGTAAATGTACAAGGCCGAAGCCGGGTTACTGACTGTATCCACGAAATACCGGTACTGCTGTTGGATCTCCAAATCTTTTAACCTGGCTGTAGAATCGTTCAGCATACCTTTTTTATATTGTTCGCGATTCTGGACGGCTCTTGACTTAATCGATTGTAGAAAATCTTGCAAGGCAATATTGGCGGGCGATTGAAGAAAATCGAATTTCCCGTTGTTAAAATAGTCGACCTGGACTTTTATGGTATGGATATCATTAACAACAGCAAAATCTATACGGTGATCGGTTGAGTAAACCCGGTAGATTGCTTCCATCGAATCCGGCAGGGAAAACCGAACTTGTTGGACCCGGTCTTTCACCAAAACGGAATCCTTCCACTGATTTGAGTCATTTTGCCTGGTGAGTCCCTCAACAAATATCCATTGACCATAGGCATTTTGGCATTCGATCTCCAGTACAGACAGTTGCTTTATTTCATGAACATTTTTACACGAAAAGATAAAAAGTATTAAGCAGGAATAAAGCCACTTCATGGCATCAAATTATAAAAAAAGGGCAGAACATTTTCTACCCTTTTTAAAAAAAAATATCATTTACCTATTTTTGATTGATATACCGAATGAGTGCGGCGGCCTGTTCTTCCGTAAACTTACCGGAAGCCTGTTTGAAAAAAGCATCAACTTTGGCTTTGTTAGCAGCTCCCAATGCTTCTGAAATAGATGACTTGTTGATTTTTACCTTGGTAAAAGAGCTATTGGGCAATACAATAAAATATTCAATCTTGTTGTCCATTTTATCCGTATAATCCCCGGAAAAATTTGCCAGGTAGTCGTTCCGGTTGTTTTTTACCACTTTGATGGTTCTAAGCCTGAGTAACTGAACCACGCCACTATCTTTGGACGGTTCGTCATAAGCCAGCGATTCAAAGAAATATTTTCCGGAAGGATCAACCACAGGCGACTTCACGAAAGTGTGCGTAATGAGGTTTTCTTCGAGAAAAAATCTTTTTACGTAGTTGGTATTAACGACAATGGAGGTATCTCTCCATTTTGCGTGCAGCTCATGCGCCAGGTAATCGTAGTTGAACAGGTAATTTTGGGAAATGGTTACTTCAAAATTATTGGTAGCTCCCCCTCGTAACCATTGCGCACTTTCAAAGCGATCTGTTCCCCCAGCACCCAAAAAATCATTGAGAATGCTTTTTGAGAATTGCGTATGGGCTTGAACCATGAAATTACGGTAAACGTCTTCCAGGTCTCCGTGAATCAACAATTGTGACTTTGAAGAGAAAAACACCGAAAGGAGGAAAAGTGATAGGAAAGCTTTTTTCATGTCCGGAGGTTTTCAATGAAGTTACGACTGACATTATATTGATACAAATATATTAAGTTAAAAAAAAGTGAGGAACCCAAAAGGGTTCCTCACTTTCATAAATATGCGAAATGGTTATTTTCTAACCCATTTTTCGTATACCTGACGGGTGAAGGCATTCTGGTTCGTTCCGGAAGAGGCATTATAGCCGTAATGCATCCAGAAGGTCTCATTAGCCGCATCATAGGTGTTGTTGTAAGTGGTAGCCAGCCAGGGAGCCACTCCGGGCTGAGGACCGCCCGCGAAGGAAGTACCGCCCGGGTTGTCAAGGGTCATGAATCCATTAGTAGCGGTTGTAGCGGTTGATCCGGAAGCTTCCCAAGTGGTTAAGTTAGCACCTACATCAACCCTGAATCCCCAACCAGTGAGGTCACCTAACTGCCCTTCTACTCTTACCGCATTGATAGTGCTCAGGTATTTGGTCATGTTGATAGCACGACCAGCAGTTGGGTGGAAGAAATAGCCAGTTACATCATAACTTGCTTCATACTCATTCTTGATCAGGATCGGAACCAGGATGGTCTGATAGTTAACGGCCATGTTTTCGCCACTGGCGTCTGTCATTGTAAATGCCAGCATATTGAATTTGCTCAGATCAACTTTGTCGGGGAATACCTGCACAGGGATGTAGGCTTCCTGCTGACCTGCCGGGATGGTCACTTTCAAAGCGGGGATCTGATAGGCGGCAGCGTTCATCTTCACCCAGTTCTGCCCGAACTTGGTGTTGAAAGCGGTAATGGCTGCATCATCTTCCTTGAAAGTTACATCGATGCTTTTGCTGAGAGGCTTGTCCCAGGAAACTCTTGCATAAACACGCACTTCGTAAGGCGTGGAAGTGAAATCAAGAGCGATGGGTGCAGTAGCCTGTGTACGTGGCCAGTTTCCATTTGGAACCAGCACAATCGGCTTAATCGCTTTATCGGAATAATCAGTAGTGGGCGTATCCTTCAGGCATGAGCTGAGGAGCATGGACGCCAATCCTGCCATTATACCTATTTTAAAGAATTGTTTCATGAGTCTCTTTGTTTTTAATTAATACTCTAATAATATTATTACGGTTGCCACCAGATTTTTCCTGTGAACTGGTCTCCGGAGTTTTTACCTACGGCAGGAATGTTTGCTGTATTCAGGTTGATTTCAGCCTGGGGATACAACAGACGATTCGGCAGGATGGGAGAAGTACGGCCCGGGTTAACAGACAAAGGAATTACAGGGTAACCTCCAAATCTTCTGTAATCAGTCCAAACCTCGAGGAAATTGGTGCCATTCTGAGCCATATATTTCTGGAATATGATCAATTTCAGTTTGTCTGGCGCAAGGGCATAATTTACACTGGTGTTGGTAGCCTGATCACTATAAAATGTGTTGAATGCTGTGGTGGCTGCTGCAGAACTTCCACCTACGTTCAACCATTTGAAAGACTCAAGTACGGCATTTTTATAAGCTGTTTCTTTATCACCCGCCAGCCAGCCGCGCTCAATGGCTTCCGCCTGCAGGAAAAGACTTTCAACCGAGGTCATTAACCAGATTGGCTGGTTATATCCTTTGATCAAACCAACAGCATTTGCTTTAACCGCGTCGGTTGCGGCGATACCACCCACCTGAGACACAAAGTTGAATGTCTGGTAAGGATAGGTAACGTTATTGATACTCAAACCATACTGGTTACCACGATAAGTGGTTGGGCTTGGTTGACTAAATGGCTCCGGTGCACCTATAGGAATAACAGCTGCGATGGGCTTATAGAAAGCACCCAGGCGAGGGTCATTGTTATTCTTAAGCAGGTTCATCGCGATGATGTTTGCTCTCCAGAAGTCGGTAGCCTGTGCACCGGTTACATTAAATCCGAATGCGTTAAAAAAAGCATTTGGCTTATCCTGAGAAAATCCAACACCCGGACTGGTACCAGGAGTCAATGATGCATCCTCACCGGAACCCAGGAACCCGGAACCTTCTGCAAGGATTTTACCGATTTCTGTAGTGATATAAGTCGTGCGGTCTGCTCTGTTGGCCTGGTGCATCAGCAACCGAAGCTTCAGCGTGTTGGCAAACTTTACCCACATAGTCTTGTCGCCATGGAACAGAACGTCATTGGCAGTAATATTCAGGTTGATAGTCATGTCTGCCCCCTTGATGTTGGTGATGGCAGTATCGATCTGCTTGATCAGGTCTTCGTAGATCACCTGCCCATCATCGTATTTGGGACGAATATGAGTAAGGCCTTGCAATGCTTCGAAGTATGGAACCTTATCATAGCAATCCACCAACTGAGCATAGTTGTAAGACTTCATAATCTTCGCAATACCACGGTAAAATGTCTGATTCGACTCAGCCGCTCTATTCTCCATAAACTGATAGTCGTATGCATTGTCGAGTAATCCATTGAAGACACCTGTTGCGAAGTTGGTAGTAATATTATAAGACTGCTCCTCTACGTTTGGTGCATAGTTAGCTGCCGGACACCAGAATCCGAGCCAGTTACCCAAGAATCCATAGCCCGTTGCTGTTCTGTTGGCAGAGTTCAGCAATGCATTGGGAGTAATCAAGTCCGGAGTAATATTACTTTCTACTGCATTGTTGGGGTCCTTGTTCACATCGAACCAGTGCTTCTCGCAACCGGTGCCGACTGTCGCTACAAGGAGAGACCCAGCTATTATTATTTTATTAAAACGTTTCATTGTCAAATTCATTTTTGGTAGTTGGTTAGAATGTCACATTTACGTTGAAACCGAAGATCCTTGTGGGCGGAGTCTGACCGATATCGGTAGTTCCGGTGGCGTTACCTGTTGTGTTTGAGAACTCAGGATCAGTCCACTCGTTAGTCTTGGGTCTCAGCATGATCAGGTTTCTACCGATAAGAGATACGGTAGCCTTCTTGATCACCTGGCCGTTACCCAACCAACGTTGAGGAAGATCGTAGCTCAGCACTACCTCTCTCAGCTTCCAGAAAGCGGCGCTGGTGTAGTAGTTCGTCTGAGTGTTACGGAAACGACCAGCCTGAAGGAAGTCGTAATGTGCATTCGTTACAACAATGTTCGTATTGTCTACATATTTAGATCCATCCCAATAAACAGAATTTGGGAATACAAAACGCTGACGCGCGTTGATGGCAGACAGGTGGTCGATACCAGTGAAACCGAGTGAGCTACCTACTGCATTGTAGATATAGTTGCCACCTCTGTATTCAGCTACCAATTTCAGACCGATGCCATTCCAGCTCATGTCGGTATTGATACCAACGATGTACTTAGGCAGTGTACGTCCGAAGATGTTGGTAGTAGGGCTTTGGCTGGGGTAACCGCTGACAGGGTCAATGATCACTTTGCCGGTAGCAGAATCTCTCAACCAATCAACCAGACGGTGAGTGTAAGCAGGATAACCCTTGATTACATAGGCAGTGTTTCCTACTGACAGTTCGTTCAGGTCGCCATACACTTCCAGTACTTTACTGTTGTTGGTAGTCAGGTTGGCACTTACGTTCCAGCTGAATTTACCAAACTTCAGGAATGGAGTCAGACGAACGTCTACTTCAAATCCTTTGTTATAGAAACGAGCAGCATTCAACAACGCGTTGGTGTAACCAGTTGCCTGAGAAATACCAACAGGAATGATCTGATCGTTGTTGTTCTGATAGTAGTAAGCGAAGTCTGTAGAGAACCTGTTGTCGAAGAATGACAATTCAGCACCCACTTCATAAGACTCAACCACCTCAGGACGGATCTGCGGGTTGTTGATGGTACCAGATGCAGTGAAACCAGGGAGAGAACCATAAGGATAGTTCAGACCCTGACCGAAGGTAGACTCCAGTGAGTAGATACCGGCGTTTACGTTACCAGCCTTGTTCCAGGCAGCTTTCAACTTGGCGTAAGAAAGAACCTTGTTATTGGAAAGGCTTTCGATCGCATCAGTCAATACAAATGAAGCGTTCACGCCCGGATAGAAGTAAGAAAGGTTATTGAGGGGAAGACGGGAATCCCAGTCATTACGACCGGTGAATTCAACGAAAGCCCAGTTCTTATAACCGAGAGACACACTTCCGAAGAGAGACATGAGGCGTGAGCGGGCATAAGATTCACCAGCTCCCGGCTCACCGGTACGGTTACCTACGTTAAAGAGTGTAGGAATAACCAGGTTTGCACCGGATACGCCCACTGATTTAGAGAATGTCTGACGAACGAGGTTACCGGCCAGTGCCTTCACATTGAAGTCGCCGAAATCCTTGTCAAAAGATGCGATGAATTCGTTCTGAACCCTGTTACCGATTGAAGAACCATCGCTCACAGAAGCTTTGGCATTACCACCGGCACTGATTGAACGTCCGTTGTGCAGCGCATAATCAGAATAGAAAATAGCGCCCACTGTATTTTTGTTAGAAGCTGTTGACAGGGTAACACTCACACGATCCATAATATTCAACCACTTCACAGGTTTGAAGTTCAACTCAACGTTACCGATGATATCATCTCCACGACCCTTGCTACGATACCTGTTCAGGTCCTCGTAAGGGTTGGGATAGTAATCGTTGAAGTAATGGTTATGGTTAGCCCAGTTGTCTGTCTGGAAGTTTTTGTAACTGGTCAAAGGAACCTGGGGCGGAGTGTTGATCACATACCAATATGTGGGGCCAGGTGAGTTGGTCACATCATATGTAGAGGCAGTATAAGACAGGTTGGTGCTGATCTTTACTTTACCGTATTGCTTACCAGCATTGATACGGAATGTAGTCCTTCTCGCCTTGTCCTGAGGAACCACACCTTTGGTGATCACATCCTGGAGAGACAAGAAGAAGTTTGATCTTTCGTCACCGGCATTGAAAGAAACGTCGTTCTGGGTAGTGATACCTGTATTGAAGAAACGTTCTTTTTCACCTGGACGATAAGCGTATTTTACAATCTGCTCGTTGCCGTTCTCATCAGGACGACCGAGGATGGTGTCCTGTCCATTGAAACGAGCACCCCATGTCTGGTTCTCGATCGGGTCATAGATACCATCACCGAATGCATCATAAGAAGAACCGCTACCAAACAGGGTCTGCAGCTTGGGCATGAAAGCCACTTTCTCGAATAATGTTGTGTTACTAACACTGATCTGTGGCTTGCTTCTGCCGGAACCTTTTTTCGTAGTTACAACGATTACACCGTTCACCCCTTCCGGTCCGTACAACGCAGCAGCGTTGGCGCCTTTCAGGATGTTTACATTCTCAACATCGTTGGGGTTGATTGAGTTGATAAAACCCAGGCTGATCGGAGATCCATCAACCACCAGCAAAGGCTGGTTGTTACCAGTCAAGGAACGAATACCACGAAGAACGATACGGGTGTTTGCAAATACGCCGTTGTTCACTGTAGATACGTTCAAACCGGATACCTTACCTACCAGACCGTTCTGCAGGTTAGTAGTCTTGGCCTGAGTAAGCTCGGCGTTCTTCACACGAGCAACTGAGTAACCCAATTCCTTGGGCTGCTTCTGCACACCCAACGCAGTTACCACTACTTCCTGGAGATTGCCTGACTTTTCGAGGGAAACATTGTACGTGTTGGAGGACCCAACTGCGATTTCTCTTGGCTTGCTGCCTACAGCGGAAACAACTAAAACATCGCCCGCCTTGGCTTCGATCCTGAAACTACCGTTTGCATCGGTTGTTGTACCCTTGTTAGAGCCTTTGATGGTGACAGAGGCAAAAGGAATGGGGTCTCCTTTGTCATCTTTCACCTGTCCGGTAATGACCCGGTTTTGGGCGAATGCAAATACTGAACACAGTACTAGCACTGCCAGCAGTGATAGAATTTTTCTCATGTGACTGTTAATTTTTAAAATTTTGGTGGGTAAAAATAGGGGTTTTGGATTTCTTTTAAAAAAAAGTTAAAACAGGGCTCCGGATAGCATAATCAGACAAAACGAAATGTTAATGTGCTGCAAACTCCCTGTTTTTTTGATTAGAGTTGCTAAATGCCTGGCAGCAATTGAATTACCGCTGAATCACAATAGCTTACACACGAGCTGGTGCTTTTTGATGGCCTTTTTTCAAACGTTTGCGCGATTTTTATCATCATTGTTACATATATATTTTCTATCAAGTGAAAGCACTGATATTTACTTTAATATTAATGTGATAACGCCGAAACCATCTCGTATTAAATTATTTCATAATTGTTTTTTTCCGGGAATCACTCCCTTGGGTCAAAAAGACCATAATACCTGGGCTCTCCAATCCCATTTGTACGGTCCTTTCTTCCATTTCTTAAGAAACTGACTGGTATCCTCTTCCCAACCGGCCATAAACCCTACCCTCAACCATCCATCCAACTGCCTCCCGGTCTTCCGACCGAACCACTTGCCGGGACTCAATTTGGCCAGTAAATAACCTCGCTCGCCCCACCCGTAAAAAGCGGGAATGGCGTAACTGTATAACATATCTGATTCCCGTGCATACAGCCTCGACTGGTAAGAATCTGTCCGGAATAAACTATACCTGGCTTCGAGCCTCCAGTGATGTGAAGCAGGTTGCCATTTCGATTCAATATAACCGATCCATCCGCCCTGTTCCTCCTTACTTTCTGTGCGGATACCCAAGGTTTCCACCCGTAAATGAGTTTCTACCTGGGTTCCCTGCCCGATCAACACATCCATTCGCCAGGAATTTTTTTTCGAATACTGAACTCCGTTACTATCAATCGATTGAAAGAAATTTTCTTCATAGTTTCTGCGCCGGTAACGCAGAATCAATTGTGCTTTCTTTACCGGCTGGTATTGGAACTGGATGGATTGGTCGGCTCCGGGCGACGGTCGGTTAACCGACACGGATATCCAGTCGTTCTTAAATAAATCTACAAAGGCATGCAGGATTATTTTCTTTGAGGGCTTATACTCAAAGCCAAGATAAATTCCCTTTTCACTTTCCACGGTCCCTTTATCTGTAAAAGAGCTGGCAAAAAGAGCCTGGTATGACCGGTCGATTGTCCTTATCAGCAGGGAGGCCGTCATTCGCTGGTGTAACGATGCTACCAGGGCATGCAACTGGGCAACCTGTAACGACTGATCCACGGCCAGTTCTCCGAAGCAAAGAAGGTTCCGAATCCTGTATTGATAACTCAGGCTGCTGTTAAGCCTGTTCTGACCCATAAAAACGCTGATCGAATCGCGGGTAACCCGGGGTTGATAATACTGTTTATAGCAATGGCCTACCAGGTTGATGGCAATCTGGAATGCCTTTGAAGCAAGCCGTATTTGACTACCGGCGCTATATAGCCGGGAACTGTTCTCCAGGCTGATCTCGGCGGAAGTTCGATGATATCCGGCTTCATCAACAGACCTGATAACGGTGCGATGGGTCACTGAATCCGTCTCCAGCCGGGCATGGAGCGGTTTCACCGACAGGAATACAGTATACCGCCATCGATTAAACGAAGATACCACCGCCATACCCCGGTAGAACAGGTACTCGCCGGATGAACTGTACGGCTTAACCGGTTCGGATGTTCGAAATACCTGGATGGCATTCGATGATTTACCCAGGGAAAGACTTTGCCATTGAATAAGCCCCTGGCCGAAGTTCACGGAAAAATCGCCCAGGAAGAGCCCCTCCAGAGAACGCGTTCCTTTGTACACAAAGTGAAAAGAATTAAAGTCGAACCCGCGCCGATTCGACTGGCTGAATAAAGATTCACCGGCATCCTTCTCTCCTGCCCAACCCCATCGAATCCGGTTTCTACACCGAAACTGATAGCGAACAAATAACCGAAGACCCGTTCCTTCGAACTTGGAAGAAGTAACACTATCAGTTCCCGTAAAACCTGCCCGAATCAGCAGGGAATGTGTACCCGAAGTCAACAAATCATTCGGGTTCAACCTTGCTCTGGGTCGAATGCTGGTATGGAGAAATGGAAGCAGGCGACGAATGGTTTCAACATCCCAACCAGGCACGGCCTGCAATTCATAGATATCAATAAATGGTCCCAACCACTTACGGTAAAGAAAGAACTGGCTGATCTGTTCTTCCGTTAGCAGACCCGTTACTCTTAATTGTTCTTCGGTAAGTTCATTCAGGTTGAGGCGTGTTCTTCGAAAAAAATCCTTTTCCTGCCAATCATGATCATCTTCACTCAGTGATTGATCCGGGCGCGCCTGTTGAATATCTTCTACTTCCTCAATTTGAGAGAATCCTATAGACGGATAAAAAAACAGTGTAGCTAAAATGGTAGTAAATATGGTTGTTCTCATAGAATGGATTACCAGGTTGTAGAAAAAGAAATCGCCGGGCTCAGGCCGAGTAAAGAGTGATAGCTATTGATGATCTGTAATAAATATCTGCCGAAACTGTAGCCGATGAGGCAGGAAAAAGTGGCCGGCCTGCTAGCGAAGCCTGCCTTGAAAAATATCCGGTCGACCGGAGAATAATGCAGACTGAAAAATGTTTGCCGGTCTTCCTGTAAACAAATAGTGGTACTCAATTGCGTGGACAGACGATAGCCAATTATAACCTGCATTTTGGCAGATGGTTTTTGGCTCGTGGTTGAGAAAGAGGCCAGCTGATCCAGGTTAAGGGCTGCCCACCAGGAAGACTGCAGTCTCCATAAAAAAGACAGGCGGCAGGATACCATCCAGGAGGCTGTGCTCCCATTGATCTTTTCCCTGGCCAGGTTGAATCCGGCCTGGGCCTTCAAATCGCCGAATGATCGAATGTAGCCAAGATTGCCCGCCATCAGGCTGTAGTTGAGTGTTCCATAGGAACTTGCTCTCGCACAAATTGCCCAATTATCGACTGGCAGGTAGCTATCCATTTCCAGCAGGGTCAATTCCTTCAAACCATATTTCTTCTCGACATACATCGACAACAGTCTTTGCGACCCTTCAGGAAAGCCCGGAACCGAGCTTTCGAAGGAATCGGATGTTGTTACATATAAAGGCTGCGGAACCGGCCAGTAGGTACCGTTCTGAGCGCTGGCTGTTTGAACTACTGCCAGCAGGTAATAAATTAACTGTTTCAAGCAAAGTGATTTAACAGGCTTTGTTAAGCCCTGGAAAAAAAATCATTAAAAAATCACCTGCTGTTTTGAGAGGATATAGCGTAAACTTACCTTTGCGCCATGCAAATTTTAGATGGTAAACTCGTTTCTCAGGCTACAAAAGATGAGCTGAAAATTAAAGTAGCGCAATTGGTTGTTGAAGGTAAGAAAATCCCGCATCTCGCCGCAGTTTTGGTAGGTAAAAATGGCGCCAGCGAAACATACGTTGGAAGTAAGGTGAAAACCTGCGAAGAAATCGGATTTAAATCAACCCTGATCCGTTTAGAAGACGATATTAGTGAGTTTAAACTACTGAATGTAATACAGGAACTCAACAATGACCCGGATGTTGACGGTATCCTGGTTCAGTTACCTCTTCCCAAACATATTTCCGACGAAAAAGTCATTAACGCGATCGATCCATCAAAAGATGTGGATGGATTTCACCCGGTAAGTGTAGGCAAGCTGGTACAGGGATTACCCACTTATGTTCCAGCCACACCGCATGGGGTAATGCTGATGCTGGAGCACTATAAGATTGATACCAAAGGAAAGCACGCAGTAGTGATCGGGCGAAGCAATATTGTTGGCCGGCCAATGAGTATCCTGCTTTCTGCTAATACCCAGCCGGGTAATTGTACCGTTACCATTTGTCATTCGCATACACGCAATCTGAAGGAAATCTGCCTGCAGGCAGATATTATTGTCGCGGCATTGGGAAGACCGGAGTTTGTGACGGCCGACATGGTCAAAGAAGGCGCGGTGGTCATTGATGTAGGTATCACCCGTGTGGCAGACGCAACCAAAAAAAGCGGATATGCCATTAAAGGAGATGTCAAATTCGATGAAGTAGCTCCCCGCTGTTCTTACATAACACCCGTACCGGGAGGAGTTGGACCGATGACCATCGCAGCCCTGATGAAGAATACTTTTCATGCTTGTATGGAAAGATGATAAAATAAGTGAGCCGACATGACGCAAACCAGTCAAGTGAAGACGCTTCCCGTGATGGAAGATTTTTATACCCTGCAGGGAGAAGGTTCCTACCAGGGCAGTGCCGCCTATTTTGTCCGACTGGGCGGATGTGATGTGGGCTGTGTGTGGTGTGATGTGAAAGAAAGCTGGGACGCAGAAAAACATCCCAAACTTTCCATAGAAAGCATTGTACAAAAAGTGACCGATACGCCAACGAAGATTGCAGTGATCACCGGAGGTGAACCGCTCATGCACGACCTTCGCGAATTAACCGCCGCCCTTCGGGTAAGAGGCATTCGTACACATATTGAAACTTCCGGCTCCCACCCTTTATCGGGTACCTGGGACTGGATTTGTCTATCTCCCAAAAAATTCAAAGCTCCGCTGGAAGAGATTCTGCCGCTCGCGCACGAATTGAAAATAGTTGTATTCAACAAATCTGATTTTGACTGGGCGGAAAAACATGCCGCCAGGGTGTCACCGGCGTGCAAACTATATCTCCAGCCGGAATGGGAAAAGCAAAAGGAAATGACCCCGTTGATCATTGACTACATCAAGAAAAATCCCCGTTGGGAGCTGTCCTTACAGATTCACAAGTACATCAACGTTCCCTGATTTAAAAAAAATCATTTTCGGGGCCCCTGCCCTCTTTTATCTCCTATTGACCGTCTTGCTTAATTTAAGTAAGTTTGAATCAATGAAGAGGCTGATTTATATCTTTTTATTGCTTGCTGCCGCCCCGGGGCTCAAAGCGCAGTATGACCCGTACAAGATCAACCGAAAGGCCGGTTTATTATACGAACAGGCTATTTCAGTTGCCCGCAATAACGACTACAAGCAGGCCATTGTAATCCTGAAACAGGCCGTTAAAATAGAACCGAAATACGAGGACGCCTATTTATCCATTGCCGGACTTTTCGGGGAAATGAAAAAATATGATTCTGCCATATTTTATTACAAGGTTGCCCGGGCCATCGATTCTGTGTACTTCAGAGACTACAATCTTCCCTACTCCATCAATATAGCCGGCAAAGGAGATTTTCCGGCGGCCATCAAAGCGATCGATGAATTTATTGGCATCCCCAATCTGAATGAACAAAGTCTGAAAGCAGCCCTTTATCGCAAGAAGAGTTATGAGTTTGCCATCGAATATGAGAAGGAAAAGCCTTTGGGCGATTACCGGTTTGAACCGAAGAATATGGGAGACAGCATCAATTCATCCGTATCGGAATATTATCCTACCATCACTGTAGATGGTAACAGCTTTGTGTATACGCGAAGGGTCAATAACTTCAATGAAGATTTCTATGGTTCTACGCTCGTAAACAATACCTGGGGTAAATCCCATCCGCTTACCGGCAATATCAATACCGAACTCAATGAAGGCGCCCAGAACATTTCGCAGGATGGTCAATGGCTGATCTTTACCGGTTGCAATCTTCCGGAAGGGATTGGCAGCTGCGACCTGTATATTTCTTTTCTGACGCCGGAAGGATGGAGCACACCGGAAAACCTGGGCTATACGGTAAATACCGAATACTGGGAATCGGCGCCTTCGCTTTCACCAGATAAAAGAGACTTGTACTTTGCCAGTCGCCGACCAGGCGGTTACGGCGGTATCGACATCTATGTCAGCCATCGTTTGCCAAACGGCCGCTTCAGCGAACCCGAAAACCTGGGTCCGGAAATCAATACACCGGGTGATGAAAGTTGTCCATTCATTCATGCAGATAATCAAACCCTGTATTTTACTTCGAATGGCCATCTGGGTTATGGAGGAGATGATTTGTTTTTGTCGCGCAAAGGATTGAAAGGCGCCTGGTCAAAACCCATCAACCTCGGATATCCCATCAATACGATCGAAAATGAAGGAAGCCTGATCGTGGCAGCAGATGCAAAAACGGCTTACTATGCCAGTGATCGCAGCGATAGCCGGGGCGGACTTGATATCTACACATTTGAAATGAGATCGGATATCAGACCTAACCGAACCCTTTGGGTGAAAGGAAAAGTGTATGATAAAAAGACCAGCAAAGGGCTGCCATCCGCTGTAGAGCTGACAGACCTGTCTACCAAAGAAGTGCTCAGTAAAGTACAGACAGACGAAACCGGCAATTACCTGATCACCCTGCCGGTAGGCAAAGACTACGCTTTTAACGTAAACCGAAAAGGGTACCTGTTCTATTCGGCCAATTTCCCGATGAGCCGCAAGGACGCCGACTCTACCTATAACATCGATATTCCCTTACAACCCCTCGAAGCCAATGCCACGATCGTATTGAAGAATATCTTCTTCGATACGAAAATGTTTGACATTCGTCCGGAGTCTACCACCGAACTCGATAAGATTGTTCAGTTGCTGAAGGATAATCCGACGTTGAAAATCGAGATCAGCGGTCATACCGATACCATCGGTAAACCCGAAGACAATCTCAAACTGTCTGACCTGCGCGCGCAGGCTGTGGTGAAATACCTCGTTTCGAAAGGCATCGTGGTGAATCGTCTCATAGCGAAAGGTTACGGTGCAACCGTACCCATCGCAAACAACAATACCGAGGAAGGGCGTTCACAAAACAGACGTACAGAACTAAAGATTTTAAGCCAGTAAAATCTGGAAAAACACATTTTTCTTCTCCTGCCTGCCTGTAACATTGCTATCGGATAGCAATTCCTGAAGTGACATGCTATTCAAAAGCTATGCAACAGGATTTGCTGTACCAGATCGCATTGACGCGCGTACCGGGAATAGGATGTGTTCACGCCAAAATACTGGTAGAACAGCTCGGTTCTGCCGAACAAATTTTTAAAACTTCCGTATCAAGGTTAGAGCGTATTGAAGGAATCGGATCTATCAGGGCCCGGCAAATCCATTCGTTCAAACGCTATGAGGAAATCGAAAAGGAAATAGGATTTATAGAAAAATTCGGCATCCGCACTTTTTTTCTGAACGATGCAGACTATCCTCGAAGGTTGTTGAATTGTTATGATCCCCCCACCTTGCTTTATTTTAAAGGCACCGCAGAGTTGAACGCTTCCAGGGTGGTGGGTGTAATAGGCACCCGCAATTATACAGAGTATGGTCGTTACCTGACTCAAAAGCTGGTTGAGAGCCTGGCAGCACATCAGGTGACTATCATCAGCGGATTGGCTTTTGGAATAGACGCACTGGCTCATCAATATTCACTTAAGTACAATATCCCCACAGTGGGCGTATTAGCGCATGGTCTCGACAGGATCTACCCGTCAGAACATCATGCCATGGCTCGCGACATGGTAAACAGCGGCGGAGGGTTACTGACTGAATTTCCCGCGGGGACCAAACCAGACAGGCATCACTTCCCTACCAGAAACCGGATAGTGGCCGGTCTTTGCGATTGTATGGTGGTGATAGAATCCGGTATTAAGGGAGGCAGTATGTTAACGGCCAACCTGGCAAATGGCTACCATCGGGATGTATTCGCTTTTCCCGCCCGGATAACCGATCCGAAAAGTGCCGGCTGCCTTCAATTGATCAATCAGAACCAGGCGCATCTGCTGCAGGATGCCCGTCAGTTGTTAACCGTAATGGGTTGGGAAGAATCCGTTGCCATTCCAAAACCGGTTCAGAAAAAAATCATCGAAGAATTAAATGAATTCGAGCAGAAGATAGTTGCCTTACTGGAAAATGAAAATGAAAAACACATCGATGAAATAAGCCTCCGGGCCGGGATGCCGGGAAGCCTGATCTCATCGAGTTTGTTAAATCTTGAACTGAAAAATATTGTTAGAAGTCTGCCCGGAAAAAAATATCAGTTGATATAATGTTTGTCTGTGTTAACTGAAATTTGATTTGGCGGCAATTCTCCCCTTACCCTATCTTTGCACATGGCAACAAGAATTATTTCTCCCCGGAGCAAGTCCAGCAAATCATCCAAGTTTTTCGGCGAAGGTCTCACGTTTGACGATGTTTTACTCGTCCCAGCTTATTCACAAGTGCTTCCCCGTGAAGTAGATATATCAACCAGGCTTACAAAGACCATTACTCTCAACATACCCCTGTTATCGGCCGCCATGGATACTGTAACAGAAGCCAACCTGGCCATTGCCCTGGCGAGAGAAGGTGGAATTGGCATCCTGCATAAAAATATGAGCATCGAAAGACAGGTAGAGCAGGTAAGAAAAGTAAAACGCAGTGAGAGTGGATTGATTACCGACCCGGTTACCCTCGATGCGCAAGCCACCATCGGCGATGCCCTTCGATTGATGAAGGAAAACAAGATAGGCGGCATACCCGTGGTAGACAATCGCAATAAACTGGTAGGTATTCTAACCAATCGCGATCTGCGATTTGAAACCGATAACCGCAGACTGGTCAGTGAAGTGATGACGAAAGAGAACTTGATCACAGCCCCCGAAGGAACTGACCTCAAAAAAGCACAAAAGATCCTCAGTCAATACAAAATTGAAAAGCTACCGGTGATTCGCAAAGACGGAACACTGGTTGGCCTGATCACTTACCGGGATATTCAGAAGTTGCAATCCCATCCGAATGCGGTGAAAGATCAGAAAGGACGTTTACTGGTAGGAGCCGCGCTTGGCATTACCAAAGAATTGCTCGACCGGGCTGCGGCACTTCAGCAGATCGGTGTGGACGTGGTGACGCTCGACAGCGCGCATGGTCACAGCAAGGGCGTGATAGACGCTCTGAAAAACCTGAAAAAGAATTTCAAGTCATTACAGGTGATAGCCGGCAATATCGGCACAGCAGCCGGCGCGAAGGCGCTTGCCGAAGCAGGCGCCGATGCCGTTAAAGTCGGTATAGGACCTGGCTCGATCTGCACTACCCGAATCGTGGCCGGTGCAGGCGTACCGCAGATCACCGCCGTGATGGAAGCCGCTTCCGTACTGCACAAACTGAACATCCCCCTGATTGCGGATGGGGGTATACGTTATACCGGCGACCTGGTGAAGGCACTGGCTGCAGGCGCCAATGTGGTAATGATGGGAAGCGTTTTTGCCGGAACAGAAGAAAGTCCGGGGGAAACGATCATCTACGAAGGAAGAAAGTTCAAACAATACCGTGGCATGGGATCCATCGGCGCCATGAACCAGGGCAGCGCAGACCGCTATTTTCAGGATGTGGAAGACGATATCAAGAAATTTGTTCCGGAAGGAATCGAAGGCCGTGTGGCATTCAAGGGCAGCCTGAGCGAGATCGTTTATCAATATACCGGCGGACTGAGAGCCGGTATGGGATATTGCGGCGCCAAAAATATACTGGCTCTGCAACAAGCTCAGTTCGTACGCATAACCAATGCAGGTATGAAAGAGAGCCATGCCCATGATATTGAGATCACAAAGGAAGCGCCGAATTATAGCCGTTAGCCCCTCCGTTTTGTCTTCTTTGGCTTTTTACTTACTTTGGTTTGCCAAGGCATGTGAAATATTTGCGTAACCTCATCACCATACTATTAATTTTGGTGGCTGGATTGCCATTGACGTTGTCTGCACAACGTCAAATCAAAGATCCGATGGTGCAGGGAGGAAATCTGTCTTACAAGTTTGAATTGTATAATGCCGGTACGGGTAATATCCGGTATAAGCTGGAGGCCAGTATATTTTTTGCCTGCGAGGTGGATTATGTTCCTCCATCCATTAATTTTTATGCGTTCAAAAAAGGAGACTACCGGACACCTATCTACCGAACAACCAAAGTGAACCTGGCGAATACCACTACTGTTACCCCTTCCCAGTTTGATCCTTGTATAGATGTATTTCCGAATTCCTGTTTCAAGGTTGCGCACTACTATGCCTATATGATTGTACCGGCTTTTAAGGAAGGGGTTGAGGTGTATTTTTCAAGCGAACAAAGGGACACCAACATCACCAACCTGGTGAAATTTCAAACATCCGGTTTCTGGGCAAACATTCCCTCCAATATTCCGGATACTTCCGCTCCCAGGAACAGCAGTCCGCAGTTTACAGGCAACGAAGCTGTGTATGCATGCGCCAACACGCCTTTTGAATTTTATGCCGGTGCCAGCGATCCGGATTATGATTCGCTTAGCTAT
>JBGAHR010000039.1:0-37211 GCA_044226045.1 Chitinophagaceae bacterium
ATTACAAAAGAGTATAACAGTTGATCTGGTTGTCGGGTAGAGAATACTTCCCGGGATAGTTCAAAGAATCGTTTCCATTCAGCATATCATCAGTTGGGGATGGAAGTTGAGCATTTGAGACAGTGACTGGAAGTATTACAATGTGTACAAATTAATTTCAATACATGAAATACTTTGTAATAGTAAGCAGTTGTTTTCAGATTTTGTCGACATCAACCTTGTCACAATCTGCCCTCAGCCTGTGGGATGCGGAGATGGCCTTTGCAAAATTATCTGCAGAGACCAGTACAAAAAAAGCCTTTCTGAAGAATCTGGATAGCAATGGGGTGATCTTTAATCGCGGTAATATTGTCAACGGAGTAAAAGCGTGGTCCCGTGCTCCGGAAGCAACCGGCAAATTGATATGGGTACCGACTATTAGTTTCGTATCCGGCGATGACCAGCTGGGATTTACCAGCGGCCCTTTTGAAATGCGCAACGCTGCCCTGGATTCTGTTGTGGGCAGTGGTCAGTACACCAGCGTCTGGAAAAGAAACAGCGAAGGCGAATGGAAACTGATGGCCGACCTCGGAACAGCTTTTCAGCCGAGCGCCTATCCTTCGCAATCATTGTATCAGTTTAATGAGAAACTTAAACCGGATAACACGATCACGGATATCATTTCCATCGATTCGGCTTTCAATGCTGAATGTGAGCGAAATGGTGTGGCAGCATACAGCGACAGAGTTGCCAGGCGGTTTGTGTTGAATAAGTCGGAAAAAACCCCCTTGCAAAAATGGGATTCGGTATGGGCTGAGTTGACCTCGCTCCACCCGGTAGTGTTCACTCCCGTTTCGTCGGGCCTGGCGAAAAGCCGCGACCTGGGTTACGTGTACGGCCGCTTGCAACACGATGGCAAGGCCGGTAATTACTTACGGGTATGGGCACACACTAAAAAGGGATGGATATTATTGATACAGGTAATGGGAATGTAAAGTAGCAATTAGTCAATTGGTCAATTAGTCAATTGGTCAATGGAATGGCGAAGTCAGAAGTCAAAAGTAAAAAGTAAAAATTCAAAACTCAATAAAATAGGCAGCCTCCACTCGCTCGTATCAATTTGAATTTTGACTTTTGACTTTTGAATTTTGATTTTTGACTTGATCACTACCTCAAACAACAATTAAAAAATAACAAATGAAATACTCAACAGGAAAACAGATCATTTCCAAACTGGTTTGTTTTGCCAGTCTGGTTATACTGTTAACAGGATGCACTAAAAAGGGTGTTCAGGAAAGAATAGTAGAGAAACCAGTATCCACCACTGTACTTTTCAGGGTTGCCCAGGCGCAGGACTATTCCAGTTCTATCTTTGATAATATCCAGGCCGAACTAACACTCACATTATCCCTTTCCAATAAAGTGGACGGTAGCGGGCAGCAAATATTATGGGATACAACAATTCATTTGAGAGACATCAGGTCTTATCCTGAGGCTGGTTCACCGTTATTGATTCGTAAATCCATCGAGGGTATACAGGACAGCAAGGAGTCTGTAACCGTTTCCCGTGTCATCCGTTATGTACGTTCAGGAAATGAGCAGTACATGCAGGCCAACGGAGAAGTGATTCCAATGTCAAAGGAGGAGTATTTGTATTCCGTGGATCTTTGACAGGCATTGGCTGGTGAATGTTGGCAGGGTGAAATTCAAAATTCAAAAGTAAAAAGTCAAAAAAGAGCCTTGTATGGCGCTGTCTTCCCATTTTTAATTTTGATTTTGAACTGCAAACCGCCAACCGCAAACCGCAAACTGCAAACCGCCAACCGCTAACTGCAAACTGAGTCTCTTTTCTACTTCATCCGGAAAAAGTATAAAACAATGCCTGTTTTATATACTCCCTGACGCTGCGAGAGCAAGACTTTTGTTCAAAAATGAAAACAGTACTTGTTACGGGCGCTTCTTCGGGGATTGGAAAGGCAACTGCACTCCTTTTCCTCCAAAAAGGCTACCGGGTTATTGCAACTGCCAGAGATAGATCGCGTTTGACAGAACTGGGTCTGGCAGGCGCTTACATAACCTCCCTGGATGTTTCCAATGAAGAAAGCATCAATGCCGCCTTTAGAGAAATATTATCCTCCTTCAGTCAGATTGATATCCTGGTTAATAATGCAGGCTATGCTCAAAATGGATTTGTAGAAGAACTCCCTCCCGACAGATTGCGCTATCAGTTTGAAGTAAATGTGTTTGGGTTGGTGAGGGTTTCACAGAGGGCTATTCCTTTGATGCGTAAGGCAGGAAAAGGACACATCATCAATATTGGATCCATGGGAGGAGATTTTACTAGTCCCGGAGCCGGAGCATACCATGCCAGCAAATATGCACTGGAAAGTATCAGTGATGCCATGAGGCAGGAGCTGAAACATTTCGGTATCAGCGTATCGCTGATCAAACCGGGAGGAGTTGCTACGGGTTTTGTGGAGCATGCCGATTTCCCGCAGCCGATTGAAGGCAATCCTTACAGAGATATGCGTGAGAAGTTTTTAACAATGCTGCGGAGCGTACTCGATACCAGCAAAAGCAGTTTCCCCCTTTCGAAGCCAGGTGAAGTGGCGCAGGAAATCCTCAAGACGGCCGCGTCTGTACAACCCAAAACACGGGTAAGAATCGGGCGTTCTGCCAAAATGATCCCTGTTCTCAAAAGCCTGATGAGTGACCAGGCATTTGACAGGATGATTATGAAACAACTTGGTCTAACAAAATAATACTGTTCCATGAATGCGTTTGATTACTTCAGTCAGCATCACCGCACCATTAATACTTTCCTGTTAATCTATGCGGTATTGTTGACACTGATCATCGCCTTTTCGTTTTTACTATACCGTCGAAGGAAAGGAAGTTCATTCTACGCCGGACTATTTTATTCGTTACTCATCATGGGGGCCTTGCTGATTGCAAGCGCCCTTTTCTTTGTCAGAAAGAACCTTGATGAATTGGCTGTCGCGCAGCAGGTGAGTATCAGCCATCCGGTTGACTTTTTGGCCGAACGACTCTCTGCTGCCTCTGCGTTTGAAGATCATTTCCTGGGCCTTCTTAGATTCTGGCTGGCCAGTATCCTGGTTTTGCTGGTTGTTATGCTGCTTTTCAACCAGAAGCGACGACTGGCAGGGATCCTAACCGGTTTGTTGATACTCGTAGTCTGTTCACTGGGTCTCGATTATTTTGGCTTTACGGCCGATCGAAGTTATTTTGAGTCGCTGAATCGTTTAAACCAAAGTACAGGGACATTGTAAATAAGATAAGATGGGAGAATTTGTAAGACTGACATCCATCGCAGAAATAACCAGGATGCTTGGGCTGGCCAAACCCAAACATCCCCTCATCACCGGAAAATTTCGTATTGCTTTTATCTTGGGTAGAAGGGATTAGCAGAGGTTGGTAGCGTGAATTTTCTATAATGTGTATAATATAAAACACATATTATAATAAGTTAACTAAATTATTTTTTCTTACATTAGCTCAGCGATCGGTTCAGAAATGGAACCCTTTGCAATGAAGAGCATACTTCCCGAACCGGATTTTACTACTGCCAAAAGGATATAATTTCTCTCCGGCTAATTCCATTCAGTAACGTCAAATTGTAATCGTGAGAAAGAAAGTGCCACCAACCATTGCGGAGTATATTCGATCCCTGCGGCAGGGTGAAGAAATCGGGTTCAACTTTTTCTTCCGGGAATACTATGCGCCACTGGTATACTATTCATTTCAAATCATCAACGTAAAAGAGGATGCTCAGGTGATTGCCAGCGAGTCGCTCATGCGGCTTTGGGAAAGAAGAGAGCATTTTGAAAGCCTCCCGGCCATAGTATCTTTTCTCTATACTACCACGCGCCACGCCAGCCTCAACTATATCCGTAGCCGGGATAGGGTGAACCATCGGCACCTCGAAGCCGGATACCTGACCGACAAATTCGAACGCGATAGTTTTGAGAGCATAATCGAATCCGAAACCTACCGGGAGGTGGTCGGCTCCATTAATGTGTTACCTCCCCAGTGTCGTAAAATTTTCTCGATGTTGTTCATCGAAGGCAAAGAGTATCAACAGATAGCCGACGAACTTCAACTCTCGGTTGCCACTATACGAAGCCAGAAAGCCCGGGCTGTCATGCTGATCCGGCAGAAACTGGCGACCGGATTTATGTTATTGATTATTGGGCTCTTATCCCGTCTTTAAAAATAATCTCCTCTTTGTTTTGCACGCAGGCATACGGTCCGGTGTTTTAATCTAACGGACGCAAATTTCAATCTAAGAGTATTTACCTGTTGTCGGAGGAGGTAATTTAGTGTTAACTTAATACCATGAACGAGCTATTCCCCAATTACAGTGACGAGGAAGCCAGGCGAATAGCCGGGTTAATTGCAGGATTTATCCGGGGAACGCTGAGCCGGGATGAACAGTTTGAGCTGGATGCATGGGTATGCGAGAATGACGAGAATATGGAATTGTTTGAGCGTTTAACAGACGATAGAAATATTGCTTCTGCCACCCAATGGATGCAAGACATCAATACCGAAAGGGCATTGCTCGAGAAAAAGCAAAGGATGGCGTTTAATCCACCTGCCAGAAAAAAGCGGGTCTGGCCTTATGCACTGGCGGCCGCGGTGATATTATTAGCTGGTTTGTTTTATTTCAAACCGTTTTCTGTTAAAAAAGCATCACCTGAATCTGGCCTGGCGGTCGTGGAGGATCTTCAACCAGGCACAGACAGCGCCGTTCTCACATTGGAAGATGGTTCAATCATAAAGCTAAGCAGTAAAGGAAATGATACCCTGATTCAGAAAACGGCGCAGTTGCGGAAGGCAGACGGAGAATTGATTTATGCGCAACCACCAACCAGCCAGCCATTGGCTTTTCATACACTTGCTGTTCCCAGAAAGAGCCAGTATAAGTTAACACTTCCGGATGGAACCCGGGTTTGGTTAAATGCCGAGTCTTCGATTCACTACCCTGTAAGTTTCAGCGATACGGAGAGAAAAGTTTTTGTAACGGGGGAAACTTATTTCGAAGTAGCGAGTGATAAAGCAAAGCCTTTTCGCGTTGTATTCACGCAGCATACATCCGATACGGGAAGTAAAGAGCGTATGGTAGAAGCGCTGGGAACAAAGTTTAACATCAATGCTTATAGCAATGAGCCCAATGCCCAGGCCACCCTGGTAGAAGGTTCGATCAGGGTTTCTAACGGTCGGTCGGCGCAAATGCTGAAGCCGGGCCAACAGGCTTTGGTAGAGCAGGATAAAATCAAACTTGCCTCTGTAAATACCGCAGATGTAATTGCCTGGAAGGATCATGTCTTTAAATTCTCCGATGCGCCTCTTGACTTGATCATGCGGCAGGTGGAAAGATGGTATGATGCGGAGATTGTTTATGAAAATCATCCGACTGATCATTTTAATGCAGAGATGTCAAGGGCTGAACCTGTTTCCAAACTATTGCATAACCTCGAAATGACGAATAGAGTACACTTTACTATTCAACAAAATTCAGAAAAAGGAACTGCCGGAAAAATAACTGTCAGGAAATAGCTTAATTAAAATCACCCACCGGGCTACAAAGCAAACAGGAATGGTTGATACCACTGCCTGATCGCCAGACCTGAAATGGTAAAAGAACTGGTTTGAGTTAGCCCCACAATCTGGAACTGCAATTTTTTAACCCAAACCTTCCCCGGGGTACCGGGGAGCCAAAGCTATGCTCTTGCGTATTGACCGCAACAAGGCAGGGCAGGTGGTGACTTTTTGCAAATCACAACGCATCCGTTGCTGTTTTGCACCGCTGGTATTTGCCTGTTGCTTCCTGATTTCTGCCAATGCTTTTTCACAGGGAATTACCCTGTCTTTAACCAACGTACCACTCGAAACGGTTTTCAAAGAAATCGAAAAGCAGTCGGCTTACCGGTTTGTCTATACGCGGGAACAACTGGAAATGTCATCTGCTGTCACCATCCAGGTAAAGAATGAATCCATTCAGCAGGTGCTGGCAATCAGCTTCAGCAATCAGCCACTCACTTATGTCGTTTCGGAAAAACATATTATTGTCAGGATAAAAGAACAGGAACCCGGGCAAAAACCAGCACCTGTTAAGCCGGGTGATATCAGGGGTAGAATCCTGAATGAGAAAGGAGAGCCGTTGCCTGGAACATCTATCCGGGTAAAGGGCACGAACATCGGCGCTTTTACCGATGATGAGGGGGCGTTCGTCATCAAGGAGTTGAGCCCAAATGTAACGCTGATCATTACAAGAGTGGGTTACGAGTCAGAAGAGATTGAACTGAAAGGCAGAGTCTACCTGGTGGTTCACCTGAAACTGTTCGTCAGCAGTCTCGACGAAACAATCATAAAAGGGTACTATTCGACGTCAAGGCGACTGAATACGGGCAGTGTTTCAAAAATTACAGCGGAGGAAATCAACCGGCAACCGGTTTCCAATCCGCTGGCCACTCTGCAGGGAAGAGCTCCGGGGGTATTTATCAATACGCAAAATGGTTTGCCGGGTGGCAACTTCACTATCCAGATCCGGGGGAGGAGTTCCATCAACTCCGGTACTGACCCATTGTATATAATCGATGGTGTGCCCTTCAGCGCAACTCCGCTGAACGCAACCCTTAGCACGCTTTCGGATGGAATTAATGGCGCCACCAGCCCGCTTAACAGTATTAATCCTGGGGATATCGAGAGCATAGAAATTTTGAAAGACGCTGATGCGACGGCCATCTATGGTTCTAGAGCAGCCAACGGAGTCATTCTTATTACAACCAGGAAAGGAATGGCCGGTAAAACAAAAATGGAGCTGGATGTTTACACCGGCTTTAGTCGGCTTGCCAATTTCCCCAGGATGCTGAACATTCAACAGTACCTGGAATTAAGAAAAGAAGGGTTCGCGAATAGCGGAATAACCCCGACCATTTCGAATGCACCCGACTTATTTCTGTGGGATACCACCCGTTCCATAAACTGGCCGAAATATATGTTGGGCGGATCCGCTGCGACTACCCATGCACAAATGAGTCTTTCCGGTGGTAATTCAAACACTACTTTTCGAATAAGCGGGAATTATCGAAGAGAAGGAACGATCATGCGGGGAGATCAGCACTATCAAAGAGCAGGCGCTCATGTGCTGCTTCAGCATACATCATCGAACAAAAAGTTTTCTATTGATTTTTCTTCCAATTATACTGCCGATGATAATCATCAACTGGCCTCCAGCATCTTCGGCATATTTACCTTGGCGCCCAACATTCCTTTGTATGATTCTATGGGGAACTACAGTTGGGCAGGTATCAATTCCTCTCATCCGGAAGCTGTTCTCGGGCAAAAATCGACTAGTAAAACGGGTTGTCTGTTGGCTAATACCTCGATGAGAATGGTAATTTTTCCCGGATGGATGGTGAAGGCTCATCTCGGATACACCCGATCCGCCCTCGATCAGGTGATGATCTATCCCAAATTATCTCTTAACCCCAATACGGGAGGATCCAGTTATGCTTATTACGGCAATAATAAAATCGAAACGGCGATCATCGAGCCACAAGTCGAATATTCGAAATCAATCAAGGGATCTGCATTCCAGGTTCTGGCAGGCTTATCATGGCAACAAACAACCAGTTCAGGATCACTGATCACCGGAACAGCGTATAGTAACGACGATTTGCTGGAATTCTATGGAGCCGCCGGATTTATAAGCGCCGCCAATCACTATTCCCAATATAAGTATGCTTCGATATTCGGAAGACTACATTACGATTATCAGAAAAAATACATCGTCAATCTTAGTATCAGACGGGATGGTTCGAGCAGGTTTGGTCCGGGAAGCCGATTTGGCAATTTTGGATCTGTCGGTGCAGGATGGGTTTTTAGCGAAGAGAAATTTCTCAGGAGATCCAACCTGCTCAGCTATGCTAAACTCAGAGGAAGCTGGGGGATTACAGGGAATGATCTTATCAGCGACTATCAATATCTGTCAACCTATAGCACAACGGGGTTGTACTATGATGATGTTCCCGGACTTGCACCAGCCAGGATTGCAAATGACGAATTCAGATGGGAGAGTAACCGGAAATTGGAGCTGGCAATGGAATTGGGTTTTTTGAAGAACAGGCTCTTCCTCACAGCCGCTTTTTATAGAAATAAAAGCGGAAATCAATTGATCGACTATCCACTTCCTTACACCAGTGGTCCATTTGGGAATTATCAATCAAATCTGCCCGCTGTGGTGTTGAATCAGGGAATGGAACTGGATTTGTCTTTTACGATCATTAAGAAAGCAAAGTTCTACTGGGTGTTGACAGGGAATCTAACCGTACCGGAGAACAAGCTGTTGAAGTATCCCGGCCTGGAGGCATCCTCCTTTGCCAACACCTATGTAATTGGCCAGGACTTAAGCATTCGAAAGTCGCTTAAGTTCACAGGAGTGAATCAACAAAACGGGTTGCCGGAATTCAGAGACGTAAACGGCGACGGATTCATCAGTTCTCCGGAAGACAATCTGATCGTGGGCCGGACTTCTCCTTACTATTTCGGTGGTATTGGATCAGAAATAAAACTATATGGCTTTCAACTAACAGCCTTTTTTCAATTCTCCAGACAATTCGCACAGGGGCTTGCGACTATACCCGGTACGCGGAGCAATAAATTTATCCTGGCGATGGAACGCTGGCAAAAGCCAGGAGATTATTCAGCTATTCCCGCTGCTACGATCTCGCCATCCGGCGAGTACTTCAATCTCGCACTGTCTGATGCTGCCTTTTTCAATGCGTCTTACCTGCGTCTTAAAAACATCTCTTTGACCTACACTTTTAGTGAATCTCTTTTGAAAAAAATAAAGCTGTCCGATTTGCGTCTCTACTGTGAAGGTCAAAACCTCCTCACCTGGCAGAAGAAAGCCGCACTGTATGATCCGGAATCTGCGAATGCGGGTATTGCACCATTAAAGACTATAGCATTCGGATTTCGCCTAACACTTTAATCAAATACAAATGAAAAAAGTTTACTTCATTTTTATTCTTCTGGTAGCCGGACTGGGACAATCCTGTAAAAAACTGGTTGAAGTAGGGACACCTAAAACCCAACTGACAACAGACAAGGTTTTTGCCAACGATCAAACAGCTATCGCAGTTGTTTATAACATATATGCCAGTTTCAACACTCTTATCTATGGCAATCTGGGTCCTGCTTTTGGCACTTACTCGGATGAACTGTCAACTACGAGTCCCAACCTGACTGACATGGAATACCATCATGGTTGGGTATCCACTGGAAATAGTATAAATCTTAATCTCTGGCAATCCTTTTATTCCGTGATCTATGGATGCAATGGAGTACTCGAAAACCTGGACAGGTCGGTTGGTATCGGTGATCCAATCAAAAAACAATTGAGAGGAGAGTTGTTGTTCCTTAGATCGTTTACTTATTTTTTCCTCGTCAATATTTATGGAGAGGTGCCACTCTTACTGACAACAGATGTCAGGAAAACTGCTACAGCCGGCAGGGCATCGGTAGAGAGTATTTACAGTCGCATCGTCGCCGACCTGGAAGAGGCAAAATTTGCCCTAACGGATGCTTATCCGGGTACTGAGAGGGTGAGAGTGAACAGACAGGTTGTAAGAGCCTTACTGGCGAGGGTTTATCTATTCCGGGAACGCTGGGAAAATGCCGAAACTGAAGCCTCCGCCGTGATTGCTTCCGGCTTCTACCATTTGAATGATGATCTCCGGAAAGTATTCCAGGCAAACAGCAGCGAAACCATTCTCGAGTTTTGGACCAGGGAAGGTTTTACTACAGTGGGACCGCTGTGGATACCTTCCACCGGCGCCGTCCCCACCTATCCGTTAACCCCAACTTTACTCCAGTCATTTGAGCCCAATGATAGCAGGAGACAATTATGGATAGATTCAATGGTGCAGTCAAATGAATGCTTTTACTATCCGGCAAAGTATCGAAATACAGGAACGGTATATGGGATAGAAAAAGAGTACCTGATCGTACTGCGACTATCCGAACAATACCTGATCCGGGCGGAAGCGAGAGCTCATCTAAACAAGGTTGATGAAGGAAAGAATGACCTGAACAGGGTTCGGCAGCGGGCTGATTTACCTGATTCCGATGCGGCAGAGACCAGCTCGCTTTTGCTGGACATAGAAAAGGAAAGAAGAAAGGAGTTATTCTGTGAATGGGGCCACCGTTTTTTTGATTTGAAAAGAACCGGAAAAGCAGACCAGCTGCTATCGCAAATAAAGCCTGCCTGGAAAACGGCATCCATTTTACTCCCCATTCCACAGTATGAACGCCTCAATAACCCCAACCTTTCACAGAATCCGGGGTATTAGCATTTTTAAGTATTACTTTTTAATATCAGCATAGTCATGATGCGATTGTTGTTACTATTTATATTGTTTGTATACGAGTTCCGGGCGGGGGCCCAGCCGGTACGGGAATTGAAAATTGGGGATACACTACCGTCAATAGATGTTTTGCTAATGACAAAAGGCGAAACAAAGACTGTCAGGCTTTCTTCCCTATATCATTCGAAATTTTTGATAATAGATTTTTGGGCGAGCTGGTGTGGTGCCTGTATTCGGGCAATACGTGATGGAGATTCTGTGGCAAAAGCATTCGGCGAAAAGATTAAGCTGGTACCGGTTACCTATGAAAACAGCCAGGTAGTTGAAGCCTTTATAAAAAACAACCCGCTGCTGAGACAGCTGGACATCGATTATGTTGTGGGAGATTCATTGCTGATGGGTGGATATTTTACGTTCGATATACTGCCGCACCAGGTTTGGGTCGATAGCCTGGGCGTCGTTAAAGCGATTGGCTATCCGGATGAAATGACTTCAGGGAATCTCCGTGATTTTATCAGTTGCCAAACCCTGAATATCGAGGAAAAGAGAGATGAGATCGATTTTGATTATTCGAAACCATTGGCTACAGGAGATAGCTCACTATTATACCGCTCGGTTCTAACACCTTACAAGACCGGCCTCATGAATATGATCGGCTCATTCAGCAAGGCTTATGTAAAAGACCAGGGAATGGATCGCTTCCTGGTGATCAACAAAGATATACTGAGCATATTCTATGCTATATTTTCTCAAAGCCAGGGAAATATTTCAATGAACAGGGTAGAGTTGCATATCCGGGATTCTATGGCTTTGAGTCCCTATTTAATGCAGAATTTCCCCAACAGGAAAATGATAAAGAAGTATTCTTATTGTTATGAAATGATCTTGCCTGATAAAAAACCAATAGAAGAATTTTACCGCAACTTATTATCGGATCTGAATAGGCTATTCCCGTTTACGGCTACCATGGAGAAGCGAAAGAAAGCCTGTTGGGTAATTGTTAACCGGCAAAAACATCTCAATCCTGGAAGAAGCAACAGCCCTGCCGCTCTGATCTGGCAAAACGGTTTCATTAAGCGATTGTGCAATCAAACGATGGATGTCTTAACGAATTACCTCGACAAAGAAATGGATTCTGTTCCGGTGGTTGATCGAACGGGCTTTAAAACTTCTTTTGACCTGGATATCGATGTTCGCATAGAGGAGGGATCCCGGTTTTTTGACATCGGGCGAATTCAGAAAAGTCTGCGAGAAAAGGGCTTTGATTTGATTCGCTCAAAGCAAATGGTCGATGTTCTTGTGATAAGAGAAAAAAAGGCCAGAAAACCAGGAAGAAAGTAATCTGGCCTTGCCCGATTATTGCGGGCTCTTCTTCACATACAGACTGAGCGGATTCCCCTCAATATCATAAGCCCTTGCACAGTTTACCGACGTACCATCAGTACAGCCAAATGCAGTTTTCGCACCGGCAGCAGTTCCGATATAAGATACGGTCGGACTGAGCTCAGCGGTACCTGCAGCATTATACTTATGCCATACATACGTTTGCTGAGGCATCGAATCCTTTTTGTTTTGAGAAAGAGTGAAAGCGCTAAGAATGGCGATGAAAGCAATAGCGGATAATGCAAAACCAAACTTTTTCATAAAAAAAATGTTGACTTTCTAATAAACGAGCCTACTCTTTTCTACAGGTTTTCGGCTTCGCCTGCTTATTGCAATAAAATAGAGAAACAGCTGTTTGCGGAATCGCTTTGTAAAAATGAAACGACTTTCAGTAGCAGAAAAATCAATGAGTAATTCAAATGGAATAAAATAATATGCGAATGGAAGAGCAATTGGCTAATATGTCAATTGGTGAATTAGTCAATTTGCCAATGCAATTACGGATTACGGATGACGGATTACGGATGACGAATGGAATACAATTAGTCAATGAGCTAATTCGACAATTAGTCAATTTTCCAATGGAAATACGGATGACGAATTAAGAATTCAAAAATCAAAAGCCAAAATAGTCTGCGATTTGAGATTTGGGAGTAGCCTGCAAAAATGAACCGCAAACTGCAAACCGCAAACTGCCAACTCGCCTTTTGTGTATCTATTTCTTTCTTCTTAATTCACCAGGCGTATAGCCGAAGTACTTCCGAAACGAATTGATAAAATTTGTGGTAAACTCAAAGCCGGAAAGCGATGCAATTTCTTTGATGGGCTTATCAGTGCTTGTAAGCAGATCCCTGGCTTTTTCCATTCGGGTCTGCAGGAGGAACTCAAACGGACCCATGCCGAAAACCGCCTTGAAGCCGCATTTGAGTTTGAATGCATTCAGTCCTGTTTTTTGAGACAGGTCCCTGATGGTCAGATGGCGGCTGATGTCCGAGAGGATCAGGTTCCGGGCTTTGTATAATCTCTCTTTTTCTGTTTCGGAACTTCCGGGTACGCTCGTATCGGGCACCAGCGTTTTCACCAGCGCTTCGAACAGAAACTCATTTACCCTGTTTTGAAAATAGAACTTGCGGAGCTCGGATTCATAGCCACATTTCAGTAAATCATAGACTATTCGATTCATCTGCGTCGGGCCATAGATTGTTTTGTTACAGCACAGATCACGGAAGGAGTCCGGTTGCTGTTGTAAAGGAGGGAAGGATTGCATCATCGTTTTCAGGAAGGATTCGGAATAGAATACATCGAAAACATGATGTTCGGAAGCCTGGTCAAAGATGAAAGTTGATGTTTTGTTGGGAGGCTGAGATGATAGAAACTGCCCTTCCCGAATGGTATGACTACTTTTCCCGGTATGCTGTAGCCGGAGTTTTCCTTTCAGCACATAGCGGGTCTGATAATCATTGGTTTCTTCATTAACCAGGAAACTGACTTTCCTGATAATATTATAGATCGAATAACGAAGCGAAAAATAATCTGCCGGAAATTGTTGAACGGTGATAGTGCCGAAATCGCTTTCTCCATAATACACAGTACTTCCGGGTAAAACCAATCCGGTAATGCTGTTGGCATCGATGAGCTGAAGCTTGATGGGGCCGTATGCGCGGGTTCTGATATGCACCGATAGTATCGTAGAATAAAACTGAAATAAGAATTAATAGAGCAGTTCAATGAAAATTATTGAAATTATTTTGAATGACAGTGATGTCAAAGCAATAAAAATTTATTGATAGTAAGCCGGTAGTGATCGAATTTAATTCAGACAAATTTGATTGTTGCATATTGACTGAAAAAAGAAGAATATGGTTAGGGAAATTTCGAATATGGAGATAAGGTGATAAGAAGGTGTGGAGATAGAGGTTTGTCTAGGGGGGAAGTCAAAAGTCAAAAGTCAAAAGTCAAAAATCAAAAGTCAAAAATCAAAAATCAAAAGTCAGAAGTGAGGCAGTCTGAACGATCAAGAGATCGGGAACGCAAAGCTGGCAAAGTAGCGCAAAGGGCGCAAAGAAGAAATTCAAAAGTTAAAATTCAAAAGTAAAAAGTCAAAAGTCAAAAGTGATGCAGCCTGAAACGACCAGGAGTTCAGGAACGCAAAGCTGGCAAAGTGGCGCAAAGGGCGCAAAGAAGAAATTCAAAAGTCAAAATTCAAAAGGCAAAAGTCAAAAGTGAAACGTCATGATTCATAAGTTGAAATTCAGAAGTGAGGCAACGCGAAACGTGAAACAATAAACGAGAAACGCAAATGCCATTTCCCTTTCTCTTTCTGGTTGCCGCTATCCTTCAAATATGGTGAATATTTTTATTTGTCAAGTGGCTGACAGCTTCGATCATTCCTACAACAAGACAGGCAACGGGCATGATCTGGTTTCCGTTTTTTTGTTTGTGTTTCCTGACCTGTGAAATATATCGTAGCAGGTTAGATCAACTGAATTTACAACAATCACAAAAAAGGAAGTTTATATCTATGAGACAAGTTGTTGGTGTAGGGATACTTTTCATCCTTATTGCAGCGGAGGGATGCCACAAAGGATATTCGGAACCTCATACAGATCCAATTCCTCCTTCACCAAAAAAATGGGTGGTGACTACTATCGCCGGTGAGGGAACGCAGGCCTTCAGGAACGGACAAGCTTTATTAGCCAGCTTTCATTTTCCTGAAGCTGTTGCGGCAGGTAACAACGGAAACATATTTATTACAGATGCCTTTAACCGGATCATCAGGAGGCTGGCGGCTGATCAGGTTACCACGTTTGCAGGCAATGGTCAGTTTGGGATCGTGGACGGAGCGCCTGCTGATGCTCGATTTGAGGCCCCGTTTGCCATTGTCGTTGATGCAAACGGATATCTGTTTACAACTGATGAAAATGATTCCCGGATCAGGCGAGTATCGCCTGGTGGAGAAGTGCTCACATATGCGGGATCCGTAACCGCGGGTTTTGCGGACGGTAATGCTTTCGAAGCAAGATTTATGTATGGCAACTACCTGGCTGTAGATTTACAGGGAAACCTGTTTGTGTCAGACGTGCAAAACCACCGGATACGAAAGGTCAGTACTGCAGGCGAGGTGACAACTGTTGCAGGTACAGGAGTGGCGGGCTTCTCAGATGGAAATGCTGTAACAGCGCAATTCAACTTCCCGGCCGGGATCGCAGTGGATAGTGCAGGAAATATATATGTAGCCGATAGAGGTAATCTTCGAATTCGAAAAATTTCAACTAATGGAATGGTAACAACCCTGGCGGGTAGCGGACAACAAGGGTATCAGGATGGCAATTCAACTGAAGCGCGATTTCAATTGGATATGCGATCCCTGATCGTGGATCGAGCAGGAAACCTGATACTTTCAGAAAGCGACTACATACGCATGATAACACCACAGGGAGTAGTGTCTACCATTGCGGGAGGTCTGCCCGGTTTCCGTGACGGGGAAGGCAGCCAGGCACAGTTTAATTATCCAAATGGATTGGCGAGGGACGACCAAGGAAACATCTATGTTGCTGACCTTAACAATAGTCGCATTCGCCGTATCAGTTTCCAGTAAATAGAGAAAGAGCTAAGCAAAAAGGGAAGTAATTATTCAACATTTTATCATCCTTAAATCGGACAATGCATGGAAAAATATGCGATACTGGCTACGATAAAAGCAAAGCCAGGATTTGAAAAAGAAGTCATCGAATTTCTTCAATCGGCCCTTCCCTTCGTCAATAGCGAACCGGAAACGGTGAAATGGTTTGCCGTACAAACCGGCTCATCCTCTTTTTGCATTTTTGACACATTCGAAACATCAGAAGGGAGAGAGGCTCATTTGAACGGTCGGGTGGCAGAAGCATTAATGAGTATTGCTACAACCTGGCTGGCGGAGGCACCGGTAATTAGCCTGGGCGATCTGATCGCTCAGAAATAACAATCGAAACGACTTTAATAACCCATCAATCATTAAAATAAGGAGTTTGCATGACGAATAACGAGCATTTAATCGGAAATGAGGAGAATCAGGACGGCATCGACAGGGCCGGCTTTCTCAAGTGTATGGCATGGGCCGGTACCGGACTTTTTTGTCTGATGAGCGGAGGAGTATTGAAATCATATGGGATGAGTCAGCTGGTAGATAAAACGACCGGGCTATGGAAGTCGGGATTGATCATTCCGAAAGCGGATTTTGCTTTCGCGCAAATCAGCGACAGCCACCTGGGCTTCAGTAAAGCAGCTAACCCGGATGTGGTGGGCACACTACAGGCTGCCATTGGCAAAATCAATGCTATGCCGATATCACCCTCTTTTCTACTTCATACCGGAGATATTTCTCATCTGTCGCAACCGGAAGAATTTGATACTGCCGAACAGGTGCTGAAGAGCGCTAAAACCAGCCGTATCTTCTATGTTCCCGGTGAACACGATGTGTTGAATGATAATGGAAAACAATACCGCGATCGGTTTGGGAAAGACAGCAAAGGGGATGGCTGGTATAGTTTCGATTATAATGGGGTACATTTCATAGGACTGGTTAATGTGGTGAACACAGCCGAGGGAGGTCTGGGAGTATTGGGCGAGGAACAGTTGCAATGGCTGAAAGCTGATCTGATGCCTCTTTCTTCCAGCACCCCGGTTGTAGTGTTTGCTCATATACCCTTATGGACGGTTTATCCTCAGTGGGGGTGGGGTACCCGTGACAGTGAACAGGTCATGGCATTGTTAAGACGATTCGGTTCTGTGTCTGTGTTGAATGGTCATATCCATCAAACCATGCAAAAAGTGGAGGGGAATATCACTTTTCACACAGCGGCTTCTACTGCTTTTCCACAACCCGCCCCTGGAAGCGCCCCTGCAGCAGGACCGATGAAAGTCCCGGCCGACCAGTTACGTTCATTGCTGGGTATTACCCATGTGAACTATGTAGAACATAACCATATGCTGGCTGTTACCGACGAACCGTTAGCGGCCGGTAATGCACCCGCATCATCCGTAAAGTGAATCTGCATGAATGAAGAAATAAGGCGTACAGGAAAAAGGAATAGTCCTGTGATAACTACATATTTTCTCGCAACAGTGATCGGAGGATTGACCCTTCTTGGGTCATCCTCTTTTGTTCCACCTGCCAAGACTTTCAAAAATCTAAAAGTCCTGGCTTCCCGTATCAGTACAAAGGATCTTTCTTCCATTATGATTGATGAATTTAATGATGGCCTGGGTGTTTCATGCGGATTCTGTCATACTAAGATAGAAGGCTCTGAAAAACTCAACTACGCCAGCGATGCCAACCCGGAAAAGCAAATAGCACGTCGTATGATGAAGATGACGATAGATATCAACCGGAAATATTTCGGGGTCAAGAGCCCACAGATTGGACAATCCTCGCTTGTAATTACTTGCGTATCCTGTCATCG
This sequence comes from Chitinophagaceae bacterium, assembly GCA_044226045.1. Classification (GTDB taxonomy): domain Bacteria; phylum Bacteroidota; class Bacteroidia; order Chitinophagales; family Chitinophagaceae; genus Endoryza. The sequence continues at coordinate 17,198 of JBGAHR010000039.1, forward strand.
TGGAAGACCATTTCCGGAGAAGATACAATAGGAATTATTTTCAACACAATAGTCAACAACAGAAAGTAGGCTTTTTAAAAATATACAGATGTCAAAAAAGGATCAGAAAATTAACAAAGCGGAGCTAACGATCAGACCGATTGGTATTGACGAAGCCATTCCTTATGAACTACTGCTTGATGCCGACCCATCCAGGCAGATGATTGATGCCTATTTACCGTATTCGGTTATCTATCTCGGATTTCTTAAGGATACGATGATAGGAGTATATGTAATAATGCCAAAAGACACAGAGGTTATCGAGATCAAGATCCTGGCAGTAGCAGAAAAGTACCAGGGTCGCGGCGCTGGTTTTATTCTGTTGCAAGATGCTATATCGAGAGCGACCCAGCAGGGGTACAGCCAGGTAATTATTGGCACTTCCAATGCCAGCATCGGCCCACTATTCCTGTACCAGAAAGTTGGATTCGATCTATACGATATCCGCAAGAACTATTTCGTTGATCACTATCCACAGCCCCTCGAAGAGAACGGCTTACCAGTAAAACACCAGTTGTTGCTTTCAAAAAATCTGAGGTAGAGTGGTTGTTATGTAGTGTTGGGCTTCGGCTTGCAGCTTAGGTTTTTTGTTTGAGCTGTCGTTTATCCTTTCCGCTCCCGCTAAAGGCGTTTCACGTTGGTTTTCGGTTTGCAGTTTTCGGTTTGCAGTTTCTCATTTCTCTCTCTGTTTCCGTTTCTGTTTCTCTTTCTGTTTCTCTTTCCGTTTCCCTTTCCGTTTCTGTTTCTCTTTCTGTTTCTCTTTCTGTTTCACATTCCCTTTCTCTTTCCGTTTCCCTTTCCCTTTCCGTTTCTGTTTCCCTTTCCCTTTCTCTTTCCGCTCCCGCTCTCACTCCCGCTCCCAAAACCCCTCACCCCAGCCCTCTCCCAAGGGAGAGGGAGTAGTATCATTCACGTTAGTTTGCAGTTTTCGGTTTGCGGTTTCTCATTTCCCTCTCTGCTTCCGTTTCCCTTTATGTTTCCCTTTCTCTTTCTCTTTCCCTTTCCCTTTCCGTTTCTGTTTCTCTTTCTGTTTCACATTCCCTTTCTCTTTCCGTTTCCCTTTCTCTTTCCGTTTCTGTTTCCGTTTCTCTTTCCCTTTCCGCTCCCGCTCCCCCTCCCGCTTGCGCTTGCGCCACCGCTCCCGCTCTCACCTCCATCCTCCTCCCAATCCTCGGTAGATATTCACTACGGCATTGAGTTGTTCTTTTTTGGTTTCGATTAGTTCGAGTTTGGATTCGAGCGCGTCTCTCTGGGTCATCAGAACCTCGAGATAATCGGCTCGCGCAGATTTGAATAGATCCTGTGAAATATCAATAGAACGGGTGAGCGCATTTACCTGCTGGGTTTTCAGTCCGTAGCTTTTGTCCAGGTTATCGATTCTGGATAACTGGGTATACACTTCCAGGTAGGCATTCAAAACTGTTTTTTCGTAGTTATATAATGCCTGCCATTGACGGGCATTGGCATTCCTGAATTCTGCTTCGATGGCTTTACGATTGATCAATGGACCCGCGAGGTCTCCGGCCATCGAGAGTAACATTGACTCCGGAAATCTGGCCAGGTAAGAAGGATTAAAAGCCTGAAGCCCCAATCCGGCGGAGATGCCCAGTGATGGAAAGAACTCGGCTCGCGCTACTTTAACATCCAGCCTGGCAGCTATGAGGTCAAGCTCTGCCTGTCGGATATCGGGCCTGTTCAGCAACAGTTGGGAAGGTATACCCGCTTTCACGGTTGATGGAACGAGATCGAGGAAACCGGCGCGACTGCGAACGATCGGTTGTGGAAAGCGACCCAACAGGAAATTGATCCGGTTTTCAGTTTCCCGGATTCGTTGCTGAATATCGAATTCGAGGCTTTGAGAGCTGAGTACTTCGGCCTCAAATTTCTTCACCGCGAGTTCGGTTACCCTAGCCGCTTCTTTCTGCACTTTAACGATTTCAAGCGCATTTTTTTGCAGTTCAATATTTTGCTTTACAATCTCCAATTGGTTATCGAGCGCCAGCAGTTCATAATAGGAACTGGCGATTTCCGCTACGAGATTGGTGATCACAAAATTTCTTCCTTCTACCGTAGAGAAATAACGGGTGATTGCGGCTTTCTTCGCATTGCGGAGCTTATGCCAGATATCCACTTCCCAGTTCGCATACACCATAGCGGTAAAATCGCCGAGGTATTCGGGCACTTCTTTGCCGGGAGTAATTTCTGTTGAAGCATCTCCGGCCCCCTGGCTGGTATATAAACCTACTTTTTCCATGCCGACACCTCCTCTCAATCCAACGGTGGGAAGCAATGCACCCTGACGGAAATGGATATCGTTCTTGGCCATTTCGAGCTCCTGGAGCGTGATCATTAATTCCTGGTTCTTTAATAATGCAGAATCAATCAGGGTCACCAGGTTTGGATCGGTAAAAAATTCACGCCACCTGACAGAGGCGCTGTTTGCTGTATCAGTATTATTGTTGTAAGTCTCCGGGGTCTGCCGGTTTTCATTGACTGTAGGAATTGCCGGGACTTTGCAGGCTACCGCAAAGAGCGTGACGGTACCAGCCAAAAAGACATTTTTGAAATTCTTAGACATTATGATCGATTTCTTCTGTTAATGGATTTTCTTCTTCATCCTTGACGAAAGGATTGCGTTCAGATATCTTGCCGAAGACATAGTACAAGCCGGGAATGAGAATCACGCCAAATACGGTCCCGAGAATCATACCGCCTGCGGAAGCGGAACCAATGGTCCGGTTGCCGATGGCACCAGGTCCGGTTGCCAGTACGAGTGGAATCAAACCGGCGATAAAGGCGAATGAAGTCATCAGGATGGGACGGAAACGGGCAACGGATCCCTCGATGGCGGCTTTGAAAACGGATTGCCCGGCGCGATGGCGCTGTACGGCAAATTCTACAATCAATACCGCATTCTTTCCAAGCAAACCGATCAGCATGATCACACCCACCTGCGCATAGATGTTATTTTCGAGTCCCAACGCTTTCAACAATAAAAACGCTCCCATGATACCGGTGGGTAAGGAGAGGATCACCGACAGGGGCAAAACAAAACTCTCGTATTGTGCGGCCAGGATCAGGTATACAAAGCCTAAACAGATTAGAAAGATGTATACCGCTTCATTACCGCGAGCCACCTCATCTTTGGAGATACCGGCCCAGTCGATGGCATATCCTCTCGGTAATACTTTTTTCGCTACTTCGTTGATCGTTTCAATGGCCTGTCCGCTACTATAGCCGGGAGCAGCACTACCACTGATTTCGGAAGCGGTGTACATGTTTTGGCGAGTGATTTCCGACAAACCATACACTTTTTCCATTTTCATGAAGGCAGAGAACGGAACCATTTCATCGCGATTGTTCTTGACATACAGTTTCAGGATATCTTCCGGCAATGCGCGATATTCCGGGGAAGCCTGTACGATCACCTTGTACTGACGTCCGAATTTGATAAAGCTGATCTCATAGTTACTTCCCACCAGCGTAGACAAGGTATTCATCGCGTTTTCGATACTCACTCCTTTTTGCTGCGCGATTTCATTGTCGACTTTAATCATGTATTGGGGGAAGCTGGCGCTGTAAAAGCTAAACACAGAGGAGAGCTCAGGCCGTTTGGTGAGGGCCGCAACAAATTCATTACTCACCGATTCCAGTTTGTGATAGTCGCCCGAACCGGTCATATCCAGCAAACGCAATTCGAATCCGCCGGCTGCCCCATAACCCGGTACGGCAGGTGGCTGGAAGAATTCGATGGTGGCGCCTGTAATATCCTTTGATTTTTCTTCGATCTCTTTGATGATTTCCTGTGAAGAGTGTTTTCTATCACTCCAGTTTTTCAGGTTGATCAAACAGGTGCCAGAGTTGGCGCCTGTACCTTCTGTAAGAATTTCATAGCCGGCGAGTGAGGATACCGATTGCACATCTTCTATCCCTTCCGCGATTTTTTGTAGTCTCTCTGCCACTTCATTGGTTCGCTCGAGTGATGACCCGGGCGGAGTTTGAATGACGGCATAGAACATGCCCTGGTCTTCGTTCGGGATAAATCCGGAGGGCAGGCTATTATTGAGTAACCAGGTTCCCAAGCAGAATAACAACAGGATGACAAAAGTGATCACGCGCTTGTTGACGATTTTCCCCAGCAAACCCTGGTAACGTCCGGTTACTCGGTTAAACCAGTTGTTGAATCCGTCCAGCAATCGGTTCATGATTGATTTCTTTCTCTGTTTTCCATGATTATTCTTCAACATCATGGCGCAAAGGGCCGGTGTAAGTGTCAACGCCACCAATCCCGACAGAATGATCGACGTAGCCATCGTAATCGAAAACTGTCGATAGAAGATACCAACCGGTCCCGACATGAATGCTACAGGTATGAACACCGCGGCCATTACGAGCGTAATGGCAATGACCGCCCCGCTGATTTCATGCATCACCTCCTCCGTTGCTTTCAATGGCGAAAGGTGCTTGCTTTCCATTTTGGCGTGTACGGCTTCTATGACCACAATCGCGTTATCTACCACAATCCCGATGGCGAGTACCAGGGCAAAAAGGGTGATCAGGTTCAGGGTAATGTTGAAATATTGCATGAACACGAAAGTCCCGATCAGCGATACCGGTACCGCAATCGCAGGAATCAGTGTCGACCGCCAGTCGCCCAGGAATATAAATACAACAATACCCACCAGGATGAATGCCTCGACCAGTGTGTGAATTACTTTTTCAATGGAAGCATCGAGGAACTTGGATACGTCATAACTGATTTCATAATCCATACCAGGCGGAAAGCTATGCGCCTTGATTTCTTTCAGTTTCGCTTTGACGTCTTCAATTACCTGGCTGGCATTGGAACCATAGGATTGCTTCAGTACGATCGCCGCAGAGGGTTTGCCATTCAGGTTGGAGTAGATATCGTACATCGAGCTGCCGAATTCAATGTTGGCTACATCTTTCAGGCGAAGAATTTCACCATCGGCAGTAGACCGGAGTACCACATTCTCGTATTGTTCGCGGGTGGTAAATCGACCGGAATATTTTATCACATACTCGAATGACTGAGAGCGTTTACCTGAACTTTCTCCGGTTTTACCCGGTGAGGCTTCGAGGCTCTGGTCATTGAGTGCTTCCATCACTTCTTCGGTAGAGATTTTATATGCAAGCATCCGATCTGGTTTCAACCAGATTCGCATGGCATATTCCCTGTTACCCAGAATGTCGGCAAACCCCACCCCATCGACTCTTTTTAATTCCGAGAGAATATTGATATCGGCAAAATTGAAAAGGAATTTCTGATCGGCCTTTGGATCGGTGCTGTACAGGTTTACATACATGAGCATGTTCGACTCTTCACGGGATATTTTCACCCCTTCACGAACTACCAGTGGCGGCAACTTGTTGATCACAGAGGCTACCCTGTTCTGCACGTTTAACGATGCCTGGTTGGGGTCAGTACCGAGGTTGAATACGACCTGAACAGTCGCCTCCCCATCATTACCGGCATCAGCGGCCATATATTTCATGCCGGGTACTCCATTGATGGCACGTTCGAGCGGAATAATAACTGATTTGATCATCAACTCGTTGTTCGCGCCCGGATATTCGGCCACCACGTTTACTTTCGGAGGTGAAATGGAAGGAAACTGGGTTACTGGCAGTTTGATGATAGCCAATATCCCCAGGAAAACGATGATGAGAGAAATTACAATGGATAGAACCGGTCTATGTATAAACTTATTGAACATTATTCAAGACTATTAGGGATGAATGACTATTCGGCTTTCAATCTTAAATGATAAATGACATCAGCAGGCTCCTTGAATTCAAAGCTGATTTTGTCACCATCTTTCACTTTTTGTACTCCTTCCAGCACGATTTTTTCTTCGGGTGACAGCCCCGTCTCCAATACATACAGATCCGGCAATTCACCAGCGATCGTGATTTCGCGAGACCGGACCACATTATTTTTGTCGACTACAAACACATATTTTTTGTCCTGTATCTCATAAGTGGCTTTTTGAGGAATAACAGTCGCCTTGCGAAGAGGAATGGTCATGAGGACTTTACCAGTTTCTCCATTTCTCAATAACTTATCGGGATTGGCAAATCGCGCACGAAAGGCAATGTTGCCGGTTTCGTTGTTGAATTCACTTTCGATCACCTCTACATCTCCTTTTTGGGAAAGGACCTGGTTATTGGCGAGCAACAGTTGCACCTTTTTATCGCCACGGGATTTTGAATTGGTCTGGTATTCGAGGTATTCGGGTTCCGATACATTGAAGTATACAAACATCTGGCTGTTGTCGGAGAGACTGGTCAGCAATTCTCCCTCATCGATCAGGCTACCCAGTTTTTTCGGAATCCGGTCAATCGTTCCGCTGAAGGCTGCACGGATCTCGGTAAACGACAGGTGCAATTTGGCGAGGGCCATTTCTGCTTTAGCCTGATCGAGTTTGGCTTCCGCCATGGCCTGTTCGTTGCGGGATACCACATTTTTTTCAACCAGTGCGCGGGTATTTTGCAGTTCGATATCTGCGGCCTTGACTTCTGCTTCTGCCTTCAACAGTTCGGCTTCATAGATTTTCGGCATGATGCGGAACAGCAATTGCCCTGCCTGTACAAACTGACCTTCGTCTACATAGATATCCTGCAGATATCCTTTTTCCTGTGCACGGATTTCAATGTTACGCACTGAACGGATTTGTGCTACATACTCTTTGGTAAAAGAAGTATCTACATTCATCGGACTGGTAACAGTGTACTTCAGGGCTTCTTCTTTCTCTTCTTTTTTGGAAGAAGTACAGCTGCAAACTGACAGGAACAGCATAGTAATGCTGATAATTGAAAACTGTTTCATGATATGTTTAAGCGATTAATACTTGAAAGGCTGAAAGGAATGCCCGGAATGAAAACCCGGGTAGCTGCTGGTCGCAGTCGCTGCCGCCTATACCAGCACCAAGACTGATCAATGGACGGAGCAGGTTTTCTAATGAAAGGGGACTAAATGCGTAATGTTCTTTGCCAGAGATAGAGATAATGGGGAGGGGACCAGGACGAGGTGGTCTTTCGAATCCGGCGGATCAGTTGATTTGTCAGGAAAAAGAAAAGCAGTACGAAACAATAGGCCGCGAGCAAACGAAATTTGAATCCGAATTGGGTTTCGTCATCTTCTTCCTCCAGTAGTTCAGCAAAAACAGGATCTTCCGACCCTTCTTTTGCCAGCCAGCTCATTTCCGGTACCGCGGTAACAGTAACCCCGAAAGTCGACTGCTTTCCCGGCGACTGGCTGTTCGTGGCCGGAAGATGTTCCGCCCCTTGAACAGCAGTGCTCCAGCCCGCGCAGGCTGCCAGTAGGCCAAGAAATACAAAAATGAACGCCGGTATTTTCATTCGGGGGGCAAATCTAATTAAAGATTAATATCAAAAAAACACGCAATCAATCGAAAGGCGAAATCTCCGGGTTAAATGGAGCATACTCATTTGCGAACTGTAAAATTCAAAGCCTGTTTTTCAGTTAACCGGCTTTTTTTACCGCGCCAGACTAAAACGGCGCCTGTTCGTGGATATTTTATCGCTGGCCGTACCCGAATAGGCCGAAACATTTTACAAACCGATTCGGCGACTATTGACTGTTAGTAATCGCAGCTAAATAATTGACTGATAGTTTGCCCGGATTTTTTCCCTTATCGGAATATTGTTTTTATTCCTTTTACAGTCATTCATTTAGTGTGGAGCGCGGAGACCGGAGTTGCCCGAAACGAAAAGCAACCGGGAAAAGCCGGTAAACACCCCCGGCCCGTTTTATTTTTTTGTTATTGACTTGTTATCGGATTTGAACAGGAGGGATTTAGCGAGATAAATCAGGTTGAACCCCGGAAACTGGTGAAAAGATCCACCTGCTTTCAGTTAAAAAATCTTACTGTCAAGAACCGATGCGCCCTATCTTGCATATCGGATCAACAATTAGAAAGTAAGGGGTAAATATTGGATTGTGGGCAGATGATACGGCCCCCGCGGGTCATTTCAAATTACAGACTACAAGCACAGGAATGAAGCTGACTGAAGAACAAAAGGCAATCATAAATACCAATGGCGATATCAAGATTAATGCGGTAGCCGGATCGGGGAAAACCACTACCATTATTCAATATGCCGCCAGCCGGCCCGGGAATGCCCGGATATTATACCTGGCCTTTAATAAGTCGGTGAAAGTAGAGGCAAAGCGGAAGTTTGCTGAATTGGGCCTTCACAATGTACAGGTGGAAACCGCGCACTCACTGGCCTATAAACACATTGTATTTCAGAAGGGGTATAAAGTCAGCCAGAAAAGCTACACCACTTTTCAGATAGTGGAGTTGCTTGGATTGAAAGGGATGGGAGAAAAGCATGGTGAATTTATTCTCGCTAACCACATAAGTAAATTTGTTTCCTATTTCTGTAACAGTGAGGCTGCCAGGGTTCAGGACCTAAACTATCTTCATACAGTTGCCGATAAAAACGCGGCTTCCTTCGTAAAAAACCATTATCGCTCCATTGAAAAAGGCGCCCGATTGTTGCTGGCAAAAATGTATGATGGAACCATTGAGGTTTCGCATGATTTTTATTTGAAGATGTTTCAATTGGCAAAACCAATCCTCTCGTACGACTATATCTTATTTGATGAAGGACAGGATGCGTCACCGGCCATGCTGGATATTTTTATGCGCCAGCAGGCAATCAAGGTGATAGTAGGAGATACGCATCAGCAAATCTATTCCTGGCGGCATGCGGTCAACTCTCTCGATAAGGTAAACTTTGAGAAATTTCATTTGTCTGCAAGCTTTCGGTTTACGCAGGCCATTGCGGATTTGTCAAAAGGAGTGCTTGCGTGGAAAAATCACCTGCTGCCGTGCGAGCCGGTAACCATTTCAGGTCAGGGAAAGAATGCTGCCACATCCAGCCATGCGATCATCGCCCGCACCAACCTCGGGTTGCTGCTGAACGCCATTACTTATATCACGGAAAACAAACAGGTAAAACGGATCTATTTCGAGGGAAATATTCATTCCTATACCTATGCCGACGATGGGGCTTCTCTTTATGATGTATTGAGTTTATTCAACGAAAGGCGCGATCGAATCAAGGATCCCCTGATAGCTTCCATGAAGAACCTCGATGAATTGGAAGAATATATCGAGAAAACCGAGGATGTGCAGCTGGGAATGATGCTGGAAATAGTAAAAGAGTACGAAAATGAAATTCCTGCATTGCTTAAATCTTTAAAAAGCAAACATGTAGGGGATGAGGAAAAGGACAAGGCAGAGATGATCTTTTCAACCGTCCATCGCGCGAAAGGAATGGAGTACGATACGGTTCAACTGGCAGATGATTTTGTAACAGAAGGAAAACTGGAAAGACTAAAATCCGGTGAAGATTCCAAGAATGACATCAATATTGCCAAATGGGTAGAGGAAATCAATCTCCTGTATGTAGCCATTACCCGTACCCGCAACCATCTGACGCTGCCGGAGAGCCTGCTTCCAAAGGCATTTGTTCCCGCGGCGCAGATAAAGGTGATCAAGGCCAAAAAAGAATCGGATAAAATTGATTCCGACCGGTTGGAAGTGTTCAAGTTGAATAGTTCCCGGAAGCCTTCAACCGGTAAGACAAGTCAACCGGAAAAATATTATTCTTATACGGAAAAGCGGTTGCAGCATAAGAACGCATATGAACGATGGTCAAAGGAGGATGATTACCTGTTGGCGGAAATGTTTCAGAATGGTGAAAAACTCAGTTCCATGACTGCTCATTTTCATAGGAACAGGGGCGCTATTTTATCCAGGTTACGCAAACTGGGTTTTGAACAAGATGAATAAGTGTTGGTTGGTGGTTTCAGGGAGCGGGAGCGGATAAGTTGAGGTCGAATTTGGTCCATTTACCAATTTAATTATTTCCTCCGGGGTGAATAGCGATAGAATAAAACCAGGCAATTGTTGTGATTCGGTAACAGTTTTCTTTGTCGCAGTTTGCTGCTAATTGACAAATTGGCTCATTGGCTCATTGACCAATTTCCACATTGACACATTTACTATTTGTCTATCTCGCCCGATATTCGAGAATATCCGCCGGTTGACAATCCAGCGCTTTGCAAATGGCTTCGAGCGTGCTGAAACGAATGGCTTTGGCTTTCCCGGTTTTCAGAATCGAAAGATTGGATAGAGTGATATCCACTTTCTCAGATAACTCATTTAAAGACATCTTCCTCTTTGCCATCATTACATCCAGGTTAACTATAATCGGCATAGATTAAACGGTTAAGTCGTTTTCGTTTTGGAGTTCCACTCCTTTTTTCAATACGGTTCCAATTACAAGCAATACCACTCCCATAAAAAGCCATACATCACCACCTCCCAATCTTAACAAGGCAGTATCAGGCATGGCGACACCTTCTTTCTCAAATCCAAGTGTAAGCTTCATCCCCCACAAGGAAAAAAAGCCTATTCCCAACGCAATATAACCAACCAGGCTAACCAGTTGCTCCAATGCCGACGTAAATGGGCGGTCAGCAGTAATTTTTCTGGCGTGAAATATCCTGATGATCTGGTAGAACAAGATTGCCTTTAGTATGGTTGCGATCAACAAAATGCTGGCCAGCGTGATAAAATGGGAGACATTGTAACGGTAAAGGGCCGACAGATCAATCTCCTTCCAGAATCTTGCTGCGCCTTCCGGTTTAATAATAAGTGTGGCGATCATATTAGTGAGAAAGCCACCGGCCTCAATACCTAAGCCGACAAAAATGATCCAGGTGAGAATGTACAGGGCTTTCAAAACCCAGGAAGTTTGATTTGACATGATGCAGTTGTTTGAATGTGGAAACAAAACTACTAATATTTATTGAAAAACAATAAATATATGATGAAAAACGGAAGATTTTTTTTGATAAGGGCTGGATTTGCATTTAGTATCCATTTAAAGTATTTAAGTCACAACCACTTGTCATCAGCAACATAGTGGGATGGGAGGCCAGTATATTTTTGTAGATTTCGATTTATATAGCCGTCTAAACTCTCGGTTATTAATCTTCTCAACTGTTCAAACTACTGCAATGCTGTATCGGAAATCATCATGGCCTTATGTTTCAATGGTCCTGTGCCTGGCGTTATTACTCGGATCTTATCCGAAAAATACGTTTGCACAAAACACCAAACCCAGAATCATCATCACTGCGGATCCGGAACTGGATGATAACAATTCGATGATTCGGTTTCTCCTGTATAGCTCGGATCTGCAGGTGGAAGGACTCATATATGCCAGCAGCGGTTTTCATTGGAAGGGCGATGGAAAGGGGACCAAATGGTTCGTTCCGGGACGGGAGTACAACCGTTTTGGCCTGAATCTTTGCCCCTGCGAATCCTGGCGCTGGGCGAAAGACGAACGCTTCATCCATGATATTGTTGAAGCCTATGCGAAAGTGTATCCAAATCTGAAAATTCACAATGCACAATACCCGGCTCCGCAGGAGCTATTGTCAAAAATCCGTTATGGCAATATTGAATTCGATGGAGACATTTCAAAAGACTCACCGGGTTCGGATCTCATCAAAGCAGTGATATTGGATAACAAACCGGGACCATTGTTCATTACAGCCTGGGGCGGACAAAGCACGATTGCACGCGCCTTGAAATCAATCCAGGAACAATATCAATACAGCACTGATTGGGATGCGATTCGAAAAAAGATCTCGAAGAAAGTGATATTGCTCCCCTCGGGCGACCAGGACGATACTTATGCAACTTACATTAAACCGAACTGGCCGGATATCGAATACCGTCAGTTTAAGGATGGGCCCAATTACGGGTATGGCGCTCAGTTACGAGCGAAACAGGAAGATGCCGGATTTCTCAGTTCAACATGGATGAAAGAATATGTCAGCAGTCGCGGCCCCCTGGGATCTTTGTACCGGGTATGGGGCGATGGAAAGCAGATGGTCAAGGGGGATAAGCTGGATTATTTTGGTTTGTCGGGTTACAGCAATGAAGAATTAAAGAAGATGGGGTACGCGGTCTGGATGCCGGTACAGGAAAAAGGCTCCTGGCTGGGAGAGGGCGATAACCACACTTTTATGAACATGCTCGGTAATGGATTGCGTGCCTGGGAATCGGCTGCCTTTGGTGGTTGGGGAGGTCGTTCGATTGAGTCATTGTCGCAGGCTGTCAATTTCGGCGCACCGGTACAGGATACCAGCGCAGCGGCCATGGCTAATTTGATGGGATCCATAAACAATCAACAGGAGAAAGATGGTAACGTTACTCCCTATCCGAATTTTTTCCCTGCTGCACAGAATGATTTCGCTGCCCGACTTCTCTGGTCGGTCACCCCAACATACGGGAAAGCCAATCATGAACCGATCGTGAAGATAGAAGGTCCCTTGTCCATTCTCGTCAATGCCGGTTCCAATATCCGATTGAACGGATATGTGAAGGACCCCGATGGAGACCGGCTCGTAACAAGATGGTGGTCTTTCGGAGTCGGCAGTTATCGGGGACCGGTTGTTATTTCAAAACCCGATGCGTTGCAAACAGAAATCGCCATACCCTCCGATGCAAAGCCGGGCCAGACCATTCATATTATTCTGGAAGCTACTGATAATGGCCGGCCATCTTTGACCAGGTATCAACGGGTGATACTGACGGTTCGATGAGTGTTCAACTCGCAGTCCATTGTTCATCCGCCAATTCTTTTTGAGCGAGCCGTTCACAGGATGATATTATGCTGTTCACGGACCATTTCGGGGAGATCATTTTCTCCAAGCATCTCCAGTATGTCTATTTCCAGCACCCGGCTCATTTGAGAAATGGGAACATCATTGGCACCCCCCTCGAAAGGGTTTTCCGTGCTTTCACCCACCTGTTCCAGCGACGTAAAAATCCAGGACAGCAACACGCTGAATGGAATAACCAGCCAGACCATGCTATCGTTTCCTTTCCCCAACACCTGTTGACTGAATTCTGAAAACTGCTGTAAAAGGGCAAAAGGCAGCAGCAGGCAGAATAGTTTCACGAAGAGGTTACTGACGGTGGCATACTGGCGGGGGTAGGGGAAATTTTTTATCCGTTCATTCTTGCCCTGGTGACTATTGAAAGAACGCAGCATGTTGTGCATTTCCATGAATCTGAAATTATCGATAATCTCTTCCTGGTAAAGGTTCTCCAGTTCCCGTCCCTGCAGGCCCAGGATTTGCGTGGCGGTATTTTTTTTCGACAGTACGCTGGACAGTTCATCAGCATCGAGGTATTGTTCAAGCGCATTTTTCAGAGAAACCTGGTGTTCGGGGATCGAGTAGTATTTCAAATATTCCTGGTTGTGTTTTCTGGAAAGTGATTCCCATGGGCGGGGAGTTCGCAACTGGTATCGCATGGCGGTAATCCAGCCCAGGTGCAGATAGGCCAGCCCCCGCGACCGCATTTTATCCGGTATATAATCCCGACACATCATACACCAGGCCCGGCTGGCGCTGACAGCGGCTCCCCATACCTGCCGGGCTTCCCATGTTCGGTTATAGGTTTGCGTGTTTTTAAAACCGACAATAAAAGCTGTGGCGGCGCCAAGCAGACCGGCAATTGACCAGGGAATGGCCAGCCAGTGCAGACCCGGCAACAGGTATAGTATCGTTGGGATGGAGGAAATGATAACCAGCCAGGTTATTTTCCTTCGCGTCCAGTATAAGAATTCTTTAAGGCTATATGATTTTCCGGTATGCATGGAAGCGGAATTGACTGATTGCGGATGAAATTCATTGAGAAAACAAGAGAGAGAAAGAAAGCCTTTGATCTGGTCAAAGGCTTTCTGCGATGGAAAGACTGTCAGGCTGCCGGCATCGCCATGCGAACTTCTACAATCGCTCCATATCGGATGATGGGACATTCTTTTGCAATGGCAACCGCCTCATCGTAATCGCCAGCTTTGATCACAAAAGCGCCACCAATTGAAATGGTTCCTTCTGCATATGGGCCCTGATGGATGTGTTTGGCGGTGCTGATCACTCTTCCATCCAAATCCCATCGGTGTGGAGCAGACACCAGCTGATTGTTCGCTGCCATACGGGATATCCACTCCTGATAAGGTTGTAAGGCCTCTTTCATTTGTGAAGGTGATGGACTCGGATGGCGGCTTGTCAGGTCGCGGTGGATCACCAGGAGAAATTCATTCATGTTGTTGTTTTTTAGGTAGGTGATTGGTTGCAGGTTAGGGCAGATAATCAAAGTGAATTGGCAGCCTGGATAATAAACTCAGCTACCTTTTTCGGTTGTGTTACCATCGGCACATGGCTGGAAGGTAATTCGAGTGTATTGGCCTTGATCAGTTTTGCCTTATATCTCTGCAAGTCCGGATTGATCATTCCATCTTTTCCGGCCACTATTGACCAGGAAGGTTTGGATTTCCAGGCCGGATCGTGCACTTTCGTTTGTGTGGCAACGGCAGCCCATGTTCCCTGAGTGGCATAAATCAGTTTTCTTTCTTCCATGGGAGCATCCTGTGCAAAGAACTGATCAATTCCTTTGGGAGATAACGACAGAAATCCTTCCGGGCTGAGTTTGATTTCAGGTCCCACACCGGTTAAAGGCATGGCCGCATTCACATCATTTACGTTTTGCCCTTCTTCGGGTATCAGCGCGGCTACATACAGCAATCCCGCTACACGAGCATCTTTTCCGGCTTCGGAAATGACCATTCCTCCATATGAATGTCCTACCAGCAATACAGGTCCATCCAGGCTGTTGATGATTCTTTTGGTGGCGGCAACATCATCTTCCAATGCAGTCAGCGGATTTTGAACAGCCACTACATTGAATCCTTTTTGCTGCAGAATAGCAATTACTTTATTCCAGCTGGATCCGTCAGCAAAAGCTCCGTGTACCAGCACTATGTTCTTTACTCCTTTGTGAGATTCCTGTGGCATGGCCATCTTGGGTGTAGCGCCCAGCGCAACGGCAGTTAATACTACCGGTCCGAAATTTTTAATAAATGACATACAATTTTTTTTTAATGATTAATATTCGGATGACTGGTATACGGATTGTACATGCAGTTTCCTGATCCACTCAATATCGAGGTGCCTTGCCTCTTCACCTATTCCATCTATAATGAAGCCTTTGACTCCGTTGGATGAACTGAGGGCGAGTAGCAGACCTTTGCCGGTGTTGCTATCTGTTCCTTCGAACCTGTAATATTCATCTACCCGAAATTCCTCTTCTAATAATCGCATATCGAGCTGACTGCAATAAAGACAAGTTTCGTCCGGTTCGAAATTGAGATCGTACCCTCTTTGCTTCAGGTCTTCAAGCGCATCGCCCAGGCTTGTATAGGTTGGCATATCGATTGTTTTGTAATGAATGAAATTGGCGTTTGCCGGATTTTCATCGGATGTCAGATTGTTTTTCAGAGAAGTCCTTCCGGGCTTCCGGCAGAGATGCTCTCTTCTGTGTACAGATAGGGCTGATCTTTTGTTCTGATGGCATCATCCAGGAATTCACTTCCTTCCGAAGTGAAATCGTTGGTGAATTCGGGAATGGCGTTGACCTGTTGGTCGGCTTCCGCCACGGGCTCCTTGGGAGCCGGTTGAATGTGCAGGATCATGACTGGAAGTTTTTGGGTGAAGAAATAGAAATGGAAAAAACTGAACAGACTGGCGGCTGATGACTTGCTGTGTAGTTGACCGGTTTTCGTAAGGATCATACGCCGGCGTTAGGATATCCTGATGCACGAACAGGTAAAAAGTGCATTCCTTGTACAACCGCCTCAGCAAGCTGACACCTATCATCTTCGTTTCATCAGTCAGCGGATCGGTTCAATTAATTTTTAACTGACCGGCGGCTCCACCAGGTTTCAAAGTTGAACTGTCCCAGTTCAGCCTTTCCGGCAGGCACGAGTGCGGTTTTGGGTATCTCACCGCCAAAGTACTCAGGTCTGCCATTGGCAATTACCTGGCGGTTATCCCCGGCGGCCTTAAGGTATCTGGCAACGATGTCGTACATCTCGAATTGTTGGGGACCGGCGATCTCTACCACATTATTAGCGGGAGTTGCCAGCGCAAATTTTGCTACGAAGTAAGCCACATCATCAGACGCAATGGGTTGAAATTTCACATCAGATAAATGCACTTCCTGTCCTGTTGTAGCCTGATCGGCAATACCACCGATAAACTCAAAAAACTGTGTGCTTCTGATGATGGTGAAAGGAACCCCCGACTGCCTGACAAGTTCTTCCTGCGCTTTCTTGGCTCGCATATAGGGGATGTTCTGCATGATATCCATCCCAACAATAGAGAGCGCTACATGATGTTTAACACCGGCATTGATTTCTGAACCCAGTAAATTTCTGCCGGAAGTTTGAAAGAATTCCATCACGGCTTTCTCTTCGAACGAAGGGGAGTTCGACAGATCAATTACGGTATCCGTATTCTGTAAGGCCTCTGACAGCCCTTCACCTGTAAGGGTATTGATACCCGTTGCCGGCGAAGCTGCAATAACCTGGTGACTCTGCTGCCTTAGTAGTGCGGTTACTTTTGAACCGATAAGGCCTGTACCGCCAATAACTACAATCTTCATGTTTTTTGTTTTTGATTGATTAATTGAAAACAGGAAGTGCCAGCAGGATGCCAAAAAATATATGTACTGGAAATCAGTGACTAACAAAAATGCCTGACAAAAATATTCACTGTATTTAGTGAATTCATTAAAGCAATCACCGATTATCGTATTTGGTCAGATCAACGGGAGGTTAAAAGCTTATCCGTTATCAGCTAAAGTAATCCTTCTTGGTAATGTTGAGCTTTTTGAGCTTGGAATGAAGGGTATTACCGGGTATTTTGAGAATTTCAGCCGCGCCGCCAATGCCGGATATTTTCCCATCGCATCTTTTCAGAATTGAAATAATATAATCGCGTTCTACTTCTTCCAGCGAACGATTGGACAGAACTGCCTCAGAGGAGTGGTCTGCGGGTTCTATCACTTTGGGTATATATACTTCCTTTAGCACCCCATCTGTTGACAACAGAATACTTCGCTCTATCAGGTGTTCCATCTCCCTGATATTTCCCGGCCAGACATAGCTTTTCAATTGCTGGAATACGGTTGGAGCGATTTTTTTTATTTTTCTGCCGGTACTTCTGCTGAATTTTTCGACAAAGAAATGAATCAATGGTTCGATGTCTTCCTGCCTTTCTCTGAGCGGAGGAAGATGTATGGGAAAAACATTCAGTCTAAAGTAGAGATCAGAACGGAATCGACCTGCTTTCACTTCTTCTTCCAGGTTGCGATTGGTGGCAGCTATTAATCGTACATCGATCTTAATGGTGGTTTTTCCCCCAATTCGTTCCAATTCCCGTTCCTGGATAACCCTCAACAGTTTGGCCTGTGAGTCCAGGGGCAGTTCCCCAATTTCATCCAGAAATAAGGTGCTATGATGAGCCAGTTCAAACTTGCCGATCCTTTTGTCAATGGCGCCCGTGAACGCGCCTCTTTCATGACCAAACAATTCACTTTCGATCAGGTTGGCAGGTAGGGCTGCACAATTCACTTTCACCATCAGGTGAACATTTCTTTGCGATGAATTGTGAAGAGCGCGGGCGATGAGTTCCTTGCCCGTTCCGGTTTCACCAGTTACTAAAACGGTGGTATTGGTTTCGGCCACCAGCGACATCAGTCGGTACACCTTTTGCATCGCTGCCCCATTGCCTACGATTTCCGAGAAATTATATATCGTCCTGATTTGTTCTTTCAGGTAGTCGTTTTCCACTTCCAGCTTTTTCTTGTAAGCCGCCAGTTTTTCGTTTGCCTGTATATTGGCTACGGCTACTGATATCTGGGCGCAAACACCTTTTAGAATCAGTGCACTGAGTTTGTTTGACAATAACCAGATGGTGCCAATATTCTTGTTTCCGATTCGCAAGGGAAGACCATACGCGTTTTTCAAACCCGTGCTGGTCCATAATCTTGAATAAATACTACCGGTGGCTTTTTCCTCCTCCACATTAAATAAAACTCCCTCCAGGCTCGCAAGAACTTTTGCTGAGTAAGGCTCGGCGATCGTCATTTTTTCAGACTTCAGTTTCTCGAAATCAATTTGAGCCTGTTCAAATAGCGTTCTGTCGAACATGAAAGGCGACAAAGTGGTTCCATCCTCTTCAATCACCCTGATCATTGCCATCCGGGTTTGCATGGTTTTATCCAGCACTTTGAATATAGCGTCCTGCAAATCCTGTTTTGTTCTAACCTGGGCAATATCTTTACTGAATTCCAGCAGAAATTCCTGCTCACGTTGTTTTCTCTCTACCTCTTCGAGGGCCATTATATTCGCGAGGGCAATAGATATTTGCGCGCAAACACCCTGTAGCAACTGGATATTGACCTGGTAGCTGTCGAGAAAAAGAATTCCGTGATCTTTCTGGCCATTGCGTAGCCTCACCCCAATTACGTCGGTGAATCCCATTTTTTTCCAGAAGCTGAGGTAGGAAGACTGTACTCCTCTTTTTATTTCTCTTTCAACATTAAAAAGCAAAGGGATCGTACTTTTCAAAACCCGATCCTGCAACCCGTCATTGATGGGATAACGATTTTTTTCGAGTGCGGCGATAATCTGCTGGTCATGTTTATTTCTTAAATCAAAAAGATAAGGACTCATGGTATGGTTATCATCGTTGATCCTCCTGATGACATACCCTCCTGTAGGATTGAGATGAGACAATGCGCTGGCGATCGCCCGGGAAAGCTCGTTTTTCGTTTTTACCGTGGCGATCTCATTGCTGAATTCGAGGAGAAAGGATTTTTCTTTTTCCTTGTTGATGATTTCTTCATTTTTCAGAATATTGGAAACGGCACTGGATAGTTGCGGACTAATACCCTGAATGACACTCCTGAATTCGCGGCTGAACCCATTGATCTGATCTGTATATATATGTATGAATCCAATAGGCTTATCCTCCCGCATGAGTTTGGTCATCAATATTTCTTTCACTCCCTTTTCAAAGTTCACGCGAAGAAACGCAGGCCGGCCGGGTAAATCCATCTCTTCTTCCAGCACAAATGAAATGGGTCCGTCCGAGCTCAATACCGCCTGGATGAAGGGTTCATTCAAGGTGAACCTGGAATCAACCATTTCTTTGTAACGCTGATGAGACCTGATGGGTGATCCATCGTTGTCGAGCAGGAACGGAACATAGGTCTCGTCTTTGTGGTCTATTAAAGTTACGATCGTATGGGTAATATAATATAAGCCCTTAATTCTCTGTTTGAAAAGCCTGATCAGGTCGTTCTTGTCCCGAACCCGCGTGATGTCATTGGCGAGTTCCAGCAGGATTTTTCTTTCCTGCTGCAGGGCTGCTTTACTTGGAGCCCCCAGAGCTGTTTCCGAAATAGCCCCCTTTTTCATGACATGAAGGTAGGGAATGGGAGCGGGAGTGGGAGTGGGAGCGAGAGCGGAAAGGGAAAGGGAAAGGGAAAGAGAAAGGGAAAGAGAAAGGGAAAGAGAAAGGGAAAGAGAAAGAGAAAGAGAAAGAGAAAGAGAAAGAGAAAGAGAAAGAGAAAGGGAAAGAGAAAGGGAAAGAGAAACGGAAACGGAAAGGGAAAGAGAAAGGGAAAGAGAAAGGGAAAGAGAAACGGAAAGGGAAACGGAAACGGAAACGGAAAGGGAAAGGGAAAGAGAAACGGAAAGGGAAAGAGAAACGGAAACAGAAAGGGGAAGAGGGAACGGGCGCGGGAGTGGGAGCGAGAGCGGAAGCGAATACAGTTGCAGCATTGACTAATTGCATTCCATCCGTAATCCGTCATCATCATTGGCTCATTGACTAATCACTGTTGTCCGGGGAAAGTCATTGAGTCCCTGATGCTACGCTGAAATAATCATCTTTTTGCCACTTTTTGAGAAATGAGCCCCCTTTTGTGAGCGGGAGCGAGATCGAGAGCGGACGTAATTTGAGTGAGATTTTATTCCAGCGAGTCTC
>JBGAHR010000040.1:0-37728 GCA_044226045.1 Chitinophagaceae bacterium
GCTGCCCGCTTGAGCAATCTGGCGGCGTATGGTGCGGTAGCTCAGTTGGTAGAGCAAAGGACTGAAAATCCTTGTGTCGGCGGTTCGATCCCGCCCCACACCACGAAGAAAATGAAGCGATTATGAAGTAAAACTCATAGTCGCTTTTTTCTGTGGTACAACATCTCGGTTTTTTTTCTATTCATGACTTTTAATTCAAACTGCCGCGCATTTGGGAGTAGAACCCTTTGAGATATTACATAACTATTGCCACACTTTAGTTTATTATAATTATAATAGTCGTACTCTTAGTAATATAAATTGATAAATAATAAACTGTTTCATTTGCTGCAGTTTAATTTTTTTGATATATTCGTACTATGAGTACTGAGGTTGGTAGTAAAATAAACAAGCTTCTCAATTCGCAGCCTCAGGGGATAGTGCTGCTATCGTCCTGGCTTGCGAAGGAGGGCTATAGCTATGACTTGCAGCAACGTTATAAAAAAAGCAGATGGCTATCTCCTATCGGCATAGGTGCCGTTATACGCACAAATGACAAAGTAGGATATGAAGGCGCAGTTTATGCACTACAACGTCAAGGCAATCTCTCTATCCACCCAGGTGGCCGTACAGCGCTTAGTCTTTTAGGTAAGGCGCATTATCTTGAATTAAAAGCAAACAAGGTTGTTTTATTTGGTAGCGCAGGGGAGAGACTCCCGGCTTGGTTTAAGAAATATGATTGGGGCGTTAAAGCCGATTATCATGAAACTTCATTTCTGCCAAAAGACACTGGGCTTACAGAAGTGGAAGTAAAAAACTTTTCCATCAAAATATCGAATGCAGCGAGAGCAATGATGGAATGTTTATATCTCGCTCCGCAAACACAAGACCTTGTGGAATGCTTTGATCTCATGGAGGGATTAAATAACCTTCCTCCTACACAGGTTCAAAACCTGCTGGAAAACTGCCAATCGGTGAAAGTAAAACGACTATTTCTCTATATGGCAGAGAAAGCAAAACATAGTTGGTTAAATTATATAGACACGTCTAAAATTGATTTAGGGAAGGGTAAGCGAAGTATCGTCAAGCATGGAGCATTCGTTGAAAAATACGGCATAACCGTTCCAAAAGAACTGGAAGAGAATGGAAAAAATATATAAACAACAGGTATCGTTATTACTAGGCGTTTTGCCAGAAGTGGCAAAAGAGCGATGCTTTGCCCTTCACGGAGGAACAGCAATAAATCTCTTCATTCGGGATATGCCACGTCTTTCAGTCGATATTGACCTCACCTATCTTCCAATTGAAGACAGGGGCACTTCGCTTAAAAATATTGCCGAAGCATTGCAAAGAATAAGGTTGAATATCGAAAAAGTAATTCCTGGCGTTAAAATAACCCCTCGGTTAGACGCAGGCAAATTGCAGGTATCAGCAAACGGGGTCGATATAAAAATTGAAGTCAACCTGGTGAACAGAGGAGCACTGGAAGAGCAACAAGACATGCTCCTTTGTGAAAAGGCACAAACTACATTTGACGCTTTTTGTGTGATGCCGGTAGTGCCACGTGGACAACTTTTCGGGGGGAAAATTGTAGCGGCGCTTGATCGTCAGCATCCTCGTGATTTATTTGATGTAAAGTATTTGTTGGACGAGGCTGGTTTCAATGATGAGGTCAAGAAGGGCTTCTTGCTTTGTTTGCTCTGCAGTGACAGACCAATTAACGAAGTGATAAAGCCAAACTTTCAAGATCAACGCTCTGCCCATGCGAATCAATTTGCAGGAATGTCAGACGAAGCATTTAGTTACGAGGACTTCGAAGAAACAAGAGCTAGGCTAGTAGAGACAGTTAATGCGGCTCTAAACCAAAATGATAAAGCCTTCTTGTTAAGCGTAAAAGAAGTGAATCCAGATTGGAATATTTATGATTTTCAGCGATTTCCTTCCATTAATTGGAAGTTGCAGAACCTTCAAAAATTAAAAACTAAAAATCCAGAAAAACATCGAGAACAGCTTGAAAGGCTTAAAGAAAAGTTGAATAGCTAATTTAAGCTCGATACAATGTTTAACTGTAAATGAAAGCATGCATATGACCAAATATAGATTCAGTGAACAATCGCTTCAACCGCTTATCAACTTCATCTACTCGGTAGCTGACCAGGTATTGATTAATACCTACGAGCCGAGTAAATACAAAGATGTTATTTTACCAATGACTGTTATCAGGCGTTTGGATGCGGTCTTGGAGCCAACAAAAGACAAGGTTTTAGAAACACACGAAAAGTATAAAGACAAACTGAACGACCTGACTGCTTTGCTGACCAGTAAACAAAACGGCAGCGGACAAGCATTTTACAATACTTCGCCTTACAGTTGGCATATCTTCAATCCCGCCAGAGGCATTACTTAGCAAATAACTCATTATTTAGTAAATAATAAATTTTATCGTTCATACTCTGCAATAGTAAGCCAGTGTAATCTGTCCGGACACACCGGTTAGGTGGCCTGAAATTCAACCAAAACCCCGGTCGGTGGTCTGAATCCCGACAGGCTTTCAGTAAGGACTTCGAACATAGAATAGGCCAGTTTGATAAATATGATTATTAAATTGATAGATCACTGTTGTCCGGGGAAAATGCTGAGGGCGCAATTGGTCAATGAGCCAATAGGTCAATAGGCCAATTTGCCAATTGACAGGACACCGAAAACTTTCAACTGCAAATCCTGAGATAACGAATAAGAATTCCATAGCTGAATCACAACAATAGCCGGGCTTTATTCTACCGCTGTTCACCACCGAAGAACCGAAGCTGAGGGATAGACAACGGTAACCGGGCTGTATATCGGTTACCGTCGCCTTTTTTTGTGGGACTTTTTTTGGCGAAACAAAAAAAGTCCCGTCAGAGGCTCGCTTAAAACGACTGAATCCCTTGAAAAGGTATATCAAAACACGAAGGGGGCTCATTTCTCAAAAAGTGGCAAAAAGATGATTATTTCAGCTTAGTTGGATGGACTTCGTCACTTTCCCCGGACAACACTGATTAATAGCTAAGAAAATAAGACGTTTATCATCTATTGATGCCATCCTTGAATGACTAAATTGTATAATAAAAAGTCATTTCAATGGAAAATTATTATGTAAAATAGTTATTCAAACAGTGAATGATGATATCGAGGCTCCCGTTTACTCCTGCTTTCGAGGCCCTCGAAGCACCAATACAGATAGTCAGAAGAAAATTCATCAATTGATAACACTCTCATTACTGGACTTCCCTCCTCATGGCTTACCTATGTAACGAAAGCCTCCACCAGACTTGTGAAAATAATCTCACACCCAATAAGTAGCAAAATCCAGAAGGTCTGTTTAAAGATAGTCAGTCATTGTTGCCGCATTTATTCATCCCTCGAGTGATTTGGTCGGACATATATAAGTCAAGGGAGCATTTCGACATTTTTCAGAATACGTCGGTGAATAGTTTTGTGCTTCAACCAAAGCAAGGCGTATCAATGGAACTATTGAGGAAAGCCACATTAATGTATGGGAGTATTCGACTCAAGTAATTCATGGAAAAGTGAAGAATAAGCAACACGCTCTTTAATAATAAAAAATACAACTATGCCAAAGCATCTATTAAAAGACGGAACAGAAATTTATTACAAAGATTGGGGAACCGGACAGCCCATTGTATTTCACCATGGATGGCCATTGTCGAGTGACGAATGGGATAGCCAGATGATATTTTTTCTGCAACAGGGATACCGGGTAATCGCACACGATCGCCGGGGACATGGACGTTCCTCCCAAACCACCCATGGGAATGAAATGGAGACGTACGCATCGGATGTTGCAGAACTGGTTCAGGCACTTGACCTGAAAAACGCCATTCATATCGGTCACTCAACCGGTGGAGGTGAAGTAATCCGTTATGTTAATAAGTATGGAAAAGGTCGCGTAGCCAAGGCGGTTTTAATTAGCGCAGTAACACCTGTGATGATTAAAAATGAACACAACCCCGACGGCGTTCCTGCCAATATATTCGATGAAATTCGAACATTGACGGCTACTCAGCGGTCTCAGTATTTTAACGACTTCCCGCCTGCCTTCTATGGATTTAATCGCCCAGGTAAGACCTTACAGCAGGGTGTTTGTGATAACTGGTGGCGCCAGGGCGTCATGGGTAGCATTCTGGCTCATTATGAGTGCGTGAAGGCGTTTTCTGAGACAGATTTCACCGAGGATCTGAAGAATGTTGATGTTCCTGTGCTGGTACTGCACGGCGATGACGACCAGGTGGTTCCCTATAAAACCACTGCTGTACTGGCTGCAAAACTGCTTAAAAAGGGAAAGCTGATCATTTATCCGGGCTTCCCCCACGGAATGCCTACCACCGAGGCGGCTACCATTAATAAAGACATTCTTGAGTTTATCAGGAGCTAAGCATTTATTTCAGACGCCAGTTGGATGGTTTTGAACCTATCAGAGCACCTTTGATTTCAAATCCCAAAATTCAAACAGAGCAGGAATTCATCTTTCTAATAGTTTGAATTTTGGGAATCTTGTTTACTAGTTTACTACATTTAGATCGATGCCGAGTATCAGCATTCATTAATTATTTGACCTTATTGCTAATTAGATTGATGACGGCATCTTCTCCTTTAATTTAGTTCAATTTCTTTTCTGGATACTTGATAATTCCCCTGCTGAACTTGACTACTCTGTGTGCTATGTATCAAAAAAACAGTAATGCCTTGGATTTAAAAAGCTACCCTTTCATCACCCTTTGGATAAGCCTGAATATGATAAATGAAGTTTTTTATCGGAAAGAACTAATGTTACTCCTGCATGCTGGCTTGCAAACATCGTGTTTTGTTTCATCAGATTTTTATAGGAATTTGTAGGAAATCCCGCAGCATGAGACATCTCAGAAGGGCCACTTTCCCGAGCAAAACACTTTTGTTCTCTGCTTTCCTGGTATTCTTTAATATAACCCTCCCTGCCAATGCACAAGAGGCGCTACAGCCTTTCCGCTTAGAAGAAGTCAGATTATTGGACGGACCTTTCAGGAATGCACAGCAAACAGACCTGCAGTATATGCTGGCACTGGACCCGGATAGATTGCTGGCTCCTTACTTTATCGGAGCAGGCCTAACACCGAAAAAGCCGAATTATGGTAACTGGGAAAACACGGGTCTGGATGGACATATAGGTGGCCATTATCTGTCGGCACTGTCGAATATGTATGCAGCCACGGGAGATGAAAGACTGAATCAGCGCCTGGTCTACATGCTACAGGAATTGAAACGTTGCCAGGATAAAGTCGGAACCGGCTACCTGGCTGGTATTCCGGGTGGCCGGGCAATGTGGGAGGATATTTCCCAGGGAAAAATAAAAGCCGAAAGTTTTTCACTGAACGGTAAATGGGTTCCCCTGTACAATCTCCATAAAATACTCGCCGGACTTCGGGATGCCTACCAGATCGCGGGAAAACAGGAAGCAAAAACAATGCTGATCAAGCTGACCGATTTTGTGTATCGGATGTCAGAAAAATTGAGTGATGAACAGATTCAAACGATGCTGATCTCGGAGCATGGAAGTATCAATGAAATCTTCGCAGATGTCTCTGTGATCACGGGCGATAAAAAATACCTGGCGCTGGCTAAAAGATACTCTCATCGCTCCCTCTTGGATCCTTTGATCAATGGGGAAGACCGGCTTACCGGCCTGCATGCAAATATGCAGATCCCGAAGGTTGTTGGCTTTAAGAGGATTTCAGAACTGGATGGAGATGCCTCTTATTTGAAAGCTTCGATCTTTTTCTGGGAGACAGTTGTGAAACATCGAACGGTTGCGATTGGCGGAAACAGCGTGTCGGAACATTTTAATCCTTCTGATAACTACACTTCGATGATTACCGACATCGCGGGCCCCGAAACCTGCAATACTTACAATATGCTGAGATTGACAAAGGCACTGTTCCAAACCTCGGGTCAACTAAGCTATGTCGATTTTTATGAGCGGGCGTTATACAACCATATTCTATCCAGTCAGCACCCGGAAAAAGGTGGCTTCGTTTATTATACTCCCATGCGACCGGATCATTATCGCGTATACTCGCAACCACAGGAATGCATGTGGTGCTGTGTCGGATCCGGAATGGAAAATCATGGCAAGTATGGTGAAATGATCTATAGCCACCGGGGAAATGACCTGTTTGTCAACCTGTTTATTGCCTCGCGTCTTCGGTGGACGGAAAAAGGATTGGTAGTTAGCCAGCAAACACAATTCCCCGATAAGGAAAACACCGAATTGCTGGTGGAATCCGCCCCGGGAAAACCATTCTCCATTAATATCCGTTACCCGGTTTGGGTGGCTGTAGGTAAAATAACAGTGATGATCAACGGACAAAGAACAGAGACAAAAGCCGGACCTGATTCATACATCCAACTGACAAGAAACTGGAAAAAGGGCGACCGAATAAATATCTCCTTACCGATGAACATCACCACTGAGAAATTACCAGACGGGTCTGACTATGTTGCTTTCCTGAATGGTCCCATTGTACTGGCAGCGAAGACCGATCAGAATGATTTATCCGGACTTTTTGCGGACTCGGGCCAGTTTACGGGTTTTCGCGCAAGAGGTAGACAATACCCGCTGGATTCTGTGCCTTATATTGCCGGCAAGAATGAAAATCTTGCCAATTATGTTAGGCCGATTCCTGGTAAATCCCAAACTTTTAGTGCAAGCGAATTGATCAAGCCATCAATCTACAAAGACCTTGAGTTGATCCCGTTTTACAAATTGCACGATTCGCGTTATATGATCTACTGGCCATTGAAGTAGTCTGCATATTCATAAATCGATAAATCATGTCAAAAGTTGTTGTACTTGTTGGAGCCGGGTCTATTGGACTGGCGATTGCCAGAAGAGTAAGCATTGGAAGAAAAATACTCGTTGCAGATCTAATGGAAGAAAATGCACGAACCGCGGCCAAAACGCTTATAGATGCAGGATATGACGCGACTACCTGCCAGGTGGATATTTCCAATAGGGTTTCAATCTCCGCGATGGTTAAGCAGGCCGTCTCCATGGGTGAAATTCATGGTTTGATACAGGCCGCAGGCGTCTCCCCCTCCCAGGCTTCCCCTGAAACGATCCTGAAAGTGGATCTGTATGGTACCGCTGTTCTGCTGGAGGAATTTGGTAACATAATGGCTGAAGGCGGAACCGGCGTTGTGATAGCGTCACAATCGGGACATCGACTTCCACCTCTGTCACAGGAGCAAAACATGGCATTGGCAACAACTCCTGCCGAACAACTCCTCGGCTTGCCATTTCTTCAATTGGATCAGGTAAGAGATTCACTTCATGCTTACCAAATTTCTAAACGGGGCAATACGCTTCGGGTCGCTGCTGAAGCTGTTCGTTGGGGTGAAAGAAAAGCAAGAATAAATTCTATTAGCCCTGGAATCATCATCACTCCTCTGGCCAACGACGAATTAAATGGACCCCGCGGGGAAGGTTACCGACGAATGATCGCATTTAGTGTGGCCAAAAGAGCAGGCACGCCCGACGAAGTGGCCAATGTAGCGGCGCTAATAATGAGCGAAGAGGGATCTTTTATCACTGGTAGCGACCTGCTCATGGATGGAGGTGTTACTGCATCGTATTGGTATGGAGACCTGGCAAAGGTGTAAAAGAATCTTACACATAAAAATTGACTACCGCCAACATTCAATCATAAATTTTGTTTAGGAGAAATTCTAATCAGTACTGATCAAATCTCTCTGAAACAAATGAGCTTTACGACCTTTTATGCTGACATTCTCCGACAAATAGATTCCATTGATCCGATTCGATATGGTAAGACAAGAAATTACCTGGACGGCGCGGTAACGAGGCTTTCTCCTTATATCTCCCGGGGAGTTATTTCTACTAAACAAATTGCTCAACAGGTCTTGTCAAAAGGATACAAGCCCTACGAGATCGAAAGCTTTCTGAAAGAACTGGCCTGGAGAGACTATTTTCAGCAGGTATGGATGGCCAAAGGCGACGGAATCAACCTGGACCTGAAACAACTCCAGCCTGATTGTCAAAACCATCAGATCAGCAGGTCTATTATTGATGCCCAAACCGGTATAACGGCCGTTGATAAAGGAATTGTCGAGTTGGTCCAAACCGGTTATCTGCATAACCATATGCGTATGTATTTGGCGAGTATTACCTGTAATATTGCGAAAAGTCATTGGCTTCAGCCGGCTCGCTGGATGTATTATCATTTGTTGGATGCAGACTGGGCAAGCAATGCCTTGAGCTGGCAATGGGTAGCCGGTAGTTTTAGTCATAAGAAGTATTTCGCCAACCAGGAGAATATCAACAAATATTGCCATAGCAACGATCGTCAGACTTTCCTGGACGTCTCTTATGAGGCATTTGAAAATATGCAGATACCTGACAGACTAAGAGACCTTCAGGAGTTTACTTTAACAACAAACCTCCCTTCTGCCGACCCCCTGGTATTGAAGAATAATCTCCCGGTCTACCTATATAATTTCTACAACCTGGATCCGGAATGGGATAAAAAGATTGAGGCCAACAGGGTGCTTCTTCTTGAGCCTGGTGTTTTTGAAAAATATCCGGTAGGAAACAGAACGATTGAGTTTGTGTTGAAACTGGCAGAGAATATACCCGACCTGTCAATTGTTGTCGGGGAATTTGCTGCGGTGTTTAAGGAGGTAGGGGAAGACCGCATTCATTTTAAAGAACACCCGCTGAATCATCATTACCGCGGAACCCAACACGCCAGGGATTGGATGTTTAGCCAGGTCAAGGGTTATTATCCTTCTTTTTTCAGTTACTGGAAGCAATGTGAAAAGTATCTGTCAAATTTAGCCAGGTAAATGAGTGCAAGAGAGAAAATAAATGTTGTCTGGATAAAACGGGATATCCGATCGAAAGATCATTTACCTTTTTGGCTGGCTGAACAGCGTTCTCTTCCCTACCTGATTATTTTCCTGTTCGAACCCTCCCTCATCAACTACCCGGATACAAGCCTCCGGCATCTGCAATTTCAATATCACTCTATATTGGCGCTCAATAAAAAGCTGCAGGCTTTTCAGAAGGAGGTAACTGTATTCTTCGCCGAAGCCATCCAGGCTTTTACTATTATCAACGAGCAATTTTCCATTGAACAAATTTTCTCTTATCAGGAGAGCGGCATTCAGCTTACTTATGAGCGTGACAAACAAATAGCCCGTTTCTGTGCGAAAAATAATATCCATTGGCACCAATGCCAGCGCGACGGAATCATTCGGGGTATCCGAAACAGAAAGGGTTGGGATCAACAATGGTTTGCGACCATGCACTCACCCCAGGTAGAGAACCGGTTTACAATCCGGCAAGCGCTTACGCTCGACAATCCTTTTCCGCTATCGTCCTCTTTCAACAAAGAGTTGTCTGAATACCCCTCCGTTTTTCAGCCGGCAGGAGAGGATAATGCATTCAGATACCTTACCTCTTTTGTTGAGCATCGGGGAAAGAATTATAACCGGCATATCAGCAAACCACTCGAGAGCCGGCAAAGTTGTGCGAGGATCTCGCCCTATCTCAGTTGGGGAAATATCAGTATTAAACAGGCTTACCAGTATGTATATGAAAATACCCGACTTATCGAGAATAAAAGACCATTCCGAAGTTTTCTAACCAGGTTGAAATGGCATTGTCATTTCATTCAAAAAATGGAAGTGGAATGCAGTTATGAGAAGAAATGCATCAATGCCGGATTTGAATTATTGGAGCATACCCCCAACAATGACTACCTGGAAGCCTGGCAAAATGGTAAAACGGGTTTCCCATTAATAGATGCCTGCATGATTTGCCTGGAGGAGACCGGCTGGATAAACTTTCGGATGCGAGCGATGCTCGTCAGTTTTCTATGTCATCATTTATACCAGGATTGGCGGGAAGGGGTGTATCACCTGGCGAAACTATTTCTCGACTATGAACCAGGCATTCATTATCCCCAGTTTCAAATGCAGGCGGGCACCACCGGTATCAACACGATTCGTATTTACAATCCCGTAAAGCAGTCGCGGGATCAGGATCCGGAGGGTACATTTATCAGGCAGTGGATTCCCGCATTGCGAAATGTTCCGGTTGAGTTTATTCATGAGCCTCATAAAATGACGGTCATTGAACAACAACTTAGCGGAGTAATCATTGGAAAAGATTATCCGGCGCCGATCGTTGATGTTGAACTGGCTGCAAAGAAGGCGAGAGCGAGTATCTGGGCGCATCGCAAGAATGAACTGGTGAAAGAAGAAAACAAGAGAATATTATTCACGCATACCAGGAGAATATCCGAGGAAGAAGATGATTCCGGGCGGTAGACGATCTGTATTACTATACTTTCATCATTGCTGTAGCCAAAACCCTACATCTATTCACTGAGCGCTGTTCCCAACTTATTGTAAATTCGGCTTACCAAGAAACGGCTGCCATCTATGAGAAAAGGCTACAGGGGATTTGCTCTCCCGCACTATTGTATTGTACTCTTTATCATTCTACCACATCTTCTCATAGCGCAAGATGCGACGATCTTTCCACCCAATCCTGTCAAACGTGTCCTCGAAAGTGTAAAAATTGAAGGATCGCTTCATATTGATGGCCGTCTGGACGAGGCAGAATGGCAATTAGCCAAGGCCGAAAGCGGATTTACACAAATAGAGCCATTTCAGGGTAATCCTGCTAATAATGAGACGGTGATCAAGGTGCTTTATAACAGGCAATACCTTTATTTTGGGGTGATCGCCAAAGACAGCCTGGGTAAAAAAGGGCTGCGGGCGGTCGACTTCAAGCGGGATTTCGATTTTCGTCAACACGATCTGATCAATCTCTGCTTTGATGGATTCAAAGATGAACGCAATGCCATGGTGTTCGCCACCAATCCTTTTGGTGTACAACGTGATCTGCTTTCTTTTGATGATCTTTTTTATGATGTGGACTGGGACGGGTTGTGGATTGTCCGTACTTCCCGTACAGATTCCGGCTGGGTTGCGGAGATCGCTATTCCATGGCAAACCCTTCGATATCCAAAGACTAATGACAGTCTGCAAAGCTGGGGTTTCAATCTGTATCGAAACAGAAGGTATTCAAACGAGGTCACTGCCTTTTCTCCCTTTCCCAGAGCGTTTAGTGCGACGAGAATGGACTATGCCGGATTACTGACCCATTTACAACCGCCCCCTCCCAAGCCTAACCTTAGACTTCAGCCCTATTCTTTATTATCCTATAACCGGGTGCCCGATGCCGTCACCAACAAGGAAAAGACCGAGGTGAAATTTAAATTGGGCGGAGATGTAAAATGGGCCATTAACACCAATACTGTTCTCGACCTTACCGCCAATACCGATTTCGCGCAGGCAGATGCGGATCGACAGGTGAATAATGTCACTCGCTTTTCTGTGTTTTTTCCTGAGCGAAGACAGTTTTTCCTGGAGAATGCGTCACTATTCGGATTCAATGTTCAAAGGGCCGCTGACGGATCGGGTGGTGGAATGGCCATTCAGCCATTCTTTAGTCGAAGTATCGGATTGGATACGGCCGGTCAGCCCATACCCATTGATGCAGGAGGCCGACTGGTATATCGTTCGAATACGCAAAACTTTGGGGCCATCGTTATGCGTCAGCGTGCCATAGAAGGTACACCTGCTACCAATTTCTTTGTAGGGAGATATTCTCGCAATTTCGGAAACCAGAATCGCATAGGCGGGCTGGTGACTGTCAAGAATCGACCCGATCGTACCAATGTGGTCAGTACGATCGACGGTTTCTTCCGGCTGGGGGAAACACAATCGATCAACAGCTTTGTTATGCATTCGACGGATGGCAAGGCCGGCAAACAGGGATTTGCTGCCATAGCGCAGTATATCAATGCTACCAATAACTACAAGATCTGGCTGACACAATCCGTTGTAACGAAGAATTTCAATCCCGAAATGGGTTTTGTAGCCAGGAAAGATGTGATAGGAACCACGCCGGGAATAAACTGGTATTACCGGGGAAAATTACTGCCTTTCAAAAAGTTTATCAGGGCATTTGAACCGGGCTTTTTGCCAGAATTCTATTGGCAGGCCAGTACGGGAAAACTGATCGAAAGTCAATTGCCTTTTTTTCCGGTTTGGCTTAACTTTCAAAATGGAGGTTATCTCGGCTATTCTATTAACCCCGTCTACCAGAACCTGACAGAAGCATTTGAGCCGCTCGGAATCAGCTTTTCGCCAGGTAAATACCGTTACTTTCAACAGCAGATCTGGTTTAGTACAGACCCTTCCAAATTCATTTATCTATTCGGGCAATTGGATTGGGGGACTTATTTCAACGGAAGATTGTCTATTGCTGATATCAATGTCAAGCTCGCCCCTTCACCGCATTTTTCCTTTCTCGGCAGAGTAAACCGGAATAAATTTTCGAACGCCGGCATCAACCGGGAAAATAAAACCGTTGATCTCTACAGCATTGAAGGAAGAATCGCACTGAACCCTCGTTTGCAGTTAATCGCCTTTTATCAGCAGAATAGTGAGAATGAAAGGAAGAACTATAATATCAGGCTGGCCTGGGAATATCGCCCACTGTCTTACATATATGTGGTCGTCAACAAGAATGATTACCGGAATGATTTGAATGTGAGGCAGGTCGAAGACTATGCGATTTTTAAGCTCAGTTATATGTTACAGTTGTAGCAGTGATTAGCTCTTCCACTTAATCAATCCGATTCGCCAACGGCTAAATATCATATTCAGAAAATTGCTAATGATCATAGGTTTAGTAAAAACCTTATGCGACTGAAACAACTGTGGCTGACTGTGATTATTTTGATAAGCACGGCATGTCTTAAAGCACAAAATGTGGGCATCGGAACGAATACTCCCCTCACCAAATTAACGTTGCAAACTCCCTTAAACACAGCCGGCTTTTCTCATATCGGAGGAGCCAACGAGATTGTGGTTACCGAAAGCATTGGGGGTGTTTCCGCTTCACTGGGTACTTCGACGAATCATGCGTTCAGGCTCAACAGCAATAATATCGGCCGGTTGCATTTGTATCCAGCCGGGGAGGTTGTGGTGGGAAGCAACAATTTTGCTCCGCTGGGTCAGTTCAGTGTAGAATCAGCCCCGGGCACCTATGGTATCACCAATTCCAATGGGACCATCACGTTGTCTACTTTCCTGGGAGGTACCCAGTCATTTGCATACATCGGTACACAGAGTAATCACCCACTTAGTTTTTATACCAATAACAGCCCATCGCAAATGATCCTTCTTCCCAATGGAAATGTAGGAATCGGTAATACATCTCCTTCTACAAGGTTGTCGGTAACCGGCAGCGTAAGTATGACCGGGGGGCTTACCTCAGATGGTACCGGCAGATTTAGTGGCAGTGTGTCGATTGGCGGTGCCCCGCTTCCGGAGGCCGGTTTATATATTTCGAGGGATGGGGAAG
Source organism: Chitinophagaceae bacterium (assembly GCA_044226045.1). Classification (GTDB taxonomy): domain Bacteria; phylum Bacteroidota; class Bacteroidia; order Chitinophagales; family Chitinophagaceae; genus Endoryza. The sequence continues at coordinate 13,478 of JBGAHR010000040.1, forward strand.
CACTAAGAGCGGCCGGCAACCAGCCCTTTATCAGTTTTTACAATGGAACAAATTATAAAGGTTATGTCTGGAACAAGGGAACCGATGATATGGAATTTGGTACTGCCGCAGTGAACAATGTTGGAAAAGTGTTTTTAAGCATAAAAGGCATACCCTACCTGACTGTTTATCCCAATGGAAGGATTGGTATCAATGGACCATTGGCCAATTTCGATGCTCATTTTCGCTTACCTGCCCTAACTGTATTCGGACCACTGGCCATTAAAGACCAGCAGAATAATTTCAATGAATGGACGCTTGACTCCTACTTCGAAGACCTGAGTTTTGTTTTTAACAGTAGTTCAAAGGCCTTTATTGATGTATCCGGAGATTTTAACTCCCTCTCCGATGCAAGGCTAAAAGATAATATTCAGTCATACAAAACCGTGCTTCCCGGTATTCGTAAACTAAATATTTCAACCTACCATTATATTGCCAATGAGCCGGGCGTGAAAAGTTTTGGAATGATTGCCCAGAATGTAGCGGAATATTTTCCCGAGATTGTTTCCGAACATGTCATCGATAAATCCGGAACCAGGAGATTGGCGATTGCCTATGGCAAAACAGGAGTACTGGCGATTAAAGCCATCCAGGAACAACAGGAAATCATCGACGCCCAACAAAAGAAAATTGAGGAACTGGAAAAGCGGCTGGAGAGATTGGAGAAGAGAGAGTAGTTGGTTGATACCAGTTTTCGGTTTGCGGTTTGCGGTTTGCAGTTTGCGGTTTGCAGTTTGCGGTTTGCAGTTTGCGGTTTGCAGTTTGCGGTTTGCAGTTTGCGGTTTATTGCGTTTATCGTTGTTTATTGGCCAATTGACTTCCATTCATCATTTCGAAGAAGCGGTTGAAGGGAGCGAGAGTGAGAGCGAGAGCGGTTGAAGGGAGTGGGAGCGAGAGTGGGAGCCGAAAGAGAAAGAGAAAGGGAAACGGAAAGAGAAACAGAGCAACTGACACTGGTAAGATTTTTGAATTTTTAATTTTGACTTTTGCCTTTTTAATTCGTCATTCGCAATCCGTAATCCGTCATCACATTTGCTAATTGCTTTCGACCGCTAACTGCAAACTTTAAACTGCCAACCGAATCTTTAAAATGGATACAACAATCAAAGATTCGGATACTTTTCTTTTTATGGTAAGATGAAATTTTGCCTGATCATAATCAGGCATCATGAATATCGTTTTAACAGGATCTCTCGGACACATCACTAAACCGCTGGCAAAAGAACTTCTCTGGGAGCAGTATTCCGTTACTATAATTAGTAGTCAACCCGAACGACGTCAGGCAATCGATGCCATGGGTGCAAGTACTGCTATCGGGAATCTGCTTGATCGGGATTTTTTGTTACGAAGTTTTGAGGGAGCAGATGCCGTATACTGTATGGTGCCGCCAAATTTCTCACATCCCGATCAGGTCGCTTATTATGAGGAGGTGATGAGCGCTTATATTCATGCCATACAAGAAGCCGGCGTTAAACGGGTGGTTCACCTTAGCAGCTATGGTGCAGATTTGCCTTCGGGAACCGGTTTTATTACCGGTTCTCACCGATGTGAGAAGATGCTTGACGCATTAATGAATATTGGTGTTACTCATATTCGTCCTACTTATTTCTATTATAATCTACTGGGATTTATTCCGATGATCAAAACTGCCGGGTTCATCGGAGCCATTTATGGGGATGAGGACCAACTGGCCCTCGTCTCTCCCCTGGATATTGCGGCTGCGATTGCCGAAGAGATAGTAGTTACAACAAAATACAATCACCATCGATATGTAACCAGCGACGATCGGACTTGTAGAGAAGTTGCGCAGGTACTCGGAAAAGCGATTGGTCAGCCAGACCTCGTTTGGAAAACGCTGGAACCAGAACAGGTATTGAAATCACTGCTTGCCAACGGAATCCCACCCAATACCGCTCATACATTAGTGGAAATCGGGCAGGCTACGCACAGTGGCATCCTCCGGAAGGATTTTGAGAAGAATAAACCGGCATACGGAAAAGTGAGCCTGGAAAAATATGCGGAAGATTTTGCAGCGGCCTATCAACAAAAAAAATAACAATCATAACAATACACAAGATGAACACAACAAACAAAACAGCATTGGTAACCGGTGGTAGTCGGGGTTTGGGAAAAAATATGGCTATTGCCCTTGCCAAGAAAGGGATCGATGTTATCATCACCTATAACAGTAACCGGGAAGCCGCGGAAGCAGTCGTTGCCGAAATTCGCTCACTCGGACAAAAATCGACGGCTTTTCGACTGGATACCAGTGATACAAAACAATTCAGCCCTTTCCTGGAACAGCTGACCCGCTATCAGGAAAAAGAAACAGGAGAGCCTCAATTTGATTTTCTGGTGAATAACGCGGGCACTGCCCTACATGCACTGGCGACGGAAGTTAAGGAAGAGCAGATGGATGCTATCTATGATATACACTTCAAAGGCATGTTCTTTCTAACGCAGCAATCACTTCCCTATTTAAAGAATGGTGGTGCAGTGATTAATATTTCTTCGGGCCTTACCCGTATTTCCTATCCCGGATACTCGGTATACGGATCTCTGAAAGCTGCGGTGGAGACATTGACCCGTTATCTTGCTAAAGAACTCGGACCACGGAAAATCAGGGTAAATGTAGTGGCGCCGGGTGCTATCGAAACGGATTTCGGGGGTGGTCGCGTTCGGGATAACAAGGAACTTAATGATCAGATAGCCGCGTTCACCGCCTTAGGGAGAGTGGGTGTACCAGATGATATTGGTGGCGTAGTGGCTTTTCTTTGCACGGAAGAAGGGCGATGGATCAACGGACAAAGAATAGAAGTTTCCGGAGGGCAGTCACTTTAATCGGTAAATTTGAATGATGGCAGGTTCACAACCTATTAGAATTAAAACAATCACTGAATTTCATCAGCTGCATCAGCTTCCCAAACCTGAGCATCCGCTGATCAGTATTGTAGACTATGCAACATTGCAAATCAGTCCCGGAAGTACGGTGTCGGATTTTTATTCGATTTCTGCCAAGCGGGGAGTCGATGGCAAGATGTATTATGGTCAGCAGGAATATGATTTTGATGAGGGAGTGATGTATTTTATGGCGCCTAACCAGGTGTTGAGAATCGCGCCGGGACAAAATTCAAATACAAAGAGGTCTGGATGGATTTTGCTGATCCATCCGGACTTTTTATGGAATACGTCGCTGGCGGACAAGATTCGTAAATATGAATTCTTCGATTACGCCATAAATGAAGCGTTATTCCTCTCTGAGAAAGAGGAAACAGTGGTGAATGGCATTATTCAAAATATTCAACAGGAGTATCGGTCTAATATTGACAAGTTCAGCCAGAGCATTATTATCTCCCAGATAGAGACATTGTTAAACTATTCAGAACGATTCTATCAGCGTCAGTTCATTACCCGTAAAATAACCAATCACCAGGTACTCGATCGACTCGAACAATGGCTGGCTGGCTATTTCAATAGCGATACACTTGTTCAAAAAGGTATCCCGACAGTGCAGGATATTGCTGCCAGTCTTGCTGTTTCTCCGGGATACCTGAGTAGCCTGTTAAAAGTATTGACAGGACAAAGTACCCAGCAACATATTCACGATAAGCTGATTGAAAAGGCCAAGGAAAAACTCTCGCTGACTCAATTATCTGTTGGAGAAATCGCCTACGAACTTGGATTTGAATTCCCTCAGTCGTTCAATAAAATGTTCAAAAGCAAGACTGGAATGACACCGCTTCAGTTCAGGGAAAAGTTTGATTATAATTAAACAATCAGCCAATAAGAATTACGGATGACGGATGGCGGATTACGAATGGTATGCAATTTGCCAATGAACCAATAGGAATGACGGATGACGAATTGAAAATTCAATATCCTCTTCTCAGCATATCTGCGAATTCGTTGGGTAAGGGACTGTTTTCAATGGCTCTTGCCGCTTTTTCTACATCATAATCAAAACGGACGAATTCGACCTCAATGGAATTTTCAGTGTAAATATCAGCATCCTGTTTGATTGTCAGCAGCACATAACAACCTTTAGGGGTTTGATCTTTTGGCTTTCCTACAGAACCAATGTTAATAGCATGTCTGTAACGCGTTTTTCCATTTGTTTCGGAAGAAAAGACTCTGTGGAAGGGTTTATGCGTGTGACCAAAGCATAGTATATCTGCATTGGCCTGTTCCAGAATGCGGGCAAAGCTTTTCTGATCTCTGTCTTCAAACAGGTATTCATTAATTTTTCGCGGACTTCCATGAACCAACAGCAATGAAAGGGGTTCCACATTTAATTGAAAATCGACCCGAATATGTGCGGGGAGTGTTCGCAGGTATTGGCGAGCCCCGGGCTTGGTAATTGAGTTGGTATATCCAATTGATATTTTACCGAGATCTTTTTCTGTATCAGTTTTATAGGCACATCCGCATTCATCACTCATCAAACCAATCCCCTGGTCGTAGTTGCCGGCGATAGTTGGAATACCGCGTTTTCGAATTTCTTCTATTACCTCGTTTGGCCATACATTATAGCCAACCAGGTCTCCCAGGCAGTAGATGCTGTCGGGATTTTGCTCGCCGATACTTTCTAAACAAGCTTCCAAAGCGGGGAGATTCGCATGTATATCACTGAATAAAGCAATTTTCATACAGCTTTTTTATTTGATAGAAGTTTAAAAACAGGAATAGAAAATGAAGCCCCCAATACGGGTGCCAGCAGGTAAATCCAAAGATGTTGAGTGTGACCGGAAACAATAGCCGGGGCTAGGCTTCTTGCCGGGTTCATACTGGCGCCAGATACGGGACCGGCCATTAAGGCTTCTAATAAAACCGTTGAACCGATCGCCAGTCCGGCAAACATTCCCCGCTCTTTACTGCCCGTAGATACTTGTATAATTACCAACATCAGCAAAAATGTTAGAATCATTTCAAGTACGAATGACTGCCCAATGCTACCGGAGGGGCGCGTAGATCCCAAAAATTCATTTCCGGGAAACAGATATTTCAAAACAAGACTACTAAGGATAGCGCCTGCTATCTGGCTTGCCATGTATGCTGGAACCTGTTTAGCCGGGAAACGACCGGAGAGCGTGAAAGCAAGGGTAACAGCCGGGTTGAGATGTGCGCCTGAGATGTCACCCAAAGCATAGATCATGGCCATTACGATCAGTCCAAAACAGATGGCGATACCCACATGACTGATTACTCCACCTTGCTGTTCGTTGATGATAATGGCACCGGTTCCAAAGAATACCAGCGCAAATGTCCCCAGGAGTTCTGCCAGGTATTTATTCATTTGGATATTATTTTCTTCATCATCTGTGCGGTCGCCGGACAGGAATGGGTGAATTCGGAAGTGGATTGTAGAATTTTCGGGGAATCATTTCTCGAAATATACTCGTATCCTTTCTTAACAAAATAATCTGCCGCCGTTAATGTGAGCAGATACAGCTCCTTAATACCCTGCTTCAAGGCATAATCCTCCAGGGCTTTTACAAGTTGCTGAGCTATCTGCTGATTTCGAAATGATTTATCGACAACCATCGACCGAAGTAATCCATACTCTTCGTGCTTTTCCAATCCGATGACGCCTGCCACTTTTTCTTTTATCATGGCTATCAAAAAATGGTCAAGAGGCGTAGGCAAATCTTCCGTTGGCAGGTTTTCAGCCGCGAGGAGACGGACAATCTCCGGGCGGTGAACTTCTTTGGCAATCAAAATTTCAGGCATGGCGGGGTATAGTTTATGGTTGGTGGTTTTAAGGAGCGAGTACGGGAGCGAGAGCGATTGACAAAGGAATGGAGTGCACGAAGAAACCTTTGCGTTTATGGTTTATCGTTTCACGTTGGTTTGCAGTTTGCGGTTTACAGTTTATAATGTTTTGTCTCTTTCCCTTCCCCAGGCGAGTCTTATCCGCCGCAGGCGGAGGACTCGCGCCCTGCGAGCCTGCGGCGATGACGCACGTATACACACTCATTGTCTTTTCCTTTCCGTTTCTCTGTTCGTTTCTCTTTCCGCTCGTGTTCTCACTCCCGCTCCCCAATAAGCCTGGACGCAGAGGGCGCGAAGAAAACTTGTAAGCGTTTATGGTTTATCGTTTCACGTTTATCGTTTTACGTTTCATGTTTCACAGTTCATTTGTGCGCGCAACCCTCAAATCACAGCCGATTTTGACTTTTGAAATTTTCATTAGTCATCCGTCATCCGTAATTCGTAATCCGCCATTCGTAATTCGTAATCACCATTGGCTCATTGACCAATTGACCCATTGGCCAATTGCTTAATTGCAGCATCCCGGTTCACAGCATGCTTTCTTTTCCTCCAGTGGTTTTTCTGCGTAAACGGTTACACTTCTGATACCTGTGCCGGAGTTTTTGAAGGCTTTGAGTTGTTCTTCGGAAAGGTATTGCGACAGGATATCATCCGGAACAATAATCTCGCGATCTTTTTGCAATGTAATGTTTGTAAACCCGTTGTTTTCGATCAGTTCGAGATAGACTTTTTTCTGGATGGCACCCGATACACAGCCGGCATACATTTCCGCTGCCTGCCTGATTTCTTCCGGGAGAGATCCGTCTAACACGATATCGGAAATGGAAAAATGACCACCGGGTTTTAAGGTGCGATATATTTCTTTGATCACTCCATCTTTATTGGGAACCAGGTTCAGCACACAATTGCTCACGATTACATCGGCCACATTGGAGGTTACAGGCATATGTTCAATATCGCCTTGCCTGAATTCGACATTATTGAACCCTCTGACCTCCGCGTTTTTGCGCGCCAGCTCAATCATGGCCGGTGTAAAATCTACCCCGATTACTTTTCCCTCCGGTCCGGTTTCATGGCGGGCAATGAAAGCATCGTTACCGGCGCCGCTACCCAGATCGATCACCACATCGCCTTTTTTGATTTTGGCAAACTGGGTAGGTAGTCCACATCCCAGTCCGAGATCGGCATCCGGGTTGTATCCTTCCATTGTACTGTAGTCTTCTGTCATGATGTTGTATACATCCGTTGAGCAACTACCCGAACCGCAGCAGGAGCTTTGATTGGTGGTTTTGTCCTGGAGAGCGATTTCGCTGTATTTCTGTTTTACCAGATCTTTTAATGATTCACTGTTTTGCATGGTATATTTTTTATTGGTTTAATCGTAATATAACGATGAATAAAAGCAAAAAAAAGGTTTAACAGTTATTGCCACAGGGTTTATAGGCATTGAATAATTGAGTGAGCCATTGCTGGGCTTCCTTCCATTCTTTTTCGTCTATGCAATAGCAAACTCTTACTCCTTCAATCTCGCCTTTTATCAGGCCTGCTTCTTTGAGTTCTTTCAGGTGTTGGGAAACGGTGCTCTGCGATAAAGGGAGTTCATCCACGATATCTCCACACTGGCAGGTTGCTTTTTCTGCCAGCAGTTTCAGGATCGCCACTCGTGCCGGGTGTGCCAAAGCCTTCGCGTAGCGGGCGATCTTGTTTTCCTTCGCACTGAACTCATTTGATTTTGTCAGTCCCATATATATCGCAATATTACGATGAAAGAAAGTGTGATCCAAATTTTTTTTCGCGAATTATGCGAATTAGGCGAATTGGGCGAATTGGGGAGATTCCGGTTTTTTGTTTGCCCGCTCCCGCTTTCGCTCCCGCTCCCGCTCCCGCTCTCATTTATCTTTTTATCTTTGCCGCTTATGAAAGAAAAAGTTTACGCTGCACGGATGGATGGTTTTGCCAGGGTTTCTACTGCTGTTTTTTTGATTGCGACAGTAATGATCCTTTATATCAGTTTTGTGGAGAGCAATCCGAGTTTTGCTTCGGCAATTTCTATTATTATACTGCCATTGGTACTGGTGCTTACCTGGTTATTTCATCCGATCAAGTATGTCGTTGACGGGTCAAGCTTGATTATTAAAAAGCCGTTGGGGTCTATCAAAATTCCACTGAGAGAAATACGGGAGGTGAGTAAGATCGATCGGGGTGGTATATTGGCGGGATTCAGATTGTTTGGATCGGGGGGGCTCTTTGGTTATTTCGGCGCTTTCCGCTTTCGCGATCACGGGACTGTCTCTATGTGGGCTACCGACAAAAATAAACTGGTATTTATCCGGACTGATTTCAAAAAGTATGTCATCAGTCCGGATAATGTTATTGAGTTTTTGGAAGACAATAAGCGATAAAGCTTTGACGAGATTATTTCTTATTTCACCTGACAAAATACTCACTCGGCGTATTTCCAAAGAAATGATTCAACGGTATTATAACCAAAGGTAGAAGTAATTCGATTATTACCGATGGTGCAGAAGTTTCCACCAAAGGAGCCCAGAATATAAAAGCAATCATCCACAATGTTGGAAAATATAGAAGCCTTCTCCCAATAATCGGAGCCGGCAAACTTTGTCCAAATCGTGTTTCCATCTTTGTCGAGTTTCCTTAAATAGATTGCGCTGCCATTAAATTCCGGATAGCCGGGGAATGAGATTGTTTGTCCAATTGTGTAAAGGTCTCCGTTGGCCGCAATTTGAATCTTCCCGCCAAAAAATCCCAGGCCCTGTCCGTAGAGTTTTGTCCAAAGAACGTTTCCGAATGGATCATATTTTACCAGGAAAGCATCGGCGTTCTGACCAACATGCGTTACTCCATTCAGATTTCCATCGGTATTCCCGGTAATGAAAAAGTTACCTGTTGCATCAGTAACCAGGCCGATGCCAAATTCGTTCACGGAGGAGCCGAAAATACGAGTAAATAATTTTGTTCCGGTAAAGTCGAATTTCATCACAAAGCCATCAGTGGAGCCGCCTTTGAATTGCTGACCATCCAGATCACCGCCAGTTGACCCTGTACAATAAATACCTGTGCTATTAATAAAAATATCTTCTATAAATACATTAGCGTTTCCGCCGGCTTCTCGTAGCCAAACCTGATTTCCGGAGGGATCGTACTTTGCAATAAACAGATCCGCCCCGCCTGTATTTGTATAGCCGGCAAATGAACTTTCGGTATAGCCAGATACGTAAATATTACCGGCAGGATCGGTTGCCATAAAAAGTCCTTTTTCATTAAGGTTGGTACCGAAAGATCTTGTCCATAACTTATCGCCCTCTTTACTAAACTTGATCAGCGACACATCAAAACCGGCGATATAGGGCTGACCATCCACAGGACCGACTGAGGCGATGGCTGAATAGATGCTTCCATCTGCTCCCACCACTACCGAATATCCAATATCGTCGCCGGAGCACCCCATTGTTCGAGCCCATAGACGTTGTCCGGTTTCGCTGTAAGCAACCAGCAACGCATCTGAAGTGCCACTGACCGCTTGCCCATATACCCCATCCGTGATGGATCCGATAAAGTAGATATTTTTTGAAACAGGGTCAATGGTCAGATCAGAAATAGTCTCCAATTGTAATTCGGAAAGAATCGGGAAAGACTTAAATGTACCGGCAGGTTGGTCATAAGGCGTATCGGTTTCAACGGCATTCCATTTGGAACCATTATAAATTCGGAGTTTGCCAAAATCGGTATCATATACAACCATTCCGGGGCCAGGTGATTGAATGGCCTTTATTTGAGACCAGGTCATGCGTGGGGGATAAAAGCCTTTATTGGTGCTTTGAACATCCAACATGGCGGATGGATCCGGTGGAGCTCCTGTATTGTTGATGGCTACCTGAGATTTTATACCACTAAAAAATGAAAGGAGTGTTAAACAGATATATAATGACTTTTTCATTAGCCCAGTTTTACTCAAAAATTGACGAAACTACTGTATTTTCGGATAGGGCTGACAGTAGTTTTTCTGTATCAATATTATTTTAGATCCTAACAATTATGTATGGGTATATTAGTGCTTTTTTTTATATTTGTTATTAGTATTGGAATACTCATTGGATCCATCTCTTTCAATAAAGCGAAGGCGAAGGGAGCAAGTCCCTGGGTTTGGGCTATCATCGGTTTTTTAATAGCAATCATTTTACTGTCGGGAGCAGCATTTGTGTATCTGGCTTATTTTGCAAATTTCGAGCGTTAGTTGCGGTGAAACGATTTATACAAAGAGATACCAAACACATAAAGCTATTTTTTCTGTCGTTCAGGAATGCGCGCCGCAATCTTTCGATCTCGGTATATCCACCATTCGGCAAAGAGTAAATTAGGAACGAAGCCCATCCAAGCTTCGATCATATAAAGTGACAAAGGGTCGATGCTAAAACTACTTGAAAGAATGATTTTCCAGGTGCGGAGAGTTATCGCGGAGAAAGTAAGCGCAAAACTTCTAATCATGTATGCTCTGTGTTTTTCTACTTCTCCCTTCCTGATCGTTGTCCAGGCTTTTGCAGTAAAATAGAACCAGAGTAGATCAAGAATCGTAAAGGCCATTTTCGAGGGCAACAATCCGTTAGCATTTATGGCCAGAATCATCGCAGCAGGAAAATTAATTATGAGCACATTGAATACGTAAAGCTTTCCAATGATTCGGTGTAGCTTGATATATTTTGTTCGCAGGTAGGAGGAAAACTGTGTAAGCCCGGCTGCCAACGAAACCACGCTGGAGAAAACATGTCCATAAAAGGCTATCCTCCATGTAAAATCTGGAAGATAGCTTTGTTTATATTGAAGAAAGTGGATATCCGTTCTGAAGGATGCATAATCAATAACCATGGAAATCATCAGAAGCGTGCCTACACTTAATGCCATATACGCAAATACTGAAAGTAAAATATTCCACATCAACGCTTTCATAATCGCAACTTAGTGATATGCGAATTACGTGAATTGATGCGAATTATTAAGATGACTTTTTGCGGTTTACTGTTCCCTCACTTTTTTGAATGAACGGACTGGGAACGAGGGAGGAAAGAGAAACAAAAAGAACGGAGCAGAGAATTACAACCGCAAATAGCTATCAATAATTTCTTAGACTAATTTACATATTGCCAAATTGCCTTCCATCCGTAACCCGCTCTGAAGCCTGGACGCAAAGCACGCCGGGAACCGCGCGCGAAGGAATCCTGCCAGCGTTTACGGTTTATCGTTTCACGTTTATCGTTTTTTATTGGCCAATTGACTCATTGACTAATCATTGTTGTCCGGTTAAAAATTCGAAGACCATTAAATAAAGGCCCCGATTTCTTTCACATCATTTCTTATACCCGCGCTTACTTCCACCCTCACCCCCTGCCCCTCTCCCAAGGGCGAGGGGGGAAATTCATTACTATTCATTTATACACCAACTGCTAGTCGTCATTCGGCTTCTTCCTGCTCTCACTCATGCGCTATTGATACCGCACATTCTTTCCCTTTCCCCTTCTATTTCCCTTTCTCTTTCTCTTTCCGCTCGCGCTCTCACTCCCGCTCTCCAATAAGCCTGAAGCAGGCGAAGGAACCCTGCCAGCGTTTACGGTTTATCGTTTTACGTTTATCGTTTTTTATTGGCCAATTGACTCATTGACTAATTGACCAATTGCATCCGTCGTCCGCCATTCGTAATTCGTCATCACCATTGGCTCATTGACCAATTAACCCATTGCCCAATTGCTACTTCCATCCTCCTCCCAATGATCTGTACAGCTCAATGGCTGCGGCGGATTGTTGTTTTTGGATGACGGCCAGTTGAAGCTCACCCTCGAGCACATTGCTTTGGGCGGTGATCACTTCCAGATAGGTGGCCATACCATTCCTGAAGAGCAGATTGGCATTGCCGATCGCCTGTTGCAGGGTTTGTACCCTGGCGGCGGCAATGGCCTGTTGCTCTGCCAGCTTATTCACTTTCACCAGCGCGTCACTTACTTCACCAACGGCTGTTAACACCGATTGTCTGAATCCTATCACCGCTTTTTCCCTTTCAATCCTGGAAAGTTCGTATTGCGTCTTGAGCTGTTTTCGCTGGAACAACGGTTGTGTGATACCGCCGCTACCGATCGCAAATAAGGATGCCGGTACGCTAAACCAGTTGCTGGCTTTGAAGGCATTGATGCCCCCGGTGGCGGTGATCGACAGGGTTGGGTACATGTTTGCTTTTGCAATACCGGTGTTGGCATTGGCAATAGTCAGTTGCAGTTCTTTTGAACGGATGTCCGGTCTGTTCTGTAACAAGGTGGAAGGCACCCCTGCTGATAAGCTTCCATCATGTATGGATTCGTTGATCTGACCGTTGCGCTGGATATTTTTCGGATTGGTACCGGATAATACACTTAAAGCATTTTCCTGGATGGCGATCTCCTGTTCGAGTTGCGGAATCAACTGGATCGCTACCAATCGTTGAGCAGTCGCCTGCTGAACGCCCAGGTTAGTGACCTGACCGGCATTGTACTGAAGCTGAATGATCGCGAGTGTACTATCGGCCAACAATACATTTTTTCTGGCGATCGATAATTGCGCATCGAGCATGAGCAGATTATAATATCCATTCGCTACATAGGAAACCAGGTTGGTCTGGATTGCCTTCCTTGCTTCCTGGCTTTGTAAAAAGGAGGCCAGTGCTCTTTCCTTTTGATTCCTGATCTTTCCCCAGATATCGGCTTCCCAGGTAACGCCAACACTCAACGTATAGTCCTCCACGTAAGACTGGCCAAGAAACTGGCTCAGGCTGATCCCGTTCAAACTATTGTCTGAAGGGCGACTGATAGAGGCGCCAGCCTGCAGGCGTGCTTCGGGAAGATAACCGAGTTTGCTTTGCTTAACGATCAGCTGTGCCGCTTCGATGTTTTTGAGGGCGATTTGCAGATCGTAGTTGTGAGCGATGGTACTGTCGATCAGGTTGCGCAGATCGCTGTTGGTAAAAAATTCTTTCCATTGAACAGACGCGATATTGGCGGTATCGGCCGCTGACACAGTTCTGTAGGTGTTGGGCAGTTCCGGGTTGGGTGTTGCCACATCGGCCGACACCTTGCAAGCCTGTAAAAACAGTACCAGGGCGGCCATCGAGAATATATTGATCGATTTCATGATGCTTGATTGATTAGTTCGTTTGTAATTCCAGTTTGTCCACGATCCACTCTTCTTTTTCCACCACTTTCTTTCCTATTATTTTTTCCTGCAGGAACTGGAAGATGGTGAAGAGAACGGGGATGATAAAGATGCCGAGGAGCACGCCCGTCAGCATTCCACCCACCGCGCCGGTACCGATAGATCGGTTGCCCATGGCAGATGCACCGGTGGCGGTCAGCAGCGGTAACAATCCCGCGATAAAGGCAAAGGAGGTCATCAGGATGGGTCGCAAGCGGAGACGGGCAGCTTCGATAGCGGCATGTCTGATCGACAAGCCGGCTTTTCTTCTTTGTACGGCATATTCCACAATCAGGATGGCATTCTTGGCCAACAGCCCGATGAGCATGATCAATCCCACCTGCACATAAATATTGTTTTCTATACCGGCGATATTGATAAAGGCAAATGTGCCGAGCAATCCGGTTGGCACCGAGAGAATGACCGCAAACGGAAGCATATAGCTTTCATATTGCGCGGCAAGCAGGAAATAAACAAAGATCAGTGACATCACAAAGATCCAGGTGGTTTGAGAACCGGAGCTTTGTTCCTCACGGGTTAATCCTCCCCACTCATAGGCATAACCGCGTGGAAGGTAATTTGCAGCTACTTCCTGTATGGCTTTCAAAGCTTCTCCCGAACTATATCCCGGTTTGGGTACTCCGTTGATGGTAACCGCATTGAAAAGATTGTTGCGGGTAACCGTTTCCGGTCCGTATACCTTTTCCAGGTTAACCAGCGTCTTTACCGGAACCATCTCTCCCAGATTATTTTTAACATGCACATCGTTCAGGGTGTTGGGATCGATCCGGTAACTGACATCGGACTGAACGATTACCTTATATTGTTTTCCGAACCGGTTGAAATCGCCGGCCTGGAAACTTCCATAATAAACCTGCATGGTTTGTAACAGGTCGTTGACAGATACACCAAGTTGCTTAGCCTTTGCTTCATCGATATTCAATTTATATTGAGGGTTGCCGGTATTAAAGGTGGTAAAGGCATACATGATCTCCGGGCGCTTCATCAGCTCACCGATGAATCCGTAGGCGGTGGCACTCAGGTCTTCCAGTTTGCCACCGGCGCGATCCTGCAGGATCAATTCAAAGCCGTTGGTATTACCAAAGCCCTGTACGGTAGGTAACGTGAAAGTGAAAAGGTCCGCAGAGGAGATCACCGACAGTTTCTGGTTCACTTCTCCCAAAATCGCATTGATATCTTCTGTATGGCCGCGGGTACCCGGCTTTTTCAGTTTTACAAAGGCCAGACCGCTGATGGGGCTGGTAGCGTTGGTGATGATGTTCATACCTGCAACGCTATACGATTTTTCCACGCCTTCCACTGTGGCGATGATGCTGTCGACTTTATCAATCACCTTTTTGGTTCTTTCCAAAGAGGCGCCCGGGGGCATGCTCAGTGAATACAGGAAGATGCTTTGGTCTTCTGTGGGGATAAAACCCGTCGGCGTTCTTTTCACCATAAATACCGTAGTGAGGGTGATGATGACCAGGCCGGCAAGGGCAATCCATTTTGTTTTGATCAGGAAACGAAGACTGCGGCCATACCTGTTCGTCATGTTTTCAAAACCTGCATTGAAGGCTTTGAAGAAACGTTGTTTGAGACCTGCTGGTTTGTCTCCCGCTGCCGTGTGGTTGTTTTTCAGGAACAGGGCTGAGAGGGCAGGGCTCAGGGTAAGCGCATTCACCGCGGAGATCAGGATCGCGATCGCCAGGGTGAAGGCAAATTGTTTATAGAAGATACCGGCCGGTCCCTGCATGAATCCAACGGGAACGAATACGGCCGCCATCACCAGTGTGATCGAGATGATCGCGCCGGATATCTCGTTCATACTTTTCAGGGTGGCCGCTTTCGCCGGCAGGTGTTCTTTTTGCATTTTGGTGTGAACTGCTTCCACCACTACGATCGCGTCATCTACCACGATACCGATCGCAAGAATCAGCGCGAACAGGGTGAGCAGGTTGATCGTAAATCCGAACAATTGCATAAAGAAGAAGGTGCCCAGTATCGCTACCGGTACTGCAATCGCCGGAATCAGGGTGGACCGGAAATCCTGCAGAAACAGGAACACAACCAGGAACACCAGGATGAATGCTTCAAGCAAAGTGTGTTTTACTTTGTCGATCGAGGCATCGAGGAATTCTTTGGAAGAATAGGGCACAAAGGTTTTCACTCCTCGCGGAAGATCCTTGTTTACCCGCTCCATGATATGATTCACTTCGGTGAGAATGTCATTCGCATTGGAGCCGGCGGTCTGGTAGATCAGGATACCCGTTGAAGGCCCCCTGTCTACTTTCGCTTCGGATGTATAATTGAAAGAGCCTAAACCCACGCGAGCCACGTCCTTCAGCCGGATGGTAGAACCATCCAGGTTGGATTTCAGGATGATGTTTTCATAATCTTCATTGGTGTTCAGTTTCCCTTTGTACTTGATTACATATTCAAAGGTCTCTTCACTGCCTTCACCAAATTTGCCCGGTGCCGCTTCGAGGTTTTGTTCGCGGATGGAAGTCAGTACGTCCTGGGCAGACAGGTTGTAAGCTGCGAGGCGATCCGGCTTGAGCCAGATGCGCATGGCATAATCTTTTGTTCCAAAGATCGTAGCCTGACCCACACCATGCACCCGTTGTATTTCGGGGACGATATTGATCTTCGCATAGTTCTGCAGGAAAGTTTCATCATAGGAGCTGTCGCTATAGAGCGCGATCGCCATGATGATACTGTTTTGTTGTTTTTGTGTGGTGATACCTGCCTGCAGTACTTCCGCCGGAATAAGACTGCTTGCTTTGGCAACGCGGTTCTGTACGTTTACCGAAGCGATATCGGGATCGGTGCCTGCTTTGAAGAAGACGCTCAGCGTCATGGTTCCGTCGTTGTTGCTGTTGGAAGTCATGTAGGTCATGTTCTCCACGCCATTGATCGCTTCTTCCAGCGGAGTGGCAACAGAGCGGGCCACTACTTCCGCGCTGGCACCCGGATAGGCTGCCGTTACCAGTACGGCCGGTGGAGCGATATCCGGAAACTGGGTGATCGGCAGTTTGGTCAGTGAAACAATGCCCACCAATACCAACAGGATAGAGATCACTGTCGACAATACCGGGCGTTTGATGAATTGCTGTAACATGTTTTTATTTTTTGATTGGTTGGTTCGGGCAGGGATAAGGATTCCCCATCAGTCGGCCTCTACCAACTGTAAGTCTGCTTGTCTGATTCATTCACGGATTAGTAGATGCTGGCAGTATTATGGAGTACGCTGTCCAGCGATACATTTTTAGGGGTGATGACCGCGCCATCTCTCAGTCTTTGAAGACCGCTGTATACGATCACTTCTCCATTGTTCACGCCTTTCTCCACGATGTAGTTCCCTTCGCTTTTTCCCTGTATGGTGATCTGTTTGCTGATCACTTTGTTGCTGTCGCCCAAGGCGAACACATATACTCTGTCCTGCAGTTCGTAGGTGCTTTGCTGTGGTACCAGCAGTTTATCGTTGAGGGAAGAAGGGATGCGGATCTTACCGGAGATGCCGGAACGCAACAGTTTTTCTGTGTTGGGGAAGATCGCACGAAAAGCGATGCTGCCTGCGGCACGATCAAATTGACCCTGTATCAGTTCAACTTTACCTTTTGCTTTATAGATAGAATTGTCTGCCAGTTTCAGTTCTACCGAAGGGATGTTTTTTATTTTCTCTTCGATCGTTTTGCCTTGTACACTGGAGAAGAACCGGAGGAAATCAGCTTCGCTCAGGCTGAAGTAAGCGTGCACATTGTTTACTTCGCTCAGCAGGGTGAGCGGCAGTTGTTCTCCCTTGCCGATCAGGCTGCCCTGTTTGAAGTTGATATGTCCCACATAACCACTTACCGGCGCTGTGATCAGCGTATAGCCCAGGGTGATATCTGCACTGCCTTTGCTTGATACTGCCTGCGCATAAGCTGCTTCCGCTTCATGCAAGGTGGCTTTGGCCGTTTTCAATTGAACTTCCGATATTACTTTATTAGCCACCAGTGGTTCCAGCCGGTCTACTTCCACCTGTGCCTTTTCTACATTGGCTTTTGCCAGTTGGATCGAGGCTGCTGCGCTGTTGCTGTATTGATTGTATTCTTTTGCGTTGATGCGGAACAGTGGTTGTCCTTTTGAAACCCAGTCTCCATCCTGAACATAGATTGTTTCCAGGTAGCCGCTTACCTGCGGGCGGATTTCAACATTGGTTGTTCCTTCGATAGTGGCCGGGAATTCCTGCCAGGTGGTAGCCGATCCTGTTTCCAGTTTTACTACCGGAAGGGCGGGTGGCGGAGGAGCGGGTTGGTTATTTACGTTGCCTGCACAGGCTGCGAAATACAGGATTCCCGCATAGATCAGATAGATTTGAAGCTGCTTCATAATTGTGTTCGATTTCTAACAGTGTTAAGTATTCTTGTTGAAAAAAAGCAGGGTGACTGCTTTATAAAATGGTTTCCCAGGTTGTCTTCAAAACACCGATAAATGATTTAACGGTGTTAAGTAAGTCGGATTAAAAAAATAGCCATGGGCTATTCTCGATAGTAGGGTGGTTGTTCTTTAGTTTTTGATTGAATTGATGATACCGGAGATGGCGTCTCTCAGTACCTGGCGATTCAGTTCTTCGCTGGTTACCTGGTTGGTGAGGTTAATCGAGATTAATCCATGCACCACGCTCCAGAAAGTGTAGTATTTAAGGTCTACATAATCTTCTGTTCTTCTTTCCGGCGGGGTAATCGCTTCGATCTGGTCCCAGATCATATTCATGGGTTTCGAATAGTCTGCGCATTTGTTTTCGAGGGCGCAACAGTTCATTTCCACTCCGTACATTACTTTATACAACTCCTTGTTTTCGAAGGAGAAGTTCCAGTAAGCCAGCCACATTGCTTCCAGCTGACCTTCCGGGGAGGTACTTAGTGATTTGGCTTCTTCCAGTTTGGCCGCCAGCTTTACAAAGCCCATGCGGGTCAGTTCCTGGAGAATTGCGTCTTTGTTACTGAAGTACTCGTAGATGATCGGCGCTGTATAGTCTATCTTATCCGCGATTTTACGCATGCTCAGGGCAGACCATCCTTCTTCCTTTACAATATCCAGGCTTGCGCTGAGGATATTACAGCGAGTTTCTTCTTTTAGTTTTAATATTCGGTCTTTACTGGCCATCGTTGATCGCTGTAAAATTATTTAACAGCGTTAGCAAAGGTAAGGCGGATTGGGCAGAGATTCCAAATTTTTTTTCAGGATTTTTTGGGGAGATGGTGGTTTTTGGCGGCAATGGGCTGGTGATGAGGGTGTTAGGGATCCCCAGACGAGTGTTATCCGCCGAAAGGCGGAGAACCAGCCGGTTTAAACGTTTCGCGTTTTACGTTTCATGTTTCACGGTGTGTCTTACACGAATTACGCGAATTATTCGAATCTTCCTCAGACGAGTCTTATACGTCTTCGGCGGATAAAACTCGTCCAACAGGGTGTTACCTTCTTCAATGCAAACTGACTCAACCGATCCCAACCGGTATCATGTCCACACAGCCCGGCATTTATAGGCCGCCAGTTTACTCTTACCCGATCACCAGGAAGATGGGATGTGCCAGACTGTTAGGAATTTATCTGCCTGCTCTATTTGCTGATCTGTAATATTTTTATTAATTATGCTGCCAGCAAACGGAGAATAGTAAACGAAAGTACAGATCGGCAAGTGTTGATCTGTAATGAACCTTGTAATTGGTGCGCTGATTAAAAAAATTTTCCTTTTATGTTTAAACGACCCTTTTCTTTCGAAGGCCGTATTCGCCGTTTGGAATATGGTTTATCCCTGATTATTTATGTGGCAGTCTACCTGGGATTGATCGTATTCATGCCCGGCATCGCTGACGACACCAGTAACAGCGAATCTTCCGGTAGTGTGATTTTGTTTTTTTTAATGGTTCCTGCACTTTGGTTCTTATGGGCTCAGGGTTGCAAGCGTTGTCATGATATGGGGAAGAGTGGCTGGTTTCAGTTAATTCCTTTTTATTACTTTATCATGTTGTTCCAGGACGGTGAGCGGGGAGAGAATGAATACGGTTTGAACCCCAAGGGTATTGACAATTTCCACGACGCATTTATATCAGAGGAGCCCCGTATTGGTGCGAATTGATATGGGATGAACCTTTCCACGTTTCGCGTTTTACGTTTCATGTTTCACGGTGTGTCTTACACGAATTACGCGAATTATTCGAATCTTCCCCCGACGAGTCTTATACGTCTTCGGCGGATAAAACTCGTCGAGCAGGGTGTTACCTTCTTCCATGTAGACTGATTCACCTGATCCCAACCGGTGCTTGTAACAAACGGCTGGTCCCCGTTGCCAGGGCGAATCGGGATAAGACTCGCCTGAGGATGGAGGGTGCTAGTTTTGAAATCCTTTATGGAACAGATACAAATAGTATTTTTGCCTTGACCGCTATTAATTCTATTTATTTCTACAAACAGCCATTTTGGATCCATCAAATATCAGATTTCGATCGCTTGACCCCGCCGACTTTGAGGGGCTGATGCAGTATCTTCATACACTCAGTCCGGAAACCCGTAACCGATTTGGTCCGCATGGGTACGACAGGCAAGCGGTGATCGATTTTTATCAGGGAAACGATCATTTCGGCTATGTTGCGATCAACAATTTGGATGGAGCCATCATCGGCTACGCGATTCTCAAGCAGGGATTTTTGGAGCATGATCAACCCCGTTTATCCAGCTATGGATTAAGCCTGCATCCCGATACCGACGCCACTTTTGCTCCATCCCTGGCCGATGCCTGGCAAAGCAAAGGGATAGGAAAGAGTTTTCTGCAATACATTCTGGAACATCTACCCTCTGCGCAGATCAACCGCCTCATTTTATGGGGAGGTGTGCAGGCGGGAAATGAACGGGCCGTTGCTTATTATTTGAAGAACCAGTTCCGGATACTGGGTGAGTTCGAATACCATGGCCGAAATTTCGATATGATCCGCGACCTCTAAATGATGCCGGCTATTTATTGATTTGCCTCAAGATTATAAATCGGTTAAACAACAGCGTGATCATTACTTTTCCCTAAATTGCTCATCAGCGCATCGATTTAGGTAAAATCAAAATGGTTAGGCATGGTTGTAAGCATTCGAAGGTTTGCAGGAGACGATTTCCTTCCGAAACTGATGGAATCGGCAGCACCCAAAAAGACATGGTTCAAAACAATAGATAATTATCAAACATACCTCGAATCAAATTCCGACGAAATAAAATCTAACCTGAATCCTTCTTTTCTGGCAAATTTTCTGGCTTATATCGAGACCGAACTGCTGTATCAACCCGTTTTGCAGGTGTATGCTTCCAGGATTTCTGCTCTAAGAAACAATTATTCGGTATTACTCACTTATAACGATTGTAATTTCCTACTGGGTAAAATCGAGAACTCCTCTTTTCCCACTGTTTTCCGGCAATACCTTATCGAATTGAATAACGACACCGATTACCGATCTGAGTATTCCCTTAACGATGAAGTCCCCGAGTTGATTAAATTGCTCAAAAATCATCATCCGGATCAAACGCTTTTCCTTGTTATCGGATAACAGGGAATCATTTTATGGCAAGGCATATCATCAAGAGAGCTAATGAGCTTACTGAGACAGAAATTGAAACCATTCTTCGGTATTGGGCCGTGCCAGACTGGATATCCATGAGCCCGGAAGATTTTACTGCCACCTTTTCAGATTCAGAGTTTCATCTTTTAAAGGATGAATCAGACAATATGCTCAGTTTTTGCCGTCTTTATTTGCGTTTCTGCCTGAGAATTGGAAGTCAGACGCGGGCGATGGCTAAATTGGTCGGACTTGTTTCCGTGATACCGGGCAAGGGATATGGCCTGACTATATTACAACATGTAATGGAACAGGTCATTCTGCGCGACCTGTCAACGATCGGATTTTGTGAAAGCGGCCTTCGACTTTTTTACGAGAAGCTCCGAATCGAGATCCTCCCCGGCCAGGCGCGTTATATTTTAGAAATGAGTGGCGAGGGATGGAAAGCATCTTCAGATGAAGATATCCTGATACTTCAGCTGCCTGCAGCGCTTAGGCAGGAGCTCATTCTGCTCAGTCATGACCGCCCTGCCTATCTACTCTCTGGCCAGTAATAGAGTCTTTGACCAGTCAATTGCTTTGAAAGCACAAAGTATTGGCAAGAAAAGAAATTTCGGTTAGGCGGACAGGCCCTTACCCAATACAGTTCGTTGCGGCTGGTGCTCGCGAAAATGGCATATTCTGTTTTCAGATCGGCTTTAGAAAAATGTTCTATGCAAAAATTCATCATCCGGCATCTCAGCTATAGTAACATGACAGATAACAAAACAACGATATGAGAAAATTGATTCTTTTCTTTTTGCTCTTCCCCGTATTCCTGGTGCAGGCCCAATCTAACAAAGAACTCGCTAAAGAAAAAGCCCGCCAGGCCATCAAGCTCGAAGATGAAGAGGGGAAATACGCTGAAGCGCTTCAATTACTCGAGGAAGCTCAGCGACTTGATCCGAATGAGATCACCTATCCGTATGAGCTGGCTTATACCTATACCGCCATGAAAGAATACAAGAAGGCTTCGGATATTCTCGAAAAGTTGTTAACTCATAAAGATCTGTTTGCGCGGGTTTATCAATCGCTTGGAAACGCCTACGATTACCAGGGTTTATCGGATAAGGCCATTCGGACATATGAGGACGGGCTCAAGAAATTTCCCAATGCAGGGGGCTTGTATCTGGAGCTCGGTAATATGCAGCGGGCGAAAGAAGACTATAATAAGGCACTCGACTATTATGAGAAGGGTATCGAGCAGGATCCCGCCTATTCTTCGAATTATTATTGGGCAGCGAGAATTTTCTGTCAATCGACAGAAGAAGTTTGGGGAATGATCTATGGTGAAATCTTCATGAACCTGG
Source organism: Chitinophagaceae bacterium (assembly GCA_044226045.1). GTDB lineage: Bacteria > Bacteroidota > Bacteroidia > Chitinophagales > Chitinophagaceae > Endoryza. Next base: position 35,448 of record JBGAHR010000040.1, read on the forward strand.
AGCCCGGCAGCGATCGGACGGCCACCATCAGCAAGCTGTTATATGATACTTACCGATCGCAAATTACCTTTCCGACTGATACTTCTGCGGCCGTCAGCTTTTCAAGGCAGGGCAATACCATCTCCCTTGATGACCTGAAAGACCCTGCCAAGTTCAAATTGCCCTTTGGTTCAGGCGCCTACGAATTTACCCTGATTTTAGCGATCATGGGTGAGCGGAAGATCGACCTCCCCGCCCTCAACCGGATCCGGACAAAGTTTACCCAGGTATATTTTTCCGGCAAGAACGCTCGCGATTATCCTAATGTGTTATTTGAGTATCAGAAGAAATTGATGGATGCCGGGCATTTGGAAGCCTATAATTTCTGGTTGCTGAGCAGGGGAGAGGAGGCGGCTTTTACCAACTGGAGAAGCGAGAACGAGGACAAATGGAATGATTTTGTAAAATGGTTTACCAGCAACCCCCTGACACTTGACCTTCAGCACCGGTTTTACCGGAAGCAATATTGATGTAATGACGGATTACGGAATATGTATGACTGATTTGATATAATTAATTGAAGTGTTTGATTGATTTTCCGGGATGATTGTTAAATATTTTTTCGTTTCCGTTAGCAATAGCCGAAAAATTCAAATTATTTATTAATTTATAGCCTGATTTTCCTAACTCCCTGGCATCAAGTAAATAAGGCCGGGGATCCCTGACCTGGTCTGTGACTGAGGAGGACGAAGTCGTGGGTAAAATACCGGAACAAAGAAGGAAATTACCCTGCTCGTTCTTCTAAATATCGATAGGATTGTGAAAAAGGAAATTGGAGAAGATATCAATTTTTTCACTGTATCACAGAGGCCAGGATTGTGTAGCGATTCGGAGTTTGCCTTCTTCCCGGATCAACCGCTTCATTCGCCAATTGGATGGTGTAAAGTGGAGCCGGACAAACCGATGCTGGTACATTCCGCGCCCGTTATTTGATGAGGCCAAATTCAGCAGGGAGCTTCAGGCGGCTTCTATCCGACTGGAAAAGCTTGCGGATGCGGCTGAAAGTGTAGCGGCGAACCAGCAGAAAAAGACTCAACGGTCTGTTCATCCGGACCGGCAGACATCATATTTCAGGATAGATCCGGTTAATTTATCGGTGATCAAGCGGGTTACTGAGCATCTTCAGTTGAAGTCTTACAGCGCCTCCACTATCAGGACTTATGTAAATGAGCTTAGACAGTTTTTATGTCTTTTAGGATCAAGGCCTGCTGAATCATTGACGGTAGACCAATTGAAGCGGTACCTGGTATATTGCAACGAGGTATTGGGATTAACCGAAAATACGCTCCATAGCCGGATTAATGCACTGAAGTTTTTCTATGAGCAGGTGTTGGGGCGGGAAAAGTTTTTTTGGGATATACCCCGTCCGAAAAAGCCCATTCAGTTACCGAATGTTTTAGGCGAGCGGGAGTTGCAGCGGATGTTTTCGTCGGTTAGGAATCTGAAACATAAAGCCATTTTGTTTACGGCGTATAGTGCGGGATTGAGAGTAAGTGAGGTGGTTAGATTAAAGCTGAAGGACATTGACAGCGACCGGATGCAAATATTTATTGAGCGTTCGAAGGGCAAGAAGGACCGGTATGTGGGGTTGAGTGTATTATTGCTGGATGTGTTGAGGGAGTATATCAGGCGATGTCATCCCCGGCCCCGGGTGTATTTATTTGAGGGGATGCGGCCTGGGGAGCCTTATTCCTCCCGCAGTGCCCAATTGATCTTTCAGCGTGCCAGCACGATGGCCGGAATTGGCAAGGAGGTTAGTTTCCATGCGTTGAGACATAGTTTTGCCACGCATTTGCTGGAGAAGGGCGTTGATATCAAGTATATAAAGGATTTGCTCGGTCATTTCAATATCAAGACCACCGAGCGATATTTGCATGTGAGGCGCGATCATTTAGTGAATATTGTGAATCCGTTGGATGAATTGTTCAAGGGAAAGCCATGGGAATAAGACCTGCCTTGATTGCCGCAACCTCGCAATATCAATTGTGCAATTGTTTTCTGGGGTGAATCAAAGAGTTATATTTGTTTGAAGGTTCTGGTAATACTTAAATACAAACGTTAGGCGCAAGCCGATTCGAGCACCATGTTAACTCAAGAACATCATCTAGATTTGTTTGCAGACAATTTCCAGTTTTATATCCAAGACGAGAAAGTTTCAGGGAATTTATCGGAATCTTGGACTGAAGATGCAAACCTAAAACTCCTTGCACAAACAGACGGCGTCGTTGGAGTTGGGACAGCA
>JBGAHR010000041.1:0-35747 GCA_044226045.1 Chitinophagaceae bacterium
TGATTCTCCGGATGCTGCTCACGGCTGCGGTTACGGTACACAAAAGCTTCCATGTTCACATTGTTGACCACCAAATCCAGGTCCCCGTCATTATCCAGGTCACCATAGGCCGATCCGTTCGAAAAACCCGGCGTTCCCAGACCCCATTCCATCGCCTTGTTCGTAAAGGTCAAATCCCCGTTATTGTGATACGCATAGTTCGATATCGCGTTCGAGGGCATTAAATCGATCAGCTTCTTGATGCCGGCCTCTTTTTCTTCCAATAACAATTTTCGTATAGCCATGGGGTTGGCAGTGTACTGTACATAATCCTGATCCGTGAGGTCTTTGAAAATCCCGTTCGCCACAAAGATGTCTTTCCATCCGTCGTTGTCAAAATCTGAAATGAGGGCACCCCAGCTCCAGTCGGTGGCCTGTACCCCTGCCAGCCGGCCTATTTCACTGAAGGCGATTTCGTTCTTACGGGAAGCGGGCACATATCCCCGATTCAACTGCAGCACATTTCTGATGAATTGCTTCCCGTATCCGTTTCTGATATTGGATTGATATTTGTCCCAGTTTTCAAAACTTGTTTTTGTCTTTACCCTGCTTTCCGGCTCCGGCAGCATATCTGTTACATAGATGTCGGGGAATCCGTCGTTGTTCACGTCCGCTATATCTGCCCCCATGGAGTTCATGCTGATTTCGTTGAGGCATTGTTCCAACTCCTCCCGGAACTTTCCGTCGTGCTGGTTGATGTAGAGATAGTCGCGTTCAAAAAAATCGTTGGCCACATAGATATCCTGCCAGCCGTCTTTATTGACGTCTGCAATGGTTACTCCCAGTCCAAATCCAATCTTGCTGCTGTATATACCAGCCGAAATCGTCACATCGGTGAAATGACCGTTGTCATTTCTGTACAATTTATTTCCTCCCAGTGAATCCGGGATCATCCGCTGGTCTTTCACAATATCATAGTTACCTACCGATTTAAAGGAGTTGTTGAGCAGGTAACAATCGAGATCGTTGTCATGGTCGTAATCAAAAAACACGGCGTGGGTGGAAAGGCCCAGGCTGTTGAGACCGTATTCTTTTGCTTTTTCTGTAAAGGTGAGATTGCCGTTGTTGATGTATAAGGCGTTTGCCCGGTTTTTGCCTTTAAAATCGCCCGATTTACAAACATAGATATCCAGCAAACCATCGCCGTTGATATCCGCGAAAGTGACACCGGTTGACCAGACTCCTTCCGAGTTCAGGCCGGCCTTTTCGGTAATGTCTTCAAACTGAAAATTGCCTTTGTTCAGGTAAAGGCGGTTGGTTTTCATGTTACCACAGAAGAAGATATCGGGGAGGGAATCGTTGTTGATATCTCCGATGGCCACTCCTCCACCATTATAAAAATTCCGAAAGGTGTATACGTTCAGTTCTTCGGTGTAAGCGACATTATTGGCAAAATCAATTCCGGTATGGCCGGTGGATTGCAATTCAAAAAGAGCATTGGCAGGAGAGGTCGTGCGGTTATTGTTGCAGGAAAGAACAATAACCGGCAAGAGTGGGATCAGTAAGCGTTGGGTGATATATCGAAACAAAAAGCGCATTTCGTTAGCCATAACCTGCTTCAACATCTTAATACATTCAGAAACGAGGAGTAATATACGTCATTATTCCTGTGCCACCATGCTTCTTAACAATCAGAACAGGTATAAAAAAAGTGAAGCAAGTAATGGAGATTACTTGCTTCACTCGTATTCGGATCCTTCAAATTAAAATATCAATATCCAGGGTTTTGAACGAGATTTTTGTTAGCGTTCAACTGGCTTTCAGGGATCGGGAACAGGTTAACATGCGTGCTCGCATCCGCCGGGTGGAAACGGAAAGCGCTGTTATATGTTCCGAAGCGGATCATATCCTGGCGCTTCCAGCACTCTGCGAACATTTCACGAGAACGTTCAGCGAGGAAGGTTGCTGCAGTCAACGTAGCAAATGGATCCACGCCACCATGCTGTGTTCTGATCTGGTTGATAGTAGCCAGTGTTAAGGGATCGTCCCAGTTGGCATTTTTCCTGGCAGTTGCTTCTGCTTTCATCAGCAGGATATCTGCATAACGGAAGATAGCGAAATCATTATCCAGGTCAGCAGTCATGCCGCTGTAGAATTGCCATTTACCGATACGGGCACCGGATTGTCTCCAGGCGTTTGGCGCCAGCTCATTGATATACGGAGTATATGTTAATGGAGGACCATCGGGGTCGGTTGCATCCGCACCACCATCGAGCAATCTGTCACCGGTAGAAGAGAACTGCGGTCCAACAAGGAAGTTAGACAATCTCTTATCCAGTGTACCGGTTGTCGTTGCACCATTCGGTGTAAGACCAACCACAGTTCCCTGCGGACCAGGGTTCTGAGCCGGATCGATATAAGACTGATAGAATTCCTGTACGGAAGCAAATCCGTTCCAGGGCTGTGCATTGATGTTATAAGTGTTCTGGCTCAGATAGCTCAGGGTCATCATAGGCATATTGAATCCACCGGCATAGATATGATCGTATGGAATCGCCCAGATGAACTCTGGAGAACTTTTGTTGTCTTTAACGAAGTTTGCCTGATAAGTGGTTGCCAGTGTAAACTTGCCTGAGTTGATGATGGTATCGCAGGCAGCAATGGCTTTATCCCACTGTGCTGTTCCGGTATAAACCTGGGCGTTCAGATACAGTTTGGCAAGTGCTGCCCAGGCAGTATAATAAGTAACGCGTCCGTATGTAGGACCATCGCCAGGACCAGACTTCGGAAGAGAACCAACGTTATCCTTCAGTTCTTTTTCGATGAAGTTGTATACTTCAACGCGGGTGTTGTTCTTGGGAGGTTCTGTATTGGTAAAGTCAGTTGTAATGGGCACATTACCGAACCAGTCAACCAGCCACAGATAATAGATGGCTCTTAGCGCTTTCAGCTCGGAAACATAAGACGCAGCCTTGGGTGAAGTGCTGTTAGACAATGCTACAAGCAATTTGTTACAGGTTGTTACACCCCCGAAAGCGAAGTTCCAGGCGTTATTGGGAATGGGGTCATCGGCTTTATAAGTATGCAGTTTCAAACGAACCCAGTGACCGCCATCACCCCAGTCGGCACCACGCTGAGGAACGACCACCTCATCGGAAGTTACTTCACCGAGGGGGAATACGTGGTTGTTTCCGCCGATGCCGTACAGGTTACCGTATGCGGCGCCTACAGCAGAAGCCAGTTCCGCATCCGTCTTGTAGAAGTTGTCCGAGATAACGGTATCATACAACAGCTCCTCTTCATCCAATTTGGTACAGGCAGCGAATGTCGCAGCCATACCAACCATCAAGGAACATTTTGCAATAAATTTCATATAGCTAGTATTAAAGAATTAATGTTATTAGAATCCAATGTTCAGACCGAGTGTGAATGCGCGTGTACGTACCCATGTTTCTCTTCTGTCGATACCGGGTGCCAGTACGTTGCCGCCATCCTGATAGCGAACCTCTGGGTCAACACCAGTGTAATCAGTGATTACAAAGAGGTTTTGACCTGTCAGGTAGGCTCTGAAGCTTCTAACAACCTGTCCAAACCTGGAGGCCTTTGAAATAGGCCAGGTATAACCGAGTGTTGCGTTATCCAGTTTCACGAAAGAAGCTTTCTCTACGTGAAGGGAGCTGTATATCTGCGCGTCGGTAATGTCCTTGTTGAAATATTTAGTGTTCACAATGTTGTAGCTGGTGGCCACATTCGGGTTCTCGTAGAACGCTCTGAATGTATTGATCAGGTCATGACCAATTGAACCGCGAAGGAAGAAGTTCAGGTCGAAGTTGTTGTAACGGAAGGTGTTGGTCCAACCAAATTCAAATTTGGGGAGACCATTTCCGATATAACCTCTAACAGGGCCATTATCGGCAAGCACCGGCTTACCGTCTTTGTCAGCGAAGAGGTATTTTCCGTTAGCATCAATTCCCATATACTTATAACCATAGAGCAAACCAATTGGTTCACCTTCTACGGCTCTTGTGAGCTGTGTAGCTTCCTGACCAGGTGTACCGAGGTTGGTGGCACCCACGTAGGAACCTTTCAGGCTCTCATCCAGTTTGGTCAGCTCAATTTTATAAGTAGAGAAGTTTACGCCGGTATTCCAGGAAAATGCCGTTACGCTGGCTGGCTTCAGAACATCATAGGCCAATGTCAATTCCACACCGTGGTTGCTCAACTCACCGATATTCTTCCAGGTGTTGGTGAACAGGGCCGGAGGAGAAGGAACGGTTACGTTGAAGATCAGATCGGTTGTCTTACGGTTAAAGTAATCGAAAGAACCTGTCAGCCTGTTGTTGAAGGCTACGAAGTCAAGACCGATGTCTGTTTCCACTTTCTTTTCCCATTTCAGATCGGGGTTGGAGTTTACGAAACCACCATAAGCGAAGTTGTAAACGTCATTTCCGGTATAGTACCTGGAAACTGTTCTTAACCTGTCGAATGAAAGATATGGGTTAGGAGGCAGCGCACCGGTAACACCGAAGCTGGCTCTTAATTTAAGTGTGTTAACCATGGGGATGTTCACCAGTCTTTGGATATCCAGACCGGCGCTTACGGCAGGGAAATAACCCCAGCGGTTGTTGGCACCGAACATGGATGAACCTTCACGACGCAAGCTCGCAGAAAGGAAAGCGAGGTCGTCCCAGTTGAGGTTCACTCTTCCGAAGAAGGCGATCAGCTTGTAAGCATTTTTATAGCTGCCTACTGCACCCTGACCTCTGAGGAAGTCGAGGGCTGCTCCGAAGTCTTCGCTGGACGCGTCGGTTACGAAATTACCGCCACCTACGTTGAATCCTTTGAAGAGGAAGTCCTGGTAGGAATAACCGGCAATGGCATTCACTTCCAGTTTATCGAGGCGCTTCTGGTAAGAAAGGGTGTTTTCGTAAAGCTGATTGAAAGTTTCGTCGTCTCTCTTGAATGAGTAACCGCCTCTTGCGAAACCGTTTACTCCATTCACAAAACCACGGGAGATGAAGGCATCGCGGGGAGAATAGGCTTCACCATAGAAGCTTGAAGTCTGCTGCGCATAACGTGTCAGGAACTTCAATCCTTTGATGATCTCATATTCTGCAGAACCGGAAATATTCAACCTGTTGAGAGTTCCCTTGTTGGAGTTCTGGCGAAGCATCGCAACCGGGTTAGAATAGTCAACGAAGTTGGCTTCATAATAACCACCACCTGTCAGGTCATACAAAGGATCTTTTGAATAAACCGGAGCTGTGGGGTTATAGATAGTAGCATATTTAAACGCGTCGGGGAAACCGAAATCCGAACGACGACGAGTGGTGCTTACATCGAAATTAAACACCAGTTTGTTGTTGATTGCTTTGTGTGTGAGGTTCAGGCGACCGTTGATCTGGTCAAAACCAGTCGTAATAGCCACACCCTCCGATTTACGATAGTTCAAAGAAGCACTGTAAGTAGAACCGCCGTTACCGCCTGAGAAGTTCAGGTTGTGAACATGCGAAAATGCTGTACGGGTGATTTCTTTGTTCCAGTCGGTTTTGGCGCCGTAGTTAGTACCCTTACCCAGGGCAATGAACTCATCGGCAGTCATGTGCTCAGTGAACTTCACTGCCTTTTCTGCAGTAACAGAAACACTGTAGTTTACCTGTGGGGCACCGGCCTTACCGTTTTTAGTGGTGATGATGATAACGCCGGAAGATCCACGTGTACCGTAGATCGCTGCAGCAGAACCATCTTTCAACACATCGATACTTTTGATATCGTTCGGGTCAACCGTGTTGAGATCGGCTCCGATCTGACCATCCACCACCACCAGCGGTGAGCTGTTGGTACCGAGTGTAGACAGACCGCGAAGACGAAGAACATAACCCGCATTGGGGTCGCCACCGGGGCGGGCAATTGACAAACCGGCTACTTTACCTTGCAGCAAACCGGCCACGTCGTTTACAACCCCTTTGTTAAACTGTTCTGAACTAATACTGGTGATCGCACTGGTTACTTCTTTCTTGCGCTGAGAACCGTAACCTACTACCACCACCTCGTTGAGGTTGGCGCCTCCAGCAACCAGGCTCACATCAACTGATGTTTTGCCGGCAATGGAAACTTCCTGGGTAGCATAACCTACATAAGAAATAATAAGCGCATTCACATTGGATGAAACAGTAATACTGAATGCTCCCTCAGTATTGGTTACCGTTCCCCCTGTGTTTGAACCCTTGGGTAAAACAGACGCTCCTACTACGGGGCTACCGTCTTTCGAATCTGTTATTTTACCTGTGATTACTTTGTTTTGTGCCGAAGCCGCTAAAGCAAAGCCAAGAGTGAGAAATAGCATGAAACATGCCTGCAGCAGTCGTTTGAGGGTCATAAACAATGATTATAGATGGTTATCGAATTGGATCGATTAATGTGTAGCTTTTACGCACACACTCACAATTTTATGATTTTTTTAAGTTGGAAAAAAATTTTTTCTCTCTTTTTTTCGACAATCCTCCCTAAAAATCAATAAAATATATAAGAAATTACACCTTTGTAAACACGTGCTGAAATCCTTCGTCAATTCCCGTAGACAAACAAAATCCGGAAAAAAGCTGCTTCCGGGCAAATATTGTTAGTAAAAAAAAGGGCTATTTCAGTATCAACTCGGCAGCTTCCTCGGTTTTTGCAGAAAATTTCTCGGTATTGAACTTATATAATTTTCCAGGTCTGTGTGGCACATCCTGCTCGTACTCATCCATATCTACCAGCCAATCCATCAGGAAGAATTTCTTCCGGAAGTTCCGGCGGTCGAGTTTGGTCCCCAAAATGGCTTCATAAAGGCTTTGTAATTCGCGAAGGGAGAATTTTTCGGGAAGCAGATTGAAAACAACAGGGTGCTCCATGATCTTTTCCTGCAACTGGCGAATACAGGTGTCAAGAATTCTTTTATGATCAAAAGCGAGCGATCTGGCTTCGTTTACCGCATGCCAGTGCAACTGGTTATGCGAAAGCTTGAGCTGGTGATTCTTGATATTGATCAGTGAATAATAGGCGGTGGTAATAACCCTTCCGGCGGGGTGACGGTTTACTTCCCCGAACGTATATACCTGTTCGAGATACACGTCATCAAGTCCGGTCCTTTCCTTCAGAACCCGATAAGAAGCGGAATTTAGATCTTCATCCGGACGAACGAGGTCTCCGAGCAAAGTCCATCGGTCTTTATATTCTTCCAGGTCGGATTTAATCAATAAAACCTTCAACTCATCATTTTCAAAACCGAGGATTACACAGTCTACCGATATCGCAATCTGGAAAAAATCCCGGTTGTCGGATTTGAGCTGTTTAACGGTTTTCTGTGAAGCAGTAGTCATGATACCACCAAATATAGGTGATTAATTAAAAGTCGATAACCAGTTTTTGCACCAGTTTACGCTGTCCAAACTCCATCTGCAGAAAATAAGTTCCAACAGGCAATCGATTGAGTCCGGCTTGTGTTCCAAGTGTTAACTTATATATACCCTTTGCTTTGAATCCACTATAAAGAGTTGCCACTTGTTGCCCGGCGAGGTTCACTAATCTCAAATCCACCCGTCCGCTTTCCGGTATTTCATATTCAATGATTCCGGCTGTTGTTAAGGGATTTGGCGACACTTTGAGACGAATTCGCTTTCCATCATATATCACATCACTAACCGGGGTCAGTACATTGGTTACGTTCCGATTGACATAAACATGGTATTCTCCCGGTTCCAAGGTAAAGTTCTGTGACGCGCCGGTTGCATTGAAAGTAGTACCACTAAAGTAGTCATACCAGGTTCCCGCGGTAGGGAAAGTCACCGAACCGGAAGCCTGAACAAGATCAAAATTGCCAACAACAACAATGTTGGAAGTATCCGTTGTCAGCTTCAGCCACTTGAATCCTCCAATGAAGCCGCGTTCAACACGATTGGTTGCGAACCCGTTCTTAAACAACGGATGCGCTCTCAGTTTCAGCAACCCGGAATAAATATCGAAAAGGCGCTTGCGACCTGCATCCTGCAGAAAATCCCAACGGATGGGTTTGGCATCGGTACGGCACGCATCGCTGATGGTACCGTTGCCGCAACGATTGATGGAATAATCATACCCCATCTCCCCAAATTGCCAGATCATTTTTGGCCCGGGCATCATGAACAGGAACGATGCGGCCATTTCATTTCGGCGCAAACCGGTACTGATATCCCTGGTATTGTAACTGCCGGCACTGTTCCCGAAATTGCTGTTCTTGTATTGAATCCTTTCTTCGTCATGGCTCTCCATATAAGCCACCACACCAGGTTGTGTCCAACCTCTTGCTGTACTCAATGCCCACTCGAAATTGGAATTGCCAACATAACCCATGGTGGCTTCATTGAAGTTGTAGTTCAGGTTGCCCCAGAGAAGCATGCCATAATCCGATAGTTCTTTCTCTTCGGTATTGTCGGCAAAATGTTCCAGGATCACATAGGATCCGGGAGACTTCAACTGAACAGTATCGAAATATTTTTTCCAGATGGCTACCCTGCTGGCATCATAAGCGCTCCAGGCTCCCACATTACAGTTGTTGCCGCTGCCATCGCAGGTATTGTTCTGCGTAAATCCTTTTGACAAATCAAAACGGAATCCATCCAGTTTAAATTCTTTCAGCCAGTATTCAACAACGCGGCTTACAAAATAACGAGTGGCCGGACTCTCATGATTCATGTCGTATCCCACATTGAAAGCATGACGCGTGGTTGGATTGAACCATGGATTGTCGGCTGCGGGCCGGTTGAGTGCTCCGTCAAAATACAATTGAACCATCGGAGACTGACCAAAGGAATGGTTAAGCGCTATATCCATGATAACGGCGATGCCATTGCGATGACATTCATCCACAAACGCTTTTAAAGTATTTTCGGGTCCGTAATATTTATCAGGGGCAAAATAGAAAGAAGGATTATATCCCCAACTCAGGTTGCCTTCAAACTCATTGAAAGGAAGCAGTTCAATGGCATTAATGCCCAGTGTCTTCAGATAGTTCAACGTATCCTTTAAAGTTTTCCAGTCGTGATTGGCCACAAAATCCCTCAATAACAATTCATATACCACGAGGCTTTTTTTATCGGGACGCTGGAAATTGGTGACAGTCCAGTTATAGGCAGGCTTGGCAGTTTGCAGAATACTAACGATGCCGGTTGTCTTGCCTGTCGGATAAGGTTTCAATCCGGGATAGGTGGTTGCCGAAATAGAAGGATCGTTGTTGGGGTCAAGCACTTTGGTTGTATAAGGATCGGCAATCTTTAATCCACCATTCACTATATATTGATAAGCATATTCTGTTCCGGGTGTAAGGCCGGTGAGTCTTACCCAATAATAATTTCCATCGGGCGTTCGGTTCATTTGCCCGCTACTGGTCTCTGTCCAGTTATTAAAATCTCCTACCACGGTAACACGTGACTTATTCGGTGCAAACAATACCAATATGGCAGAAGTGTCTCCGGGTTCATAATTAATTCCGTTCTGAACACCGGCTGGTAACGGGAGTTGATTAACAGGAGGCGCAACAAAAAAATTGATGGTGTCTGAAAAGGTTTCAGCGCCCACTGTTGCGCGAGCCACCACCTGTTGATTGCCTGCAGTGGTAATCAGGAATGAATCCTGAACGGCATTGGAAGAATTTACGAGGCTGGTTTGAGTGCCATTGAAAAAAACTTTGAGGTCGGCAACCTTACTGGAGAGCCAGGTGATACGAAAGGAATCACCTACTATTTTGCTGATCGGTTCCGGAACCGGATCATATTTAGGTTGAAAGGCTGGAATAACGAATTTTCCGGCGAGCGCATCTGCGTAAATATTGATATACATGTCCGATCCATCCGCATTGCGTTGAACAGTATTACCATCACCGCTACGTGCCAGGAAGGTTACTTTTTTGATGGTCTCTCCGGGAGGCACTCCGAAAAAAGATCTGATATTGGTGATATTATACTGATAGCGGTTGTTACCCAGCGGCGTGGTTTTGGCCGCGGGATCTGTTCCCGGCCAGGTGAATTTTACATACTTCCAGTCAGAAGCACTGGTGCTCAAATTAGTAATAACGCCCACATGAACAAACACATCTCCACTGAAATTAAACAGCCCCTGGTTGCCTTTGCTGCAATCCACCACAATGCTGATGCTCGAAGTGTCTTTCGGGAATGAAGGAGTGGTTACCAGTAATTGCGCTTGCACGTTCGCGGTAACCAATGCAAAAAGCATGAGGCAGGCTATTCTGATCATAGGAAATGATTTGACAGTTAAAGTACGCATAATCGGCCGGAGTTAGGTTGGAACTGTTTCAAATAAAAATGAGAAAGCTTTTGGCAATGCCTCCGGCTTTCTCATTTGCTATTTTATTTATTTACAAAACATCCTTAGTTGATGGTAACGGTTTGATTTTTTTCATCAAGCGTAATGGTATAAGTGCCCGCGGCAGCCGGAGTTTTAAAATTGTCTCCCCCTTCCCACTTGATCTTACGGGCTACACCGGTAGCCTGGCTCTGTCCGCTGTTATCTTCATAATCAAAAGCGCCCCAGGCATTGCCAGCCAGGAATTTGATATCCTTGTTCGCTTTCAGCGTTACAGTAATTGTCCATACACCATTACCGTTATAGGTCATTTGTGGTGAAGAACCCGGATCCCAGTCGTTTACACCTGCCTGGTTGATTCCATCTCCCACGAGACGCATTTCAGTAGCCGGAGTCAGGTCGTATTTGATGTTATTCGGATCGCGGCCATCCCAGATAACACGGTAGCGGCCAGCGCTCGCAATGTCCGGGAAGTTGGGTCCGTTCACCTGCATGGTGCTGCCGGCAGGTCCGTTGCTGCCGTAGCTGCGTGTTTCATCAACTGATTTGCTTCCGTTATCCCAGGCGTTGTTATCAATCAGTTTCCAGCCACCGGTAGTGAAATCGGTTACTCCCACAAAGAGATTATTGGCGGGCGCACCCATGCTGAAGTTGGGGAATACAGAAGGAGGATCCCATCCTGCCCCTGTAGCTCCACCAACGAAGCCCATTCTTCCTTCGCGGATATCATATTTATTGGTAGAACGCTTGAAGCTGATACGATATACACCGGCCGTGCTCACACTAAAGTTGGCGCCGCCTGGCGAGAGGTTACCACCGCTGCCGCCATAGTTAATATCCCATGAACGACCCTGTGTGATCTTGAATTCAGCATTGGCCGGAAGATACGCATACATGAAGTACATATCATTGAACACATCGGTTCTAAGATCGCGAATGAATTCGGGAGCAGTGCCTGGATCCCAGTCGTTACCGTTGCCGGTAGCTGCCTGGTAACTTCCGGGCATATAGAAACGAAGAATCGGAACATAACTCTGAATGGTTACAGAGTAAACATTCGAATAAGAGATGGCTCCGCGATTGGTTACTGCTTTGATGCGATAGTCAACCTTACCGGAATTGCCCCCGGGAATACCGGACGACAACGCAGTTTGATTCATTTCACCCTGAGTCAGGTTCTTGCTGTAAATAGTATTCCCAATGGCGATTTCCTTCGCATTGGCAAAGTTCTTTCCGGCAGAATCGTACTGAAGAATATAGTTTACGGTACCGGGGTATCCGATAAACGCAGGGCTCCAGGTGTAACCGATGGCTTTCTGTGATGCATTCGCCAGCGACAATGTTACACTGGTGGCATCCCCTTTCAGCACAGAAGGATCATTGTAAGGAGTAACGTTCACCTTGATCACGTTAGACAGGTACTGTTCGTTATTGTTACCATAGGAGGAAGTTACTCTTACATCCAATGTAACAGGCACGCCCAGTGAAAAGCCATAGTTCAGCATAATGGCATTCAGCTCACGTCCGGTAAAAGAAGTGGTGTTGCCATTGCCGATCACTTCCTTGGTTACTTTCTTTGAAAAGTTTCTTCCGGTAGTGTCGATTTCGAGGATGAACTTGTATGTGTTGGGGTTGGACGAATAGTTAGGGCTTGTCCAGTTAAAGTTCACGACCGCGCTGTTGGAATCTGCCGGTGCCGGTGCCACGGCAGTCTTGGAAGCGGTCAGCGTTACGGCAGAACCATTGTTATAAAAAGGCAGGTCATCAACTTTGTCGCATCCTGCTAATACAAAGAGCAGCAGGGCGCAAAATCCGATGAGTTGATTTATTCTTCTCATAAAATAATATTAGCAGTGATTATATTTTGGTTACAGTGTATTCGCCCAACTGGAAATCCACAACGATGCGATATTTACCGGCATCAGCAGGCCCGAGGAAGTTCTGGCCGCCGCCCGTACGAAATTCCAGCACACCTCCACTCGCGTTGCGTGGCGTAGCATCGGGGAAAGCATATTTGGATCCCCAGTCGCCATTCAGCGGCAGGAACAGAAACTCCTTACCACCACCGAGCAGATTTATCTCGATCTGGTACTTGGTATTGCTGATTTTGGTAAACTCCTGGCTGGGTACAGGAACAGGGTTGCTCCAGTCGCCGGGCGTGGCACTTCCTACCAGGTAAAGCTTTCCGGTAACAGGAGGAGCCACTTTGGGAGGAGGAGTAAATGGATTGGCATTGAATATAACCTTTTGAGAAGTGAGTTTGGCTGCGCTCGCAGAACCAATGGAGGAGCTTACCCTTGCTTCAAGCGAATAAGTTCTTCCGGTTGGCAAACGCATGCTGTTACCCAGTATACCATTCAACTCACCTTTGGTATAGTTCACACCGAGGTCTTTTGCAACAGAGGCCACATACTTGTTGGCACTTCCAAAATCGGCACCTACGGTATCGATTTCGAGTGTGTACGTAACATCCTGTGAGCTGATGCCTGTGGTAAATGAATAATTGGGATTGGTCCAGCTGAAACTGATACCTGGTTCTGATTCCGTACCGGGTGTCAGGTTAACGGAATTGGTATTGGCTGCCAGGGTCGGCGCTGTCCCTCCTGTCAGGTAAATCCTGTTTTCGTCTTTTTTGCAGCTGCCGAACAGCAGGGTGCCGGCAACAGCTAAAGTCAGAAACTGAAAATATTTTTTCATATTTATAAAGTTTGAGACAATTAATAGTTCGTGTTCTGTTTGATGTTGGGGTTAGATCCTACTTCTGTTGCAGGCAGCGGATACAGGCGACGGTAAGAAGCCACACCGGTACCGTTTTTCACTCCACCCTTCCAGGGCCACAGATAAGTAGCATCTGTAAACCGATTATAACGTACCAGGTCTGTACGACGGAATCCTTCCCAATACAACTCACGGGCTCTTTCATCCAGTATCAGGTCTTCAGTGATCGCTCCTATATTACCATTGGTGTTGCCATAAGCGCGCTTGCGCAATTCATTAATATAGGTAACAGCATCCGTGAGTGAACCACCGGCTCCGCCACGTTTTACCGCTTCCGCATAAATCAGGTACATTTCTGCCAACCTGAAAATGGGGAAGTCGATATCTGCGAATGTCTTTTCAGGATCTGATCCAAATCCACCAGCCTGCGTACGGTTACGGAACTTGGTTACTCCAAAACCATCCTTGAACTCGCTGATCTTGTCAATCTCGAGTTTGGATTGGAAAAATTCGGCTCTCTTGTCTGCAGTTCCGTCAAAATCGGGGAACAACAACGGAAGGGCCTTCGTTGTTCGAATACCTGCCCAGTTGGTTAAGCCGGAATAACTCACATTCATATCCCCCCCTACGGAAGCATTCACGAGGAAGGTAGTGCCACCATAGTTTTTAGTTTTCAAACCATCATAGTTGAGCGTCCAGATGAACTCGGTATTATTTACGTTGTTGTCTGCGAGCATCAGGTTGCGATAGTCGGGAATCAGTTTATATCCGGCATCGATCACTTTCTTGGAATAGGTAACCGCGTCAGTCCAACGGGCAGTTCCGCTATACACCTGTGCATTCAGGTAAAGTCTGGCCAGCAATGACCAGGCAGCGGCCTTGTCTGCACGTCCGTATTCATTTGACTTGGGTTCAGCCAGCAAAGGTTCAATGGCCACCAGTTCTGTTTCCACATACTTGAACAGATCAGGTCGCAAAATCTGCTGGGGTCTTACGGAGGCGCCAATAGGCGTTTGCTCGTTGGTGAAACCCGGATTTCCATACAGGTCCATCAGTACCCAGTACTGGAACGCTCTTACAAAACGCGCTTCCGCCGCCATTCTTTTGATATTATCTGCAGCAGCGCCGGTGATATTTCTCGAGCTGAGTTTTTCAGGAGCACTCTCCCGGATGAACTCATTGCACAGGGTGATTACATAAAAACAACGGCTGTAGAGACCAATCAACATCGGATTGTTGGCGCTCCAGTTCATGTTGTGAAAATCCTGGATACCGGGGTCATTCCAGGCTACTACGGCTTCGTCCGTACTTAATTCCTGTGCTTTCCAGTACAAGCGAAGAAAATCGGATGTTCCTTCATCAATACCGGCCACGTCCCCGCTTCCCGCAGGACCCGCATTACCCGTAAGGGCCATTGAGCCGTATACTTTCGCGAGTACTTGTTTGTACCCGTCTTCATTTACATACAGTTGTTCTGAGGTGACAGAGCGCGGAGGAAACAGGTCCAGTTTTTTACAGGAACCCAGTAAAACCACCAGCGCTGCCAGTCCGCCTGCATATTTTAATAGCTTGTTCATCGCTAATTGATTTTTATAATTAGAAATCAAGATTTACGCCCAGTGCAAAAATTCTGGGACGGGGATAGAGGTTGTTGTCGATACCGCCGTTTAATTCAGGATCGAGTCCTTTGTATTTGGTGATGACAAATACGTTCTGAACGTTGGCATTTACGCGAACTCTCGCTCCGTACAATTGGCCTGCATCATATCCTACGCTGATGTTATCCATACGCAGGAAAGAAGCATTTTGCACGTAGTAGTCGGAGAAATACTGGTTGTTCACAAAACCTGTTTCCAGGTAGCTGGTAGATCCGTTTACGATCCAGCCCAGCGGGTTGAGGATCTGGCGCAGTGAGCCGAGGTTGCTCTGCACGTTATTGTAGATGTAGTTGCCTACGTTGATACGGGCTACAAAGCCAGCGCTCCATTTTCCGACAGACAAACTGCTGTTGATGCCCATGAAGATGGGGGCGTTAGGCGCTTTGTAACGATAGAGATCTTCATTGTTGATGATTCCATCGCGGTTCAGATCTTCATACAAACCTTCGATGGGTTTGTTGTTTTCATCATAGATCTGCTTATACACGTAGAATGAACCAGGACGATAGCCCACACTGTGAATCTGGATGGTATTTCCGGTTCCACCGGCAATGCCACCCACCAGGTTGCCCTTGAAGGATGGGTCCGGATTCAGCAACAGGTTGGTGATTTCCGGGTTGGCATAAGTGAAGTTGAAACCAACTTCCCAATTGATGTTCTTGGTACGTACCGGCACAACATTCAATGTTACTTCCACCCCTTTGCTTTCGATGTTACCTACGTTAGTACGAAGCTGGTTGCTGAAATTGGTTCCCAAAGCGATGGGTACCACGGCCAGCAGGTCTTTTGTCTTGCGGAAGAAAACATCTACCGAACCATTGATGCGGTTATTGAAGAATCCGAAATCAACCGCCGCATTGATGTTGGTGGTTGTTTCCCAACGAAGGTTTGGATCGTAGGCAGCCGGGCGATAGAGGTTGTAGAAATTATTTCCAAACTGGTACTGTGCAGATCCGTTACTGATGGAATAGTTGGGGAGATATTCATAGAACCCGATTCCATCCTGCTGACCGGTTACACCATAACCTACGCGCAGCTTCAGATCTGATACCACTGTTGAATTTTTCAGGATATCTTCCTCATTGATTCTCCAGGCGAATGCTGCAGAGGGGAAGAAGCCCCAGCGATCATCCGGATTGTATTTGGAAGAACCATCTGCACGGGCGTTGAGGGTAAGTACATACTTGCCTGCCAGTGTATAGTTCAAACGTCCATAGAAAGAACGAAGGAGGTATTCGGAAGGATAAGTATCGAAGGCAGGATCTGTATTGGCGCGCTTGGATCCGTCATAACGGTAATCAGCATAAGCATAGTCCTTAAAGTTGAAATCCTGGTATCCGTAACCGGCCATTACATCAATGCGGCTCTTGATAGACTTGATATCTTTTGCATAGTTCAGGTAAAAATCGAACAACAGGTTGTAGCGGGTATTCTTATACTTATTGTTTACGCCGCCGAAATGAAGAACCTGGAATGGATTATCCTTGGTTTCCCAACGGCGATAAGTAGAAGCGGCGCTGTCTGAAATCAGCGTAGTTCCTTCTCCTTTCTGGTAATCATAACCGAGGTTCAGGTTGGCACGCAGTCCTTTTACCCAGGGGAAGCTATAATCGAGCTGAAGATTTCCGATCGTACGAAGCACTTCACTGTTCGCATCTCTCATTTCGAGCAATGATACCGGGTTGCGGGGTGCCAGATCGCGGGGGGGAGCACCGGGTGAATTGTTGTCGACATATTCAAAGAAACCACCGAAACGATTGCTGTTAACTCTTACCGGCTGTGTAGGATCGAAAGCGATGGCAGAACCAATAGCGCCTTCATCGGCAAACTTGTTGGTAGTGCGCGCGCCTTTCACGTTGAAATCAACTTTCAGGTTGTCGTGAAACAGCCGGGGGCTGAGGTTTATTGATAAAGTTTGTCTTTTGAAATTACCGGTTCTCAAGATACCATCCTGGTTGAGGAAGCCACCGGAAACACGGAACGGAAGCTTTCCATTCACGGCTGCGCCGGCTGCACTCAGGTTGAGGTCCTGTCCGTAGGCCGTTTTATAGATTTCATCCTGCCAGTCGGTATTGGCTGCTCCCAGTTTGGTTGGATCTCCCGAACCACCTTTTGTATTAACGATCTCACGAATCTGATCGGCAGATAACACATCTACTTTTCCGGAACGGACCTGCGCAAATGCGCGAACATCAAAATTGAAACGAACCTTGCCGGCCCTTCCTTTCTTGGTGGTGATGAGGATAACGCCATTGGAGGCTCGTGATCCGTAGATGGCCGCCGCGGAAGGATCTTTCAGGATCGTGAAGTTTTCAATGTCATTCGGGTTGATCAGGTTCAGCGGGTTCACAGAGCCGGCTGCACCTCCATTGTCAACAGGCACTCCGTCAATAACGATCAAGGGAGCATTGCTGGCATTCAGAGATGCTCCACCACGAATAAGGATAGTACTTCCTGCCCCTGGTGCACCACTGTTGCTGGTAATCTGAACACCTGCCACCTTACCGGCAATCAACTGCTCGGGAGTCTGCAGAGCGCCTTTTACAAAGTCTTTGGAAGACACAGAAGCAACGGCACCCGTAAGATCTTTTTTACGGGTGGAACCATATCCTACAATAACCACCTCGTTCAGGTTAACCTGGGTGGCTACCATTGAAATGTTCAATACGCCATTGGCGGGAATAGCTACTTCCTGGCTGGTAAAGCCAACTGAAGTAATCACCAGCTTGTTAGTGGAAGATGAAATTCTTAAGGAGAAAGTTCCGTCATTTGCTGTTGTGGTTCCTCCGGTCGCACCCTTCGGAGCCACACTGGCTCCTATGACTGGGCTGCCATCTTTGGAGTCGGTGATCTTTCCAGACACCACACGGTCCTGCGCCAGCAATGCTAATGGGGGAATGCAGAGGAATAGAGCCAAGATCCCCACAAGCAATCGTTTTTTGGTCATAAAACAGTGAGTTTAGATTTTGGGAATGTGTATCAGATACGCAAAGTACAGGATTTTGTATTAGTTCCAAAAAAATGTCGAAAAACCCCCAGATAAGTGAGTGGGCTGTTAAACAGGCGGGGCAAGGGTTTGCGGGGATTGGGCACTTAATCATCTGGATTTCAGGGAGGCCACACGCCAAAGAGCAACCGGAGAGCGTACCTTTATTTTTACAATCTTATTTTTCTATTTTATGTATTCGCAAGAGCAAACCAGGAAACTGCAGGACAATACCCAGGCATTATTGAAAAAACTGGGGGGCAATTCGCCATTGGATCTTTCGCTTCTCAGGGATGTGCTTCGCTTCCATGAGTACCGGTATTATATTCTCAACGATCCGTTACTGGCGGATGCTGAATACGACAAGTTGTACAAGTACCTCGAAAAAGCCGAGCAGGCTGATCCGTCATTAATCACGCCGGATTCGCCTACCCAGCGGGTGGCAAAGGATCTTACGAAGGATTTTCCAACGGTTCAGCACCTGGTGCCGATGTTATCATTGGAAAACTCGTACAATGCGGAAGATCTGATCGACTGGGACCGTAAAGCCAGGGAGGCCGCCGGAATGGAGGTGATTGAATATTGCGTGGAGCCAAAGTTTGATGGTGCAAGCATTTCGCTGATATATGAGAACGACCTGCTCAGCAGAGGCGCTACCCGGGGGAATGGTGTGGTGGGAGATGAAATAACCACCAATATCAAACAGATCCGGTCGGTTCCGTTGTCTGCCCGGTTTTCCGATTATGGGGTGCAGCAGATCGAGATTCGCGGGGAGGTGTTACTTACTAAGGAAAACTTCAAGAAATACAATGAGCAGCTGGCAGCCCAGAACCTGCCACCGCTGGCCAACCCCCGCAATGCCGCTGCCGGTTCTTTAAGGATCAAGGATCCAAAGGAAGTGAGTCGAAGAAACCTGGAAGCATTTCTGTATAATATCAGTTTCGTGGTTTCCGCACAGAATAAACCCCACGAAAAACTCCGTAAACATAGTGGCTCCCTTGAAATGCTATGGGAGCTCGGCTTCAGAAGCCCCGTGAAAGAAAAGAAAGTAATGAAGGGTATTGAAGCCGTTATCCGTTACTGTAATGAATATGAAGCCCGGCGGGATGATCTTCCCTATGAAATAGATGGCATGGTGATCAAGGTAAATGATATCGCGCTGCAGGATAAAATGGGCATGACATCGCACCATCCCCGTTGGGCCATTGCTTATAAATTCAAGGCCAGACAGGGCACCAGTACGCTACTCAATGTGGAGTTCCAGGTAGGTCGTACGGGGTCCATTACGCCTGTGGCCAAAATTGAACCCGTGGGTATTGGCGGGGTAACGGTTTCGTCTATCTCCCTGTTTAATGAGGACGTGATCAGGGAAAAAGACCTGATGATTGGCGACAAGGTCCTGGTGGAACGGGCCGGTGATGTGATCCCGTATATTGTAAAGTCGCTGGCCGATGTTCGTACCGGTCGGGAGAAGCCGATTGTATTTCCGAAAACATGTCCCATTTGTCATTCAAAACTCGAGAAACCCGAAGAGGAAGCCGTCTGGCGCTGTAATAATTACAACTGTCCGGCACAGGTAGTGGAGAGGATTATCCATTTCACCAGTAAGGATGCCATGGATATCAGGGGCCTGGGAGAGGCGATGGTATCCAAGTTCTTTGAGCTCGGATACATTAAAGACATTCCTGGCATTTATAAGTTGCCTTTCGGCAAGATCCGGGAACTGGAGGGTTTTGGTGAGAAAAGCATTACCAATCTGCAAAATGCCATTGAGGCTTCCAAACAACAACCGCTTAACAGGCTGGTGTTTGCGTTAGGAATACGCTATGTGGGCGAAACAACAGCCAAGACGCTCGCGCATGCGGTTAATCATCTGCTCGAATTCAAGGACAAGAGCCTCGAGGAGCTACAGGCAATGGAAGATGTTGGGCCAAAGGTGGCCGGTAGTATTTACCAGTTTTTCCATAATAAAGACAACATACACCTGCTGCAGGAACTGGAGTCTGTAGGATTGCAACTACAGAATTTGAAAAAAGCATCTGTGGCTGACGGTAACCTGGCAGGGAAAACCTTTCTTTTCACCGGTACCTTACCCACCCTTAAGCGAAGTGAAGCGGAAGCCCTGGCCGAAGAGAATGGAGGTAAATTACTCAGTGGCGTTAGTAGCAAACTCGACTACCTGGTAGTGGGAGAAGATGCCGGTTCCAAATTAGAGAAAGCTAAAAAGATCAATACCGTCAAGATCATCAGTGAGGCCGAATTCCTGTCTTTGATAGGCCGATAATTTTGATTTTTGGAAAAATGATTAATTGAATAAGGATTTCTTTTTTGTAACTTTATCAAAAGCAAAAAAGAGATGGTAAAGAAAATCACCGGAGAGGTGTGGAAACCCCTGCAGTTTCCCGGCTGGAAGCACCTCCGTAAAAAGTACGCCTTGTCCTCGCACGGGCGTATTGCCAGCTATTATAATGATGTTAACGCTGATGGTAAGCTGCTTGAAGGATCGCTTACTACCGGTTACAGAACCCTTAACCTCCACCGACCCGGAAACAACGGTACGCTCTACATTCACCGTGAGCTGGCCAGGTTGTTTCTGAAAAAGGATTCTGCCAAGCACAAGTATGTGATTCACCGTAATCACAACAAGCTTGACAATTCTGTAAAAAATCTGAAGTGGGCCACGCTCGATGAGATGATCAGTCATCAACAGAACAGCCCCGCGAAGATTGCTTACAAGGTCGTTCAAGCCAACCGTACAGTTGGTCTTAAACTGAACGCGAACCAGGTTAAGAGCATCAAGAAAGTTCTGAACGACAAAAACCGGAAGATCACGATCAAGAAGCTGGCCGAAAAATACGGCGTTAGCGAAATGACCATGTATCGAATTAAGAGCGGCGAAAATTGGGGCCGAGTTAAATCTTAAACCCTCCAATGAATTGTTATAAGCAGTGTTCCCCGGAACACTGCTTTTTTTATGCCGGCATTTTGAATCTATCTTTGCCAACGCAATTCAATTAAACATGCTGCAGCCATCTACCATCAAATTCCTGAAAGATCTCAAGAAGAATAATAATAAACCCTGGTTCGATGCGCATCGCACCCAGTATGAAAATGCGAAAAAGGATTATTCGGGGTTCGTGCAGACATTGATCAGCAAACAGGGAGTGAAAGATCCGGCCATCGCTCATCTCACTGCCAAAGACTGCCTGTTCCGGATCAATCGCGATATTCGTTTTTCAAAGGATAAATCTCCTTACAAAACGAATTTCGGCGCCTATATCAACCAGGGAGGTAAAAAATCGATCCTGGGTGGATACTATTTTCACCTGGAGCCTGGTCAAAGCTTTGCCGGAGGTGGTCTTTATATTCCACAACCGGAAGAACTCCGTAAAGTGCGCCAGGAAATAGATTATAATTTCGATTCCTTTCGGAAAATAGTTGAGTCAAGAAAATTCAAGTCTGTATTCAACTCACTCGACTTCAGTGAAGAATATACCCTGAGTCGCTTGCCGAAGGGTTACGACCCGGAAAATCCCGCCGCCGAATACCTGAAGCTGAAAAGCTTTATTGCCTTCGTAGAACTGAAAGACGAAGACCTGACATCAAAGACTCTCCTCAAAAAAACACTGGAAGCATTTGAAACCCTGCAGCCGCTGTTGAAGTTTCTGAATACGGCAGTTGGAGAATGACGGATTACGGATGACGGATGACGAATGGAATACAATTTGCCAATTAGTCAATTAGTCAATTTGTCAATGTAAACGGTGCTTAACATTGGCCATTGACCGAGTTTGTGGTTTATAGTTTTTCGTTGTTGCAACTCGTCGTGTGCACTTCACCATTGGCAAATTGACTAATTGACCAATTGGCGCATTCTTCCACTTCATCCGTAATCCTCCAATGCTGTCATATCATTCCTTTCTCCAAAAGGTATTCCGCAATCTGAACCGCATTGGTTGCTGCTCCTTTTCGCAGGTTATCGGAAACGATCCAGAGATTGAGGGTATTGGGCTGGGTTTCGTCTCTGCGAATCCGGCCAACAAAAACCTCGTCTCTTTCATGCGCATCTTTGGGCATCGGGTATTGCTGGGCGGCAGGATCATCAACCACTACCACGCCAGGCGCTGATTGCAGCAAACTCCTAACCTCATTAAGGTCGAAATCCTTCTCGAATTCTATGTTCACGCTTTCGCTATGTCCGCCTACTACCGGAATACGAACCGTCGTAGAGGTTACACGAATGCTTTCATCGCGCATGATTTTCTTCGTTTCATTGACCATTTTCATTTCCTCTTTGGTATACCCATTATCGAGGAAAACATCGATCTGCGGGATCACATTCAGGTCGATCGGATATTTATAGGCCATCGGGTAGTCGGTATTTTCTCCTTTCACGGCTTTTTTCCGCTCACCATTCAATTGATCAACTGCTTTTACACCGGTACCGGTTACGCTCTGGTAAGTACTTACTACAATTCTCTTTGCCTTATACTTCTTATGAAGGGGATTGAGGGCTACTACCATTTGAATGGTAGAGCAATTGGGGTTGGCAATCACTTTATCGTCCTTGGTCAACGCATCGGCATTGATCTCAGGAACCACCAGCTTTTTGGAAGGATCCATCCGCCAGGCGGAAGAGTTGTCAATAACGGTGATACCTGCTTCAGCGAATTTAGGAGCCCATTCAAGTGAGGTGCTGCCACCGGCGGAAAACAAAGCTACGGCTGGTTTCGCTGCAATAGCATCGGTCATGCTGACCACCTTGTACTTCTTACCCTTGAAACTGATTTCTTTTCCAACTGATTTTTCAGATGCAACGGGTAATAATTCAGTAACCGGGAAATTCCGTTCTTCCAGGACCTGTAACATTTTGGTGCCCACCAAACCGGTGGCGCCTACTACTGCAACTTTCATTGTAGCCTCCTTCTTTGTATTACACAAAGGGTTTTTAGGTGAATAATAAGTTTTAATAACATCATTCCTGTTGTTTTCACTTTGACCAGCAGGAACAAAAAAAAGACCTTCCCGTAAGGAAGGTCAAGCTTTTTTATGTTGTAACATACTATACGCTGCAAACCTTCCGCCTAGGCGAACTGTTTCTTCGTGCGTTTTGTATGTTTCATCATTGTCATAATGCACGCAAAAATAGTATGAGCCTTTAGTATATACAAATTTTTTATTTCATCCGCTAACAATCGTTCATGATCGTTCCATCTTTAATGGCTGCATGCTGTCTGTTATTTTATTGGCTAATCGATCCGGCAACAGAGAAAAAGGCATACTCATACAATCACATTGTGATCACTGAAATTTTACCGGACCCCAGCCCTTCGGTCGGACTGCCGCTGTATGAATTTATTGAACTGACAAATACAGGTAGTGATCCGGTCAACCTGCAGGGTTTTGCTATCAGTGATGGCTCATCAACAGCTGTCATCAGCCGAAGTTATATCCTCCCGCCCGACAGCCTGCTGATTCTCTGTTCAACCACGGCCTATTCTCAATATGAAAAATGGGGAAGATCGATGGCCTTGTCCGGACTCCCTTCCCTCAACAACGATGCAGATACCCTGTTACTGTTCGGTCCCGACAGACAATTGGTTCAATCCATTGCTTATACTTCCGGCTGGCATGAGAATGAATTAAAGTCCGGCGGTGGTTGGTCGCTGGAATTGATCGACCCCTTACAACCCTGTCTTCAACAATCCAATTGGTCATCCAGTAAAAATCCATTAGGCGGAACGCCTGGTCAGATTAATTCCGTAAAAAGTTTAGTGCGGGATAGTGTTGCCCCAACATTGAAAAAAGTGTACTGCATCGACTCTACTCATATAATCGCGCAGTTTGACGAATCAGTTGACAGCAATCAGGCGAGGCAACTCAGTCATTATTCGCTCGAAGCCATAAACATTCTCCAGGCAAAGGCCCTTCCACCCCTTTACCTGGAATTATCGATCAGTTTGGCAACCAGTCTTCAACCCGGCAAACAATATCATCTGCAGATTACCGGAATAAAAGATTGTTCGGGCAATGTTTCCATCACGCCTCTCCAGCTACCGGTAGGCATACCTGAATCTCCCATTCAGGGTGATTTGCTGATCAGTGAAATATTGTTTGACCCGCCTGCGGGCGGAAAAGACTTTATTGAATTATATAATCATTCCAACAGAATCATTGACCTGAAAGAGATATGGCTGGCAAACCGGGATGCAACGGGCATGTTGAAAAATCTCACACCAGCCAGCGCCTCTCCTCAATTGCTTTTTCCCGGCGATTGGATAGCGCTGACCGAGGACACTTTCTTTGCCAGAAATTATTTTCATCCTGCCCCCTCTGCCAAATTCCTGAAATCGATCTTACCCTCGCTGCCAGCGGATATGGGCCGACTGGCAGTTCTCGATCGACAGGGACTGGCTATTGATGAAGCGGCTTATGACGAACATTGGCATTTTCCGATGATAGCTGAAAAGAAAGGCGTTTCGCTGGAGCGTATCTCCTATGATGAGTCCGGTCTTTCGAAAGAAAACTGGATGTCGGCTTCCTATCCTGTACGTTTTGGTACGCCGGGCTATCAAAATTCTCAATATCACCAAAGGGGGATCATCAATGGAAAAATAGAAGTGAGTCCGGTTGTATTCTCGCCAAACCTGGATGGATTAGATGATTACTGTTTTATTGACTATCACTTCGATCAGGCAGGGTATATGGCAACTATCGAAGTATACGACTATGGCGGAAATCGCGTCAGGGTTTTGTTGAATAATCAACTCTCCGGTCAGAAGGGCCGGATTCGCTGGGATGGAATAACGGATGGAGGAAAATTGGCCAGCCCGGGCAATTATATCATATTAGTCCGCGCCTGGCATCTTTCAGGCAAGACCAATAAATGGAAGAAGGTGGTGGTGGTAGGGTTTTGACGGTTGTGTTGGTTTGCGGTTTGCGGTTTGCAGTTTGCGGTTTCTGTTTCTGTTTCCGCTCTCGCTCCCACTCCCGCTCCCAGTTTCCCACTCCCGCTCCGTTTTCCGCTCCGCAAACCCCTCACCCTAACCCTCTACCAAGGGAGAGGGAATTTGATTTAATAACTTTTGAATTTTGATTTTTGAATTTTGACTTTTGAATTTTCACTTTTCACTTCACCAACTCAATATCAAAGTTCACCAGGTTTACGAATTCCTGGATTCTGGAGTCAATATCCGTTTTGGTGATTTCTTTTAGTCTTTCCGGTCCAAATTTTTCAACACAGAAAGAGGCGAGCGCGGAACCTACGATGATTCCTCTTTTCATATTATCGAAGGAGATATCGCCTGTTTTGGCAATATGACCCATGAATCCACCTGCGAAAGTATCGCCTGCTCCGGTAGGATCGAACACCACTTCCAGTGGTAAGGCCGGCGCGAAAAATACCTGGTCCTTGTGAAACAACAAGGCTCCATGTTCGCCTTTTTTTATGATCAGGTATTTCGGTCCCATTTGAATAATGGCCTTCGCTGCTTTAACCAATGAAAACTGTGCACTTAATTGACGCGCTTCGCTATCATTTACCATCAGCACATCAACCATTTTCAAGGTTTCTTCCAGTTCCGCCATTTTGATTTCCATCCAGAAATTCATGGTATCCATGACGATCAGCTTCGGTCTTTTCTTCATTTGAAGAATGACTTTTTTCTGAATAACCGGATCGAGGTTGCCGAGCATCAGAAATTCCGCATCGAGGTATGATTCCGGGAGAGTCGGGTTGAAATCTGCCAGTACATTCAGGTCGGTGATCAGCGAATCACGGGTATTCATGTCCATATGGTACTTGCCGCTCCAGAAAAACGATTTCTTGTCTTTCACAATTTCGACTCCTTCCAACTGTATCCCGCGACTTTCCATTTCGGCCATTTCTTCCTTTGGAAAATCGAATCCAACAATAGACACCTGCTTAACCGGTTTCACAAAATTGCTGGCGGCATAGGCCACATATGTAGCTGATCCACCCACGATACGATCGGTTTTTCCAAAAGGTGTTTCAATGGCGTCGAAGGCCATGGTGCCAACGGAGATAAGGGACATGAATGACTTGGTATTTAGGATTAATAATTAAATGCTGTTAAAAGCGGCAAACCTACATTGAAATATCCAAGCCAGCAAACAGCAGTTTGTCGCCGTCTTGCCAGCAAGCAGGGAACTGTTAGCCTGAAACTCATGAAAAATAGCTTTTTGAAAGGCAAAAAATGCCAAATGACTGTTAGTATGTATTATCTTTAGGGCCCTATAACTGTCATATGGCAAAGATCAAGAGTACTAAAAGTAACACACGTAAAGACGTCATTATTTCCAAAGCCGCCCGGCTGTTTCGGGAAAAAGGGTACAGCGCTACCTCCATGCGCGACCTGGCTGAACATGTTGGTGTGGAAGCGGCCAGCCTCTACAATCACATTAAGTCGAAGGCGGAAATTCTCCAGGAGATCTGCTTCAAAACGGCCAACCTGTTCATGAACCATATCACCGAACTGGAATTGAGCGACCAGAGCAGTATTTCCAAGATCGAAAGCATTCTTCGATTTCACATCAGCCAGATGGTCAACCATTACGAAGAAGTGTATGTAATGGACCGCGAATGGAAGCACCTGACCGACCCTTATCTCTCGAATATGCAAAGCCAGCGCAGGTCCTACCGACAGCGCATAGCTGCCATTATCGAAGAAGGGATCCGGAAAGGAGAAATCAAAAATATCGATGCCCCCACTGCGGTATTGATCATGTTGCATGCGGTCAGCGGAATTGAGAGCTGGCATCGCAGCGTGAAAAGAATCGGCAGTGAAATGCTGGAAAACAATATGGTCATGATCCTGGTGGAAGGTCTTAGAAAATAAGAACCCCACTGTCTAAAATCCAATCGCCCCGGTGCGATTTTTAACTGTGCTTGCATGTCAAAACATTTTCATCGCCTCACGATAAAAGAAATCCGTAGGGAAACCCCCGACTGTGTTTCGATTTCCTTCGACGTACCTGCTGAACTGACCGAAGTCTTTCGATTTACCCAGGGGCAAAGTCTTACTGTACGCACCCAACTGAACAATGGGGAAGTACGAAGGACCTATTCCATTTGCAGCAGTCCGCTCGACAACGAATGGCGGGTGGCTGTGAAAAAAGTGGATGGGGGTCTTTTCTCTTCACATGCCAACGAAATTTTAAAAGTCGGCGATAGCCTGGAGGTTATGCCGCCAGTGGGAAAATTCTATACTGCACTGGATCCGGGTCATCACAAACACTACCTGGCATTCGCGGCAGGCAGTGGAATTACCCCGGTGCTTTCCCTTATCAAAACAACCCTGGCCACCGAACCCAACAGCGATTTTACACTTGTATACGGCAACCGCAATCGTTCTTCGATCATCTTCTTTGAAGAACTCGAGGGGCTGAAGAACAAATTCATGAATCGTTTCAACCTGGTTCATGTGTTAAGCCGCGAGAGAATGGATTCCGCTATCCATTCAGGCAGAATTAATGAAGAGAAACTGGCGGAACTATCCAGGCTGATCAATTATGCGGAAACAGACGAATTTTTTGTGTGTGGACCGGAACAAATGATCTTCTCCGTAAAAAACTTCCTGGAAAAAACGGGTATCAATTCCAAAAAAATACATTTCGAATTGTTTACGACACCGGGACAAACAGGCTCTTCTGCATCAAAAAAAGCGGAGAGAACCGAAACCGGCCCGGCAGCGAGTATCACGATCAAGCTGGATGGCCGATCCATGGAGTTCAAGTTACCGGTGAATAGTGGTTCCAGTATTCTGGATGCGGCTCTGCAGCAGGGCGCGGATCTTCCTTTTGCCTGCAAAGGCGGTGTTTGTTGTACCTGCAAAGCCAGGTTACTGGAAGGCAAGGTGGAAATGGATGTGCATTGGGGATTGGAGGAAGACGAAATTGCAAAGGGATTTATCCTAACCTGTCAATCGCACCCCCTCACCGAAAAGATCGTGGTGGATTTTGATCAGTAGTCCCGATTGAGGGGATTTTGTTGAAAATATTCAACGTCAACAAAGGAAATTAACACACGATCATTTTTGTTGGTACCGGGTTTGATTAATTTTGAAACAGTAAAATTGCTTGTTATGTCAGTGCAGGATTTTGAGAAAATATTCCAGGATAAAATTGATGCTGAGATCAAGATCGAGCCGAAAGACTGGATGCCGGATGCCTACCGCAAAACCAATCTTCGCCAGATCAGCCAGCATGCACATAGTGAAATAGTGGGAATGTTGCCGGAAGGTAACTGGATCAGCCGGGCCCCTTCCTTGAAAAGAAAAGCCATTCTCCTGGCGAAAGTGCAGGATGAAGCCGGTCACGGTCTGTACCTCTACTGCGCAGCGGAAACCCTCGGCATGTCGAGGGAAGAGATGATCAACGATCTTCACAGCGGGAAAGCTAAATACTCTTCCATTTTCAATTACCCAACCCTGACCTGGGCGGATATGGGAGCCATCGGCTGGCTGGTCGATGGGGCTGCCATCCTGAACCAGGTAATGCTCTGCCGTACCAGCTACGGCCCTTACGCCAGGGCGATGGTGCGTATTTGTAAAGAAGAGAGTTTTCACCAACGCCAGGGTTTTGAATCTCTATTGGTATTAAGTCGCGGTACCGCCGAGCAAAGAGAAATGTGCCAGGATGCGATCAACCGCTGGTGGTGGCCTTCATTGATGATGTTTGGTCCGCGTGATAGCGAAAGTACCAATAGCGATCAAAGTATGAAATGGAAAATCAAGAGAAAAACCAATGATGAACTGCGCCAGCAGTTTGTAGATATGTGTGCCGAGCAGGTAAAAGTGCTGGGCATGACACTTCCCGATCCGAAGCTTCAATGGAATGAAGAGAGAAAACACTATGATTTTGGTGAAATCGACTGGAACGAATTCTGGAACGTGGTAAAAGGAAATGGTCCCTGCAACAAACAAAGACTGGAAGCCCGTAAAAAAGCCTGGGAAGAAGGCGAATGGGTAAGGCAGGCTGCCAGCGCTTACGCGGAAAAAAGAAGAAAGAAACAACAGGCTGCCTGATATCACTGATGAAATTTAAAAGGCTGCTCCGGAAATGCGAAGCAGCCTTTTTTTATGTTTCTACTTATCATTAGTCAGTTTAAAACAACATTCTATAGAAGGAAGACTGTTTCGGTATGGCACGATGCCCTTACTGCGAACGCTTTTATCAGGTAGTTTTTACCCGACCCTTCTCACTTTCGGAAGCGCCCGAATTACGGGCATTCAGCGATTTCCCTTTATTGAACCGATAAGCAAAGCCAAAACTATACACACGGCTATCGAGATAACTCAGCCAGTTGGCTTTTGAGTTATTGATATTTCTGATATCGCCACCAGGCTGATTGGTGTAAAACAAATCTGATACAGACAAACGAAGAGACCCTTTCCCTTTAAGAATTTTTTGAGAAAGACCAGCCCTAACCTGCCATACGGCAATAGTCAGAAACTGTCCCGACAGAATTCGTGTTTGGTATGTTCCTGCAAGTTCAGCGGTCAGGTTCGGATTGATGGCAAACTGGTTGGTTGGCGCAACATACCAGAACCATCGGCTATCATCGAGTGTTTCGGTGTAAACGACGGATTGAAAGGCCAGGTTTTTCAACTCAGAGTAGAGCTGTAAGGTCCACCATTTTGTCGGCTTGACAGTAGCATTGACATCCACTCCATAGGTAGTTTGCCTTCCGAAATTGCCGGGCCGGCTGTAATAAATGGTGTTTCGTTGCTCGTTGGTTTCCTGAATTACATCCCTGGCAATGCTGTACTCAAAGTTGGCGGTTAACATATTCCGATAGGTATAGGAAAGTTCGAGGCTGTAGGAAAAAGTCGGTCGGAGAAAAGGATTCCCCGCATAGTAAGTGAACCGGTCGAGAGGATAAGTAAATGGATTCATGTCCTGGTAACTGGGTCGGTTTACCCTGCGTCCGAATGATAAACCAAACTGGTTATTCTGTAAGCTGTCGGCGCGGTAATTCAGGTAAAGAGTTGGGAAAAAATTGGTATAGTGTCTGGTAAAAGCGGAATCCTTTATGATCGCATTGCCAAACTGGTATCCGTCAATATTGGTGTTCTCCATCCGTAAACCGGCCTGAAGTGTGAGAGAAGTCCATTCCTTTGAAAAATTGATATAAGCTGCGTTTATATTTTCCTTGTATTGAAAGCGATTGGAAAATTCATTGTTGGGAATGCTATCGTTCTGTAGAATGTCAAAAAACGCTGCGGTATTGTCTGTTTTCACCAAACTCGATTTCCATCCTGCTTCCAGTTTTGAGCCCTGCCCAATGGGTTTGCTGTAATCTGCACTAATCGTACGGATTGAAATGGTGGCAGGCAGATTGGAAAAAAGTGTGGAGGCATTTATCAGGGAATCGGTTGGAGAACTGACTTCGTTGATCAGTGTCTGGTTGGATCGGGAAGAATAGTGAATATAGTCCGCATTGGTCGTCAATTCCTGTCCTTTTCCATCAAGTTTGAACGTGCCATTCAGATTGACGCTTCCGTTACGCCATTCACGGCGTGTCGGATTAAAAGCATATACCTTATTGATCAATTGCTGGTCGTTATCCAGAATGGAAGCTTTGTTGGTAACATCTGTACCCGAAGGATTGATAAAACCGGCTACCACCACACCAATGGTTGCCTTTGGAGAAACGTAATAATCTATGCCGAGTCGGGCAGTCTGACCTTTCTGCCGACGTTTGATATATGAATTTTGCAGGAAAGCGGCCCTCTCGGGAGAATTGAAATAATACCGGTTGATAGTCAGATCCTGGTACGATTTATTTTCGTTCCAACCGAGGTTCGTAAAGAGATTGATCTTGTTGATACGGTAATTCAGGTTAACACTGTTGTTGATCCTGCTGTATTTTCCCTGGCCATAACCAAGATTGATGGCACCATTGATTCCCCTGGCGGTACTTCTTTTTAACCGGATATTGATGATACCTGCATTGCCGGCAGCCTCATACCGGGCAGGGGGATTGGTCATAATTTCTATGGCATCGACCGAACTGGCCGGCAGTGACCGTAAATAGTTTGCAAGGTCTTCCGGCGACATATAAGTGGGTTTATCGTCTACAAATACCAATACACCTTGTTTGCCTTTTAATGAGATATTTCCTTCCTGATCGACGATAACACCCGGAGAACGTTCGAGCATTTCAAGTGAACTGGCATTGGTATTGCCGATAATGGCGCCCGGATTAACCACCAGCCTGTCTATTTTTTTCTGCACAAAAGGTTTCCGATTAACTACCTCTACCGCTTGTAAAGACTGAGCTGCCTTAACCATCAAAATGTCTGGCAACACCATCGAACCCGCACTATCGCTTAAATCGATAACCTGAGAATTTACTGGTTCAAAGCCTACATGCGAAACCGCGATATAAAATTTCCCTTTCGGCAATCGAACAAATTCAAAGCTACCGTCTGCCTCGCAGAGTGCAGACTTCAGGAAAACCGAATCTGGCAGCTTCATCAGCCGGATGATCAACTGCTCATCAGTAACCCCTTTGATCCTTCCCTTCAAACTACCCTGCTGGGTCCATCCCATATAACTGGTCAGGCTAAGTATCATCCAGACAAACCATTTCATCCAAGTACGCTTTTGATTCATACCAGTGCTTTTTAAAGTAAAAGTGAATTCTCGTTGATGCAGAGTAGCCAGCCCGTTTTAATGGAAAGCTATCGGTAATGATGACAAACCTCCCAACTTCTTTCAACCCGGGGGGAAGAACGCAAAGGCAGAAAAATCATCAGCATTCGCTGGAATAGTAGGGTGAAAGATAGCCTGGAAACAATTGAATTCCGCTGTCCACCTCAAAGTGCAGGTCGGTATTCAGATTCACAGCTATTTTTTACCTTACCAGGCACTGGTTTCACCAGTGTGCTGCCGTGTGGCGGCTGAAGGAATGATCCGATACAAGCTCTAAATAACTGTATTCATGGCAAGTAGCTGCCTCAAATTACATGAACGATGAAATTCATTTATGGAATGCGGAAATGGGTGAAACATCTGTCCTGAAATTACCAGATCCCCGACTTCACCAGGGAATTCTGATTTCATAAACCATCCAAATTTGCTGAAATTTGTTCCCGGTTGTCTTCATCAACAGCCAATCTTGCCAAATGAATATTCAAATCAGAAAGTTTTATTACGGGGATATCCCCAATGATGCTGCCGGCAGCGAGCCTGCTTCCTCCTCTGCCAAATCCGACTGGCCTCTTTGGGAAGTATTTATCAGAAGTAAACAGGGCCTCGACCACAAACATGTCGGCAGCCTGCACGCTGCCGATGCGCAGATGGCCATCGAGAATGCCAGGGACGTTTATACCCGGCGAATGGAAGGAGTCAGCATCTGGGTGGTGGAATCGAAGTACATTCATGCTTCCAACCCCGATGAATCCGCTGAACTGTACGAACCTGCCAGCGACAAAATTTACAGGCATCCTACATTCTATCAATTACCCGACGAGGTCAATCATATGTGATCTTGCACAATGAAAGCTTTATGAATCACTTCCCTCAATACCTGTTGCACCTGGCCGATACGGCGCTCATTCAATCGCAAAGAAGTGCGGAATGGTGTGGTCATGGACCAGTGCTTGAGCAGGATATCGCTATTACCAATCTATCGCTCGACCTCCTGGGTCAGGCCAGATATTTCTACCAGTATGCGGCTACCCTGCTCGGTGACGGACAAACGGAAGACAGTCTGGCCTATCTGCGTACAGAAAGACAATACAAAAACCTGCTGATAACGGAACTGCCGAATGGCGACTGGGCTCAAACGGTATTACGCCAGTTTTTCCTCAGCAGTTATCAGCAGTTGTTGTTTCAATCCCTTCGCGGCACCAATGATGCTGAACTGATTGCCATCGCCTCCAAAACGCTCAAGGAAGTAAATTACCATACCCGCTGGAGCAGCGAATGGGTGATCCGTCTCGGAGACGGTACGGAAGAAAGCCATCAGCGTTTACTCACCGCCCTTGAAAATACCTGGAATTATACCGGTGAGTTCTTTCAGCCTGCCGACTACGAACTTGCCTGCGCCAGTGAACACAAGGGTGTTGATCCGTCTTCCCTGAAAGATCATTGGATGGAAAAAGTAAAACAGGTATTCCTGGAAGCCAATCTCCCCATGCCGGGTACAACATTCATGCATACCGGTGGCAAACAGGGAAAACATACGGAACATATGGGTTATATTCTGTCGGAATTACAGTATATGCAAAGAACTTATCCAAACGCCGAATGGTAAAAACCGGAAATATTACCAGGGAAAATATTTTTTCCATCCTTGAGGAAGTAAAAGATCCTGAAGTACCTGTTTTGTCTATTCTCGACCTGGGGATTGTACGCGATGTGAAAGTGGAAGATGACCAGGTTGAGATCGTCATCACACCAACCTATAGCGGCTGCCCGGCCATGGACGCTATCCAGATTGATATGCGCCTAAGACTGATGGAACACGAAATCAGAAAAGTGAATATCACCACTGTACTATCACCTGCCTGGACAACCGACTGGATGAGCGAGGAAGGTAAAAGGAAACTGAAAGAATATGGGATCGCTCCCCCCAACCCCAAACAACAGGTATGCCGGCAAGACCTTTTTGTACAGGATGAGGCTGTTGCCTGCCCTCGCTGTGGCTCCTATCATACCCAGCGCATCAGTGAATTTGGATCTACTGCCTGCAAGGCCCTTTACCAGTGTTCCGATTGTGGCGAACCGTTCGATTATTTTAAATGTCATTGATGAACGGCTCGTAAGCCGGCATTCACCCGATTCTTAACTTAGAAACAAATTATCGCATTATGTCTTCCATCATTTTCGACATAAAAGACGGAATAGGCTTTATCACACTCAACCGACCGGATAAAT
Organism: Chitinophagaceae bacterium; assembly: GCA_044226045.1. Taxonomy (GTDB): domain Bacteria; phylum Bacteroidota; class Bacteroidia; order Chitinophagales; family Chitinophagaceae; genus Endoryza. The sequence continues at coordinate 33,586 of JBGAHR010000041.1, forward strand.
TAAATTCATTTAACCGGGAGATGGCATTGCAGATGCAGGCTGCGCTCGATGAATGCCTGCAGAAAACGGTGCGGGCTGTTTATATTACCGGTGCCGGGAAAGCCTTCAGCGCCGGCCAGGATCTGGCAGAGGTAACAGACCCCAATGGTCCGGGTATGTCCAGGATCTTGTCTGAGCACTACAATCCCATTGTTACCAGGATTCGCAAACTGGAAAAACCTGTAGTCGCAGCAGTGAATGGAGTAGCTGCCGGCGCAGGCGCTAACATTGCGCTTTGCTGTGATATCGTTGTGGCCGCACAATCGGCCTCCTTTATCCAGGCTTTTTCAAAGATCGGCCTGATACCCGATAGCGGTGGAACTTATACCCTTCCCAGACTGATCGGCTGGCAAAAGGCATCGGCCCTGATGATGCTGGGCGATAAAGTCAGCGCAACAGAAGCCGAAAGACTGAACATGATCTATAAAGTGCTGCCCGAAGATACATTCCAGGCTGAAAGCATGAAGATAGCTGAAACACTCGCCAGGATGCCTACCATCGGACTTGCGCTGACGAAACAGGCGCTTCGCATGTCGCAAAACTCCTCTTTCGAAGAACAGGTACATGATGAAGATATTCTGCAGCAAAAGGCGGCGCAGACTTATGATTACAAAGAAGGTGTGCAGGCCTTTCTTGAAAAAAGACTTCCTACCTTTAAAGGGCAATAAAAACTGATTATAGCATGAATAATGACATTCTAGCAAAGGACGTGGTAAACCACATGATGGAAAATGATTTTTTCAGCCAGTGGATGGGTGTAAAAATTGAAGAGATCCGGGAAGGGTACAGTCGTATATCCATGTCGGTTCGCCAGGAAATGGTAAATGGTTTTGGCATTGTACATGGCGGCATTCCCTTTTCGCTGGCAGATAGCGCCTTTGCATTTGCGTGTAACAACCGAAATAACTTATCGGTGGCGCTCGATTGTTCCATTACTTTCAGCAAAGCCATTAATGTGGGAGATGTTCTCACAGCCGAAGCAAAGGAAATACACAATGGAAGAAGTACCGGCGTTTACCTGATCGCTTTGACCAATCAATCCGGTCAGCAGGTAGCGCTTTTTAAAGGAACCTGTTTCCGCACCGCCAAAAAACTGATTCCTTCCGGTTCGTTGTAATACACCCGTGTTTATTAATTGATACCCGGCTTCTATGATCTACCAGTTTGGAGACTTTATTCCTGTTGTACACGAAAGCAGTTTTGTACATCCGCAGGCAGCGGTAACCGGCAATGTAATCATTGGACGCAACGTTTACATTGGACCCGGTGCCGCCTTAAGAGGCGACTGGGGTCAGATTATTATTGAAGACGGATGTAATGTGCAGGAAAACTGCACCCTTCACATGTTTCCCGGTGTGACTGTCATATTAAAAGAAGGTGCGCATATCGGACACGGGGCGGTTATACATGGCGCTACCATCGGCCGGAACTGCCTTGTTGGAATGAATGCGGTTATCATGGATGAAGTAATACTGGAAGAAGAATGTATTGTAGGTGCACTTAGTTTTATAAAAGCAAGGGAAGTATTTGAGCGCAGAAGCCTGATTGTAGGAAATCCCGCGAAAAAGATCCGGGAGGTTTCCGATGAAATGATCAGCTGGAAGACCGAAGGCACCCGCTTATACCAGCAACTACCCGCCAATATGCAACAACACTGGAAACCCTGCGAACCCTTACGTGCCATAGAACCCAACCGGCCTGTACAGCCGGCTGGGTATTCACCTTTTTCAAACAACTCTGCCCGGAAGAAAACTGAGTAAAAAATAATTCCAGGTCAAACAGCCGCTCTCCGGGCTCTTGACATTCTTCTTCCCCTGAAAAAGAGATAGAGATTAAAGAACAGCATGATACCGAGATAGATGCAGATGCCCCTGAGCAGGGAGCGGAAATAGAAACTGCCGGGTTTAACGTTTCGCGTTTATCGTTTCACGATCAATAAACCGAGAAACCTGAAACGATAAACTGGTTACTCTTCCGCCTTCGGCGGATAAGACTCGCCTGAGGAAAAACGGAGCGGGATTGGAAAGACACCGCAAACTGCAAACCGCAAACCGCAAACTGCAAACCGCAAACCGCAAACTGTAAACCGCAAACCGGAAGCCGTATATTTGCCGACTGATGGA
>JBGAHR010000042.1:0-35274 GCA_044226045.1 Chitinophagaceae bacterium
GGCTATTGTTGAAATTCAGTTTGCTGTTTATAGTCAGGGGTTTGCTGTTCATTGGCAAATTGGCTCATTGGCGCATTGACCAATTTTGCGCTCTGAGATTTCCCCGGGACAACAGTGATTGGCGGATTAGCGAATTGGCGCATTGGCGCATTCCATCCGCCATCCGTAATTCGTAATCCGTCATCCGTAATTGCATTGGCGCATTGGCACATTTCATCCGCCATCCGTCATTCGTAACTCGTCATCTAACTATTTCGCTTCCTGCTATTTAAGAAATCCGAACGTTCGCATTTTGAAATCCGAACACCTACTCCTGGTTCCGATTTGTGTATCTGAACATTTTCGCTTCTGTGAGATCGCATTTTTGCTCCGTCATCAAAAAACGTAAATCAAACTCACAGTTATGCAACAACACTCCAGGCGGATTTGCAGGTTGGTCATACTCGTAGCGGGTTGCCTGGCCACTGTATCAGCCATCGCCCAACAAGGGCCCATTTCATTAAAGCAGGCCATTGACCTGGCTCTCACAAACAATCGTTCATTGCGGTCCGATAGTCTGAATATGGCTATAACCGACAGCCGAAACAAGGAAATCGCTTCACAGTACAAACCACATGTAAAGTATTATAGCGTTTCCGAGTACAACCCAGCCATCCCATCCCAAATGCTTCCCGGTAAAGTAGTTGGTCAGCCAACGAAAGACCTGGTGGCGGTAGAATTTGGCACCAGCTATAATATACGCAATGGTATAGAAGTGTCTCAGGCGATCTTTCGTAAAGACTGGCTCATTCAAATGAAGGCAGCCGGTCTGTATAACGACATTGCCAAAACAAAGTATACCCTCAGCCGCGAAGAGCTGGTTTACCAGGTCGCTTCTGTTTATTACAGTCTGCAGGCAACAGCCGAATACATCAGCGCTACCCGTCATGATTATACTAACATGAAGGAAGTGGTGAGTATTGCCCAGGCCCAGGTAGAACAGGGTGTTCTCAAAAAAGTGGATTTCGAATCATTGCAGATCAACCTGGCCAATACAGATTCCAGGCTGCAGCAGCTGGAAACCCAGTACACCGATCAACTTACGTATCTCAATTACCTGCTCGGTTTACAAGCCTCTCTGCCGACACTGATTTCAAAGGTTGATGAATCCTCACTGAAAACAGCTGATCCGGTCAGGAACCTGCAACAGCGGGAAGATATCCGGTTGAGTCACCAGATGATTGCATCCAAGGAAGTGGAACTGAAAATGATCAACGCGGAAAAGAAGCCACAGTACAGCTCCTATTTCCGTTACAACTTCAATGGTTCCTTCAACAGCCTCGGAGACGCTTTTAACAACGATTATTATTATAATGCCGCAACAGTGGGCGTGTCTATGAATCTCTCCCTGTTCGATGGTAATAATCGTCGCCACCGTGCACAATCCACCCGCCTGCAAATCGAGCAATTGAAACAACAGAGCATCGATCTGCAAGATCGTGCCCAGCGCGAACTGGTAAGCGCCGCTTCTACGCTCAACAGTTACCAAACGCAGTATTTCATCAGCCGGTCCAACAGAGACCTCGCAGAAAAAGTGTTCAACTCGCGGAAAGCGCTGTATGCAGAAGGGGTAACTACCCTGATCGAACTGCTGGATGCAGAAAGGGAGCTGACACAGGCGAGAAACAATTACGTACAATCATTAATCAATCTGCAATCGGGTCAGTTGAGTCTTCATAAAGCCAATGGCACCCTGTTAACAGCATTCATCAATAAACTATAGCCATGAAAATGATTATGTGTATAAGCCTGTATGGCGAATTCTTCCTCGATTCAACAGTGATCAGTCTTAACAGCACCCACTGCCAGGAAGTGGCTTACGAAAACTTCTTTATCGACAGCCTGAATCAGATTTTTTCAGTAAACCTTTCTTAAACAAACAATACAACAAGCAATACGATTATGAAAAAGACAATAGTGACAATTACAGTAACCATCGCCATCGCAGCCGGAATCGGCGTAGTGCTGGCTAACAATAAAGCAAAGATCAACAAGGCAGCCAACCCGGTCAAACAGGTACCCATTGTACCGGTAAAAACTGCAGCAGTAGCAATCGATTCATTCAGTTCTTCCTTCGTGCTGAATGGAACCACGCTTCCTGCCAAAGAAGTGAAAGTAGCTTCTGAGGTGCAGGGAAAGCTGGTCCATCTGTTTATCAAGAATGGCGACTTCGTCCGCGCCGGTCAACCGATCGCGCAACTGGATGCTTCCGTTTTGCGAGTACAACTGGCCAGTATCGATGCCTCTATCGCCAAATCCCTGCTGGATCTTCAGAGATTCAACAAGTTGATCGAAATGGGTGGCGCTACACCGATGCAGGCGGAATCTGTGCAATTGCAGATCAATGCGTATGTGGCACAAAAGCAGGAAATACTGGAGCAGATCTCGCACATGCAGATCAGGGCGCCTTTTAACGGAAAGGTGGAAAACCTTACGGTAGAACTGGGTTCTTTCGTCAGCTTCGGCACCATATTGTGTCAACTGATCGATAATTCCTCTTTAAAGATCAATACTTACCTCTCCGAACAGGAAGCGCTGACCCTGAAAAAAGGAGTGAATGTGAGTATTAATAATATGGCACTGAAGCAGCCCCGGCAGGGTAAAGTGACCATGATCAGTGATAAAGCCGATGCTTCCGGCAAGTTCCTGGTGGAAGTTTCCTTCGATAATAAATCAAAAGAGGCCATGAAGGCAGGAATGATCGCCGATGTTCATTTTTCATTGGGAGAGAATATCAAAGGACTGGCTGTACCGGTGTCGGCGATACTGGGAACCACCCAGGATGCCAGGGTATATGTAGTCAATAACGGTATAGCACAATTGAAAAGAGTGAAAACCGGAGCATCTACCCCCACCCGTATTCAAATCACCGAAGGATTGTCGGAAAAAGAACAGGTGATCATCTCCGGTCAGGTGAGCCTGGAAAACGGAATGAAAGTAAGAACAAATTAAAATCAAAAGTCAAAAATCAAAAATCAAAATTGACTTCAATTCGGGATATATCGAAACAACACAAGAGGGTTCAAAATGGAACCGGAAACCTGAAACGCAAAACCCGAAACGTTTAAGCGGCAAACTGCAAACCGCCAACCGCCAACCGCAAACTGTAAACAATCAATCAACCAATAAAAAATATTTATGTCATTAACGTCCACATCCATCAAGCGACCCACCCTGATCGTGGTGATCTTCACCGTGCTGGGTCTGCTGGGAATAGCGAGCTACTTCTCGATAGGGTATGAGCTCCTTCCCAAGATGTCAAAACAAATCATAACTGTTACCACTTCCTATCCGGGCGCGGCCCCTTCGGAAGTGGAGAATTCAGTAACCAAAAAAATTGAAGACGCGATCTCTTCATTGGAGAAACTGGATAATATCAAATCGAATTCGCTGGAAGGCAATTCCAAGATCATTATCGAATTCAAATCAGACGTAGACCTGGACCAGGCTATTCAAGATGCGCAACAGAAGATCAACAAGATCGCTTCTGATCTGCCGGAAGATGCCAAAGATCCTGAGATCTCCAAGTTTTCCGTAGACGAAGCGCCGATCATGAAGATGTCTGTAAGCGCGGGCATGGACAATCGTGTATTGTACGAGATCGTGGAGCAGCGAATCGTTCCGGTACTCTCCAAACTCAATGGCGTTGCCAATGTGGGTATGATGGGGGGCGAAGAACGCCAGGTGCGGGTAAACATCGATCGTAAAAAGCTCGAATCATTTGGTATCGATGCACAACAGGTATTGCGAGCTATTGAAAGCTCCAATGTGGATTTCCCGGCGGGTTCTTTGAAAAATGAATCAACAGAAACCACTATCCGGCTGGCGGGTAAGTTCAAATCGCCGGAAGAGATCAGCGACCTGGTGATCACGAATAAAGAAGGACGAAGCATTTACCTTAAGGACATCGCCGTGGTGATTGACGGCGTGAAAGAAGCGGAAACCATCAGCCGGTACAATTCAAAAACGGCCATTGGTTTGCTGATGTACAAACAAACAGATGCTAATGCAGTGGAGGTAAGTGATCAGGTTCGTCAGGAGATCGTGAAAATAGAAAAGCAATATGCAGCGGAAGGATTGAAGTTTGCCATCGCACAGGATTCATCTGAGTTCACTCTTGCGGCTGCGGAAGCGGTTAACCACGACCTGCTCCTGGCGATCGTGCTGGTAGCCCTGGTGATGCTGGTGTTCCTGCACAGTATGCGAAACGCGATCATCGTAATGGTGGCGATCCCGGCTTCGCTCGTGAGCACTTATATCGCGATTTACGCTTTCGGCTTCACCTTTAACCTGATGACCCTGCTGGCACTCTCGCTGGTGATCGGTATCCTGGTAGATGATAGTATTGTGGTTCTTGAAAACATACAGCGTCACATGGAGATGGGAAAAGAACGCAGAAAAGCGGCTTTGGAAGGACGTGAGGAAATTGGCTTTACCGCCCTATCCATCACGCTCGTGGATGTAGTTGTGTTCCTTCCCATCACCATGGTAGACGGATTGATCGCAGATATTCTTCGTCAGTTCTCGCTGGTAGTGGTGGTATCTACCCTGATGAGTCTCTTTGTATGTTTTACCCTTACCCCTTTGCTGGTGTCGAGATTTGGCAAGCTTACGCATCCGAGTCCGAAGAAACTGGGTGGAAAGCTGATTATTTGGGTAGAAGCGCAGATCAATAAGCTGATTGAAAGTTATACAGGCTTGCTGAGATGGAGTCTTCGTCATAAAAGATGGGTATTGGGAACAACGCTTGTACTCCTGTTCAGTTCTTTTATGCTGGTAGGCTTTGGATTTATCGGTAATGAATTTGTGAATATGGGAGACCGTGGTGAAATGGTGATCAAGGTAGAACTGCCTAAAGATGCCAATATCGAACAGACCAATCTGAAAGCGCAGGAAGTGGAACAGTATATCCTGTCAAAACCCGAGGTGATCAATGTCTTCAGTTCAATGGGTAAAAGCAAGGATCAGTTCTCCAGCCAGGGCGAAAGGCATATTGCCGAGATCAGTGTAAAGCTGGTAGATAAACAAAAGAGAAACTTCAGCACTGAGCAGTTCTCACAGGTTCTCAAGAAAGAACTGGAAGAAAACATCAGCGGCGCCAAGATCACTACCAGCCAGGTAGATATCATGGGAAGCACCAGCGAAGCGCCGATTCAACTCGTATTGAACGGAAACAGCGTGGATACCCTGCTGATGTATGCCGATAGTATCCTGGCCAAAATGAAAACAGTGCCGGGAACTTCCAGCCAGAAAGTATCCATTGAGAACAATAAACCGGAAATAAGTATTCATATAGATAAAGAAAAGATGACGGCGCTCGGATTGCGAATGGACCAGGTGGGCGCTGTATTGCAACTGGCATTCAGTGGCAATACCGATTCCAAGCTGACGCAGGGTCAGTATGATTACGATATCAACGTCAAGCTGGATCAGTTCAACAGGCAGTCGGTCGACGAACTGAAGCAATTATCCTTTGCAAGCAGTAATGGAACCATGATCCGGCTGGAGCAGTTTGCCAGCATCGAAAGAACACTGGGGCCGGCGAAACTGGAAAGAAAGGACAGGATCAGTTCTGTTACCGTTTCCTGTGAAGTGGTCGGTCGCCCACAGGGTACTGTGGGTGCGGAGATCAAGACACTGGTAGATAAAGATCCGCTTCCAACTGGCATTACGGTTTCCTACGAAGGAAATATGAAGCAACAGGCGGAGGCCTTTGGAAGCATGGGACTGGCCCTTATTGCCTCTATCATTTTTGTTTACCTCATCATGGTGGCGCTGTACAATTCGTATATCTATCCATTTGTGGTATTGTTCTCGATACCGGTGGCTATTGTAGGGGCATTGCTGGCGCTCGCCATGAATATGCAGTCGCTGAATATCTTTTCGCTCCTGGGAATCATCATGCTGATCGGACTGGTTGCCAAGAACGCGATCCTGCTGGTGGATTATACCAATCAGCTCAAGGAAAAAGGATATTCCACCACGGAAGCCCTTATTGAGTCAGGCCGCACCCGTTTGAGACCCATCCTGATGACAACCATCGCCATGGTAATTGGTATGCTTCCATTGGCACTGGCCAGCGGGGCAGGGGCAGAATGGAAAAACGGTATGGCCTGGGCGCTGATCGGTGGCTTGACCAGCTCCATGCTGCTCACACTGGTAGTCGTTCCCGTTATGTATTACATCATTGATAAAATAAAGGACAGATTTACGCGAAAGCAGGCCGGGCAGGCTGAAGTACTCCTGCTTCCCGCCACAGGTTCTGTTTAGTAGCGTGGTTTATGGTTGGTGATCGGAGGCGAAGTCTTTCGCCTCCTTTTTTAATCACCGGCATGTTGATTTTAAAAAAGTATAGTTATGGAATTGATAGCATTGATATTTCTGATTATCCCCCTCGGATTCCCGATCCTTGGTGGACTGATGGCCAGAAGTTTTGGCAGAAATTTCTGGGTGTGGTTTGGCATATCCTGTTTCCTGCCCTTTATCTCCTGTTTCATCCTGGTTTGTCTCCCTTACAAAAAAAGACTGGCAAATGAAAGCGGTGAACCGGTTCGCAACGACGAACTGTTTGATCATCTGTTTGAAGAGAACCATCAAAAGATACGGGCATGAACTCTTTATTCAGGCAGCAGATGGATCTGCAGTTATTGCGAAGTGAAAAAAGGAGAACCATTATCCTGATGGTGATCTTTGTGGCGGCGATCGGCATCAGGCTGATCAAACTGGTCATTGCCGGTGATAACGATATCAGCCAGGCCGAGTCTTTTTCGACGATCTGGTTTTTCCCGGTATCCGTCATGTTGTTCGAATTGTTCTGTTTCCTGTATATCAAAAAAAGAATTCGAAAAAGTGGAAGAAGAATTCCCCTGCGTTTGCAGTTCATCAATACCGTATTTGAGATCATACTGCCCTCCTGCGTCATTTACCTGATCGCCAGGGAATACCCGGGTTATGATATTCTTCAATCGCCCATCATTTACATTTATTTCATTTTTATCATTCTTTCGACTCTTCGATTGAATTTCCTGTTATCATTTTGTTGCGGATTGATTGCCTCGACGGCTTACCTATTGTTTAGCATCGGCCTCTACGACCGGTTCACTACCAATGATGCCGCCCGTTGTTTTACCCTGCTGGTAGCAGGCGTGGCGGCCGGTATGGTAGCTTCACAAATCAGGAACAGCATCAATCTCTCACTAAAGGAATCGGAGAAGCGGCAAAAAGCGGAACACCTGTTTGGACAGCAAATCTCGCCCGAGATTGCACGAAGAATGCTTGATGAGGATGGCAGAATTGAAAGCCGCAGAATGTATGTGGCGATCATGTTTATCGACATCCGGAATTTCACGGCATTTGCGGCGCGCAAAGCGCCCGAAGAAATTGTGCAATACCAGAACGATTTCTTTTCATTGATCATTGACGTCGTTATCCGCCACCATGGTGTGGTGAACCAGATCATGGGAGATGGATGCATGATCAGCTTCGGAGCTCCTTTGCCCATGCAGAATCCGGCGAAAACAGCAGCTTTGGCTGCCCGTGAGATCATTCACGAACTGGAGGTGGCGGTGGAAGAAGGAAAGCTGCCGGAAACAAAGATTGGCATCGGTATACATACGGGTGATGCGGTGACGGGTAACATCGGAACAGACAGCCGAAGACAATATTCCATTACCGGCAATGTGGTGATCGCGGCCTCCCGTATAGAACAATTGAACAAGAAATTCGATTCGCAATTGCTGGTTTCGGAAGAAGTGGCCTTATCGCTGGAGGGACTACCCCTGCCGGCTGAACTGCTGGGAACATTTTCGCTAAAAGGAATGGATAACCTGTACCGGATTTACAAACTGGCCTGATCACTCAATTCAGACAGCTAAAATACCAATTGAATAATATTGATGATTTTTTAACAGGTTTCAGGCTGAGTTTTGTGTCAGACGTGAAACAACTATATGAATAAAATTTTTATAGCCGCGATAGGATTGGTGTTGTTGACTCAATGCAGACCTGCCAGGATGGCTTTGCAACAGGAAGGATGGGAAACAAAGGAAGAATACAAGGTAGCAGGAAAGCGAGGGCTTTTTACCAGGGAGCGACTGAGCTTCGGTGATTATTTCACCACCGAAGTAAAGCGTTCCTGGGTAAAAGGTTCAGGAAGCAGGTTTGGACTCGGAAGCGGTGTCCTGACCAGCCACGACATCACCAATTTGATTTCGATTGAATACATCAGGCGGCATCAAACGATCCGGTTCCAGATGAGCGGACCCATGGGCAACCAGTCGGAGGTTTACTGTGTATCAAAATTTCAGTCAACTGATGTTACGGTTGGTCCCAACCAGAACAGCCTTTTCAACATAGGGCTGGATGTGGTGGAGGCTATAAAGAACAGGCCCAACGATAAGTACTATGTTCAGTTGTACACATCAGCCAATCAAAGACCCTGGGAAATGATCATCGATAACGTGGAGGCAAACTGGAAACCGGGTTCTTATACCGGTTACCTGTTGAAAGATGCCGAACACTATTTTAAAATTATTCCGGTCAGGTATATGGAAGGAAAAGACGGAAAGCCGGCGAAAATCCCGATGGGCTTGATTGGTTTTGAATTCAGAGACAAGAACGATAAACCACTCGCAGCGGTGTCATTGATCGACAAAGGAGTGGTCTACCTCACCAAGATCAGGGAAGAAGACCGGTTCATTCTAGCAAATGCCTGCGCTGCCTTGTTAATGAGAGAAGAAATCGGGTAGGGTGTGAATTTGCCAATGTGATTACGGATGGCGGATTACGAATGACGGATGGATAAGTAATTAGCCAATTGGTCAATTTGTCAATGTGCCAATGGTCAAGTGCAAACGAGTTGCAATAACGAAAAACTATAAACCATAAACTCGGACAAAGTTAAGAACCGTTTACATTGACAAATTGACTAATTAACTAATCACTGTTGTCCGGGGAAAGTGTCGAAGTCCAACCTATTAAGCTGAAATAATCATCTTTTTGCCACTTTTTGTGAAATGAGCCCCCTCTTGGTGAGCGGGAGCGAGGTCGAGAGCGGACGTAATATGAAGGAGATTTTATTCCAGCGAGTCTCTGATGGGACTTTTTTTGTTTCGCCAAAAAAAGTCCCACAAAAAAAGGCGCCCAAGGCCGATATACAGCCCGGCTACTTTAGGTGAGCGGGAGTGAGAGCGGGAGCGACTAATTCAATTATTTCTTCGGTGGTGAACAGCGGTAGAATAATGCCCGGCTATTGTTGAAATTCAGTTTGCTGTTTATAGTCAGGGGTTTGCTGTTCATTGGCAAATTGGCCCATTGGCTCATTGACCAATTGCGCTCTCTGAGTTTTCCCCGGACAACAGTGATTAACTAATTGGCAAATTGCATTTCAATCCGTCATTCGTAATCCGTAATCCGTAATTAAATAAGTTGCTTCACGATCTCTTCGTATTTTTCTTTCTTTACCGGATCTGATTCTTTGGTAAGAAAGTGACGCGCCCAATCCAGCGGAGTACCTTGATAGATATTATCTTTAATTTCTTTATTGGCTCCCGCTTCCGTCAAAACTTTTACGGCGGCTATATTGCCCGACTGTACGGCCTGGTGCAAGGGTGTTGCATGATGATGAAAAGCTCCTTCTCCGGGTTTGTCCGGATGAACGCCTTCCCTGAGCATCCATACAATAGTAGTAGTTTGTCCATAGAAACTGGCCACCGTCAATGCTACCTGTCTTTCGTTTTCATCTGCTTTACTCCATAGTTTGCGGGCATCCGATTCGCGACCGGTTGCGACAGCCATCGCAAGGCTCATCCTCGCGCCATTTTTCAACAGGATTTCCGCTGCATCGATCCGGCCATTGGCCAATGCAGTGAGTAATTGATTGGCATTCGCTCCTGCGTCGGTGAACACTTCAATCAATTCTTTCTGAACACCCGACTCGGCAGGAACACGACCGGAAACAACCAGTCCCAATCCATAACTCAGAATTTCTTTAAACCCTTCTACTTTTTCAGATTTGGAATGCCGGATAATGTACCTGGCAATGGAAGAGATGTTTGAAGGTAATTTTCCAAATCGAACAGGATTGTCTGCCACGAACCAAAGTAAATATGGATACTTGAAATATCCTTCAGTCGGTTCATCCATTTGCTGGTGAACAATCTTGGGGTAAGTTGACAGCAATTTCTTAAGTGCTTCCAGATTCCCCGAAGCAATGGCTTCTATTCCTTTCTTGAATAGCGGGTCGGTGATTTCGGTCATGGGTGAAATTAATAATAATTGCGCATTGACGATGTTTATCGTTTCGCGTTTCGCGTTTCACGTTTCACTATGGTCAAGTGGTAAACATAGGATAGATACAGAATACGCTTTTGAAAATGATAAACCTGAAACGATAAACGGGAAACGTAAAAAGTCCCGCCAGGAATAGCGGGACGTGGACATGCAAGGCCACGCGCTATAGGATTACGTGACCAGCTATTTGATCCTTAACCATTAATTAGTCCTGTTTTCTTCAGTATTTTTCTGTTCTCCCGGTTATGCATGAATTTATATACCAGTGAATACATTACAGGCAGAATGAGCAGTGTCAGGATGGTTGAAGTGATCAATCCGCCGATTACCACTCTGGCCAGCGGCTTTTGTGTTTCACTGCCGATACCCGTGGCGATGGCTGCCGGTAATAAACCAATGGCCGCCATCAGCGCTGTCATCACCACCGGCCTTACTCTGCTGATCACTCCCTGTTTGATGGCCGCATCGAGATGCATGCCATTTTCGAGATTCTTTCTGAACACACTGATCAGGATTACACCATTCTGAATACATACGCCAAACAGCGCAATAAAGCCGATGCCGGCGCTGATGCTGAAGTTCATACCGGTGATATGTAAGGCCAGTATTCCACCAATCAGTGCAAAGGGTACGTTCAGGATGGTCAGCAATGCATCTTTCACATTGCCGAAAGTGATGAAGAGAATGAGGAAGATCACCAGCAGACAAATAGGTACCACCCTGGCCAGGGTGTTATTGGCCCGCTGCTGGTTTTCGAACTCGCCATTCCAGGTACAGGAATAACCATGTGGAAACTGGATGGCAGCGCTCACTTTTTGTTGTGCTTCGGCAATGGTACTGCCGAGATCTCTTTCCCTTACCGAGAATTTTACAGCGATATAACGGGTATTGTTATCCCGGTAAATGAATGCCGGCCCGGTGAGTGTTTCCATGGTGGCGATTTCTTTCAGGGGGATCTTTGCTCCATCATCCGTTGGTACCATGATCTGTTCGATCGCGGCCTGGGTACTTCTGTAATATTTCTGATAGCGGACACGTATATCAAACTTTCTTTCGCCTTCATACAATTCACTCGCCGCTTTTCCGCCAATCGCCATTTCGATGGCCGCGTTCGCGTCATTGGTATTGACCCCATACATCGCCATTTTCTGCTGATCGAGTTGAATGCGGAACTCTGGTTGTCCCAGGTTTTTCAGAATTCCTAGATCCTGCACGCCCCTGACCCCTTCCAGTTGGTGAAGCGTCAGTTTACTTAAACTGTCGAGTGTTTCGAAATCCGGACCGAATATCTTCACCGCCAGGGCGGCATTCACACCGGCCACGGCCTCTTCCACGTTGTCGCGGATAGGCTGGGAGTAGTTCAGCACCAGTCCGGGAATAACATTCAATTGTTGATCCATCTCATCAATCAACTGATCTTCGGTGATCTTTCGCGTCCATTGTTTTTGAGGCTTGAGGTCAACCTGTATCTGTACATTGAAAAATCCTTTAGGGTCTGTACCGTCATTGGTTCTGCCTATTTGTGAAAGCACCTGTTTTACTTCGGGAAAGGAAGTCAGGATGCCGATCATTTTTTGGGAAACACTGTCTGCTTCGTTCAGCGATACGCTCATGGGCAATTCAGCTTCTACCCAAAGAGCGCCCTCGTTTAATTCAGGCAAGAACTCCGTTCCGAGGAACCTGGCGGAAAAGAAACTGAGAACCATGATCACCAGCGCAATCAACACACTCTTTTTCTGATTTCGATAAACGATGTTTAGCAATTTGCCAATCGATTTTTCAAAAAATGTGACAACGGGATTGTGCTTTTCCCGCACATTCTTACGCAACAGGATACTCGATAGAGCGGGTACAAGGGTTAATGTGAACAACAGGGCGCCCAGCAAGGCAAAACCCAGGGTATAAGCAAGGGGAGAAAACATCTTGCCTTCCACTTTTTGAAAAGAGAAGATGGGAACCAGGCAGGTGAGGATAATGATCTTGGAAAAGAAGATCGCTTTTCCCATTTCCGTTCCGGTTGCTTTGAACAGCCCCAGTTTGGCCAGCTTGTTGAATTTCTCCATGCCCACTTCTTTCGCCCGGTGATCGAGCGCCACAAAAAGACCCTCGACCATCACCACCGCGCCATCGATGATGATCCCGAAGTCAATTGCACCCATGGAAAGCAGGTTGGCGCTCATTCCCTTCAAACGCATCAGCATAAAAGCGAAGAGCAACGAGAGAGGAATGATGATCGCTACGGTAACCGTGGTTCGCCAGTCGGCCATGAAGATCAATACGATTACGGTAACCAGCACAATTCCTTCGAAGAGATTATGTAATACGGTTTCCTGCGCATAATCCATCAGGTTGGTACGGTCATAGAAGGTATCGATCCTGACATCTTTGGGAAGGATGTTTTCGTTCAGGTCCTTCACTTTTTCCCTGACCCTTTCCAGTACGATACTGGGGTTCTCGCCTTTTCGCATCACTATGATACCTTCAATCACATCCGGCTGGTTACGGTCCCTCGACACTTTTCCCAACCGGGGCTTGCCACCTTCCACCACTTCTGCCACATTGCCGACCATCAAGGGCACGCCGTTACGTTTATCAATGAAGATGTTCCGGATATCATCAATGTTTTTCAGAATACCGATTCCCCGAACGACATAGCTCTGCCCGTTTCTTTCAATGACATCACCGCCCACATTGATATTGCTCTTGGCAATCGCGTTGTACACATCCAGGGAAGAGAGGTTGTACTTACTCAGCAACTCTGGGTTCACGCTGACTTCAAAAATCTTTTCTTCTCCGCCAAAACTGTTAACATCTGCCACTCCCGGTACACTTTTAAAGGCCCGGTCGAGCACCCAGTTTTGAATGGTGGTCAGGTCGCGAATGGAGCGGGTATCACTTTTTAGCGTGTATCGGAAAATTTCACCGGTCGGACCATACGGCGGTTGCACATCAGGTTTAACCCCATCGGGAAGATCGGCATTGCCCAATCGGCTTAGCACCTGTTGCCTGGCAAAGGCGTCATCCACATCGTCGTCGAAGATGATCCTGGTATAACTCAGCCCAAAAGCCGAAGTGGTGCGCAGGTTGGATTTTTTCTGCACACTGTTGAGCGCAACTTCAAGAGGAATCGTCACAAACTTTTCCACTTCCTCGGCGCTTCTGCCCGGCCATTGTGCAATGATGACGATCTGCGTATTCGTAACGTCGGGAAAGGTTTCAACGGGTGTATTCTTGTAACTGATAAAACCGATCACCCCCAACACGCCTGTCATAAAAAAGACAAAGTACCGGTGCTGCAGGCTAAACCTTATTATTCGTTGTATTAACTTGTTCATGAAGATGGCTGTTCTTTTTCCTGGCTACAGGGATAATTGTTTGTATTCGGTTCGCATTAACGGTCGGTCAGTTTTCGGTAAACCAGGATCTGGTTTTGGGTAATCAGTTTTTGACCGGCTTCAACACCACCATTCAGAAATGTATAGCCGCCGGTTGATTTCATCACTGATACTTCCTGTACTTTTACATCATCGCGGTTGTTAAAAATCACCACATAGTTCTTTCCGTTTTCGCTGATCACCGCGCTGCTGGGAACCGCGAGACCTTTCTTTCTTTCACTGTTGCAGATCAGAATATTCGCGAACATTTCGGGCTTCAACAGGCCACCCTGGTTTGGCAGCACGATCTTCACCTTCATAACCTTGGTTACCGGGTCAAGAACCTGGTTTGCTTTGTCAACCTTGCCGGTGAAAACAGTGTCCGGATACGCCACGGTAGTCACTTTAGCCACATAGCCCTCCTTCACTTTAGAAATGTCGGACTCAAATACATTGGCCCAGATCCATACATCGCCGATATCGCCTATAGTGAACAGGTTGCTGTTATTGTCGTTTCTGATAAAATTGCCCGGATTGATCAGCTTCTCCACCACATAACCGCTGCGGGGAGCCGAAACCACATAGGTGCCGTTGGCAGATGTTCTGCCGCCTCCATTTATCTGAATCTGCTCCTGAATTTTTTGCTGGCCGGCAACTGCTTTATTGAAGTTCTCTTTTGCTTCAATGAATTCTCTTTCGCTGGCGATCCCGTTTTTATAGAGGTGTTCGGCGTTTTCCATCGCTCTGCGGGCGATCGCCACATCATTACCTGCCACCGACAGATCTGAATAGTTGCCGGCAATGTCCGCGCTTTTGATGACAGCCAGGGTCTGGCCTGCTTTCACATAATCTCCGAGGCTCACATTTACGCTCATCACCTGGCCGCTGCTGAAAGGATACACTTTTACGACCTTGTTTTCATCAAAACTCACTTCACCCGTCAGCTTGACTTCATTGTCGATATTGCGGTAGCCTGCGGTATCTATTTTTAAAATTTTGAGTGTACTGTCGCTGAGCAGTGGTTCTTTGGCGGTTGAAGCAGGTGGGGTGCTTCCCTTGCAGGATACTAGCCCGGCAGCGACCGCTACAGATAGAAAAATATAGTTGAGAAGGTGTTTCATAACTGGTTAGAGTTTGATAATATTCTGATTTATGGTGTAGTTCAATTCGGCAGCCGCATTTCGTTGATCGTTGACAAGCTGATATTGTTTTAATGTCGTTTCACGATAAGAGTCAAAGAAGTCGATGAATTCGATCAGACTTACTTTTCTTTCGCGGTAACTGTTAAGCATATTGTTCATCAGGTTTTCGTAGGATGCCTGAAACAGACTGTTGTGCTGATCCAGCATTTGCGTGGTGTTTAATAATTTTTGATAGGCGCTGACAGTCTCCTTATCTACCTGCAACCTTACCAGTTCCATATTGCTCGCGCTTTGTTTGATGGCGAGGTCGGCGGCTTTGATGTTCCCTTTGTTCCGATTGAAGAGGGGCAGGGGAACAGACAGATCGAGACCCCAATACCTGGGTACATAACTGTTGAGCCGGTCGTACTGTACCCCGACAGTTAGGTCGGGGTAGATCTGTGCTTTCTGAAAAGCCAGGTTATGTTGCTGGAACAATACCTGGTTTTGCGCAAGCGACAGATCTGGCCGGTTTTGAAAAGCAGAGTCACGCAGGCTTTGAATGGCCAGGTTATGTATATCGTCGAGGGTCAGGGTAGAATGTATATCGGCCGCTATCCACACATTGTCTTTTACCTGCAGCAGATTGCCGAGCTCTTTTTGCAGGTCGATCTGTTGGCGGATATTTTCGTTGTAATCGGAGCGAAGCGAAAAAAGGAGAGATTGAATACGCAGATTGTCTTTTTGGGAGACATCACCCGATTTGAGCATTTCTTCCATCCCATGTGCCAGCACTTCCATATTCCGGATCTGCTTCTCATACAAACGGGCATTTTCCTGGAGCAGCGACAGATCATTCAGATCAGTAGTCAAGGCAAACTTCAGGTTTCTCATCAGGTCATTGAACTGAGCTTGTGCCCCCTCCACATTGTCTTCGGCCAGCCTCGTTTGCTTTTTGATCTTGCCGGCTGTGCGGATCAGTTGCTGAACCTGAACGAAAACTTCTCCGTAAGACTGCCCGTTAACCGTACCATGACGAAAGAACTTGCCATCGTATAGTGTCTGATCCGAATTGAGAACGGGATTGTCCCAGACTTTCGCCTGCTCCACCAGCGCTTTGTTGATATCGATATTGTAATGACTGGCAAGCAGGGCCAGGTTCTTTTGCAGAAAGATCTCTTCAGCCTTCGAAACAGTCAGGGTTAATGTGTCAGTGGCCGACTGAGAAAAGGTAGATTGATGAGTGAATAATACAAGGAGTGTAATCCAGACGCTGGCACTTCTCCGAAAGCGTGTCATTTGCATGTCCTGTTCAAATTGATCCGATGCAAAACTGTCAAGAGAACAGGCTTTTTACAAACGCCGATCGTTGAAAAGGCAAAAACTGTCGACGGAAGAACGCAATTACGAATTAAGGATTACGGATTACGGATGGCGGATGGAACGCAATTTGTCAACGGACAATTGGTCAATGTGCCAATGAAATTACGGATCGCGGGAGCGGCAGACGGAGCGAGAGTGAGAGCGAGAGCGGAACGAGAAACAGAAAGGGAAACAGAAAGAGAAAGGGAAAGGGAAACGGAAACAGAGAGGGAATGAGAAACAGCAAACCGAAAACTGCAAACCGCAAACCAACGTGAAACGATAAACCAGAAACGTCAAACGCGATTGAACGATAAACCTGAAACGATAAACGTTAAACTACCCACGCTAACCAAGTGATCCCAAAAAACTACCTGCTTCTCTCAACGAATGATTACAGATATCCGATAGCTGGTTAAAATTTTCCTGGAAGCTATCGGGCGTCAATTCCAGGTATTCGAGGTTGTCGAGAAAAGGTCTCAGTTTTTCAGTCAATCCCATAACAGATACAGAGGTCTTCATATTATGCGCCACCTGGCGGAGCTGGGCGATGTCTTTCTTTTCCCAACAGGTGTTTAGCAGGCGGAGATCTTCCGGGATCGTTTCAATAAATTGTTCCGTAACCTCCCGCTCATACCCGGTATTACCCTGGCTCACCTCTTTCATATAATCCAGGTTGATCCAGTCATATCTGTATACCGGATTCGATGTAGAAGAGGGGCGTGGTTGTACAGTCGGCGATTTATCTGAAAAACGATGAAGGATTGATAGCAATTGCTCTTCGCGGATGGGTTTTGAGATGTATTCGTTCATACCATATCCCATGCATTTTTCCTTTTCACCAGCCATCGCGTGGGCGGTCATGGCAATAATCGGAATATCCATCTTTAATTCCTGGCGAATGATCCGGGTCGCTGTATATCCATCCATTTTCGGCATCTGGATATCCATTAAGATCAGGTCGTATTGATTTTTTTGCAGTAGCTGGATAGCTTCCACACCGGTAGAAGCGATGTCGTAGGACAGGTTCCAGTCTTTAAAAAGATGCCTGACAAGCGCCTGATTGATCTCATTGTCTTCCGCTACCAGGATATGCAGGGATGTTTCCGGGCTCCTCTCTGCGTGGGGATCGGTCAATTGATAGGTATTGGCCGATTCCGCAGAAACAATCTGATAGGGGATGCTGAAATGAAAACTTGTTCCTTTTCCTGGTTCACTTTCCACACTGATTTTTCCGTTTTGCAATTGCACCAGTTCTTTTACAATCGACAGTCCCAGGCCCGTGCCACCAAATTGCCGGGTGACCGTTTCTTCTGCCTGGTGAAATCTTTCAAACACATGAACCAGCTCATCACGGGAGATACCAATTCCTGTATCCGCTACCGTAAAATGACAAAGGATCGTTTGGCCGGATGTCTTATCTCCTTTCACTATTAGTTGAATGTGTCCCCGGTCGGTAAACTTCAGCGCATTGCCAACCAGGTTTACCAGGATTTGAGACAATCTCACCGCATCACCCGATAGCATATCCGGAATTTCCTGACCTATCTGAACTTGTAAGGACAATTTCTTTTCTGCCATCTTTTCGCGAAACAGCGTTTCAACGGAGAACAGCAACCCTCTTATATTAAAAGGCGCGTTTTCGATCCGCATCATGCCCGCCTCGATCTTGGACAGGTCCAGGATATCGTTGATGATCGTCAGCAGGTTTTCGCCCGAGCGTTCGATCGTATCCACATATTCTTTTGATTCCGCATCGAGGCTTTTTCTTTTCAGCAGTTTGGTGAATCCCAGAACCGCATTCATCGGTGTCCGGATCTCATGACTCATATTGGCCATGAAATTCTCCTTGATCGTTACCGCTTCTTTCAGCTTCTTTTCCGAGGTATTCAGCCGGTCGATCAGTTGATTTTGTCGTCGGATGGTATTGATGATAAACCAGAACAAGACCGCTCCACTTGAGAGCACCACTACGATCAGAATCGTTCCGAACTGAAGCGCTTTTTCACCGCTCGCGTCAATCGAGGAGGTCACTGTTTCCAGCAGTCGCTCTCTCGAATCTTCCAGTTGATGGGTGATCATGATGATTGAATCTGTGAGCACTTTACCCCATTGAGTAGCGATGACGTTTTCTGCCGCGTTTTTGCCGGAGACTTGAAAGGAATCGATGATGCGTCGGCTATGGACCAGTTTCAGGTTAACCAGTCTGCGGAGTTGAGTGATATATATTTCCGAGCTGTCGTTGTCCGTTATTTTTTTCAGGCGGCCGAGGTCGTCTTCCACTTCCCGGATCTGATCAGACATGGTGGACAGCAGGCCCGAGTCCCGCATGGATACCGAGCCCCGGATATTGCTTTCTACAGAAATGATGTCTTTTTCCAGTTCTTTCAGGTCACTGCTCGCCTTGAACTCTGTCAGCAAGGTCTGATTCTCCCGGATCAGGGTATTGATGTTTTTGGCCGAATTGTACTGGATATAAATCAGTACCAGATTACCAACGATAAAAGCGAAGAGGATATATATGGAAACCTTTCTGCCAGTCATGGTACGAATTTCGGCGAATAACGCGAATTATGCGAATAACACGAATTATGCGAATTACGCGAAGTCATGAAAACGCCATCATCGCTTCGGCTCTCTCACGCTCTCGCTCTCACTCCCGCTCGCCATCGCTTCCGCTTCCTCAGGCGAGTCTTATCCGCCGAAGGCGGAGGACTCGCCCACGGCGAGCTGAATTTATTGAGGTATGCTGCAACATCCCGCTCCCGCTCTCGCTCTCGCTCGGGCTTGCCCCACCGCTCTCGCTCCCGCTCCCGCTCGCGCTTGCGCTTGCGCCCACGGCGAGCTGAATTTATTGAAGTATGCTGCAACATCCCGCTCCCGCTCTCGCTCCCGCTCTCGCTCCCGCTCTCGCTCCCGCTCTCGCTCGCGCCACCGCTTCCTCAGGCGAGTCTTATCCGCCGCAGGCGGAGGACTCGCCCACGGCGAACTGAATTTATTGAAGTATACTGCACCATCTCGCTCTCGCTTCCGCTCTCGCTCCCGCTCGCGCTTGCGCCACAACGGCGAGCTGAATTTATTGAAGTATGCTGCAATATCCCGCTCCCGCCATCCGTAATTCGTCATCCGTCATTTCATTGGCGCATTGACCAATTGGCCCATTGGCAAATTGTTTTCCATCCGTCATCCGTAATTCTTCATCCGTAATCAATAATTGCTTTCGTCGATCTTTTTCCCTTTTTGGCCGATTGATTTGCCTTAAAGGGCTTTTCTGTCTGTAGAGGAGTTAAATGCCGCTATACCTTTAGGTCGTCAGTTTAGGTACTGATAATTCTTTTCTCATAGCAGTTAGTTTGGTTACGGCCTCCGATTCTTCGGAGGCCCTTTGTGAATATGAAGATTTTATACACCATATTATTTTTTCTCGACACCACCTTACTCATCTTCCTGGCTTACTGGTTTCTCAGGACCCTCGATGCCGGTACCACCCCCCTTTCATTGGTAGTGATGGCAAGCGCGATTCTATTATGCATAGGATTCCTGGTCTACCTCTTCGTTGGGTATTTAAAGCTACCTCCGAAGGAGAACAAGCATTAATTCGCCTAATTCGCCTAATTCGTATAATTCGTCTAATTCGTCTAATTCGTGTAATTCGCGTAATTCGTGTCACAAAATATTCATCCTCTTATTCAGTGCCGCCCGGTATGCATCGGCCACCGGTACAATTTTATTACCTAATACCAGGGCGCCATCCTGCAAGGTGTCTATTTTCTGGATGGCAACTATATAAGAGCGGTGAACACGCTGGAACTTCGAGACAGGCAATCTCTCTTCTACTGTTTTGAGTGTGTTATGGATCGCGTAGAATTTTTGTGTTGTATGGAGTTTTACATAGTCGCCCATCGCTTCTGCGAAAAGAATATCATCTATGGAGAGCCTCTTTACGATATTGGAGTCACGGATAAAGATGACCGCTTCTTCTTCCACTTTCATGTCCTGTTGACGGCTGTCGAGTATCTCCCTTGCTTTGTCGATCGCTTGAATAAAGCGGGCGGGGGTAACCGGTTTTACGATATAGTCTACCACGTTTAGTTCAAATGCTTCCGCCGCATATTCTTTCTTGGAAGTGGTAAAGATGATCAGCGGCTTTTTGTTTCCCAGGTTACGCGTCAGTTCCAGGCCCGTCATTCCCGGCATTTCGATATCCAGTAATAAAAGATCCACCGGTTCCTGCTGCAGGATATTATAGGCTTCCATGGCGGTGGCACATTCTCCCGTCACCTCCAGGTTCTTCACCTGCGAGGCCAGTTGCTTCAGGGTTGTCCGGGCAATTTTGTTATCATCGATAATCAGGCAATTCATGTTTTAAAGATATAAAATGAGCCGGTTTACCATTCATCCGGCCTGCTGACCGGAAGCCCCGGATCAGCTATCTCGGATGAAACCCGCTACCAGACTGCATTTCAGAAATAAATCCCTTGCTTCCGGGAAATATTCCTAAAAAATTAGTTGAACTACTAATGAATTAGTAGTAGTATTGTGTAAACATTCGAAAAATGGTAAAACTGGCAAAAAGAGAAGAGCAGATCATGCAGGTTTTTTGGGAACTGGAGAAGGCTTTTATTAAAGAGGTGATCCCGCACCTTCCGGACCCCAAACCACATTATAACAGTGTGGCCACGATTGTGAAAATTCTGGAAGAGAAAGGTTTTCTCAGTCATGAAACAGTGGGAAACGTGTACCAGTACTATCCGCTGATTTCGCGGGACGATTACCAGCAACATTTCATGAAAGATATCGTCAGTCAGTATTTCGATAATTCCTATCCCCGCATGCTCGCCTTCTTCGCGAAGCAGCAGAATTTATCGGAGAAAGAGCTGAATGAAATTATTCAAATGATTAAATCGAACAAGAAATGACCACATATCTCCTGCAGGTAGCGTTGATCATCGGCGGCTGCCTCGCTTTCTACAAGATTTTTCTTCAGAAAGAAACATTTTACCGGATCAACCGGTATGTGTTGATCGGTTGCCTGCTGGCGGCTTTTTCCCTTCCTTTTGTCAGGGTGCCGGAGCAGCTATCGTTCAGGAAAGCGGAGGTGGTGAAAGTGGTGCCCGAAGTACCGGCGCCCATTGCCTTACAGGAGAAGCCATCGGCCTCGAATACCGGGAGCCAGCAGCAACCGGTCAATAATCAGGAGACAACAATCACCCAAACCTCTTCCTTCAATGCCGATGTGCTGATGAAATGGGCCATTTACCTGTATTGGATAGGCGTAGGTGTTTTTGGAATCAACCTGCTGGTGCAGATCGTGGTATTGTTGTACAGAGCTTACAGAAACCCGGTGATCATCGATGGGTACTATAGAATTGTGGAAGTAACAGGAGATATGGCGCCTTGCTCATTTGGTAACAACATCTTCATCAACCCAGAGAAATACGAATGGGAAACATACAACCAGATATTGCAACACGAAAAGATACATGTACGCCAGAAACACAGCATGGATTTATTGCTGGCGGAGATCGCCCTGATTTTTCAATGGTTTAACCCCTTTGCCTGGTTGTACCGGAAAGAGATCGAGAACAACCTGGAATTTCTGACCGACTCCCAGATGGTGGAGAAAGAATCGGTGGAAGTACAGCAGTACCAGTTCAGTCTGCTGAAAGTGTCCACTCCGCAGTTGCCGCTGAAGCTGACAACGAATTATAATCAGTCACTACTTAAAAAACGTATAGCCATGATGAACGCCAAGAAATCAAATTTACACACCGCATGGAAGTATCTGTTCCTTGTTCCCATGCTGGTTTTGCTGGTAAGCCTGTTGAATGAGCCGGTAGCCAAAGCACAATCCTCCTCCTCGCAGCCCAATGCCTCCCATGATGAAAAGCAATCAGCATCCCCGCAGCAACAAGCACCCACAACTAAAAAAGAGATGGATCTGGAAGGCTCCTGGTTTGCCACCATCAAGGGAGAGAAAATCGAGTTGCAGTTCAAGAGTGATGATGATGAGCACGGTTCATTCAACACTTCTTCTTTCCAGTTGTCAGAGGTAACCGGATCCCTTCCGAAGGGAAGTGCCGGTACCTTCAAGATCGTCCGTGAAGCCGGTACCATGGAGCTGAACGGAAAGTTTGAAGGTGACCAGGGAATGGGTAAATATAAATTCATCCCTAATAAAGAATACGGTGCTGCCATGAAGAATGAGATCAACGAGAGCCTGTCTGACCGCGATCTGCTGGTATTCTTCTTTATCAATGTAAAGAAATCTTATGTAGCCATGCTCAAATCACAGGGCTATAAAGGATTTGGAAAAGACGACCTGATACCGCTGGTTGCACTTAATATCGACCAGGCTTATATCTCCTCCATGAAAGAAAGCGGGTTGAAAGACCTGTCTCTCCACGATCTTATTCCGCTCAAGTCTTTAAAAATTGATAAGGCTTATATACAGGAAATTCGTGCGTCGGGTTACAAAGACGTTGATGCCGACAAACTCATTTCATTGAAAGCGCAGGGCATTGATGGTGAGTATATCAAAAAGATGCAGAAAGCTTCCGGCAAGGAAGGGGATATCAGTGAAAAAGAAGCCAGTGACCTGGTTGCCTTTAAATCATTGAAGATCGACGACGAGTATGTGAATTCTTTTAAATCGGTAGGGTACACCAATGTCGACCGCGGCGAACTCATTGCGCTGAAATCGTTGAATGTAACACCCGAGTATATCAAAGGGTTCCAGGAAATCGGGTATAAGAATACCAAAATTTCCGAATTCATTGGACTCAAATCACAGAATGTGACCCCTGAATACGTGAAGTCTTTCGAGGCCCTCGGGTATAAAGAAGAAAAGCTCGACGAGTTCATTGCCCTCAAAGCGCTGAACATTACAGCCGAGTATGTGAAAGAAATGAAGGCAAAAGGGTTTGACTATTCCAAACTGAATAAATACATCACCTTGAAATCACTTCATTGATTCCATTTTCCGGCGGATCGACGCGGCTTCCTGCGCTGACTGCGCTAGCTGCAAGGCCTCCCGCCAATGGATCAACGACTGGGACGAATCAATACCGGAATACAATTCACCCAGCAGCAGATGATAAAACCGATCGTTCCGGGTTTTCAGGGCAAGGGCTTCCTCTAGGGCGGCTTCCTTGCCCTGAACTTTTGAAAGCGCATACAGCCGGTTTAGTTCCGCCAGCTGGTTGTATTCCGTCCTCAACAGCCGGTCGTACAAGTCAAGAACGTTCTCCCATTTATTCTTATCATTTTCCGGTTGTGTATGCCAGTATGCGATACCTGCTTCCAGATGGAATTTGGAAAGTGTATGTCCTGTACCCGAGCGATGCAGGATGACCATACCTTTTTGTATCCATTCAGGGTTCCATTGTGACCGGTCCTGGTCATCGTATAAGATGAGCTCACCCTCGGCATCCGTTCTCGCCGGGAAACGGGAAGCATGAAAACACATCAGGGCCAGCAGCGCGAACGTGTCGGGTGTTTGCGTGTAGGGGTGTTCCGCCAAAAGGGAACAGAGACGGATCGCCTCATAACAAAGTTCCTGCCGCAGCGGCGCTTTGTTGACTGATGAATAATACCCTTCGTTGAAAAGCAGGTAAAGGGTGTGCAAGACTGGTTGAAGCCGCTGTGGAAGTTCCCGTTCAGGTGGCAGCAGTAATTCAATGTTCTCTTCCTGTAGTTTTTGTTTTGCCCTTTGCAGTCTTTTGTGAATGGTTTCTTTGGTAGTGAAGAATGCAGCAGCAATTTCATCCAGGCCAAAGCCACTCAGCAACCGGAGCGATAAGCTGATTTGCGATTCCGGGGAAAGGGAAGGGTGACAGATAGCAAACATCATTTCCAACTGGCTGTCGAGGATGTTTTGTTCCGACAAGTCGATTTCTTCGAACGAATCAGACAACTGCTGAATGGCCGGCGAAACCTTTTGTTCAAATGTTCTTTTTCTCGACAGGTAGTTTTTTGCCTTGTTCGCCGCTACCGTATATAGCCAGGCCGTTGGGTTACCCGGAATGGATCCCAATCCCCAGGCTTGTGTGGCAGTCAGGAAGGTATCGCTGGCGATGTCTTCAGCGATCTCCACCTCCCGGAATCCAAATTTTTTACAGAGGACAGCCACGATTTTGCTGTATTCTGTCCGGAACAAGTGCGGTATGATCTGGTCATCAGCCATTCGACACCACTTTACGAACCTCCACGCTGTTGCCCGGCCCTTCCAGGATCGGGCATCGGTTTGCGATTTCCGCGGCTTCTTCCAGGTTGTTCGCGCGGATCATGATGAAGCCCGCCAGGGATTCTTTGATTTCCGCGAAGGGGCCGTCTGTGATCACATGCCCTGATTTAATCACTTTTCCCTCGGTTGCCAGTCCTTTGCCGCCGATGAACTGGTTGTTTGCCGCGATGGACGCAACCCATTCGTGATACATTTTCATATACACCTGCAGTTGTTCCGGCGAAGGCTGTGCTTCTTTTGTGAGGAGATCCAGTCGCATCAGGATCAGGTATTCTTCCATGATTGTGTGATTGTAGATTGTTTAATTGAATAATCGAGTAATTGAATAATTAAATGATGGTACCCTGGTGAATCAGGCCGGTACATAGCTCAGGACAATGATTCCGCTTTTAAAAGTTCGGGAATTTGTCAGTTTCAGCCGAACAGATTTTTTCAGATGCTGGCAGAACGGGGTACCTTCTCCCAATAATATCGGGTCGATCATCAGTTCGTACTGATCGATCAAGCCCGCCTCTGCCAGTTGTGTAACGATCGTTCCGCTGCCCAGCAGGGTGAGGTTTTTACCTGCTTGCTTCAGTTGCTGAACCTCTTCCAGCAGACCCTTATTGACAATTCGGGTATTGTTCCAGGTAGCTTTTTTCAGCGTGCGTGAGAATACGATTTTTTCGGCCTTGTTCATTCCTTTCGCCATGTCCGGCATCAATTGTAAAGCTTGTTCCGTAGGCCAGAAAGAACTCATCATTTCATAGGTGATGCGGCCGAACAGCAACGTACTGTTTTGCCCGATGCCTTCCAGGCCATATTCGTTTTCGTCGGCGCCATGCAGGTGCCAGTTGGTATCGCCGTTAGGTCCCTTGAAAAAGCCGTTCAGCGACAAAAAATTAAATACAAGTAAGTTTGCCATGATAATGTCTTTCAGGAATGACAATCGAAGCGATCGCAGAGGGACAAACGATGATGTGTTTTTTATACATGTTGACAAATTGCCTCACAGGCAATGTTTAAACGATGGAAATAATATGACCGTCGGCAAACAGTTATATTGAATTATGATGTTATATTTGATTTCCCCCTTATTGAGCGATTGAAGATTCCGGTGAATGCTGATCAGCAGTCGCCGGCACCAGGTTCGGTTAGTAACAAATTTCAGCCTCCATTTTTTAATTGGCCGCCCGTGTGGTGTTGCATATATAATTATATATGATCAGAAGGATATTATTGATAGACGATGATGGCGACGACCGCGATCTGTTCCGCGAGGCGTTGGAGAAAGTCAGTCCTGCAACCGGCTATTTATCCGCTGCCGATTGGGAAGAGGCCTTGCTGGTATTACGCGGGGCTATGCCGGATATTATTTTTCTCGATATCAACATGCCTTTTGTCAACGGTTGGGATTGTCTGCGGCGACTGAAATCTGACCTTCAGCTGCGGCATATACCTGTTGCTTTATACACGACTTCATCCACCATACGCGACCGCCAGGCCGCCGAGGCTTCCGGCGCCCAGGCTTTTTACACCAAACCCGACAGTTTCCAGGAATTGAAGCGGCTCCTCCAGAAAGTTGTATTTCACCTTGAGAACGGCTCCATCCTCGACCTGCACTAGCACTATCAGGTTTGTCTTTGACCCCGATCATCTTTGAGGGTGAGACCGGGGTTTATTTTCGGGTTGAATAAATCATGCTGAATATGGAACCCAACCGAATCTGCCAGAGTTGCACCATGCCCCTCGATACCGACGAAATGTGCGGCACCGAGAAGGATGGCGAGCGCAGCCATGAGTATTGTATGTATTGTTACCAGAACGGGCAGTTTACCAGGCCCGACATGACCCTGAACGAAATGAGTGCGATGGTCAGAATGCAGATGCAGCGACAGAAGATCGAGGAGCCCATTATCCAGTTAGCCCTCAGGACCTTGCCCACGCTCAAGCGGTGGGTAAAGTAGTGACGATCAGGAGAGGTTAATGTAAATAACTGGCGCGCTAAATGAATTCTCAGCCCGCCGGGATAAACCGACCTGCCTGACGCTACCGGTTCTTAATCACCATCGTTCTGTGCACAGCACCATCGTTATTCCATTGAAGAAAATACACTCCACTCTGTAATTGATCTGTATTGAGCACAAATCCGTTAACGGCATAAGATACATATACCGGGTACAATCTTCCTGCAACATCCATCAATTGCAAACCTTTTATGTTGCTGCTGTTCGTGTTTTTTAGTTCAACAAACAACCTGTTTGTAAAAGGATTGGGATATGCAAGCAAACCCACTCCGAGTCCCTGCGCTCTCCTGATAAACACAATAGGCGAGTAACTGAAGCTTCCGTTTTCATCCACCTGCTTCAGCCTGTAATAGGCTGTTGCTGGCAAAGCATATTTGTCAACATAATGATATTCCTGCCGGCTGGTACTGTTCCCTTTGCCGCTTACCATTCCAATTTTTTCAAAATAAACTCCATCTTTACTGCGTTCAATTTCAAAACCTGCATTATCAACTTCGTTTTCCGAAATCCAGGAAAGAGAATTTCCGGCAACTTCAGCTTTTCCCGTAAAGCCAGACAACTTAACAGGTACCGAGCCCGTACCGTAATAGAGCCTTATGTTATCAATCGCCCATTCTTCTGTGGTTCCATTCGAGTGTGCCCTCAGTCTCAGGTCAAGAGTTGTACCTGTTCCTGAAATATTAAACGTGAATTCTGAAAAAACTGCTGAGTTGAGAAGAACAACACCATCGCCAACAGAATCCTGCCCTGCACCCGTGCCCGGGTTGCTATTGATACTTAACGGTGTTGAAATGGTTGGATTTGATGCCATAAAACAAATTCCGTTTCGCCAGGCGCCGCCATCAATCCTGTATTCAACCCCAACAAAATCGTTATAAGGACTGTTAGGTATAAGATCCCAGGCGTTGCCTGCAGCACTTCCCGAAGCAAACAATGCCTTAAAAACAATATTCGTCTTTCCCAGGATATTAATGTTGCTCCATGTTATACTTTGTTCGGCAGCTTGCGTTATCGGTGAAAGGCGATGATCTTCCCCAGCCCAGAATTTACTCCCCTCGAAAGCCGAATAAACGTTTACAGTAGAAATATTGGCCGTACCGCAGCGCCAGAAATACCTTGTGGCAGGAGGGCCTCCGCTGCTGACATTGGAGGAAGGAGTTCTGCTTCCGCTTGAAGGAGCACCGACATCTTCGAAGGTGTCACTCCAGAACTGCGTTTGTGCATAAGTGTTGTTGAAAACAAAGCAAACGAAGGCTGCTAAGATTAATCGCATGGTTAGTAATGGGTTTGTGAGTAATTGAACTGGGAAACCTGGTCGGCATCAAGCAAAAAACTACTATTTACACGGATTAGCCCGCTGACAGATAATTATTGATTGATACCGGATTCATGGCATGTAAAAATACCGTATTAAAATAGAAATATTTGAACCAGAATTTGATTATCAATAAGATATAAGTGTTATTATGTATTTATTCAGGGGTCAGAAAATAGTCTTGCGTTCCTTGTTTGTTGCTTTGTATTCGTTGATTCCCTCCTGGTTGCCAAAAGTTGATATCGTCACGGTTATGGCGAGATAGATAAGTGTACCAATTAATGTCGGTTACTCCGAGATGGAATTTAATAATGGAAGGTGATTACCACATCAATTATCAATTTCTGATTTCACTAGCTCAAAATCATTTCATTCTAAATCTTCTTTGCCTGTCTTCCACAATATCTTTATACTTTACTTTCGCTTCATTACTTAAAAAACTTCGGTCGATCAATTCAATTGCCGGAAGAACAGTTTTCATCGATTCGTCAATGATTTTTTCCGCAATAGCAGATTGAACGCCTATTTTTTCTGCAAATACCATAAATGATTGTCCGGTATAAGTTCCATAGTTACGGTAAGAAGGTTCGTCCATATCCCCTTCATACAAACCATCATGTAGTGCTAAGTTTGCGTCATTAATATGCAACGCAGTGCATAATAGGTCATAGGCAGGAGCCAGCAAATAGTCGCCCTGCTCGCTTTCCATCAATGCGAAGTTTTTTAAGTGTGCATCGCCATTAGCAAAAAGATAATTAAATACGACGATCCGGAAGAAATTGATCAGTTCAACCGTTGCGGCAGGAACATATTTCCTTATTAAACCGGCGATATCAGCGTAGGAGGCATTGTACTTAAAATCATCGCCCTCTCTTTCAGGGCTTTTTCCCATTAATGTTGCAAAGTCTTCAATTTGATATTTTGTACCATCTGGTTTGTAATCGAACCGCCTCGTAATGTATGCCGGTAATCCATCATCAAAAAAGATCATGCCACAGGCGGCGGTTTTAATTTTAAATAGTTGCCGTGCTATCTGCATCGTGACATGCTCATTGGCGGGCATATCTTCAATCCTTTCTAATCTCTCGGCAGGAACGGGCTTGAGAATATGGGATCCTTTTGTTGAGGTTAGTTTCAACTCATTCTTCTCCAGCAGAAGGCTATATTTTTCCTGCACGCCACTGATGCTGATTGTTTTTCTTTTCTCATTAAATTCACGGGTCAGTTCTGCGTTTTTACCTGGTGATCCAAACGGCAATATATGACTGACTTTCCTGGTACGGCTTCCAAATAAAGCTAACTGTGCAACAGGGCTATAGGTAGTAAATCCGGGCTGCAGGGTGGAGGGGCAATATTTAATTTCAGGCAGGCTCATTGATTTCTTTTACGGTTATGGGACCAATACTGTCATCCATCGTAGTGGCAAGCAGCAAACTGAAATAATCATTCTCATCAATCTTGAACATTCGGCATTGTATGCGTTTGTTAGCGCCTTCACTCAACATATTCACAAACACAGGGAACAGTAAATCGCTTTCATAAGCCTCCTTCCGAAGCGGCAATGTGATGCTTACCGGCCGGCTGCCGGCTGTAACGAGATAAGTCTCATCATAGACAAAACGATAAATGTTTCCGGCTTTTGTTAGCATACCGGCCGGGTTGCCATTATAAAACACTTGGGCCGATCTGTTTTTTGAAGTTGCCATTCGGATTTATTATTGAATCTTCTCCATGCTGCCTGGGTCTTTCAGCGACAGGTTTATCCGGAGTCCAAGTGGGTCAGCAATTTTTATCAATGTATCCAGGGAGGGATTGCCCTTTCCCGTTTCAACCAATTGAATAGTGCGGGTGCTTACCCCTGAAATAGAAGCCAGTTGGGGTTGTAATAGGCCAAGCAATTCCCGCCTTTTCTTGATGACATCGCCGATATTTATTGATTCATTCCGCACTATAATTCGCTTTTGGATGTAAAGTAGGCAAAATTTTGAATAGGAACAAGAAAAGCGAAGTATACTACGCTTTCAAATTACTATCAAGTTAAAAATGGAATAGTGAGACCATAAAGCGAAGTATACTGCGCATTTAGCCGACTTTCATGTAAAATATCCGGAGAATAACTGGCCTATTCTCCGCAAAGAATGCGGCGAAATACGGAGAATGCCTGCATATATCCATCAACTACCTGACTGGCCGCACTTTATATGGCAACACGATCAATTCGCCGTCTTGCTGGCCGAAGCCCGGCACCGGCAGAGAAGACTTTTGGGCAAGATGGAAAGCCAGGGATCTAACTTGCAGTCGGAAGCTAATCTACAGACATGTACTCTCGATGTGCTGAAATCAGGCGAAATAAAATGGGAATTGCTGGACGGAGAACAGGTAAGATCATTCATAGCCCGTCGGCTCGGGATGGATATAGCCGGGCTTGTTCCCACAGACCGGTATGTGGAGGGTATAGTAAAGATGTTGCTCGATGCCACGCAACAATGCCAACAGCCATTATCTGAAGACCAGTTGTTTGGCTGGCATTCAGCTATGGTTTAAAATTGTATTCAGACCTGTGTTTATTGTGTCAGGTTAATCCTGCGACAAAAACAAGTTCGCACATTCTTTCAAAATTTATTTCTACAAATTTCCTCGGACCTAATGATAGCCCTCGAGAAGGATATGAACTTAGCAGCGATACTGCGCTCAAAAAAAAAGCCACGAGTGATTCAAGACTCGGCAAAAGAAAGCTATATCCTTTGTGATCGCCAGATGTTGCTTAAGGTATTCTGTAAAGAGGGCTTCTGAACGGCCCACCTACGCTAAAGCTTCGGTGGACGATGCACCTTCGCCAAGGCTACAATAATAAGATCCACCTTCGCTAAAGCTTCGGTGGACGATGCACCTTCGCCAAGGCTACACAAGAGGATCCACCTTCGCAAAACTTCGGTGGACGATGCGTCCCGCTTAGAGATCGATGGACCTGTATCAAAAGTTTAGTCCCGCACGTGCGGGAGATTCTATGGACGTCAGCCAGGACTCAATGTTGAAGCACCTTCGCCACGGCTTCTGAACGGCCCACCTTACTAAAGCTTCGGTGGACGAAGTACCTTCGCCACGGCTACGTGCGGGATAAGATCCACCTTCGCTAAAGCTTCGGTGGACGAAGTAGTCCCGACAGGAATCGAACCTGTATCAAAAGTTTAGAGTCCCGCACGTGCGGGATATTCTATCCTAGTCAGCCAGGACCAATGTTGCTTAAGGTATTCTGTAAAGAGGGCTTCTGAACGGCCCACCTACGCTAAAGCTTCGGTGGGCGATGTACCTACGCCAAAGAATCAATAAAGATCCACCTTCGCTAAAGCTTCGGTGGATAAAGTAGTCCCGACAGGAATCGAACCTGTATCAAAAGTTTAGGAAACTTCTATTCTATCCATTGAACTACGGGACCGGCTGCAAAGCGGACGCAAATATACATTTCCCAGCACATTCGGGAAAATGAAACCCAAAGGTAAAATTCGATGAAAAACCCATCCTGATATCCCAAAGGAAAGGCAGGACGGTAAGTCAATCGGCCAATCCCACACAGGCAAATATTGCTAATTTCACGGCAATGGACGAATGGATCGAATATATTTCACAGTTTGGCCACCTGACCAAAAAGGAGATTGACCTCATTACAAGCAAAGCAGCTGAATTGAAACTTCGGAAAGGTGAATATTTTTCGGAAGCCGGAAAAATCCCGAAGCAGGTCGGTTTTGTGGTTAAAGGAGTGATCCGCATTTGCTGCTACGACAACATGGGCAGAGACATCCTGGTATTTTGTTGATGAAAATCGGTTGGTTGTAGATTACGAAAATTTTAAAGCCAATCTGGTGTCTTCCGATTATTTGCAGGCTGTTACAGACTGTAACCTCATAGTGTTTTCTAAGCGCAATTGGGAAGAACTTTACACTGCTATTATTGATTGGGACAAAAATTATATCCAAAGCAGTTCAAAAGCATTTCAGATACACTTGGAAAGAAGAACCACTGGTTTGGAAGATGTGACACGATACCTGTCATTTTTAGAAAATTTTCCGGGACTTGCCAATCGTGTCCCACAAACTTATATAGCGTCTTACTTAGGCATTACAAGATTTTCATTAAGTCGGATAAGAAAAAAAATTCGCTAATTATTTGTTGTCAAATGGCAACTGCTATTGTATTTAGAAGGACAACCTTTGCTGTTCATTTTTAATACAAGAATTATGAACATATCATTAAAAGGAAAGGTTGGTCTGGTAACAGGGGGAACAAAAGGAATTGGAAAAGCAATAGCCGATAGATTAAGTAAGGCTGGTGCGCAGGTAGTGGTAATTGCACGCAACGCCCCAAAGGACAAGGCAAGTGAACATCATTTCATTGCAGCAGACCTTACTCTGCCGGAGAGTGCGGAAATCATTGCCAAAGAATTTGGCAAATATGGCACAATAGACATTATTGTCAATAATGCAGGAGCGAATCTAAGTCCGGGAGGTGGTTTCAGTACGCTTTTAGACGAACATTGGTACAATGACTGGCAACTGAACTTTATGTCTGTTGTGCGCCTTAACAAAGCCCTTTTACCTGCCATGATCAATCAACAAAGCGGTGTTATCGTCCACATTTCAACAGGCGCTTGCAAAACAGCCTTTTTGGGAAATGACAATGTCTTATTCTTCGGCAAAGGCAGCATTGAATATCTACAGCAAAGCGCTGGCTAATGAGGTTGGTGTAAAGGGAATTCGTGTAAACGTAGTGTCGCCCGGTGTAGTAAAAACCCCGCTGATGCTTGAATTTATTGAAGGCATAGCAAGATCATCAAATATCTCTGCGGAGGAAGCAGCGAAGCTTGTAATGGACAAAGTGGGTGCGCCGTTAGGCAGAATGGCTGAACCCGAAGAAATTGCCAACCTGGTAGCGTTTATGGCTTCTTCGGAAGCCAAATACATTACAGGCACCAACTACTCGGTTGATGGGGGTGCATTGCCTGTTGTTTAATTGACTGCTGATAACAATGCAAAAAAGGAAACCGCCTGATGGCGGTTTTTTTGCCGAGGCTGTTGAAGCTCCCGCAAACAGTAGAGCTGGCAGATCGCTTTTGCCAAAAGGCAAATGTTGTGAGTTTCTACTGAGGCAATTTTGTTTCATCACTAAATAATAAATCAAGAGTATGGACAAGATCATTTCACCAGCAGGTAACCCAAAAAAATTCAGGCTTTCCGCACTGTCGATAGGTTTATTGCTTTTAAGCCTTCCGCTGGTTGCCCAAACGACAAAAAGCTCTATCGTAGGCACCTGGCTCAACGAAGACAAAACCGCCAAGATTCAAATCTTCGAACAAGGGGAGAAGCTCTTTGGAAAAATCGTTTGGCTCAAGGAGCCTAACGTAAATGGAAAACCTAAAACGGATAACAAAAACCCTGACAAATCACGGCGCACAGACCCAATCATTGGCCTTGTGATGCTAAAGAATTTTGTGTACGACGGAAAATCAACCTGGGAAGACGGCAAAATCTACGATGCCAGAACTGGCAAAACCTATAGTTCTTATATGACAATACTAGTATTGACAAAACCTTAAAAGTCCGGGGCTATGCAGGTATTACGTTATTCGGTCAAACCAATATCTGGACAAGAAGTAACTAATCAACAAAATATTAAAAAATGAAACAAGTATTTGTAACAGGCGGTTCAGGTTTTGTGGGAAAGCATCTAATTCCAATGCTCCTGGAAAAAGGCTACCAGGTAAAAGCATTGGCACGTTCAGCAGAAGCTATTCAAAAAGTAAGAATCGTTGGGAGCGATTGCAGTTAATGGCGATTTGAATGATGTCCAGGCATTAACAGTTGGAGTAAGAGACTGTTCAACAGTTTTCCATTTAGCGGCTTCTGTTGATTTTTTCGCTTCCGCAAGAGAATTGAGAAAACTGCATATTGAAGCAACCGAACTGTTGTTATCTGTCGCAAAGAATGCCAAGGTTCAAAAGTTTGTTTATCTGAGTGCAGCTTCCGTAATAATGAATGGCAAACCTATCACTAATGCTGACGAAACTTTTGCATCTGACAATATTGTCGATGGCTATTCAAGAACAAAATTGCAAGCAGAGAACTTAGTGTTGCAGGCAAACACCAGGACCTTTCAGACGATTGCTGTCAGGCCTCCATTGATTTGGGGAAAGGGCGATCCCAATACGTTAGTGGGTGTCATTGACGCAGTAAAGAAAGGAAGAATGCAATTTATTGATGGTGGCAACCATCGCTTCGTAACTTGTCATGTGCTTAATGTTTGTCATGCCTTGATCTTGGCCGACAATGCCGAACAAAGTGGGAAAGCTTATTTTATTACCGATGGGGAAACGCCGGTTTTTAAAGACTTTATTAAAAAATATGTTGGCACACAAGGAGTAACCGTTCCGGATAAAGCTGTTTCTTTGGCAATGGCAAAACGGGTTGCTTCGCTTATGGAGTTTGTTTGGAGAACATTCAGGCTTAGAGGGCATCCACCTCTTTACAAAGGATTAGTAAATATATTAGGTTTGGAATTTATTACGAGCGATAAAAAGGCAAGGACGGAACTTGGCTACAGAACATTTGTATCAATTGAACAGGGATTAAGGCTGATGAGCAAATAAATATTTATGGAAGCACTTATTAATTACCTACTGCAATTTGGGAACTTGAATCAACTACAGATTGAACTAATAGAAAGCAAAGTGGTATGTAGAGAAATTAAAAAAGATAAGTGGTACCATGAAGCCGGAAGAATACCTCGTGAAGTTATTTTTCTGACCGAAGGAGTGATGAGAGCATGTTACTACAACAACCATGGCGAAGACATTACCAAATTCTTTTTTGAGGAGAATATTTTCGTAGCAGATATAAACAACTACAATCAGGGCATTCCGTCTACAGAATATATTCAGGCTGTTACAGACTGTAAGTATCTTGTTTTGTCTAAAGCGGCTATGACCGAATTATCAATGACCATTATTGAGTGGGATAGAATTGTATCAAAAATCACGGCCAAAGGATTGGCTGAAAAGGTAAACAAGATCAGTTCGATGATGCCTGAAGATGCAACAGAACGCTATCTTAAGTTCTTAACCAATTTTCCTACACTTGCAAATCGTGTCCCTCTTTCTTATCTGGCCTCCTATTTGGGCATCACTCAATCTTCATTAAGCCGGATAAGAAAAAAGATCCGCTAATTCATAGTATAACAGCTTTCCTTGTGCACCGAAGCTTTAGCGTAGGAGCATTGTGCACCGAAGCTTTAGCGAAGGCGCATCGTTCACCGAAGCTTTAGCGTAGGAGCATTGTGCACCGAAGCTTCAGCGAAGGTGCACTGTCCACCGAAGCTTCAGCGAAGGCGCATCGTTCGCCGTAGCTTCAGCGAAGGAGCATTGTCCACCGAAGCTTTAGCGAAGGAGCATTGTCCGCCGAAGCTTTAGCGAAGGAGGACCGCCCACCCAAGCCTCAGCGAAGGAGCATTGTCCGCCGAAGCTTCAGCATAG
>JBGAHR010000043.1:0-34726 GCA_044226045.1 Chitinophagaceae bacterium
TTTGCAAAAGTCAAAAATCAAAATTTAAAATTCAAAACGGGCCACTTAAGGTTCACTTTTTGAATTTTTAATTTTGATTTTTTAATTTCCTCAACCGCAAACTGCCAACCGCAAACCGCAAACCGCCACCCACCACCCATCCCCCCTTTTTCCGTAATCCGAAAGCCCGGGCTGCGATTTCCGTTGGTCAATCGAACTATCAACTGTAAATTTGTTTTCTCATTCATATATCCTTATTCATTAACATAAATAGAATTTTATGGCTTTTACATTACCGGCTTTACCTTATGCACACGATGCACTGGAGCCGCACATTGATACGCTGACCATGCAGATCCACCATGGCAAACATCACCAGGCTTATGTCGACAATCTCAATAAAGCGATCGCCGGAACGGAACACGAAAACAAGTCGATCGAAGAACTCGTTGCCAATGCCGGCAAGATTTCTGTTGCTGTAAGAAACAATGGCGGTGGTCACTGGAATCATACTTTCTTCTGGGAAAGCCTCGATGAAAATGCGGGCGGTATGCCGGCGGGCGACCTGGCTGAAGCCATCCACGCCGCTTTCGGCAGCTTTGATGCATTCAAAGAAAAATTCGCACAGGCCGGTATGACTCGTTTCGGCAGCGGATGGGCCTGGCTGATCGTGAAAGATGGTAAACTCGAAATCAGCTCAACACCCAACCAGGACAACCCGCTGATGGATGTGGCCGAAGTAAAAGGTACACCCATCCTGGGCGTGGACGTATGGGAACACGCTTATTATCTCAAATATCAAAACCGCCGGGCCGACTATCTCAGCGCTTTCTGGAATGTGGTAAACTGGAAAAAAATAGCGGAAAGATTCAAGGCAGCGAAAGGATAAGAGTTTATAGTTTATCGTTTATCGTTTCACGTTCTATATCTCTGGCGGATGTTGTTTAACAGGTCTGACATTCGTATATCGCCGGTTGAAAATAACAATCACCCGTTCAGAAACACAGAACGTGAAACCATAAACCTGAAACGACATACCTCCCTCTATGTTCGACCTCATCCTGAAAAATGTTGCCCGCTTCATTGAACTGACTCCGGAAGAAACTGACTACTTCACCTCCATCCTGATCACCAGACATATTCCTAAAAAGGAATATCTTGTAAAAGAAGGTGATTATGTCCGTTACCAGGGGTTTGTTAATAGTGGCTGTCTGCGAACTTTTTTCGTGGATCCCAAAGGTGTAGAACATAATATACAATTTGCAATCGAAGACTGGTGGACCGGCGACATGTATGGATTTCTGACGCAGAAGCCTGCACGGTACAATATTGTAGCCATTGAGGATACGGAAATGCTCTGTTTCGACCGGCAGGCACAGGAAGAACTGTATGTACGCATACCCAAGTTTGAGAGATTCTTTCGTCACCTGCTGCAAAACGCCTTCATCGCCCAGCAGGAAAGAATCATTGCCAACCTGAGCGAAACCGCGGAAGAGCGTTATCTTAACTTCCGGAAAAAATACCCGAAAATGGATAAGCGCATTCCTCAAAACCAGATAGCCAGCTTCCTGGGCATCACCCCGGAATCTCTGAGCAGAATCAGAAGACAACTGGCGAGGAAGAAGGAGCGGGAGTGAGAGCGGAGGGAATGCAAGAGCGGGAGTGGGAGCGAGAGCGGAAAGGGAAAGGGAAACAGAAAGAGAAAGGGAAACCGCAAACTGCAAACCGCAAACTGCAAACCACAAACCAACGCGAACATACAAACGCACAATATGAAAAAAACCACTATTCTCTCTCTGATCGCTGCTGTATTACTGTATGCCTGCTCCGGTGGAGCGGGTGGTAACACAAAGAAAGTGTTGATAATTTCCAGCGGCAAGTTCACGGTTGATCCCGCTGATAACAAACGCATCAGCTGGGAACCCGGCAACCAGCACAATGAACAGGAGCTTCAATATGGCAGCGGTAAAATAAGCATCGTTGTCAAAAGCCCGGACGGAGAAAAAACCTACGACATGCCCGAAGATGGAGCCTGGCTGCTTAACCTCAAAAAAGATACAGTGGTTGGCGGACTGGTTAAATACGGTTCTTCCGGCCGGCCAAGTTCTATTACTTCAGAAGTGCTCGACCGTATGATCGACAGTACACAGAAACTGTTGCTCGGACAAAACACGTCCGATGCCAGCAAAACTTATTTCATCGTTCCGCAATCGATCAAAAAGATCAGTGCCGACGCATCTGTAAAACTGCTAAGCCCCTATAAATATATTCCGGCAGAAGTGGAAGTTGACAAGAATGGCAAGGCCCCGGAGTACTATAAATTCTTTACCAACACACAAAAAAGAGAAGAGCTGGACGACCTGCTGAAGCGGATGTCGAAATAATTCCCTCTTGTCAGGGAACCGGGTCGTAACCACTGCCGCCCCATGGATGGCATCTCGAAATTCTTCGAATGGCCAGCCAGGTGCCTTTGAATACCCCATGCTTTTTTAATGCTTCCACCGCATAATGCGAACAGGTAGGCGTGTACCGGCACTTGTTTGAACCTAGTATGGGTGAAATAACCCATTGGTACAGCTTTATCAGGAAGATAAAAGGCAGACTAAGTATTTGAAGTATGATTTTCATCCACTACCCTGTTTAGTTTAAGCAAACATTGCTCCATGGCTTTTTCCACCGTTTTGAAATCAACGATCTCTTTCCCCGTATAAATAAAAAACAAAGAGAGAGAGGTATTGGTTGCCCTGCATCTTTCGAAGATATCCGGCTGCCGGATGCGGTAGGCTTCCCGGGTCAACCGCTTGATCCTGTTTCGGTCTGTTGCTTTTTTGAAGTTCCTCGAACTGGCCGTTACGCCAAACAAAACGGGTATGTCCGGTGTACTTTCGCGAAAGAGATAGAGTACCTTAAATGGAAATGCGGATATGCTTTTCCCTTCACGGAAAATCTGCTCGATGGCCTTCCGGCTCTTGAGCCTCCTGTCTTTCGATAATCCTGTTTGTTTCAACACAAATGAAAATAGCTCCGGAAAACCGGAGCTATAAATATATTCAGATTACCCGGTTAACCGGAGTATTGATTACTTCAGTCCTCTTTCGTCAGAAACACTCAGTTTCTTACGGCCTTTCTTACGACGGGAAGCCAGTACCGCACGGCCATTAGCTGTTTGCATACGCTTACGGAATCCGTGAACTGTCTTACGACGACGCTTATGAGGTTGGAATGTACGTTTCATGTTTAATTTGTTTTGCCAGACAAGCCGGCTTCTTAAAAATTTTGATCCTGCCGGCTAACCGGGAGAAGCGGATCGGTACCAATTCCTTCAACAGGTCACCACACCCGTTGCTTGTGAAAGGACGGCAAAGGTAGTGTATCATCACAAAATTTGGAAAACTGCTACGAGGATTTTTTCAAAAAACCAAAGCGCCCAACATGGCTGATTGTTCCCAAACAGCCAAATAATTATTGACTCTCAACAAGTTCAGCTACCCAGATCAACATGATCGGAATACACCTGCTGGCCATAAAACACAGCGGCATGTCGGTCAAAATCCTCCGTAGAATCAGTGGTATAAAACGAACGGTGGTTGTTCTTGCTGAGTTGACCTTCTATTTCGGGATGCCTTTGCAGGTAATCTGCTAGGGAACGGGCCACTATTTCTCCCTGCGAAAGTATCCTGGCGTCGGCGGGGGCGTATTTCCTGATCTTGTCGAGCATCAACGGATAATGGGTGCAGGCAAGCAGGATGGTGTCTATTCCCGCCGCCTGGCTGGTCAGGTCCCGCATACCTTTCTCCACGAAATAATCTGCTCCCGGCTTATCGTATTCATCGTTTTCAATAAGAGGCACCCAAAGAGGGCAGGCTTGCTGAAATACCTGGATATCCGGGAAGAATTTGCCGATCTCCAGCAAATACGATTGTGAGGCAACTGTTCCCGCCGTAGCCAGGATGCCAACCTTTTTACTTACGGAATACTGTCCGATCACTTCCGCGGTAGGCCGGATTACTCCCAGCACTCTTTTGCCGGGGGCCAGCGTAGGCAGGTCTTTTTGCTGTATGGTTCGAAGGGCTTTGGCCGAAGCGGTATTACAGGCAAGTATAACGAGGGGACATCCCTGGCGGAAAAACCACTCTACCGATTGCAGGGTATAGCGATACACGGTTTCAAAGGAACGATTACCGTAGGGAGCCCTGGCATTATCGCCGAGGTAGAGATAATCGTATGGAGGCAGTTGCCGGGTGATCTCCCGCATCACGGTTAAACCCCCATAGCCCGAATCAAAGATGCCGATTGGTTGAGACATGCGCGAAGTTACACAGGAGCCCATAAAAAAACCCCGCGGTTGGCGGGGCTTTGAATATTTTATCAGCTGATCTTACTGCTTGGTGTTAGGCTTGGCAGCAGGCGCTTGTGTATTCGGCTGAGCGGCAGTAGCAGGAAGTTTAATTCCGAGCTTTTTAGCCACCAATGGAAGAATGTCATCTCCGGTTGGCGCTACGATCAATACGTCCTTCTCAAATACATAAGCATATCCGCTTTCCTTGGCAGTAGCCTGTACAGCGTCATTGGCTTTCTTCTGAATGGGGATCAGCAATTCCTGCTGTCTTTGCTGCAGTTGCTCCTGGATTCTTTGTTCTTCTCCAGACAGTTCCTGGTAAGCTTTCTGAAGATCCTGGCGTTTTACCGCTTTGATCGCTTCGTTCATCGTAGCAGAATCTTTGTTGAATTTGTCGATATCTGCATTCAGCTTGGCTTCTTTATCCTGCGCATTCTGAATAAGCGCCTGCCTCAATTGCTGGAGGCTGGAATCGGCTTTCTTGTACTCAGGCATCAGGGTAATCAGATCCTGTGAGCTGATGTACCCGATTTTGATCTGGGCTTCAGCTTTACTAGCAGCCATCAAAAAACTCACGGCTAATACGGCAACTGTAAAAAACTTTTTCATGCTGGTCTTATTTTGTTTGGGTAACCGGTTTGGTTTTGGCCGGTTTCGTAGTTTATTTTAAGTTGAACAAAACACAATTTTAGTTGCTCGCGGATCGCTGTTTTTCTTTATTTAACAGATCTCCTTTTCTATTGCTTTACCCCCAATTCCTTCAGTACATCCTCGCTGCGGTCCAGTTTGGGGTCGGCAAAGATAACAGTAATTCCTTCACTTTTATCTAAAATAAAGTCGTAGGAACGGTTAACCGCAATTTTCTGGATAGCGTTGTAAACCCTGTCCTGTATTGGCTTTACGAG
The DNA here is from genome assembly GCA_044226045.1 of Chitinophagaceae bacterium. GTDB lineage: Bacteria > Bacteroidota > Bacteroidia > Chitinophagales > Chitinophagaceae > Endoryza. Next base: position 5,224 of record JBGAHR010000043.1, read on the forward strand.
CTCCTGGCGCTTCTTGAACAGATCACCTTCAAAACCAAAGCGTTTACGCTGAAGATCCCTTATTTCCTTCTCCCGGATAAAGAGTTCGTCCTCTCTTTTCTTCTTCAATTCATCGCTCAGCATCACCTGTTCAGCCTCAAAATCCCGGTACATTTTATCAAGGGCAGCCTGCTTGTCATCAATCTCTTTCTGCCATTGCTGGCTGAACTGATCGAGTTTTTTCTGGGCCTCTTTGTATTCAGGAATTCTTTCGAGTATGTATTTCGTATCAACGATACCGTACCGTTGTGCCTGAACGGCCAGGGTTCCCAGCACAAGAATAAGGACAACGAGCAATGATTTTTTCATAATACTCCTGTTTAAGGTGAATGGAATGATTGAGCCGATCATTTCGCTAATCTATCAAGTATTAGTCAATAATAGAAGCATGTCTGTTATTCCGGTTCGAAACCAAGCATGAAGGTAAACCTCGAAGCGTCCTTGATGGTGGCACCCGGATGCAGTCGGTCAAATCCAACACCATAGTCAAATCCTAACAGACCAAACATAGGCAGGAAGAATCGCATACCTAAACCGGCACTTCTTCTAAGACGGAATGGATTGTAAGATTTATAATCATACCATCCGTTGGCAGCCTCGAACCATGCCATACCATAAATGGTACTGCTGGGATTGGTTGTAAAGGGGAATCGCAATTCCAGTGAGTACTTATTGAATATGGTGAAAAACTGCTGGGCATTCTGCTTGTCGGGGTTCACCTTCGGATCGGAATTATCATATACAGGATATCCGCGGTGGGCTATGATATCATAACCGAGAATATAGTTTCCGTTCGCCAATCCGGCATCACCCACCTGGAATCGCTCGAATGGTGAGAATTCAAGTTTGTTGTTATACCGGCCCATAAATCCGTATTTGGCGGCAGCGCGGATTACAAACTGGCGGCTCTTGTCGGCGCCCAGCGGACGACCAATGGGAATAAACCATTCGGCAGTTACACGCCACTTATGGAACTCCGGTAAACGATAGCTCTGCTCAGGTGTCTCGGTTCCTTTTCTAAACAATGAATAAGGAGGAGTAAACTGCGCACTGACTAAAAAGTTTGACCCACTGGTAGGGAAGATCGGGTTGGGACCGGCAGAGTTTCTCGACAGCGCGATCTTGAAACTGATGTTATTTGAGGTACCGCTGTCAATTCCGCTGAAGATATAAGGATAGTTCTTCAAACGGTATTGCTTGTAATCGAGCGCATACACCAGGGTAAAGAAGTCATCCGGCCATTTCAATTGCTTACCCAGCGAAATGGTCGCTCCAAAGTTCTTCAAGGAACTGGAATCACTGAATATATAACGGTTGCGTGTATAGTCGTAACCGCTCTGGCGGAATACGCTTCGGTAAAGCGCAACGGTAAATGAATTTCTTTTCTTTCCACCCAGCCAGGGTTCGGTAAATGAAACGTTGTAGGTCTGGAAGGCCTTACCGTTCGATTGTACACGAAGACTGAGTTTTTGTCCATCACCGGTTGGCAATGGATCCCAGGCCTTTTTGTTGAAAATATTCCGGATGGAAAAGTTATTAAAGGAAACACCCACGGTTCCGGTCAAACCGATACCACCACCCCAGCCGGCGCTCAGCTCCAACTGGTCGGAAGATTTTTCCTCGAGGCTGTATTCAATGTCTACCGTACCATCTTCCGGATTGGGAACGGGGTTGATACCAATTTTTTCCTGGTTGAAGTATCCCAGCTGCGCCAGTTCCCTGTTTGTACGGATCAGGTCACTGCGACTGAATTTATCACCGGGCACCGTTCTGATCTCCCGGCGAATGACATATTCCTTGGTTTTCTCGTTACCGGAAATACGAATATCCTTGATGGTTGCCTGCGGGCCTTCCACCATCCGGATCTCGAAATCGATGGTATCATTATATACCGCGGTTTCAACGGGGTCTATCCGGAAAAAGAGGTAACCGTCGTCCATATACAGGCCACTGATATCACCTCCTTCCTGGGTCAATTGCTTGCCGAGTTTCTTGTTCAGTGTTTCGAGGTTGTAGATATCTCCTTTCCGGATGCCGAGCACCATGTTCAGGAAAGAGTCGGTGTATTTGGTATTTCCTTTCCAGGAAATATTTCCGAAATAATACTGGTGACCTTCCTGGATCTTCAGGTCTACATTCATCAGTGCGCGGCTTCCGCGTTCCTGGGTAACATACTGGGTATCGGCTACGATAACCGCATCGCGATAACCCAGGGAGTTATAATACTCAATGATCTTCTCTTTGTCTTCTTCGTATTTCTTCTGGTTGAACTTCGCATTGGCGAAAACCTTGAAACGGAAATAAGGATCGAGCAGGTCTTTTGTTCTGGTAACAGAAAGGAAGCCGGCTTCGCGGAAATATTCGCGGAAGCTGTAACGGGGGTTTACACCATAGGGGCTCTTCACATCTACCGGGTACAGTGTCAGCCTGGAAGTTTCCTTGGTGCCCTTCATTTGCTTTTTGATCTTGGCTTCGCTCACATTGGTATTGTCAAATATATTGATGTCGCCAATACGAACTTTCTTGCCTCGGTCCACAGTAAACGTCAACACCACTGTATTGGGAAGACTGGGGTCCGGAGACTCCTGGATGGCAACCCTGGTGAAACGATATCCCTTATCCGTATAAAATGCCTGGATGGCTTGCGTAGCAGATAATTTGGTGTTTTCCGTTACCACGCGGCCAATCACCAGACCCATCTTACCGGTCAGGTCGTCCTGGTCTGATTTCTTGATCCCCCTTAATATGTATTTGGAAAGAGTGGGTCGCTCGGTAACACTGATCTCGATGTAAAGATTGGTTCCTTCGAGCTTCGTAAAATAAATTTCAATATTGGAGAAAAGGCGTTGCTTCCAGAGATTGATGATGGCTTTGCTGAAATTGTCCCCACCCGGAATCTGCACCTGCTGGCCCACCGTTAATCCGGATATGGAGATCAGCAATTGTTCATCGTATCGTTTTGTACCGGTTACCTTGATGCCGGCGATGGTATATTCCTTGGGCTGACGTGAATTGAGAATATTAACCAGGTCCGGATCAACGGAGTCAGGGATTGTATCGTTTTTTTGCTGTGCTAAAAGTGTTGTGCTGCTACTGCAAAGAACAAGAACCAGTAAATAACTGCAAAAAGTAAACTTACGCTGCATTCCGGGTGGTTTAAGCTTGGGCAAATTAAGGGGATTTGATTAAAATGGTTTGTTAAATAGACCCTCTGAAATGGGTGATTTTTCATTGTTTGTCTGACTGTTAAACACATTCAGATCAAAAAATAATGAATACTGATACATTGACGAGCTATTCAACAACATGACGGGATGATTGGATATGGGATTTTTATGGGTTTTTAGTTGAATCCGCTGAGGTTTCTTCGGCCACCTGGGCGGTGGTCTTTCCAAATCGCCTTTCCCGACCCTGATAGTTTACAATGGCCTCATAGAGGTTCTCCTTCCGGAAATCAGGCCATCTTACATTGGTAAAATACAGTTCGGCATAGGCCAGCTGGTATAAAAGGAAATTGCTGATTCGGTATTCCCCGCTGGTCCTGATCATCAGTTCCGGGTCGGGAAACTCGCTGGTAGCAAGGTATTTTTGTAATACATCCTGGTTGATCATATCCGGATCCATGATCCCGTTCTTAACATCACGGGCGATCTGCTGAACCGCATTGACAAGCTCCCAGCGACTGCTGTAACTGAGGGCCATTACCAGGTTGAGGCCGGTGTTGCGACTGGTGATTTCCAGCGATTCGGCCAGGGCGCGGCGGGCATAATCGGGTAACATACTGATATCCCCGATCACATGGAGCTTGATATTATTCTTATTGAGTGTTTCCGTTTCCTTCCGGATCGTCTCTACCAGCAGCTCCATCAAACCGGTCACCTCATATTGAGGGCGATCCCAGTTTTCTGTGCTGAAGGCATAGAGAGTCAGGTACTCAACCCCCAGTTCCGCACAGCCTTCCACTATATCCCGCACACTTTCAACGCCGTGGAAATGACCATACAGCCGGTCCTGACCCTTTTCCTGGGCCCAACGACCATTCCCATCCATAATGATGGCAATATGCCTGGGGAGGCGGCTTTTGTCAATATTATCCTTGAGGCTGACCATGGTTGAGTAAGCTGTTTTGGAAAGGGGTCAAAGGTAATAAAATTTAGCCCCAAACCCTGTTTTTATTCACTCCGCGGGCTTCCTGTATTTTTCAGCCAGCCCGGATTTGCCGGATTTCTTAAAATTTAGCCATTTGTCAATCCCGGCCTTTCACAGTGCAACGTTTTATCCCCCTGCTTGTCAAGTATGCCAAACGAACAACAAAAAGTATAGTCTATGAATTGGCAAAGATGTGTAATGATAGTAATGGTGGTTACGATAGGTCTGGCTTCCTGTAAGAAAGATTCGCCGGTAATTAATCCACCCCAGGTCGATCCCTCCCCAATGATTTCTGTGAAGTTGAATGCTTATATGCAAAAGATCGAGATCGATTCGGCCATAGCAACCTGGACAAAAGGTAACCAGGTCATCCAGAAACCCATGACGATCAAAAAAGATTCACTGGTGGTTTCTTCAGAAATTTTTCCAACAGGAAATGGTGTATTGACTATCCAGATCTTCTCAAACAAAAAACTCGGCCAGTACAAATCCATCTGGGTCATGAACCAGGAGTTCTCCCTGCTTCATGACCGGGTGTACAGCTTCAGCGGACCGGCAGCTTTGATGGATGTATTATGGAAACCACGCGTGATACTCAACGATGCAATCGGCCATGAAGCCATAGTGGGATTGATGCCGGAAGATCCTTATTTCAAAATCAAAAAAGTAAACAACCAGGTCGTAAAGCTGGTAGTCGACAAAGCTTACTGGAGACTGGGAGGCGGCGTCAACAACATCGCTCAAAAAACCTGGCAGTGTGGCGCAGGCTGTATCCAATACACCGAAGATATTATCAATGAAGATTTCTTCAAATCATTTCCTACCATGATCGGCGACAAGCCCTGGAACCACATTGAAATTTATATTCTGTATGCGGATAATCCAATAGGAACAGGATGGGCGTTGAATTTCAATTTCAACGTGCAGTAAACGAAGTATATGGTGGACGGTTGAAAAGAAACAGGGCCGCTCGTAAAGAGAAGGCCCTTGTTTCGTTTGGGAAGAACGAAGTGAGAGCGGGAGCGGAAATGAGAGCGGGAGTGGGAGCGAGAGCGGAAACAGAAACGGAAACAGAAAGAGAAAGGGAAAGAGAAACGGAAAGAGAAAGGGAAACCGCAAACCGCAAACCGCAAACCAACCTGAAACGATAAACTGACGAGTCCTCCGCCGCAAATTGCCTCTCCATTCGTCATTCGCAATCCGTAATCCGTCATTGGCTCATTGACCAATTGACTAATAGCTTATGGCCCTCACCCCAACCCTCTCCCGAGGGAGAGGGAGTAGGGATATCTTTTAATTGTTGCTATTATTTTTAATTCGTAATTCGCAATCCGTCATCCGTAATCCTCCATTGGCTCATTGACCAATTGACTTATTGGCAAATTGCATTCCATCCGTCATCCGTAATTCGTCATCCGTAATCCTCCATTGGCTCATTGACCAATTAACCAATTGTCAAATTGCTTATCTCATCTTGCTGTCGGGCATCTGTATGAGGTGATGTTGAAAGAGAACGTCAGTTCTGCAAAAATGTACTGGTCTTTTTGTTTGGGATATCCTCTCTGGCGACCTTCTATGCCGATGATATCACCGGTTTCGTAGCTGCGATCCTGTAAGAGTTGCGCAGGAGAAGGACTTCCATCAGGCAGGGGTGGGAACTTGTCGGCCCCTACGTATGTCTGACTTACATCATCGATGTAGTCGGTAGTTGTAAAGCGATGACATACTTCGAAACCGATATTCATACGGTCGTTCAGGGCGTACTTGACTCCTACGCCGAAAGGAATGGAGAACGCCATGGTATTATAAGGCTTGCGGCCGGGATAGGCTGCAGATCCCTGTCCTTCCGTACCGAGTGGACGAAGGAAATATTTGCGACCACCCAGGTAGGCATAAGGATCGTAACTGAAGATACCGGCACCCAGGGTGATGTATGGAGTGAAACTATGATAAGGATCACCCGGAACAAACTTGAAGAAATTGAAATCGCCCTGCAGTCCCAGTTCAAATATGTTGGTATTGAAGCTGAGGTTGCGGCGACGCTGGTATTCGTTGTGTGTATTGTAAATATCAGAATAACCCAGTCGGGCAAAATGAGCGGCTACTCTCAGGCCCACATAATTGCCAAATTGTTTGCGGAAGAAAACACCGATCACCGGTTTTGGTCTGTTGATCCGGGCTCTCGTGTTCAGGTCACCGAAATAATGAGCAGCGCCGGCGCTGAAGCCGATCTCTCCTTCCTGGCGTACACTTTCCCATTGCGCGTTAACAGCAGTACTTCCTAACAGGCCACATACCACTGTAAAGGTTAACATCAATTTCTTCATAACTGCAATATAGTAATTTGATGAACGTTCAGGAGGCCTTTTTTCTTATCGGCGGATTTGTTAATTCCGCGTGTCGAGCCCCCATGATAGTTTATTTCTAAGGGTTTGCAGAAAATTACTTTCGTTCAGCCGCACGAGGCTGATCGTAAAGTCTTCTCTCCTCACGGCCAGCTGAACCTGCTTATCAACAATTTCACGGCGGCTGTCGAGCGCGCAGATAAATTGATCGGCACGGCCTTCCACCTCAAATGAGATGATGTTGTTGTCCGGAACCACAATCGGTCGCACGTTCAGGTTATGCGGCGCCACCGGTGTGATCACAAAGCTCGCCGATTCGGGAAAAACGATCGGACCACTGCAGCTCAGCGAATAGCCGGTTGAACCGGTGGGTGTGGATACAATCAGTCCATCTGCCCAATAAGTATTTAAAAAAGCGCCATTGAGATAGGTATGGATCTTGATCATGGGTGATGTATCCGTTTTATGGATGGCAAACTCATTGAGTCCATATGGCACTTCACCAAACAAAGGCTTGTTGGCATCGAGGTGAATCAGCGAACGTTTATCGATCACCATCGTTCTTTTGGCGAGTGAATGAACGGCGCTGGACAATTCATCACGACCGACACTGGACAAAAATCCCAGCCGGCCAAAATTGATTCCGAGTACGGGGATGTTTTTATCGCGTACCAGCGTAATCGTATCGAGCAGGGTGCCATCTCCCCCCAGGCTGATCACAAAGTCAATGGTTTCATCCAGGTCCTGTGAGTGGTGAAAGGTTTCAACGCGGTCAGGCATCCGGGTGAAATGCCGGATCTTTTCAAAAAAAGGATGAAAAATAATCGGCATCATTTTCTCCCTCGACAGTTCATCCATCAGTTGCTGTATCTCTCCCTGCTGATCAATTTCGATGGGACGGCTGTATATCGCTACTTTCATGTTGATTAGTCTGGTCTGGTATCAGAAATCGCTCTTGATGTGTAAAAATAGCCCGTTTTGACCTAATTGGTTAAAGCTATAATCTGCGCGGATGATAAAGTCGTAAAAGGTCACCATATCTATCCCGAATCCTGTGGTGTACAGCATCCGGTTGGTGAGTGAGTTTTCGGGGTTAACCGGATTGTGCGAATAGCCCATATCTACAAAAACCTTTGCATAGAAGGTAAAAGGGATATTACTATGGCTGCGCGATTTCAAATGAGTGGCAATATTAAACTTGAACAACTGGCGGCGAACGGTTTGTCTGAAAAGAAAACCGGCCATGCCATCTACTACATAATCTTCCTGTCCCCGCAGGTACAGATCTCCGAATCCAAACAGGCGTTGGTTGATATAAGGCTGATTGTAGGGAAACCGCCAAACACCCTGGGCCTGCCACTGCATCCAGAGTTTTTTTCCAATTTCGCGGCTCGTATTCAGCTTGCCAATAAATTGCCACATGTTCATGTCCTTGCTGATCCCCCTTTTGAGGAAAGAAGCTTCGGCCATCCATCCGGTTAAGGGATAGGGGATATAGTCGACCTTGTAGTAATTCACCTGGTACTGCAGTTCCGGATAGAATATCCTCGTCTTGCTGCTGCCGAAATATTTCGGATTCAGGGCCAGCACCATGCTGTCGATTTCCTGCCGGATAAAACCCAGCCTCACGGAATGAAATAGTCTGAGTCCCGGACGATAGGTATATTCGAGGCGTGCATACCATCTTTTGAATTTTCCAATGGTATCGGTAAACCGTTGTTCGTTGTTGACCGTTGCGTAATTGATCTCGTTGTTGGAACTGTACTGGAATCCGATCTTGTAACCGTGTTTAAGCGTTTTGTCGGCGTAAGGTTGCTCGTACAGGAATTCAGTTTGCCGCGTATACCCGGTGATCAGCCAGATCTTCAGTTTATCATTTCTCCCCGTAAAGTTGTTATAAGTAAACTTGAAGCCGTAATTCAGGCGGTCCAGACCTACGCCTTGTTTGATGAACTCCTGCAGGTTGCGGTCCACCGGCTTGATATAGGGGATGGGGAAGATATACCAGCGTTCTTTCACTTCGATACGGATATCAACTGTATATCCTCTGAACGATTTTAAGGAAACGGTCACATCATTGAAAAGAGCCGTGTTCATTAATTGCTGACGGGAAACTTCAAATCCTTTAACAAGTTCGGGGAGATAGATGGAATCGCCGGTTTTGAAAGGTAATTCCCTGGCAATGATATAAGGCTTGGTTTTCTTGTTTCCTTCAATGAAAATATCGCCGATCACAAAGGGAGTGCTGGAATTGGTGCGGCCGATGATATTACTGTCGGGCAGGTTGAATTCGCCTGGTACGGACAGGGTATTAACACTGGGTTGGGCACAAAGCCTGCCGCCAAAAAGCAAACCGGCAAATGCCAGCAGCCACTGATATGTCTTCGCCTTCCACATGTCTACAAGCTGCAGTTTCAAATGATCAACTGGTATGATGAACCGGGCGAAGATAAGAGATACGAAATTAGATGTTCAGGTAGTTCATCAAGTGATCGTAATTACTACGCAACTCATTTTCATATAACTCTTCCCCGAAATAATATTTCACCTGGTATTCATAGCGTTGAAAAGTAGCTATAATATCAGAGATTTCAAATTTGTTGATCTTGAGTGTTACAAGGAAGGCTTCCGCGCTACTATCCCAGCAGGTATTCAGCTGGGTGATCTGGGCATCGTTGGTTTCCACGAGTTTGCAGATCTCGGAAAATGAAAAGCTGCGTTGTTCCATTTCCAGCACAATCACCGCTCCGGGTTCACTGGTTCCTGTAAGCTTTCCCCATTGCAATAACAGATCCGCCACCGTAATACTTCCGGCAAATATTCCCTCCTTCTCAATCACCGGTACCAGGCTGAGGTGATAATCATTGGCTATCTGAATGGCCTCAATAAAATGGGTGGAAGCCTGAACGGCCACCTTCGAAAACCGGTCGGCGGCAGAAGAAAGCAGGGCGTTCTCATCAAGATTCAGCAGATCATCTTCAAAAGCCAGGCCCAGGTATTTTTCATTCTCCACCACTGCCAGCTGTGATACATGAAATTCATTCATCAGCTCCAGGGCCCGGAAAATGCTGTCCGCAGGACTCAGGTTCGGAATAGAGGCAGATATAATTTCTCTGTTTAACACAGTAACGGGTTTTACGATTTTTAAAGGGGCGTTGACAAAAAGAGCTTCTCCTGAGAATCAGTCTCTCAAAAACAGTGCTGGTTAAGTAGCGAAGGAACAGGTTCAATACCTGGTAAGACGATTTTTACTAGGCAACTGCTGCCGGCTGGTTCAATTTTGTCAAAAATTTGTGCAGAATCAAATTGAATTCGGCCGGTACCTCCATCATGGGTGCATGTCCGCATTTATCAATAAAATGCAATTCACTATTGGGGATCAGACGCTGAAATTCCCTTCCAACGAATGGAGGGGTAATGGTATCATTGTTTCCCCATACTAATAACGTCGGCTGCTTGATTTGATTGAGTTCCTCGCCGAGATTATTTCTGATGGCGCTTTTGGCAAGCGCAATTATTTTAATGGCCTTGATGCGGTTATTTACAATTTCATACACTTCATCAACCAGTTCTTTACTGGCCGTTTTGGGGTCGTAAAAAGTGAGTTCTGTCTTTTTTCTGATGTAATCATAGTCGCCCCTTTTGGGGTAAGTATCCCCCATACCGTTCTCAAAAAGCCCGGAACTGCCGGTCAGGATCAGTGATTTGATCCGTTCGGGATGCTTGAGTACATGCACCAGCGCCACATGGCCGCCGAGCGAATTACCCAGCAGATGAACACCCTGGTAATTGCGGTTCTCAATAAACTTGTGTACGTATTTCTCAAGACCACCAACTGAAGTATGAAGCAGATCCAGGTCAAACAACGGGAGCATCGGCACCACTACTTTATTGTGGTGACGGAAGTACTCTATCAAATCCTGGAAGTTGCTGAGGGCGCCAAACAAACCATGAAGTAATATCAGCGGCTCTCCCTCCCCTTCTTCAATGAATTTGAACTTTTCCACTTGTTTGATCTCGTAATCCATCATCTATTGTAATTCAGTCAGTCAATTAATCGCTAAAATAACAGTTTTACAGCAAATATCACATGCTGGCCCTGGAGGCGGGAATTTTTTGAGCCAGATTATCAAAAAAGCGTTCTAATTCTCCAAACATATCTCTGAATGCAGGAATTAAATTTCCGATAAGATTCATTGTAAACGGACCCCAGGGTTGTATGTATTTATAAATACGGGAATGGGCAATCGTTTGCTCTCCTATCAACCGCGCATGTTCCAGAAAAAACAACACAACACTGAATGCAAGCGTATATATCACCAGGTACAAAATAATTCCGCCGAGCCGGTTAACCCAACCCAGCCAGGCGAGTTCTACGGAACTCTGCAACACATTTGCCGCAAGCCTGATCAGTAGTACCACCGCTATAAACACGAGTAAAAACGACAACAACGGTAACCAGCGATCAGATACCCGTCCTGAATCCTGCAAATAACCGGCAACCACCACCGATAATTTCAGCGCCGCGGCTAATCCTACCACAATCGCCACCAATGAAAATACCGCCACGATCAGCCCGCGCTGATAACCTTTGACAGCTGCAATGACCATCACTAACAGGAAAAGCAGATCGATAGACATGGCCTTTGATTGGGTTTATCAGAATTGATTTACTTGCTCAGTAACTCCTTCACCAGCGCACTGATGGTTTTGCCATCGGCTTTTCCGGCCAGCTGCTTTGTAGCCACTCCCATTACTTTACCCATATCTGCAGGTGATGAAGCTCCTGTCTGCTGGATGATCTGTTCAAGGGCGGCCTTTATTTCATCCGCTGACAGTTGTTTCGGGAGGAACTTCTCTATCACTTCAATTTCTTCCTGCTCCTTCTGCGCCAGGTCTGACCTGTTCTGCTGTACAAAGATTTCAAGAGAGTCTTTGCGCTGCTTAACCAGTTTCTGCAGCAATTTCAGTTCGCCATCTTCTGTAATCTCGCCGCCGGCGCCTTCCGAAGTTTTAGCGAGAATAATAGCGGCCTTGATGGCCCTGAGGCTGCGAATGGACTTTTCATCTTTTGCAAGCATGGCAGTTTTCAATTCTGCCATAATCTTTTGTTCCAGGCTCATATTATATTTAATTGATCGATGAATGAAAGGCAATACCTGTGGAATACTTAGAGACCCGCTTTGTTTTCTTTCATCTGCCATTCGCGAAACTTGTTGTAAAAATCTTCCGCGAACTTCTTTAAACTGTCAACAAGCTCGTGCTGGTGTGTGGCGCGGTCAAAGCTGTCTGCCATGGTCATCAGGGTCTGGAAATAAAAATCGGCCATCTCATCCACCCTCATTTCTTTTGTCCATAAATCCATACGAAGGGCGGCTTTATCATTACCATCCCAGAAAGAAAGCATCAGGGCTTTGGACTTTCTGAAATCTTCCACACTGCTGTCGGTGGCTTTCCATTTTATTGTTTCGGGTACCTTGTTTTGGTCCAGGTCCACCTGGATGGTAATAGTTGATTGATGCATAAAGAGTTAATATGAAATGTCGGTATTTGTTGACAAATAAGGGCAAAAGTACGAAGGAGCAGGGGTTTTTTGCGGTTTCAGGGAAGTTAATACCTGCACAGGAGAGGCAATCGACTGGTTATCAGACATAATAAGCATCCGGCCTCGGCTTTTCTTCGGAAAATACGATCATGAAAAATATGGTACTAACACTTTGGTAAGATTTTTGACGTTATATACTTTTGAAATGTAATCCGATTCCTAAGTAAAATCAGTACCTATGAAACAATGTTACCCAAAGGTGCCTATTATCCTGGCATTATCAACACTGCTATTTTACTTACCAACCCATTTGAGTGCTCAGTGTCTGTGTGATAACGGAAACGCTCCCCAGACTATCACCTATCAACAAACTCGTGCAATCAGGCCGATAGACGATTCTACGAACTTTGATTTGATGCAGTTCAATCCCACGCTCGGTCAGTTGGTATGTGTAAATGTGATATCCTACATTACCGGCGTAGTGAGAATGCGTCTTGAAAACGATGAGATTTATGCGGTTCCTTACCGTATCAATTACCAGCGTACCGACCAGATTCAGGGTCCGGGTCTTACGCCGGCCATCACAAACAGTTTTACGAAGAACTATGGTCCTTACAACCTGGCTCCGTCTGACGGCGCTTACTTTTCGGGACCCGACTTTGTAACCATTGGACCGGATACTGTATTAAAGAACAAATACCTGAACCGCAACCTTACTTCGGGACTGGCTCCATTCCTGGGTTATGGTACGGTCAGTTTTAATTACAAGGTTACCGGTAAAACATCCGTTACCGGCTCCATCAACTACATCTTTTCCGTAAGCTCCCAGGATATCGTTTCTGTAGGGGTTATTTACAGTTTCTGTCCTACAGGCCTGCTGGGAACCGACATCAAGGATTTTGCTGCTGCAAAGAAAAATGACAACGATGTAGACCTCAGCTGGACAACCGTCAATGAAACCAAAGGAAACAAATACGAAATTGAAGTGAGCCGCAACAATTCCAGCTTCGAAACCATCGATGTGGTAGAAGCGAAAACCGCTGCAGGCGCTACTTCATCCAGGTACACGTATCCTTACCATCTGACCCAGCCGGGCAATTCGGTGGTTTACTTCCGTATCAAGCAAACCAATACTGCCGGAAAGGTGACCTACACGCCGATCCGCCAGGTTAGCTTTAATGCGGCCAGCAAGGGTTTCAGCGTATTCCCGAACCCGACCAGGACCAAGGTCCAGATGCAGTTCGACAATATCACCAATGGCGTGTTTACGGTTGATGTGATCAACCTCGCCGGCCAGGTGATACATACCCGCCAGGTAACACTGCAGGAAAGCAACCTGATCAGTTTTAACCTGCCGACCGAACCCGCACCGGGTGTCTATTATCTGCGTGCAAAGGATAACAACTCGCAGAAAACTTATTCAGGAAAGCTTGTTATTCAAAGTCACTAATACTGATCGTTTCACCAAAAGAAGCCCCCTGCCACCGGCAGGGGCTTTTTTGTATCTGGTTTTACTTTCCTATTTTTGTTTCGATCAATATCAAATTAATGGAATATAATACCATCAGGAATCATCTCGTGATGAAGGAATATGGAAGGCATATTCAGAGGATGATTGAATACCTGCTGAGCATCGAGGACAAAGAAATACGTCAGCGCAACGCATTTGCCGTAATTGAGCTGATGGGCTTCCTGAACCCGCACCTGAAGAATGTGGAGGATTTTCGTCATAAACTCTGGGATCACCTTTTCCTGATCTCCGATTTCAAGCTGGATGTGGAATCACCCTATCCGATCCCCACCCGCGAAACACTGAGAGGCAAACCTAAATCTTTGCCCTATCCGAAACGCCATCCCCGCTTTTCTCACCTGGGAAAGAACCTGGAGCTGGTTATCGATAAAGCCCTGCATGAAGAAAACCCTGAAAAACGCCAGGGATTTGCCAATGCGGTGGCCTATTACATGAAACTGGCCTATAGCAACTGGCACAAGGAAACCGTGCATGATGACGCGATCCAGGGAGAATTGGGATCCATTACGCAGGGCCAGCTCACTTTCACCAATACACCGTTTGTTCGTACGCCCCGTAACGAAGGTCGCGACCGCGATCGGGATCGTGGCAATTATGGCAACGATTTCCGTAATAAGCGCAACCCGAAATACGGTCATCAGCAACGAGGCGGAGGCGGCGGCAATCGCAATGATCGCAATGATCGTAATGATCGCAACCAGGGCAATGGCAAGTACAAGAAGAAAAGATATTAGTATGGCCGGTATTCGGCCAGGCGCCATTCATCACCAGGAAAACTGATCCTTCCAATTAATACGCATGCATTCGTTTGAAGTCACGGGAGGTAAAAAGCTGAAAGGAGATATCATTCCCCAGGGCGCCAAGAACGAAGCCCTACAGATCATCAGCGCCGTTTTACTGACACCGGAGAAAGTAACCATTACCAATATTCCCGACATTCTCGATGTCAACCTGCTCATCGAACTGCTCGGTGAAATGAACGTCAAAATCGAACGGGCCAGTCGCGATACCTGCCATTTCCAGGCAGATGATGTTAACATCGATTACCTGCACAGCGAAGTATACCGGAAAAAAAGTGGTCGACTGCGCGGCTCCGTTATGCTGGCGGGTCCGCTCCTCGCGCGTTTCCGGAAAGCATTTATTCCCAAACCGGGTGGTGATAAGATCGGCCGTCGCCGGCTCGATACCCATATCATTGGTTTCGAAAAATTAGGCGCGGAGTTTACTTACCACGAAGAAGATGGATTTTTTCATCTCGAAGCCCCACATCTGCGCGGCACACACATGCTGCTCGATGAACCTTCGGTAACAGGAACGGCCAATATAATCATGGCCGCCGCAATGGCCGAAGGAACGACCACCATTTACAATGCCGCCTGTGAACCCTATATCCAGCAGCTTTGTAAAATGATCAACAGCATGGGTGGAAAGATCAGCGGCATCGCCAGCAACATGCTCACCATCGAAGGAGTGAAATACCTCGGAGGTACCACTCATTCCATGCTGCCCGACATGATCGAAATCGGTTCGTTTATCGGAATGGCAGCCATGACCCAGGGAGATATCAGAATTAAAAACGCCCGCATCGATCAACTGGGCATCATTCCGGATAAGTTCCGCCAACTGGGCATCGAACTCGAATTCATCGGAGACGATATACATATTCCCGAACAGGAAATCTATGAAGTGCACCGTTACCTCGACGGCGGCGTGCTCACCATATACGATCATCCATGGCCCGGATTCACGCCCGACCTGCTGAGTATTGTGCTGGTCACCGCCATACAGGCAAGAGGAAGTGTATTGATTCATCAGAAAATGTTCGAGAGCAGATTGTTCTTTGTCGATAAACTGATCGATATGGGCGCCCAGATCATTCTCTGCGACCCGCATCGCGCGGTAGTAATCGGACTCGAACGGGCACAGCAGCTTCGTGGTATTACCATGAGCAGCCCCGATATCAGGGCCGGTGTTTCCCTGCTGATTGCCGCCCTCAGTGCAGAAGGAAAAAGCACCATCCAGAATATTGAACAGATCGATCGCGGATACCAGTATATCGATGAAAGATTGAGAAAACTGGGCGCCGATATCCGGAGAGTGTAGCGCCTATTGATTACCGTAAAAGGATGCCGGCAGGGCATTCGCCATCAAAACCGACACCGTTCATGACCAATAAACTCATTATCATCACTGCTCCCTCCGGAGCCGGTAAAACTTCCATCACGCGCTATCTTTTGCAAACCTTTCCGCAACTGGCCTTCTCCATCTCGGCTGCTACCCGCCAGCAGCGGCAGTATGAAATCAATGGCAAGGATTACTATTTCATCAGCGCGGCCAGCTTTCAGCAAAAAATCCAGGCGAATGAATTCGTGGAATGGGAGATGGTATATGAAGGAAAATACTATGGTACACTAAAAAGTGAATTGCAGCGGATCTGGGATAACCACCAGGTGCCGGTACTCGATATCGATGTAAAAGGCGCCATCCATGTGCAGCAACAGTACCCCGACACCTCCCTCTCTATTTTTATTGAACCGCCTTCCGTGGAAGAATTGAGGCGGCGACTGGAAAGCCGGGGAACCGAAACGGCCGAAACCCTGCAGGCAAGGGTGAACAAGGCCTCCTACGAGATCTCCTTCAAGCATCATTTCAACAAGATCATCGTCAACGACAACCTCGAAAAAGCCTGCCATACCGCGGAAGCGATTATTCGTGATTTTTTGGCGGAATAAGCCGTCTTTACACAATAAATTATTCATGCCCGCCCTGTCGTCTCCCTGATTCCCGGCTGAAGCCCTTTTCGTACATTCGTAGCAGGTTATGAGTACTCTTGTCATTTTTGGAATTGTGGCAGCCATCCTGATGATGGCATTTTATTCGGGTGTGGAAGTCGCCTTCGCGTCTGCAGACCGCCTGAACATCGAACTACGCAAGAAACAGGGATCACAAAGCGCTATTCTGCTGTCGAGGCTTTTCGACAATCCTTCCCGTTTTATCGGAATCATCATTGTCGGGTACAATCTGTTCCTGGTAATTTTCGTACTGCTGGTCAGTACATTCTGGAACATCCTGTTGAATACGCCTATTATCAGCAGATGGCTGGATTCGGAAGCCAAGATTCCCCTTCGTTTGATTCTGGAGATTGTATTATCCGTTTTCTCGGTGATTTTCCTCGGAGATTTTATTCCCCGTGCTATTTTTCGCGCAAGACCCAATAGTTTTTTATCAGCCTCCGCCCGCAGCGGACTACTGGGGTTAAGTGATTATATCCTCTGGCCGATCGCCCGGGCATTCATCAATGTATCTGTCTGGATTCTTGATATTATATTCAACGTTCGGATCGATCGGAAAAAGGAACCCTTCTCCAGGGCCAATCTCGAGAACTTCTTTCAGCAGGGCAGCGATCTGGGCGCCGAAAGCCAGGACCTTAACACAGAGCTTTTCCGCAATGCCGTATTACTTCCCAAAGTGAAGATTCGCGAATGCCTGGTGCCACGCAAAGAAATTGAAGCCATCGAGCTAAGCCTGCCCGTAGACCAGGTGATCAAAAAAATGATCGAAACCAAATTGAGTAAAATGGTGGTTTATGACGGAAACATTGACCATATCGTGGGGTACATTCACCAGCTCGATATGTTCAAAAAACCCGCTACCATCAAGGATATATTATTGCCCATACCTGCCGTTCCCGAAAGTATGAGCGCCACCGACCTGATCAGCAAGTTTACCAGGGAGAGAAAAAGCATCGCCTGGGTAGTGGATGAATTCGGAGGTACCGCCGGTATCGTAACCATGGAAGACCTGCTGGAAGAGATTTTTGGGGAGATAAGAGACGAATACGACGTGGAGGAATTCGAAGAGAAGAAACTCTCCGATACCGAATACATTTTCTCCGGCCGGCTCGAACTCGATTATTTAAAAGAAAAATACAACCTGGAGTTTCCGGAACACGAGTCCGAAACCCTGTCGGGCTTCATCATTCACCAGCACCAGACCATCCCCCGCCTGAAAGAACGTATTATTATCGGCGACTATGAGTTTGAGGTAATGAATGTCAGCGATACCCGGATTGAAATGGTGAAACTGAAAATACTTGGTTAATGCCTTGTTATGCGATCACAGGCTCCCAAGCTTTGATTTTCTCCCAACTTAAATACCCTTAATTTTGCCCCCACTTCATTAAAAACATGGCACTTCTTTCATTCTTAAGCAGACGCGGAGGCGAAGAAAAGGCAGAGATGAGTTTCGTGGACCACCTCGAAGCCCTGCGCTGGCACCTGGTAAGGGCGGTAATAGCAGTGTTGACAATGGCCGGGGTTATTTTCCTCTTCCAGGATGAGGTATTTGACTATATTATTTTGGGGCCACTCGACGATAAATTCATCACCTATCGGGTGCTTTGTGATTTTAGTAATTGGGCACATATGGGAAATACTTTGTGTATGCCTGCCCCCAAGGTAAACCTGCTGGGTAATGAATTCGGCACACAGTTTTTCTCCAGTATCAGCATCGCTTTTATTGGAGGTTTCATCGCTGCCTTCCCCTATGTTTTCTGGGAAATATGGCGTTTCATCAAGCCGGCCCTCTCCAGCAAAGAGAAAAATGCGGCCCGCGGCGCGATTTTCTGGGTTTCCTTCTTTTTCTTTCTCGGCGCCGGTTTCGGATATTTTATCCTGGGACCCTTTACATTTAGTTTCCTCTCCAGTTATAAGCTAGGTACCAAGGCGATTATTACCACTTTCCCAACCCTCGACAACTATATCGACATGCTCACGAATGTGACCCTGGGTGCCGGACTCGCATTCCAGTTACCGATCGTGGCTTATGTTTTGTCGAAAATTGGTATTGTCACCCCCAAATTTCTCAGAACTTACCGCAAGTATGCGGTAGTAGCTATCCTGATCGTGGCCGCGGTTATTACCCCGTCCCCCGACTGGATGAGCCAGATGATTGTATTTGTACCCCTCATGGGTTTATATGAACTCAGTATATTAATTGCCGCGCGTAATTATAATCAACGAATGAAGGAAGAGCAGCAATGGTCTTAATCTGTCTAACTTTGACACCTAAAATATTTCTTTATGGCTTCGGGATTTGATCTTGGCAAACCAATTGCCATCGGCGCCGATCATGCAGGATTTGAATACAAGGCAGCGCTGGTTAGCTGGCTCCGTGAAAAAGGATACCAGGTGGATGATAAAGGTCTGTTTGAAAATAAATCGGTGGATTATCCCGACTATGCGCACCCGGTAGCCGAGGCCGTAGAAAAAGGAAATGCCGCCTTTGGTATTCTGCTTTGCGGCAGCGCCAATGGTGTTTGCATGACAGCCAATAAACACCAGGGTATCCGTGCCGGACTGGCCTGGATTTCTGATGTAGCCAAACTGATCCGCCAGCACAATGACGCAAATATTATCTGTCTGCCCGCCCGGTTTACCGCGCTTGAACAAGTAAAACAGATGGTGGAGATTTTCATAGAAACCCCGTTTGAAGGCGGAAGACACCAGACAAGAGTAAACAAGATCAGTTGCAGCTGATAAAAAAAGTCGGCGAAGACATCCTGTTGTTGCATCCCCCTGAACATTCGAGATTTTAATCGTATTTATACCAATGATTCCAGCGTAAATTCACTACGCTGGAATTTTTTTTCCTGCTTCCTTAAACCCACACAAGCTATCCGGGTCTGATAATACGTTCTCATTACACCAATTAAAAACCGTTATTATGAAACTGAACCGTATTATTCAAGCAACCGTACTCAGCACCTCCCTGGTATTCATCACCCTCGCCTCTTCTGCTCAAACCGATGCAAAAGACAAGAGAGATAAAGTGGAAGATATCCGCGACAAAAAAGAAAACGTTCGCGATCGCAAAGAAAATCGTCGTGACCGCAGAGAAGATGTCCGCGACAAACGCGAAGATGTTCGGGATAAAGCCGAAGACCGCCGCGACAAGCGTGAAGATGTTCGCGATGCCAAACACGATGGTGGCAAAAGAGATAAGATGGAAGATCGTCGCGACAAGCGCGAAGACGTGAGAGATAAAAAAGAAGACCGTCGCGACCGGAAAGAAGATGTGAGAGACAAAAAAGAAGATCGTCGTGACCGCAGAGAAGATGTGAGAGACCGTAAGGAAAACCGCAGAGACAGGAGAAACAACTAAGCAATTTGTCAATGTGATCATTCGTCAATTTGCCAATGGAATTACGGATGACGGATTACGGATTACGAATTCCGGATGACGAATTAAAAAATCAAAAGTCAAAATTCAAAAACAGTACCCCAGTTTCCTACTGGAGCTGTCGTTTGAATTTTGACTTTTGACTTACTCCCATTGGCTCATTGACAAATTGACCAATTATCACGTTGGTAAATTTTCCACCATCCGTCATTCGTAATCCGGAATTCGTAATCCGAAATCCGTAATCATCATTGGCTCATTGACGAATTGAAAAATTGGCAAATTACATCTCGTTTCTCTCTCTGATTTCTCTCTTCCTATTGCACCTGTTAATATTTTCCTGGTAGTCCTTTATTTTGTCATCGCTAAGAGTCATCATCATCGCGTTTTCGTATGCTTTAATGGCTTGTTCCAACTCCAGCTTCAGTTCATACATGATTCCGAAACGCAAATAGACTACTGACTTTTCAATAGTAGAGATGCCCAGGCATTTTTGAAGATGTTTTTCCAGCTCATCAAATCTTTCCATATCCGTCAGCAGGCTTGCATAGTTGATATAAGCATGCGGATACGACGGATTGCTGTTCATACAGGCCAGGTAGAATTTCTCAGCTTTCTTATAATCTTCAATCTGGGTTTTATACAACCAACCCAAAGAATTCAGCGTTGGACCATTTCCCGGTTCATCATAAAGAATGGTCTCGTACTTGCGAAAAGCCTCCACATAGCTGTTGTTCCTGATATCTGCTTCCGCTTCGAGGTAGAGTTCTTCGAGTTTTGTATGCATAATATTTGTTTTACCAACCTAAAATCCAGGCAAAAATCAATGGTGCAACGATAGTGGCATCACTTTCTACAATGAATTTAGGTGTATTTATGTCCAATTTACCCCATGTAATTTTCTCATTCGGAACGGCGCCTGAATAAGAACCATAGGAAGTAGTAGAATCGCTGATCTGGCAGAAATAGCTCCAGAAGGGTACATCATGCCATTCGAGGTCCTGGTACATCATCGGCACCACGCAAATCGGGAAATCGCCGGCGATACCACCACCGATCTGGAAGAATCCCACTCCTTTGCCGCCGGAGTTCTGGCGATACCAGTCGGCCAGCCACACCATATATTCGATTCCATTCTTTACAGTAGAGGCTTTCAGTTCGTTCTTGATTACATAGCTCGCGAAGATGTTGCCCGTTGTGCTGTCTTCCCATCCCGGAACTACAATCGGCAGGTTTCTCTCTGCCGCCGCAACGATCCAGCTGTCTTTGGGATCGATCTCGTAGTATTGTTTGAGATCGCCACTCAGCACCACTTTATACAGAAACTCGTGTGGGAAATATCTTTCACCTTTGGCTTCTGCATCTTTCCACTGTTTTACCAGGTGTTTTTGCAGACGACGAAAAGCTTCTTCTTCCGGAATGCATGTGTCAGTTACCCGGTTGTAGTGGTTTTCCAGGAGATCCCATTCGTCTTGTGGGGTCAGGTCACGGTAATTGGGTAAACGCTTGTAATGGCTATGTGCCACCAGGTTCATCACATCTTCTTCCAGGTTAGCCCCTGTGCAGCTGATAATATCGACTTTACCCTGGCGAATCATTTCTGCCAGAGAAACGCCTAGTTCGCCGGTACTCATTGCTCCGGCCAGGGTTACCATCATTTTACCACCTTCCATCAGGTGTGTTTCATATCCTTTGGCAGCATCTACCAGGGCTGCCGCATTAAAATGACGATAATGATGTTGAATAAACTGGGAAACAGGACCCTTATTCATGATAAAGAGGAATTTACTCCGCCTTCAGATCACAAAATGGTGAGACAATGCGGTAAGACGGCAAAAGTAGGGTATTTAGATGCAAGTTTGCGGTTGGCTGTTTGCGGTTTGCAGTTTGCGGTTTCCCTTTCTCTTCCTCAGACGAGTCTTATCCGCCATGGGAGAGTTTATCGTTTCACGTTTATCGTTTATCGTTTCCCTCAGACGAGTCTTATCCGCCGAAGGCGGAGGACTCGTCCCGGAGAAACTGCTATTACTCGATGACGTACGGGCACGGCCAGTTTATCGTTTCACGTTGGTTTGCGGTTTGCAGTTTGCAGTTTCCCTTTCTCTTCCTCAGACGAGTCTTATCCGCCGAAGGCGGAGGACCCTCAAAGTTTATCGTTTCAGGTTTATCGTTTATCGTTACGGTTGACGGTTTGCAGTTTCTGTTTCCCCTTCCGCTCTCGCTCCCACTCCCGCTCCGTTTCTCTTCCCCTTCCTCAGACGAGTCTTATCCGCCATGGGGGAGTTTATCGTTTCACGTTTATCGTTTATCGTTACGGTTGACGGTTTGCAGTTTCTGTTCCCCCTTCCGCTCTCGCTCCCACTCCCGCTCCGTTTTTCTTCCCCTTCCTCAGACGAGTCTTATCCGCCGAAGGCGGAGGACTCGTCCCGGAGATACTGCTATTACTCGGTGACATACGGGCACGGCCGGTTTATCGTTTCACGTTTCGCGTTTCACGTTGGTTTGCAGTTTGCAGTTTGCGGTTTCCCTTTCTCTTTCCGCTCTCGCTCCCACTCCCGCTCCCCAACTCTCGCTCAAAAAAAAAGTCCTCCCGTATCCGGGAAGACCTTTTCTTTCCAACTAAAACCAACTAAAGAAAACTATTGTTTATTCTGCTTGCTTTTTTTCTTTCTTGAAAACTTCCCAGTTCATGGAGTCTGTTGATTTCAGTACTACCATGCTGTCGCTGCTTTCGAGGGTTACATAGTAAGCGGTTTCATTTCCGCTGGCCATTTCAAACAGGTCAGTAATCCAGAAGCTGTTGTAATCTTTCTTCAGGTTATTGAGCAGGTTGATCGGCAACTGGCTCGACTGGATGTTGCGAGTCATCGCCAGGAGTTGACCTTCTTCAGAGTAGTAAGCGAACATGATCTGGCCGTTCAGGCTGAATGTTGCTTTCGCAAACTCTTTAGAAGATTCCCACTTAACGTCTTTCGCGTTAGTGAATTCTCTTTGGAATGAAGAAATGACTCTTTGGTTTACACCTTCATAATTCTTGGCGAATGTGCTGGTTATTCCTATCATCAGCATCAGTGCCAAACTTAAAATTCCCTTTTTCATCTTTAAAATTTTTATGGTTAAGTTTTTTATTTCGTTTTGTCAGTCATTAATAAGACGCAGCACATTCACCAATGTTACAATCCGGGTAATTTTTTTTACTTTTTTCTTTCTTTCTTGATCACACTGGTAGTGCCATCGCTATAAGCCTGAACATAGATCTTTGCCTTTTCGTTCTGGACCTTAACGATATAACTTGTTTCGTTTCCTGAAATCATTTCAATAACATCGGTCAGTTCATACTTACTGTAACGGGCGTTTATTCCTTTGGATACCAGCATCGGCATGTTTTCAGGAGCAATAAAACGTCCGGTAGCGATCAGAACACCTTCGCTATTGAAATAAGCGTTCAGTCTTTCATTGTTTAACACGAATGAGGCGTGGAAGAGGTCTTTGGAGGCAATGGCATCCCAGGTAACTGATTGAGCACCTGCAAATTCCTTTGAAAATGACTGCTTAACAGCAGAGTTTACAGATACCTCTTCGTTGGCGAAAGCTGAACCGGTAGCAAAAACCGCGAACAGCGCGTACATAATTACTTTTTTCATGGCTATACTCTTTGTAAGGTTTAATGATTAATGATCTTCGATTTGCGCCACAAAAGTAGGCTGAGAAAAAAGTCCTGTCAACTTCTAACCGGTGAACGGTGGTTTTTTCCGGATAAACTGTACAAAAACTCCTTTAACCCGTTCGCTCTTTCCTGCCTCACCGGTCAACACCGGCATCCGTCGCACTCATCTATCAATCATTTGACGAGACAAAGATATTTCGGTTACAAAGCGAAGTCAAGCAAATAGTGACTAACGGAGACGAATGTTAAGCGAGGTTAAACATTATTAGCAGATGTTATCATCATTGTTCGAAATCGTACACCTGCAAAAACAGGTTCTAAGCGTAAAAGCAGGCCCACTGTGCGTTTCCGTACACATTGTTAAGTGAATGCTAAAACAAAACGAGTGATTTTTTTATTACGAAAAAAATACACGAGCGTGTAATTTCTATTACTCAGTAACCGAAATCTTTCTGTTAAGTTTGTTGTATGAACTATTTAGCCCACGCCTATCTCTCACAAAAAATTCCAGGTGTACTCACGGGCAATATGATCAGTGATTTTGTAAAGGGAAAAAAGAAATTCAATTACCCGCCCGATATACAGGCAGGCATTCAACTTCATCGCTGGATCGATGAATTCACCGATGAACATCCTTCCACCAAACAGATCAATCTTCTCTTTAAACAGGCATACGGCCGCTATGCCGGGGCCTTTACAGATATTGTATATGATTATTTCCTGGCGAACGATCCAACTGAATTCAGCAACAATTCCCTCTTTGATTTCTCTCAGTTTGTTTACGCCACACTGGAAAATCGTTTCGACTGGTTGCCGGAAAAATTTCAATTGATGTTTCCTTATATGAAAAAGCACAACTGGCTGTTTCATTATAAAGATCTGCAGGGAATCGAAAGAAGCTTTGAAGGATTAGCCAGGAGAGCGCTGTACATGCACGACAGCCGCATGGCCTATGAAATTTTCGTTAACAATCTGTCAACGATCAAACCACATTATGATCATTTCTTCCCCGAGGTAAAGGCATTTGTAATAAAAAGACTATTCGAACAAGGCATTCAATGATGAATAACCGCAGTGCACACCAGCGGTTTATTAAATTGTTAAAAGTATACTAACACCCTGCCGTTGTATCTGTCATTTTAAGTTATTTTTGTTGCAAATCAATTGTACGATGAACAGACTGGTATTACTCCTCCTTGCACTCAGTTCCTTTTATGTTAGTTCTGCCCAATCACGTTTTCCGGCCATCGATAAATCCCCGATGGATATGTCTTACTATCCGGTAAACTATCCCATCCTGAAAATTCAGAACAAGGCCACTGAGCCGATTTGTGCGAGAGTAATTTATAGTCGTCCGCAAAAAAATGGTCGTTCCGTGTTTGGTGAACTGGTAGAATATGGTAAAGTATGGCGACTCGGCGCCAACGAAGCAACGGAAATCGAACTGTTCAAAGACGCGAAAATTGGCGCGAACAAATTGAAAAAAGGAAAGTATACCCTGTACGCGATTCCTTATGCCGATAAATGGACCCTCATCTTCAATAAAGAAACCGATATATGGGGTGCCTTTCAGTACGACCCCAAGAAAGATGTGCTCAGGATCGACCTGAAAACAGAAAAATTGGCTGACCCGGTAGAAGCGTTTTCGATCGTATTCGAAAAAATAAACGGCTCTGCTACCAGCGCCGCCAATATGATTATTGCCTGGGATGATGTTTCTGCTAAAGTACCGTTCACCTGGTAACTGGCTTCACGCTATTAGCCGACTTTTTATTTCCGGCCATGAGCAACTAAGCCGATATTTACACTCATGTGTGGAATTGCCGGTATCATCTCCCCATCGCCTGTCGCCGACGCAGTGGCAGTCATCCGTAAAATGACTGTATCCCTTGCCCACCGGGGACCCGACGGAGAGGCTCACTGGATAAATTCAGAGGGCAATATCGTTTTGGGCCATCGAAGACTGGCGATCATCGATACTTCTTCCAGGGGCGCGCAGCCCATGCATTACCAGCATCGCTATTCCATCGTTCATAATGGAGAGATTTACAATTACCTGGAAATTCGGGATGAACTCCGGGGACAAGGCTATTCCTTTCAAACTGAATCAGATACAGAAGTAATCCTCGCCGCATTCGACTATTGGGGCCGCTCCTGTCCGGAGCATTTTGACGGCATGTTCGCCTTTGCCATCTGGGATGCCCGGGAAAACCGGCTCTTTGCCGCCCGCGACCGTTTTGGCGAGAAACCTTTCTATTACTCCTACGACAACCAGCACGGAGCCCTGTATTTTGCTTCTGAGCCAAAAGCGCTTTGGGCAGCCGGTATCCGGCGTGAGACCGACGAGTCGATGTGGGCGCTTTATTTAGCTGTGGGCGCCATCGGCCATCCCTCCGATACCGGCAGAACCTATTTCCGGAACGTCCGGCAGCTCGAGCCGGGGCACCTGTTCTATTTTACACCGGGTATCGATCCCGGGCCTGTGATTGCACGTTACTGGCAAATCGAGCCACAAGTTGCTGATAATCTGAGTGATCCGGAAGCCATCAGCCGGTTTTATGCCTCGTTTGGACAATCCGTATCCCGCCGCATGCGGGCTGACGTAACCATCGGCACCAGCCTCAGTGGAGGAATCGACAGCTCTTCGGTATTGGCCATGATCCATTACCAGAGCCATCGAAACCCGCATTACCATCAGCAGGCCTTTACGGCGCGCTTTTCGGGTTTTGAACGTGATGAAGGAGAGAAAGCACGGTTGGTAGCCCAACAATTCAACATCGATCATTTTGAAATCTACCCGGAAGCAATCGGGTTTGGCAATAGTATCCGGTCGCTTATTCAACACCACGAAGAGCCCGTTGGGTCCGCCAGCGTCTTTGCCCAATACAAGACTTTCCAATTAGCCGCGGAGAAAGGAGTAAAAGTTTTGCTCGACGGGCAGGGCGCTGATGAAATCCTGGCCGGTTACGATCGATATGACACCTGGTTTCTGCAGGAGCTTTTTTCCCGGCATCAGTTCTCCCGTTTTTCCAAAGAGAAAAAACTATTACAGGCTTCCTGGGATCTGAAACAGAGCCTTGCTTCCTGGTTTCCCGGCTTGGCCGCCAGGCAGTTGTCAAAAATGCGAAAATCGGAAGCCTTACAGCAGACCGGAATTCGACGCGATTATTTCGAGCCGCTGCTGACAGCGGAGATGATGGAGAAGCCCGTGATCAACAGCCTCAATGATATCCTCGCTTATACAACACAGGTAAACGGACTCAGTGAATTACTCCGGTATGCCGATAGAAATTCGATGGCGCATGGACTGGAGGTCCGTCTCCCTTTTCTCGAAGAAAAACTGGTGAAAGCGGTGTTCAATCTTCCCGCTCCTTTCAAAATCAGGGATGGTTATCACAAATGGATGCTGAGAAAAAGCATGGAAGACAAATTACCGGCTGAAATTGTCTGGCAGCGCACTAAAATCGGCTTTGAACCTCCGCAGCAACAATGGATGCAACAGGAAAGCGTGATCGAAATGATACAGGAAAGCCGGAACAAACTGGTTTCGGCAGGAATTTTAGATGAAAGTATACTCCATAAAAAAATTCAGCCGCATAGTGCATATGCGGCTGATAATGTTGCCTGGCGACATCTGGTCGCTGGCCTGCTCTTTTAAAATCACTATCCTTTTTTATATTTCTCGTACACCTCGCTGTTTCCGTCAACATCCACTTTCAGGGTAGTCCAGTTTTTTGCATCCGTCATCTTTACAAAATAAACGATATCGCCTCCCACGGTTACTTCGGTCACTCCGAAAAGCTCCTGGGCTTTGAATTGCTTTTTCAATTTGGTCAAGATATTCATCGGAAGGAGATTCGGTTGATAATACCTGGTAGAAGCAGTGATATTTCCGTCTTTATCGTACCGCACTCTCGACAGTGTGCCGAAATTGGTGAAACTCACGAAGTAGGAATCATCCAGGTCCTGCCATTTTACATTGGTGGCGGCAGTGAAGGTTTCTTTAAAGGCTTTCAATACTTTTTCATTAGGATCTGCATAGGTGGAAGCGAAGACGAGGCATCCGCAGAATAAGGCGATAATTTGTTTCATGGCTTTGTGTTTTATACGTTAACTAATTTCCCGATACTGACATAAAACTACTCCCGGGCCGGGCCGGGGTCAAGCCAATTGGTATCAGCGGGTCAAAATCAGGACGAACTACGAAGGTTTTCGCATATTTTAACAAATCAGTTTTTTAAAATAAAATGCTGAAACCCGCTACCAGAAAGGGTTTGAAAAGATGTTGCGCTCTATTTCACAGCCAGGGTTAAGTGTATGTTAAAGTACAATAGCGGAATTAACAATCGCCCGAAAGAGGCCAAAGCTCAATGGTTTCGGCGCGACAAACACACAAAAACAATTTTCGAGGTACACAGGCGATTTCTCATCTTTGCAATCTTTATAAAGCATTTATATAAAGTATCTAATCACATGAAAGCAGCTACCCGATTTATACATGCCGGCGCCGAGCCGGATCCTTCTACCGGAGCCATTATGACTCCGATCTATCAGACCTCTACCTATGTTCAATCAGCGCCTGGTGAGAACAAGGGCTATGAATATGCCCGCAGTCAAAACCCAACCCGCAAAGCATTGGAAGATGCACTCGCCATCATAGAAAATGGTAAATATGGATTGGCCTTCAGCAGTGGCGTAGCCGCTACCGATGCCGTGATTAAATTACTCGAACCCGGACAGGAAGTTATTTGCGGAAATGACATGTATGGCGGAACCTATCGCTTGTTTACTAAAGTGTTTGAAAAATTCGGCATCCGGTTCAAGTATGTTGATACTACCAATCCAATAAATATCGCAAATGCCATTAGTGCCGACACGCGTTTGGTTTGGCTGGAAACACCCACCAACCCGCTGATGAACATCACCGACATTGCGGCAGTCGCCGATATCGTAAAAGGAAAAAACATTTTGCTGGCCGTTGACAATACTTTTGCTTCTCCTTATTTACAGAATCCCCTCGACCTGGGTGCTGATATCGTGATGCACAGCGTAACCAAGTATCTCGGTGGTCACAGTGATGTGATCCAGGGATGCCTGGTGATGAACGACAAAGACCTTCGCGAAAAATTATATTTCATCCAGAAAAGCTGTGGCGCCGTTCCCGGCCCCATGGATTGTTTCCTGGTGTTGAGAGGTATCAAAACCCTGCACGTAAGAATGAAACAACATTGCGAGAACGGAAAGATCATCGCGCACTGGTTACAGAATCACCCTAAGGTGGGGAAAGTCTACTGGCCGGGTTTCGAAAATCACCCCGGTCATGCCGTTGCCAAAAAACAGATGCGTGATTTTGGCGGGATGATCAGTTTTGAATTGAAAGATGACAGCGTACAGGAAGCCCGTCGCGTGTTGTCCTCAACCAAATTATTTTCCCTGGCAGAAAGTCTCGGTGGCGTCGAAAGTCTCATCAATCACCCCGCATCGATGACCCATGCTTCCATTCCCCGTGAAGAGCGTATCAAGAATGGGTTGAGTGATTCATTGATTCGTTTAAGTGTGGGTATAGAGGATGCCGAGGATCTTGTCGAGGACCTGCGCCAGGCCATCGGTTAAGAGCAGTATCATGGTATCGTTGGAACCATCCTTTATTCAGTTTCTTCAGTCGAAGGCTGTTGAATACAATCAGCCAGCCTTCATTAAGGAAGACCCTGTTCTCATTCCCCATGCCTTCCAAAAAAAGCAGGACATCGAGATAGCCGGCTTATTTGCCGCCTTGTTTGCCTGGGGCAACCGGACCACTATTATTAATAAGTCGAGGGAATTGATGAGCCGGATGGATCAGGCACCGTATGATTTTGTACGCAATCACCGGGATGCTGATCTTAAAAAGCTGTTGGGTTTCAAGCATCGAACCTTCAACGATACCGATATTCTCTATTTCGTATCTTTTCTCTCCGAGCATTACCGCAAGCACGATACACTCGAAGACGCATTCACCAAAGGCCTCAGCCCTGCCGACCTCACCATCGAAAATGGATTGAATCATT
>JBGAHR010000044.1:0-34762 GCA_044226045.1 Chitinophagaceae bacterium
CGTATTAATGCGGTAAGCCCGACCGTTATTGAGAACTCTCCTCATTATTTTCCCTTCTTTCCGGGAGAAATACCGGTTACCATGCGGCAACTGGAATATGGCTTTCGCAAAAGTGTTTTAGGAGCCGGTACGGGACAGGTAATAAAGCCGTATTAATTCAATTATAGCGCCCGGATATTCTTCCCAGGAAAGTTTATCCGGGTACTCCTGTTATTTTTTTCCTTCCAGCACATGGAAGAGATTTTCGCGGTAAGTATCACCAATGGGTATTACCGTTTTTCCCAGGAATATCCGGTTGCGTTCTATCGAGTCGATATGTTTGATGTTGACGATATAAGACTTGTGAACCCTTACAAAAAGCTGTGGGGGCAATATCTCTTCCATTTTCTTCATGGAATCCAGGGTCAGTATTTTTTCTGAAGGCTGGTGAATGGCCACATACTCTTTCAGGCTTTCCAGAAACAGTATTTCAGAAAGTACAATCTTGATAGTCTTGTAACCCGATTTTACAAATATCAGTTCGGGATGCGTGCCTGCTGTTACAGTTGTTTCCGGTGCATGATCTGCCGGAGGCTGGAGACTTTGAAGAGCCTTGGTAGCAGCTTTCAGGAACCGGTCGAATGGAACTGGTTTTAAAAGATAGTCCACTACATTGAGTTCATATCCCTGCAGGGCATAGTTGGTGTAGGCGGTGGTAAAAATGATTTTCGGTTTTTCTCCCACCAGTTGGGTAAACTGAATGCCATTTAATTCCGGCATCTGTATATCAAGAAAGATCAGGTCTACCGGTTGGTTCTTGAGAGCCACCAGCGCTTCGAGCGGATTGGTGAAACTACCCACCAGTTCCAGGAATGGTGTTTTGTTAATATAATCAGCCAGCAATTCCAATGGTAAAGGCTCATCATCGACGATCATGCATTTCAAAGAGGCCATATCAGGTAAGTTGTAAGGTTAAGTCTACATAAAAATTAGTTCCATCTACGGCGGCCATGAATTCATGCTTGCCGGGGTATAGCAGTTCCAGTCTTCGTCGCACGTTGACCAGTCCGATCCCGCCGGTACTGTCTTTTAGCGAATGATTGATCAGGTTTCTGCTGTTGAAGCGAAGCCCTCCCGGTACTCTTTTCAATGAAATGATCGCCGGCTGGGTCGGGTCGTTCATGGTGGCGTGCTTGAAAATATTTTCAATAAACGGAATAAACAGCAGGGGAGGAATCTGGAATTCTTCCAGGCCGTCATCCACGCTAAACTCCAGCGCAAGCGGTTCCCTTGTTCTGAGCTGTTGCAGATCGATCATCTGCCTTATATAATGTATTTCTTTATCGAGTGAAATCCGATCGTCATTACTTTCATACAACAAATAACGCATCATGTCGGACAGCTTCATAACGGCATCCGCTGTTTTGGCAGACTGCTGATAAGCCAGTACGTAAATATTGTTCAGTGTATTGAATAAGAAATGCGGATTTATCTGCGATTTGAGAAAAGCCAGTTCGGTTTTCAGATTTTGATTTTCCAGACTTTGTTTGATTCTTTCGTTCACAAACCAGTCCCAAACCAGTTTGTATACCGTACTCATAAACAAAAAGATTCCTGTAAAAAAAGAACTTCTCACCGTGGTTACCAGTACCAGCATCCAGAAACCTTTTCGCTGGTGCGCACCAAAGGCATAATTGATGGGTAAAAAGATGATAGAATATACCACCAGTACTCCCAGCCAGGTCAGTATCAGGTAAAATATGTTCCGGTGCTTTAACCAAAGGGGAATAACAAAAAAGAGATTGACATAAAAAGCACTTAGATAAACCAAAAAGGAGGTAATGACAAAGGGTATCGGTTCAATTACCCGAAAGCGGATCATGGGAAAGAGAACAAGGGCTACCACAAAGAGCCAGAACGCAATATGCCCGATTACCCATTTGGTTTTGTTCATGTCTGTAAGGTAAAAAGAATCTTCACTTGAATATCCGGCAATCAATGAATCAGCCAATTTGATCAATCAAACGGACATACTACCGGATGAAAATCGGGCACTTGGGGCGCTTGAGGGGGTTATTCAGCCTGTTTGTTGAAGATTTTTCCTTTCTGTTCAGTTTATCAACAGCTTGCAGTCTCAAATCGACAAGAATGAATACATCGATCGTAACGGTGGAAAACGTCACCCACCATTTTGGTAAACAAACGGTACTGGATAACCTCAACTTAAACATTCCACCCGGCAGCATTTATGGCTTCCTTGGCCCCAATGGTGCGGGCAAGACCACTTCTCTCCGGCTTATCCTGGGACTTCTTCAATCCCAGCAGGGGCGGGTATCTGTTTTCGGAAAAGATATCAGAACACAACGCCTTGACATACTCCGTCGGGTAGGGTCATTAATTGAACAGCCTTCTCTGTATGGTCACCTGAATGCCAGGGAGAATCTCGAAGTTTTTCGCCTGTCGTATCAGACTGACCCCAAAAGAATTGATGAGGTGTTATCTATAACCGGTTTGACCGGAGCAGCCAGGAAAAAGGTAAAAGCGTTTTCGCTGGGTATGAAACAGCGCCTGGGTGTGGCCATGGCACTGCTGCACAACCCCGATCTGCTCATCCTGGATGAACCCACCAACGGATTGGATCCAAACGGAATCATAGAAACACGCGACCTGATCAAACAGCTTAACCAGGAACACGGAAAGACCATCATCGTTTCCAGTCACCTGCTCGATGAGATCGAGAAGATGGTTACCAATCTCGCGATCATTCACAAAGGAAAAAAACTCTTTGAAGGCACCATCGATCAGTTGAGAAGCACCCGCGCCGGTCAATCTTTCATTGAACTGGAAGTAAGCCATACTGATTCTGCCCTGAAAGTTCTTTCGGAATCTTTCAGCGTAGAACAAGTACATGACAAGATACTGGTGGCCTATGATCATCGCGAACAGGTGCCGATTGTCGTAGAAAGACTCGTCCAGCAAAACATCAAAATTTATCAACTGTCAGTACAGCAAAAAGACCTCGAAAAATTATTTGTTCAAATTATATCCGGATAATCATGGCAAATCAACTTATTCTCAACACAAAGGCCGAATGGCTGAAAACCAGGAGAACATCAGCCTGGTGGTTTACAATTTGCGCGGCGGGATTTCTTCCGGCCATCAATCTCCTCATCCTGTTGAATCGTCCCGATTATTTTGTTGGCCAGCTGGAAAAAGATTCCTGGTCGCACCTGTTCACTATGGTATGGCGCAATGTAGCGGCCATTATCTTACCGGTATTTGTCATAATGATCAACAATATTGTGGTTCAGATCGAATACCGAAATAATACCTGGAAGCAGGTATACGCATCCCCGCGCAGTTATGCCGATATCTTTTTTTCCCGGTTCCTCATTATCCAGGGATATTTGATTGGCTTTTTTTTATTGTCATTCCTTTTCATGCTGGGAGCGGGAGCCCTTGTTGGAATGATAAACAGCCAGTATCATTTTCTTCATCAACCTCTTTCCTTGGGCATTATGTTTAAAAAACTCGCCTGGATTTATATAGGCATCCTCGGAGTCAGCGCCATCCAGTACTGGTTGAGTATGCGTTTCAGGAATTTCACCATCCCGCTCGGAATAGGTATTGGACTCTGGATCACCGGGATCATCATTGCCGATTGGGAAAAGATCGCTTACTATCCTTACATGTATTCGGTTCTGTTGTTCGTCCAGGATATGCCGGGAAAGAGACCCAGTCTTGAATTACTGCTCACCAATTCAACAATATGTTTCCTCCTGGCCATCACCGCAGGCTTTTTTGATATCAGGATGAGAAAGGAGAGAGGGTGAATGGGAGCGGGAGGAATACAGGAGCGGGAGTGGGAGCGGGAACGAAGGGAATGCAGGAGCGGGAGGAATGCAGGAGCGGGAGTGAGAGCGGGAGCGGAAAGGGAAACAGAAAGGGAAAGAGAAACTGACAAACCGCAAACCGCAAACTGCAAACCGCAAACTGCAAACCGCAAACTGCAAACCGCAAACCGCAAACCGCAAAACGTATTTATCTTTGCACCATCAATGAAAAAGATACCGGTTCGTCAGTTAAAGACTACTATATTCAATAGTGCGGTTGGGCGATTTCACATTCGCACACTGGAGCAGGTGTTGAACGGACAGGACCTGGTACATGACCTTCATCGACATGATTTCTTTTTCATCCTGGTGGTGAAAAAAGGTAAAGGCGCTCACTGGATTGATTTCGAAAAATTCAACATCAAAGACAGATCCGTTTTTATCCTTCGACCCGGACAGGTTCACCAGTTAACGCTGGCAGCAGGCAGCACGGGTTTTTTGCTCGAATTCGATGCCCGGTTTTACCAGCCTGCCCATAAGGAAATGCTGAACCGGTTACGAAAAGCGACCTATAAAAATTTTTGCCAACTTGACAGCAACCGGTTTGACAAACTCCTGCAATGCCTCTCGGGTATCTATGAAGAAAATGAGCAACGCCAGGATGGATACCTGGAAATAATACGGGCATCGCTTGATATTTTCTTTGTTGAGTATAACCGCCAGAGCGATAAACCTTCCCTTCTTAAAAAGACTGCCTTGAATTATAACCAGGATCGCCTGGAAGAACTGATGGATCTGCTGCAACAGCATATCGCCCGTAAGAAGCAACCGGCTGATTACGCTGCCCTGATGAACCTTTCCTTATATCAACTCAATGCCATCACCAAATCGGTCGTGGGCAAGCCGGTTTCAATTCTGGTTAATGAACAGATCATACTCGAGGCAAAAAGATTATTGATGGCTACCAGCAACCAGGTAAAGGAAATCGCCGATCAGCTGGGATATGAAGACATTTCCTATTTTATCCGCTATTTCAGGAAACACACCGGCCTTACCCCCGAGGCCTATCGCCAGAGGCTTGCATAAGTCCTGCTCAACTGCATGATTGTCCTATCGGCCCGCCCTCTCAGGCAGGTAATTTTGTGTCTGCATCACAATTAAAAACGACAAAAATGAAAACAAGAGCAAGGGCAATCGCTTCATTGAAAATATGGGTAGTCATTTACCCTTCCATTACTTTATTCCTGGCGCTGGCTGGCGAGTATTTGGCCCAACTGCCTTTATACCTGAGAACCCTGGTGTTGACAATCGTGCTGGTTCCCTGGATGGTGTTCGCAGGCATACCAATGGTGGAACTTTTATTGAAGAGGATAGCCATGAAAAATAAAAGTGAAGAGGATGTGCGGCATTAAGGAAGATTGGAGGCAGGGTTTAAATCAGGCAGCTATCTTTGCTGCCTGCTTTTTCTTTCCATCAGGGATAAGCAGTCATTCAAAAATTGAAACATCGCTGTCATGTCAAATCGTAATCAGTTCGAAGTAATCATTGTTGGAGGAAGTTATTCGGGTCTCGCTGCCGCCATGGCGTTGGGCAGGGCTTTGCGAAATGTGCTGGTGATCGACAGTGGGCTACCCTGCAACCGGCAGACTCCTCATTCGCATAATTTTCTTACGCAGGATGGCAACACCCCTGCAGACATCGCCGCTTTGGGCAGAAAACAGGTATCACAATACCCGAATGTTCGTTTTCTATCAGCGCTGGTGACAACCGGAAGAAAAACGTCCACCGGCTTCGAGATTACTACCTCCGATGGAGCAATATTTCAATGTGACAGATTGGTTTTTGCAACCGGCATCAAGGACATTATGCCTCCTATACCCGGTTTTGCTGACTGTTGGGGGATATCTGTATTGCATTGTCCCTATTGTCATGGATACGAGGTAAGAAACCAGCCAACCGGACTATTGGGTAATGGCGATTGGGCATTTGAATTTGCAGTAATGTTATCGCACTGGACGGATCAGTTAACTATATACACCAATCAAACCGCCGGTTTCTCGCCGGTGCAAATGGAAAAATTAAGATTGAAAAATATTGGCATCGTTGAAAAGCCCATTGCTCATTTCGAACACAAGGAAGGGCAGCTGAAGAAAGTGCATTTTTCCGACGGGTCAACCGTTCCTCTGGAAATCATGTATGCACGCTGTGAGTTTGTGCAACATTGCGCGGTACCGGCGCAGTTGGGATGCGAGTTAACAGAGGATGGATACATTAAGGTAGACGGCATGCAGAAAACCACCGTTCCCGGCGTATTCGCCTGCGGTGACAGTACTACCCGTATTCGCACCGTTGCCAATGCGGTGGCAATGGGAACCACTGCCGGTATGATGTTGAACAGGGAATGGATACTGGAAGAGGCTTAATAAAAAGGCCGGTAATGAATGCACAGGTTACCGGCCTATTGTGTAGGGACTAACTAGACATTCAATAGAATATCTACCAGCGTTTTTGGTTGACTGAAAAAAGGCGAATGACTCGTGTTCATCTTGTATACCTTTTCGCAGGGTGTTTCGGTATACATTTTTTGCTGAATATAAGGGGTAACCGCACGATCTTCCGTGCATTCGATATAAACTCTCGGAACGCTTCCCCATCTTTCTGCTGTCAGTTCGAGGGGAGTAATACCCGATTCAACGGGTTCATGACCCAATAATACTTTTGCCAGTTCGGTAATATCGTCATCACAGTCGTGGTAAAGTCCTTCTTTATAAATTTCCGGTTGCAGGGTATGGGAGCCCGTTTCGGGATATTGTGTTACATAAGGCTTCAGCCAACCACCGGTATCCTGGATCGAGTATTCTCTTTGGGTCTTGCCATTCGGAACCAGGTAGGCTGCGAGGTAAACCAGTTTCTCAATTTTCTCAGGTCGGTATTCGGCCGCCTGGGAGATCATAATACCATTTTTACTATGCCCCACCAGGATTACTTTTCCTTCAATGCTGTCAATCAGATCCACGATCTTTTGAACCGTACCTTTCATCGTCACTTTCTCGATGGGTGTCTTATCTCTGCCCATACCTGGTAAGTCTATGGCGAATACCCGATGGCCTGCTTTTTCGAGGAGAGGAGTTACTTTATGCCAGTTCCAGGCACTGTGCCAGGAACCATGAATGAGGATGTATGTTTTCATATCATTTGTTTATGAAACAAAATTGCTATGAAAACAGGGTGGCAACAACCCGAAACTTGCTATTTATGGGAATTGGGGGGTAGTCTGATGAAGACAAAATCAGATGAAATGGTTGTCTTTTTGTTGCGTGTTAATAAACCTGTACCAATACTTCTGTGGGAATATGCCACTCCTTATGCAGTTGGCGAATCATTTCGAGTGAAAGCTTTCGTTTCCGATTCAGTATTTCGCTTGCTCTGCTTTTTTGCCCAACAACATTCGCCAGATCTGTTTGGGTTAATCCATTTTGCTCCATTCGGAATTTGATGGCTTCTACCGGATCGGGCAGGTCAATTGGAAAATGCTCGTCTTCATATTTTTCGATCAGGATGCTTAGAATTTCCAATTCATCACCTTTGGGTGTTCCTTTTTTTGCATCGAACAATGTATCAAGTCGACGAAGTGCCTCTTCATAGTCTTTTTTTGATTTTATTGGCTTGATGTTCATTTTAAATATTTTTAGCGTCTATTTTATCGTATGCGGTATGGGTTCTTGATAATGATATATTCAACAAAACAGGAAATTACAGATGAAAAGAAAATTGCCAAAAACTTTTTTAGAAACGAAGCCTGTTTAATAAAGCGTCCTTATAGGTAATACCAATAGGCAATTCCTTATCGAGAATTCTGACCAGGTTGCCTTCTACAAATTGGATATGACGGAAGTTGATGATAAACGATTTGTGGATCCGGATGAACTGTTGCCCTGGTAACAACTCTTCAATTTTATTCAGAGAAGAATAGGACACATGCGTTGCCTGGAGCGTGATGACCTTTATATAATCTCCAAATCCTTCAACATAAGCGATATCCGGAAAAGCGATCCTGAGCAGGCGCTTGTTCACTTTTATAAAAATGGCTTCTTCACTATCGGGCATGGCAGGAGGGTTACCGGATTCTTTTCCACTGTCAATTTTCTGAACGGCTTTCATGAATCGCTCAAAGGTAACCGGCTTCAGGATATAATCGACTGCTTCCAGTTCGAATGCTTCCACGGCATATTCCATATAGGCCGTAGTAAAAATAACCTGTGGTGGATTCTTCAACGACTTTAGAAAATTCAATCCGGTGATGCCCGGCATTTGAATATCGAGGAATAACAAATCAATAGCTTCGCGATGCAGGATTTCAAAGGCTTCGATGGCAGTTTCGCAAGAGGCAACCAGTTGCAGAGATTTTACCTGCCTGACATGGGATTCCATCAGTTGCCTTGCGAGCGGCTCATCATCTATAATCAGGCAGCGTATCATGAACGGTTGTTGATTTGCAGGGTTAAAGTAGCAATAAACTTCGAATCTTCATCGGTAGTCAGTAATTGGTGCTTGCCGGGGTATAATAATTCCAGCCTCTTCTTCACATTGTGTAAACCAATACCTCCGTCCTGTTTAGACTTTTGTTCCGAAGCGACTTTCAGGTTGGTTGTCTGGAAGGTAATTTCTTCTTCGTCAATCGTCATTAGTATTTGAACCTGGTTACCGGGTATTTTGTGCTGTAAGGAGTGTTTGAAACAGTTTTCTATTAACGGAAGAAACAGCAGGGGTTCAATCAGAATGCCATTCGGATTTCCCTGCACACCAAACTGAATCAGCCGCTCGTCACTATGGCGGATACGTTCCAGCTCCAGGTAACTATGCATGAAGGCAATCTCTTTGGCCAGCAAAACCTTTTCCTCTCTTGCCTCATAGAGAACATACCGCATGATGCTCGACAGGTTGGCAATTGACACCGACGTCTGTGGAGAACCCTGTAAACTCAACGCATAGAGATTATTCAACGTGTTAAAAAAGAAGTGTGGCTGTATCTGCGATTTGAGTTGATCCAGTTCCAGCCGGAGTTTGTCCGATTGAAGTTGATCCACCATGTGCTGGCGTTTAAACAATTCCCGTACAAATAACAATCCGATAGCAGATAGCATGATCAGCAGGGTATAATCCATGTTCTGGATCAGGGAACCCGACCATGTCCAGGGTTTCACAGAAGACAGGTTGTTACGATATGCCTCGGGAATAAATGGCAGATTGATGGCAATCATAAATGCAATGCGGGCATTGAGCTCATAGATCAGCAAGTAAAAGGGAAGCCCCAGCGCAAACCAACCCCATTTTTTCTTCAGCAGGGTAACAGGTAAAAACCATTTATAGAGCAGCAGAATGGATGGTATCTGGAGGATATTCAAAAATATGAGACTTAGGGTATGAGAG
Organism: Chitinophagaceae bacterium; assembly: GCA_044226045.1. Classification (GTDB taxonomy): domain Bacteria; phylum Bacteroidota; class Bacteroidia; order Chitinophagales; family Chitinophagaceae; genus Endoryza. Next base: position 9,243 of record JBGAHR010000044.1, read on the forward strand.
AAGTGACTAAAAATCTGTACACCTACTGAAAATGGGATGATAACTGATAAAATCAGCAGGTATAGTATTTCCGCCACCCGGACTTTCCTTAAATAACTCCAATTTTCGAACATAGAGCAAATTAACAGACTTGCCTGCTAACTGCCTTATACTTTCGCCCAATTTGACTTTTTGCCCGGTCAATTATACCCATCCTTTTCGTCGAGAGCAGATCTGTTTTGGGCTAAAATTCAAACCTGCCCTGATTGATCTGTTGCAACTTGCCTTCAAATACAGGTTATGCGAAAGATTTTATATGGTTTCTTCCTGATACAAATATTGCTTTTCTGTCTTCTTTTTAACAGCCAGGCACAAGCCCGGCAACAGGTGAAGAATCTGGCCACGCTTGCAAGAGTGTGGGGCTTTCTGAAATATTACCATCCGGATGCGGCCCTGGGAAAACCAGACTGGGATAGTTCATTGATGCAAATGATTCCACAAGTAGAGGCTGTCCCGGGCACAACATCCTTTAAGAAATTGATGGACGACTGGTACCGAAGTCTGCCGGCTGCAAAACTGTCTTCAAAAAAAGTAAACTGGTTGGCCGATTCGCTGGTTCGGATCTTTACGGCTGAGGAGTTAAAGAGTATTCCATTATCAGGCTTTTTGCAATCAGCATTGTTGCGCTTATACGAGTACCATATACCTGCTGCCAGCCGGTATGTGACCCGTCACTACCAGGGGTATTATTTAGATCATATCGTCCATACCGAAGATGCGCATGAAGAGCCTGATTTCCCATCCAGAGAAGCGAGGCTGCTGGCCTTGTTCAGATACTGGAACACCATTGAATACTTCTATCCGCACAGGAAAAGGATAAAAGACTGGAACAAAGTGCTGGAGTTATACATCCCTGTTTTTATACAGGCACGCGACGTTAAGGAATACCGACAGGCGGTACTCGAGTTGATACATGAATTGCCGGATGCGCATTCTTTCCTGCAGGAACCTGGTAAAGTCTACTTTGCGGCTCCTTTTCGAATCGACTACATAGAAGGAAAATTCCTGGTGGGTCAGTGTGACGCGGTAATCGCCCGGGATTTTGATTTTAAAGTGGGAGATGAGATTTTGAAAGTGGGCCCATTCAGTACCAGCCAGCGACTGGCCTCTTTGAGAAAAACTGTAACGGGTACTAACCCATCTTCCCTGTATCGAAACTATGCTGCCGAACTGCTGAATATCGGTGATTCCGTTATCAGCGTAACTTTTCGAAGAGCGGGTAAGATGATCACTCGATCAGTGGAGCTGCATACCTGGGAGGTGCATCGGCGAATAAAACGATCACCTGCGCCACCTTTATGGAGAAAAATGAATGATAGTGTTTGGTATGTGCAGTTCTGCCGGATTACCCAACCTGATACATTGACAAAATTGTTTGAAGATATAAAAGATGCCCGATGGGTAATCTGGGATATGAGAGGATATCCGAGTTATCCTGTCACTTCCAGGCTGGGTAATTTTCTATTTACACAACGGATCAAATTGACCCAGGAGCGAAATGCCTTCGATTCTTTACCCGGAACATTCATCCAGTCGCCTTTGTACTTTGATCCGACTGCAATAGAAAAGTATATGTATAAAGGATCCATGTTGGTGCTGGTCGATGAGTACACGCAAAGTCTTTCTGAATCGGTTGCTGCCATGCTTCGTCTCCGGCCTAATACATGGGTGATGGGTAGACCAACTGCCGGAACCACCGGTAATATTGCCTGGTTTTCGTTGCCGGGTGGACTGGCAGTCAGTTATACCGGCGTGGGAGTTGAGGGAACAAATGAGAGTTTTCGGCAGGGTATAGGAGTTAGAATAGACTTGCCTGTAAAAGTTACCAGTAAAGATCTGTTGCTGAACTCCGATCCGGTTTTACAGGAGGCCATTAAGTTTGTTGGAGAAAGTGAAAAAGGTAAGTAGAGACTATTCAAAGCCTTCCGCAAAAAACTCTTTGGGAGTCATACCCAAACCATCGATGATCTTCAGGAGTGTACTCATTCGGATATCATCATAGTTTCCTGACTCATACTGCGACATACCGACACGGGAAATTTCTATGTCGTAGGCAAACAGTTCCGCAGAATTGAATCCCTTCTTTTTTCTTTGTGTCTTGATGCGGGTTGTAAGTTTGCGAAAAAAGTCATCGTGATTGAAATGACCAAGGGTTGCTTTACGGCGAGTTGGTTTTTTGGATTTCTTTGCCATGCCGCAAGTAAACAGATGAGGATGCTATAAATAACTTGCTAAAATAGACTCATTATAAAGTACATATTATGTTGAGGTTGTCAGCATCCCTGATTCTCGCCCTTTTCCTCCTTCTTTTTGAAATCGCTGATAACCTTCCGGACAAAGCCTTCCTTATTTTTCCTCAATTCCTTTGCATAGGATCTGGATGCGTCGGATACCGGTAAATAGCTGTCTGCCCATAGCATCATCTCTATCATGGCTGGCAAAAGGTCTATGCCTTTGGTAGTGAGCTGATAATAGATTTTTGCCTTAGAGTCTGGATGCTGCCCCGACCGGATAATACCCAGTTTTTCAAGCCGGGTCAACCGGTCTGCCAGCATATTGGTGGCAATCTTTTCTTCCGAGGCGAGAAATTCATTGTAAGTATTCTTCCCGCTCATGATGATATCACGAACAATCAGTAAGCTCCATTTATCGCCCAACATTTCGAGGAACAGGCTGAGCGGCTCCTGTGAACGGTATCCTGCTTTAGTCATAAAAAAATATTCAAAACAACTTGTAAAATGCAAGTTAATTCATATTTTTGGGAATAACTATAAAATAAATCGATATGCTGGTGGAGATACATCCCAAACTGCCCATGCGCGACAAACTGATTACAAGAGCGTTTTATATAGATAAGCTGGGTTTTTCACAGTTTGGGTCCGACTACGACGGATACCTGATGGTGCAAAAGGATCAGATACAGATTCATTTTTTTCAATTCACGGAGATTAATCCGCTTGAAAACGATGGTCAGGTCTATATAAGGGTAAAAGACATCGACGGCTGGTTTAAGGAACTCAAAAAAAGAGAGGTAAACTGTTCTCCGTTGGAACATAAGCCCTGGATGCAAAGAGAATTTTCTCTGCTAGATCCAGATAATAATCTGTTGACCTTTGGGGAACCGGTCTTTTGATGGAATAGGTTTTCCCGGGCGGGTCCTGTCAAATCAGGTAACAAACAGCATTGATGTTCATGCCGGCGCCTACCGAAGCAAATACGATAATATCACCCGGATTCAATTGGTGGTCCGGCATCTGACCTCGTGTTACAAGATCCAGTAAGGTGGGCAGCGTGGCTACAGAACTGTTTCCCAGCCATTGGATCGACATGGGCATAACGTTCGCCGGCGGAGTTTGAATGCCATACAGGTTAAAGAGTCGATGAATAATGGCTTCATCCATTTTTTCATTGGCCTGGTGAATGAAAAATTTCTTTACATTTTCAATGGGTACCCGACACTGCTCGAGGCAACTTTTAATGGCGGCCGGCACCTTCGAAATGGCGTATTCATAAACTTTTCGACCATTCATTTTTATATACCTGTTTTTTTCATCGGAGTCCGGGGCGTTGCCCGGTCCCATTTTGATATAGGCGAACTCCTGGAGAGAATCTGATTGTGAGATAAAACCGATGATCCCAGAACCTGTATGACTGTCTTCCTTTTGTTCAAGGACTACAGCCCCCGCTCCATCGCTAAATATCATGCTGTCTCTATCTGCTTTATCCACCACTCGGGAGAGCGTTTCTGTTCCAATCACAAGCGCTTTTTTCGCCATGCCTGAAAGAAAAAAAGCATGAGCTTGTATCACACCCTGCAACCATCCGGGACACCCGAAAATAATATCATAGGCAACACACTGCGGGTTTTTGATTCCAAGCTGATGTTTGATCACACTTGAAACAGCCGGTACGATGGAGCCCTGTACCAGTCCGGCTTCAATATTTCCAAAATTATGCGCTACAATGAGCTGGTCGATGGACTCGGGATCCACAGCACCTGATTCCAAAGCCTTCAAAGCGGCTATTGCACCAATATCAGAAGCCTGCAGGGTCGACGATACATATCTTCGTTCCCTGATTCCGGTAATGGCCTCGAATTTATTTACTATGGTTTCCGAGTCCGGCAGTGATTTTTTATTATCTGCGAAAAATACCTGAGACGTAAATTGACTGTTGGTAACGGTCAGTTCGGGAATATAGCTGCCTGTTCCGGTAATTACGGTTCTGTTCATAATAGTGATTTGATAAAATAAGAACTGGGTCTTGAATACGAGATTCTGACTAGTGGTTAAAAAGGAAATGACAGCATGGTTGCTAGTCCGGCTGGAGTCAGTTAGTTAAACCGGTATGGCTGTTTATTAAAATGGAAGCTTGCTGTTGGCAACCAGGATAGTGTCGGACTTCAGGGAAGTTTAATAAAGAACGGGACATGTTTTAAAAACCGGACTCACTGTAAATGTATTCATTCCTGTCCGGATAATATCCGTATTCCAAACAAGTATTAAAATTTAACAGTAAGTCTTTAAGATTCATGACAGGTTTTTATTGCTACCAAACAATAACGAATACTTCGATATTATATAGCTGATGAGACAGTTATTGAAGTTATTATTCACTAAAACAAGCCTGCTTATGTAACGGATCCTGAACAACCAACGTAAAAATAAAAGTTGCTTTGTTGGTTTATTTGCCTATCTTGTTGCTGATTATTTTGGGAATTGCGCCTCTGTAAGTGAACCTGTATCTTCTTTCTCCCTACTTTATTTACTCCTGCGTTTTACTCAACTCTTCTTTAATTCAAAATATTATTTTATGAATTTGTATGTTGCAAATTTAAGTTCAGCTATCAATGATGAAGATTTAAAAGGTCTTTTCTCCGGTTTTGGCAATGTGTTTTCTGCGAAAGTAATTATGGACAAGTTTACAGGCCGCAGCCGCGGTTTTGGATTCGTCGAAATGAATATGGAGGCTGGTCAAAAAGCGATCGATGGCCTGAATGGAAAAGTGCAGGACGGGAAATCAATGAGCGTTAGTGAAGCACGCCCTAAACGAAGCTGAAGTAACTAATTTCAAGAGATTGTTTTTCAGATAAAGCAAATGTGCAATAGGGCAAAAATAGACCACTTCAATGGCTGATACGCGAGGAGAAAGCATATGAAGAAGGATTATTTCAATTTGTCATTTGCACATTTTCTCTTTACTAACTATTGGCAATAGTTGGATCAGGCTCTAGAACCTGCTTAAGATACGTAACAGACTATTTCCTAACCAGCAAGTACGCTGTCGGGTATCTTTCGATGAAATAACATATAGTGTAAATAATTTAAAAATTTCGGAATGAATGTTGAAACAAAAGTCAGTTTAATCAGGAAGAATTTTGCAGCGGTCGAAGAAAAACACAATGCCTTCTTCCTCGAAGGAGTTCCAAGATGGCCGGGGGAAAAACAAGACTATCTGAGAAATCACCACCAGAGCATTGATAATTACTCGCTTCATCGATTCGATTTTGAGAAACTTGGTTGTTATAATTTACCCGAGGTTATCGTGGAAGATTTAAAAGCGGCATTTGAAGCAGCCAAGAATGGCGAAGTATTTGCTTTATAAGAGAGGGTTAATAACATTCAGTAATGCATAGAGAAATGGGGCATTCATATCTTAAATTTAATGAGGAAGCCTCCAAAATCTATTTTTTGGTCGTCGAAGAGTTTCAACAAAAGGTCAAATCCCTCAATAGAGATGGAAATGAAAACCTTTTTCAATTGATCCGGTCACAGTACGCTCAAATTCTCAATGGCCGTCTCTCCCAGCTAGCCTCCAGCATTACAAACGATTGCCAGAATCCTGATTTGAAAAACTCCCTGCCGGGCGGTCTTTATCAGAATATCAGCTACTTTCTGAATGAGTTTGATAAGAAAGCCAACGCATATGAATAGTGACTTTCCCCGAAAGGCCCTGTTGTATTAGTTTCCTTCATTCCTGCAACTCCTTAAACAAATCACTGTTTTTCCCGAAAGACGGCTCTAAAGTATTGACTATAAATAACAGCAGGAGAGGTGCTTTCCTAATGAATAATTAGTCTGCTGCATGCACCGGTAACTCAGTTTCCAGCGGTTTTTTTGTGTATCTTTACCGAAATTATTTGTGCTTGACAAAGGTTTCATTTAACAATAAACACGCCGATTTTTACAAGGCTATTAACGCAGAGGCGGATCACTATTTTAGCAGCCGCGGCATTGCCAAAACAGGTAATGTCCATTTATATATTAAATCCATCGTGCTGATAACGAGCGCTATTCTTATATACTGGGCGATTCTTTCTTTTAAGATGCCCTGGTATCTTACCGCTACGCTGGGATTGGCGTTGGGTTTTGTCAGCGCCTGCATCGGATTCAATATCATGCACGATGCCAACCATGGCAGCTACTCTTCCAGGAAATGGATCAATGAAACCCTGTCGCTGACCATGAACGCCCTGGGAGGTAATAGCTTCATCTGGAGATACAAACACAATATTCTTCATCATACCTATCCCAATGTAGATGGGATAGATGATGATATCGCCAAGAGCCCCCTCATACGGATGTGTGAATCGCAACGATGGGTTCCGGCTCACCGCGTTCAGCATATCTATACCCCCTTTCTTTATGCATTAAGCTCATTGATCTGGGTGCTTTTCCAGGACTTTGAAAAGTATTTTAAGCCCAAATTGAGCGATGAATCCATGTCTTCCAGGATGAAACCGGTGGATCATGTTCTTTTCTGGGTTAGTAAACTTTTGTACATTTTATTTTATATAGCACTACCTGTTCTCTTAACGGGATGGATGAACTGGCTGGTGTTTTTCCTGGCATTGCATATCGGCCTGGGATTCACCCTGGCCATTGTGTTTCAACTGGCACATGTTGTGGAATCAACCATCTTTGAAACAGTTTCAAAAGGGGAGACAAAAAAACTCCCCAACGAATGGGCGATTCACCAGGTATTGACGACCGCCAATTTTTGTCCCGATAATAAAATAATTACCTGGCTGGCAGGTGGGTTGAACTACCAGGTAGAGCATCATCTCTTTCCCCGGGTGAGCCACGTACATTACCCTGCCTTAAGCAAAATTGTCCAGGCAAAATGTGCTGAATTTAATCTGCCTTATCATAGTATGCCTACCTTGTTTTCGGCGGTGTCTTCTCATTTCCGTTTTATCAAATCACTCGGCAGAAATCCACTGCAGGCTGCCTGATAGAACAGAAGATTTCGCTGAACAAAACATCCTGATATGTCCGCAGTCGCTGGCTACTTTTCAGCTATAGGATTTAAAGACGATGAATTGGAATCCATTGTGGCCTCCTTTCAACTAAAAACATTTCAAAAAAATGAGTTGATAGTGGAGGAAGGGAAAACCAGTCGATATATGGGATTGATAGAAAGCGGACTCTTTCAATATTTTGTCAACAAGGAAGGGGTGGAGGTTACGACTTACGTCTCCCTGGCGGGCAGTTGGCTGGCATCTGTTAGCAGTTTCATCAACGAAAAACCTGCCCTTGAGAATATTCGCGCTTTAACCGACAGCCAGATTTACCTTATCAGCCGGCAGCAACTTAGAAAACTCGTAGAAGCGATTCCCTCTTTCAAAAGTTTTTATGTAAACCTGTTAGAACAGGCTATCAAAGGAATAGATGAAAGTCGACATGATCTGATCGTATTAAGTGCCGATCAGCGATACGCCAAACTGCTTTCAAAAGAACCACACCTGCTTCAGCAAATTCCCTTGCAACACCTGGCCTCCATGCTGGGCATCACGCCTCGCCACCTCAGCCGTATCCGTAAAACTATCCGGTAAAAAGATTTTCCAGGAACAATTATTTTGGATATATACTTTGGTATATACCTTCAAAAAAAGTATTTGTAATGAAAAATCTTTCTCTGAAAATGGATGATGTAATATTTAACGAAACCGAAAAGATTATTGCCAGAATTTAGAAGAACAGAAACAGGTATATTAATGAAGCTGTTGAGTTCTACAATTTGCTCCAGAAGAGAAAAATCATCTTCCAACAATTGCAGAAAGAGTCGGCGCTTTTGAAAGATGAGTCAATGAGGATTTTAGCAGAATTTGAAAAGTTACATGATGAAAATTAAGCAATTTGATTTATGGATAGCAGACCTGAATCCGCAATTCGGAACGGAAGCAGGAAAAACAAGACCCGTTGTAGTCATTAAAACGGATCTATTAAATAAGTATCATCCTTCAACCATTGTTTGCCCTGTTACAACCAATGTTAATCCTGAGGCCGAGATATTAAGGGTTCATCTCGGTAAATCTTTTTCTAAACTGAAAGAGGAGTACGATATAATGATTGATCAATGGAGGGCAATTGATAACAAACGATTTGTAAAGAGAACTGGAGAATAGAATCCGGAACAACTTGCTAAAATCAAGGAATACCTGACCATTGTTCTCGACCTTTAATTATTAGACAAATGTCCGGTCCCCACACCCAACTGCAACTGACTTTTGCATTCACAAAATCAAAACAACATGCAAAAGTTAATGACCACTCTTTTCTTCGTCCTCGTAATTTTCACCGGCAAATCTCAGTCCAGGTTTTCTACATCAGAGTTAAGCATCAATGGATTTCGCAATCCATCCATGGGGGCCGAGTTTCGCTATAAACTGGTTTCTGTTCATGCGGGCTATTATCCAACCGCTTTCAAGGCAGGGGAGAATACCAGCTTTTTCAAAACAGGGATCAGTATCTGGTATCTGCCGGTGGGAAAAAAGGAAAATCCATCGTCGTTTTATTCCTCCATTTCCTATCTGAGAGGCTATAACAGAGACTATAAGAACAAAAATGCCCTGGGCCTTGAATCGGGATTCAGATGGATGATCTGGAAAGGACTCAACTTTCGTTTTGGTGGAATCATGGTGGCGGCCAAAGGCCGTTCGGTAAAATTCAATCCTGCACCGGGTATTTCTTATTCTTTTTTCTATAGATAACGCTGTCAAAACTCCGAATTGGACATATGTCCGGTGATACGGGTTTCTCCCGCAATAATTTTACCTCCTCAAACTTAATCAACATGCAACATCAAACCAATCAACCCAATCAACCCAGCTGGAAATTGACCGGCATATTGTTCCTCATCGGGTCTGTCGCTGTCATGATACCATATACAATCCTCACTGTAAACTTCAACTACCCGGCTATCCTGAGAGAAAACACTGCTACAATCCTTGAAAAATTTCATAATGGGGGAGCTTCACTGATCTGGACCTGGTTCGCCTTCGCTATCACCGGGTTGCCCCTGGTTGCTGCTTTTGTGTTCATGGGGCAAAAGCTTGAGAGTAGAAGTCCCATTGCCCGATTGGCAACAACGATTGGTGTGATTGGTCTGCTGGTTCAGGTGCTGGGATTGCTGAGATGGACATTTGTAGTACCTGTATTAGCAAACCAGTTCCTGGCCGCTACAACAGAAGCAGGTCGCGAAGCCGCCATTTCTTCCTTCAATACCATTCACCAGTACGGAGGGGTTTTATTGGGAGAACACCTCGGACAACTTTTCACTATTACATGGTCGGTGCTTGTTTGTATCATTCTCCTTCGAACAGGTTTATTTGCCAGGTGGGTAAGCTGGTTAGGGCTGATTTCTTCGTTCATCTATCTGCTCGCCCAGGCTGAATTATTCGCCACCGTTTTACCGGGGTTTCCGGTGTGGCCGTTAGCAGGATTATTGGGAAGTACACTGTGGCTGTTGTGGATGATTATTCTTGCTGCGCTGCTCATACGGAAAAAGGCGATCAAAGTGTCGGAATAACAGTGCTCATTTGTTTTTGAGAAGAGATTCGCGCGTATAATTTCGGTAACTTTCCAATAGGGAATTCGCGAATCCGATGCAAGCATATTATCAACTAAATGAAGAAGAAGTTTTAAACCGGCTACAATCCTCAAAGAAGGGGTTGAATAAAGAAGACATCGTAAGAAGGCAGGAAAAATATGGAAAGAATAATCTCAAGGAATTTCGTCAAAAAACAAGGCTGTCCATTTTTCTTTCTCAGTTCAAAGACCTGATGATCATTATTCTGCTGGCAGCCGCAGGCATATCGTTTGCCGTAGGCGAACATACCGATGCCATCGTTATACTGGCCATCATCATTGCCAATGCCTGGATGGGGTATTCACAGGAATACGATGCTGAGCAATCGGTGAGGATGTTACAGAAACTCTCTGCTCCCTTCGCGATGGTTCTTCGCGATCACCAGTTCCTTAAAATAGCGGCATCCGAAATCGTACCAGGCGACATTATCGAACTACAGGCGGGCGATATTGTACCGGCCGATGCCCGCTTATTGTCGCTGAGTTCTCTCAAGATGGATGAATCCTCGCTGACTGGGGAAAGTCAAACTACCGAAAAGAAAACTGCTCCCATACAGGAACATAACCTCGTTCCCGGAGATCAATTGAATATGGTTTTTAAAGGAACCATTGTAACGAATGGAAATGCAGAAGCCGTTGTTACTGCCATTGGTATGGAAACAGAGCTCGGAAAAATTGCCGGTATGCTCGAAGGCGCTTCACAAAAAACACCCCTTCAGAAAAGGTTACTTGTATTCAGCCGCCAACTGGCAGTCCTGGTTATTCTCATTTGTGTTGTCGTATTCGGATTCGGTATATGGAGAGGGGAGCCTCCCTTTCAAATGTTTTTAACCTCTTTATCTCTTGCTGTGGCGGCGCTTCCGGAAGCATTACCGGCAGTAATTACTATTGCTCTCGCGAGAGGCGCTTCGCGCATGGTGAGCCAGAAAGCGCTTATGCGTAATCTGCCGGCGGTAGAAACGCTGGGCTCTGTTACTTATATCTGCACGGATAAAACCGGTACGCTCACACAAAACATAATGACTGTGGAGAAACAGGAGGCGGCGGACGGTAAACAAACGCTGCTGCTCCAGGCGATGGCCCTGAGCAATGATATCCATTTCTCAGGGGAGCAAATGTGGGGTGACTCGACGGAGACGGCACTCGTGAGTTACGCGCAGAAGAACGGCATTTCAGTGGAGGAATCGCAACTCAACCTTCCCCTGCTTCAAAAACTGCCCTTTGATTCAGAAAGAATGCGCATGAGTACCCTTCACCAGGATGGTGATAAATGGATTCTTTTTGTGAAAGGCGCACCGGTCCGCCTGATGGAAGTATTGTCGGATGCTGAGAAAAAACGAACAGAAACTTTACTCGAAAAAAACCGGGAATGGGCTCGCCAGGGGTGGAGGGTTTTGTTCTTCGGCTATCGGGTGTTACACGAAGAACCGACGGTTTTGAGCGCCGATATGGAAACTGATTTTTCTTACCTGGGGATGGCTGCCCTGATCGATCCGCCGCGCCCCGAAGCCATTGAAGCCATCCGGCAATGCCGTTCGGCAGGAATCAATACGGTGATGATAACCGGCGACCAGCCACTCACCGCGCAGGCAATCGCACAAAGACTTCATATTATCGACGAACATGAAAACGTAAAAACCGGCGCTGACCTTCAGAAAATGAGTGCGGAGGAATTCAGGTCGCAGGTAAACAATATTTCGGTATACGCCCGGGTATCGCCGGAACAAAAATTACAAATTGTAAAATCACTGCAGGAGAAGGGTGAATTTGTTGCCATGACGGGTGACGGTGTGAATGACGCCCCTTCGCTTCGGCAGGCGGATATCGGCGTAGCTATGGGAATTACCGGCACAGATGTTTCCAAAGAAGCGGCGGACATGATTTTGCTGGATGACAATTTCGCCACAATTGTAAAGGCTGTTAAAGAAGGAAGACGGATCTATGAGAACATCAGGAAGTTTATCCTGTATGTATTATCGTGTAATCTTGGTGAGATACTTACCCTGTTTGTGGCTCCGCTATTGGGATTACCTATTCCTATTCTGCCTATTCAGATCCTCTGGATAAACCTGGTTACAGATGGTTTGCCGGGCATCGCACTGGTGGCAGAACCGGCCGAACACAATATCATGAATCAACCTCCGCGTCCGCCCAAAGAAAACCTGTTTGCGGGTGGCCTGATCCCAAGAATCATCATCATTGCAGTGGTGATGTCCGGTGGCGCGATATTCATTCAATGGTGGACCATGCAACAAGGATACGAACATCGCTTACAACAAACCGCTGTTTTTTCGTTACTGTGTTATGTTCAGTTGATGAACGCCCTCTCCGTACGTTCATTACGGAACAGTGTGTTGACGGGCAGATTCTTCACCAACAGACTGATGTGGGGAGCTATCCTGTTAACGATCGCTCTTCAATGCATGATCGTTTATATTCCTTTCCTGCAGAAAATATTCAAGACAGCTTCGTTGCCCTGGGAAGTCACCGGTATGATGCTGGCAATTGTCGGTCTGTCCGGACTGATCTTTGAAGCGCTGAAACGAATCAAATTTAAAAGGGGCTGACCTTTTCACGAGAAAGGACAGCCGGAAATTCATCAGTTATACAGCGTCCACTACATCAGGCTTTGCCCGGCAGAATCTTCGTCCAGTACAGCCAGGGAAGAATACGCCGCTTCAGGAAATACATACTCCTTCTTTCCTTGCTTTGATCAAACGGAAAAGTTTCCTGTGGATTGCCATCATAGTCGAACTCGGCCAGCACCAGTTTGCCGTAGGCGGTTACCAGGGGACAGCTGGTGTAACCATTGTAGCTGGCATCCAGCGGCTGATTCCTGATGGCCGATAAAAGATTCGCCACTAATACAGGAGCCTGCTTGCGGATAGCCGCACCTGTTTTACTGGTCGGCAATCCCGAAGAATCGCCCAGGGAGAAGATGTTGGCGTATTTCACATGTTGAAGGGTATTCTTGTTTACATCTACCCATCCTGCAGCATTAACCAGGGAACTGTTCCGGATAAAATCGGGGGCACTTTGCGGCGGCGTCACATGGATCATGTCGAAATCTACGATGTATTCCCTGTCTTTATTGTTCTCTCCAATGCCGACGAATTTCGCTTTATGAGCAGGTCCGTCTACTTCAACCAGCTTCACCAGGAAGTTCAATTTGATATTGGCTCTTTCGCATACTTTCAGCAATGTTTTTTCATACTTCGGAACCGCAAACAGTTTGCCGGCGCCACTCCAGTATTGAATATCTGTTTTTGCCAGAACACCATGCCGGCGGAAATAATCTGCAGCCAGGTACATGATCTTATGTGGCGCTCCGCCACATTTCACTGGTGTGGAAGGGTTATGAAAGATGGCTTTTCCACCTTTGAAATTCCTGATACATTCAAAAGTATAAGGGGCATGCTCAAAGCTGTAGTTGGAACATACGTTATTCTTTCCAAGGGTTTCTTTCAGGCCTTTGACCTCATCCCAGTTCAGCTGGATACCGGCAGCCACCACCAGGAAATCATATTCGAGTGTTTCACCGGATTCCAGTTGCACGGAATGGGCTTCCGGATTAAAGCTGACTACTTTTTCCTTGATCCACATCGCCTGTTTCGGAATAACATCCGCCTCATTACGGACGGTTCGCTGAATATCGAACACTCCGCCTCCAACAAGCGTCCACGCGGGCTGGTAGTAATGTTTATCTGCCGGATCGACAATCGCAATATCCAGTTGTTTGTTTTTGCGTAGTAATTGTGAGGCGACTGAAATACCGGCATTACCGCCACCAACAATAACTATCTGAAATTTTCTTCCCATATGACAAGAGATTTAATGTTTGATTATGCACAGTTACGTCTGTTTTTGTCATGTATATGTGACTGTGATCACTTAGGAGATATGTACATTACGGAACTGCTGTGATAAAAAATGCTTCCTGCAGAATTGGTGAATGATAAAGAACCATTTAAAAATAAGAGAGCGATGTCCGTTTCTCCCTGATCGAAACAAACTGAAATACGTCAGGCGACCGGCTGATTACAATCATCCGGCTTTGTAACAAAACATACAGATGTTGCTAGGGGAAATGGGATTTTTGAAGTGGAATTTGACAACTGGCACTGCCAGACATTACAACAAAAAAATCTCCTGTTATGAAAGTTGAACAAATTTATACCGGTTGCCTGGCCGAAGCGGCTTATTACATCGAAAGTAATGGTGAAGCGATCATTATTGATCCGTTAAGAGAAACGGCGCCTTACATTGAACGTGCCGAAAGAAGCAAGGCGAAAATCAAATATATCCTCGAAACACATTTTCATGCAGACTTTGTCAGCGGGCATGTGGAGTTATCGAAGAAAACCGGAGCCAAAATTGTTTTCGGACCAACGGCTGCACCAGGCTATGACGCTTATGTAGCCAAAGATGGTGAAGAACTCAAACTGGGTGATGTTACTATTAAAGTATTGCATACGCCGGGCCATACGATGGAGTCCACTACTTTTTTATTGAAAGATGAGAAAGGGAAAGACTACGCAATCTTTACAGGTGATACTTTGTTTATCGGTGATGTGGGCCGGCCTGACCTCGTACAGAAAGTGAAAGCGGAAATCACCCCCGAGTTCCTGGCAGGACTGCTGTATGATTCTTTGCGAAACAAAATCATGCCATTGGCAGATGACGTGATCGTTTATCCCGGTCATGGGGCAGGAAGCGCCTGTGGAAAGAACCTCAGTAAAGAAACCACCGATACACTCGGCCATCAAAAGAAGACAAACTATGCATTGAAGGCCGACATGTCGAAAGAAGAGTTCATTAAAGCTGTTACCGAAGGGTTGGTTGAGCCACCTCAGTATTTTCCGTTCAATGTATTGATGAATCTCAAGGGAGGCATAGCTTCCATTGATGACATCGTTAAGCAGGGAACAAGAGCACTGGCCCCCAGAGAGTTTCAGGCTGTTTGGGAAGTGGAAGAAGCATTGGTTATTGATACCCGAAGCAAGGAAACTTTCCCTAAAGAATTCATTCCGGGGTCTATCTTCATTGGAATTGATGACAATTTTGCACCCTGGGTGGGGGCGCTGATTACCGACCTCAAACAACCGATATTGCTGGTGGCGGATCCGGGTAGGGAAGAAGAGGCTGTTGTTCGCATGGCCCGGGTTGGTTATGATAACACCCTTGGATACCTGAAAGGCGGACTGGCTGCCTGGAAGGAAGCCGGGCTCGAGACGGACAAGCTCAATGAAGTCAGCGCGGAGGAATTTGCCGGCCTGTTTACAAAAAATCCCTCCCTTCATTTGCTGGATGCCCGTAAACAAAGCGAATACAAAAGTCAGCACCTGGTTGGGGCGGAAAACTTCCCGCTGGATTTTATCAATAAGAACATGGGCTCACTGAATCGATCTTACCAGTACTATATTCATTGCGCCGGTGGCTACCGGTCTGTCATCATGGCTTCCATTTTAAAAGCCAGGGGTTATGATGTAGTTAATATCCAGGGAGGCTTCAAAGCGCTCAGCGCGACCAGCCTGGAAAAAACATCTTTTCAGCAGCAGGAAACAATGCTTTGACAGGAATAAATAGAATCAGAAACCACATTCACCCCCGGTTTTGCCGGGGGTGTCTTATTGAAGACCCTCACGTAACAAAAGTCACGAATCTTCTGAGCCACTCTCGGTAACTTTGCCCTAAAGAAAGATTTATGGCCACCATACAATTGACAACAGCGGATTTTAAAACGAAAGTATTCAACTACGAAACAGAAAGGGAATGGAACTATGCCGGTCAGTTACCGGCAATCATTGATTTTTATGCCGACTGGTGCGGTCCCTGTAAAATGGTAGCGCCTGTTCTGGAACAGTTGTCTGAAGAATATGCAGGTAAGCTGCTCATCTATAAAGTGGATACCGAAAAAGAAATGGAGCTGGCGGCTGTGTTTGGTATTCAGAGCATTCCGACCTTCCTGTTCATTCCTGCTGAAGGGCAACCAATGATACAGCCTGGCGCACTTCCCAAGGCGATGTTCAAAAAAGTAATTGATGAACACCTGGTGAAACAGGATGCAGAGGTAAAACAATCCTAAAGTCGGAGCCGATGTAACTTTTGTTACACAAGAAACGGTAGTATCCGTAATATTTTGCAGTATGACTGAACAGAAACCGCTGCAGGAATTATTCCCGGGCCTTGAATCGGGTCTTTATGAAGAAATGTTGCAATATGGAGAGATCCGTGAAATACCCGCCGGAACAACCATCCTGAAAATTGGCCAGACAATCCGTTCGACCATGCTGGTACTGGAAGGAGTGGTGAAGTTGTACCAGGAAGATGAGGAAGGGAACGAGTTTTTCATTTACCATATTCAACCTGGTCAGGCCTGTGCGGTGTCAATGGTTTGTACTTACCAGTCTGAGAAGAGCCAGGTCATGGCAAAGACGCTGACAGATGTAACCCTTCTGACGATCCCTCTCCAGTACATGGATAAATGGCTCAGCCAGTATAAAAGCTGGCACTACTTCGTGATTAAAACGTACAGGGCCCGCTACGAAGAGCTTTTGAGAACGGTGAACGAAATTGCATTTAAGAATATGGATGAGCGATTGGAATTCTACCTGAAAGGTCAGGTGAAACAATTCGGGAAATGGGTAAAGCTGACTCACCAGGACATCGCGAATGATCTTAACTCTTCCAGGGAAGTGATCAGCCGGTTGATGAAAAAAATGGAAAAGAACGGATGGATACGCATTAACCGGAACTCCTTCGAATGGATAAAGGAATAGCAACTCTTACTGATGGTGGTTATCTCAATCCTCTCAGCTTATGGCGGGAGGATTTTTTATTGGAGAATGTTTTATGCAAAGAATCAATAGTAGGTGATTATCATCACAGATAAAAAGAGGAACGAGTATCATCTTTGCCCGCAAACGTACATTCATGGAAATAATAGGATATCTGGCATCGTTAGTAATTGGTGTGTCGCTCGGACTTATTGGGGGAGGCGGTTCTATTTTAACTGTACCCGTTCTCGTGTATCTCTTTGGCGTCAATCCGGTACTGGCAACCGCCTACTCGCTGTTTATCGTGGGATCGACCAGCCTGGTAGGGACTTTTTCAAAATATAAGAATGGCGAAGTCAACATTAAAACCGCTATTATCTTCGGCATTCCCTCCATAGCGGCGGTATACGCCACGCGCGCATTTATCGTTCCCGCCATCCCGAAAGAAGTATTTCATATCGGTGACTTCATCGTAACCAAGGCATTGCTGATGATGATTCTTTTCGCTGTTTTGATGGTGTTCGCTTCTGTTTCAATGATCAGGGATAAGAAGAAAGAAGTAGTGGAGGAAACCGGTGAACAGAAATATAACTATCCGCTTATTCTGTTGGAAGGTGCCATTGTTGGCACACTCACCGGACTTGTAGGCGCCGGCGGAGGCTTCCTGATCATTCCGGCCCTGGTATTGTTAAGCAAACTACCCATGAAACAGGCGATTGGCACTTCCCTGCTGATCATCGCTGCCAAATCCCTGATTGGATTCACTGGCGACCTGGGAAAGCAAACCATGGATTGGACATTGCTGCTATCGGTTACGGGGCTTGCCATCGCTGGTATATTCATTGGAAATGTACTGAGTAAAAAGATATCGGCTGATGGATTGAAAAAGGGATTTGGGTGGTTTGTATTGGTAATGGGCATCTATATCATCATAAAAGAACTTTTCTTCCCTACAGGAGGCAGTCATTGAAATAAAACAACGATTCAATAAATAAATAAAATGATTATATGGAAACAATGAATATAATACCGAGAATAGGCGATAAGGCGCCGGATTTTGAAGCGGTGACCACTACCGGCCTACTCCGGTTCTCCGAATTCAATAAGGGCCATTGGGTGATCCTTTTTTCACATCCGGCCGATTTTACGCCCGTTTGTACTACCGAAATGAGCGGCTTTGCGCTGGAGAAGGATTTTTTTGCCAGCCATCAGACCAAACTGATAGGGCTGAGTATCGATAGCATACATGCACATATTGCCTGGGTGAACGCCGTTTACGAAAAGACCGGGGTGTTATTTGAATTTCCAATTATTGCCGATCTTGATATGAAAGTGGCAAAATTGTACGGAATGCTTCAGCCGGGTGAAAGCGAAACTGCCGCAGTACGCGCGGTGTTTTTTATAGATCCCGAAGGAAAAATTCGTCTGATCATGTACTACCCGCTGAATGTAGGCCGGAGTATGGAAGAAATTAAAAGAGCCCTGCTGGCCCTGCAAATTGCTGATGCGAACAAATGTGCCATGCCACTGAACTGGCAACCCGGAGAGAAAGTAATTGTCCCAGCACCCAAAACCGTGGAAGCGCTGGCCGAGAGAAAGAAAAGCCAGTTGGAAATGGTTGACTGGTACCTGGCAAAAAGAGCCTTGTAAACCAGTTACATAAGGTTTGGCAGCGCCGCCACTTTGTGTGACTTATGTCATTGATGGCGCCACCTTTCTGATAGAATTTTGTAAAACCAATCAAAAAAAATAACGAATATGAAAATCGAGCAGATATATACCGGTTGTCTTGCACAGGGCGCTTATTACATCGAAAGCGATGGAGAAGCAGTCATTATCGACCCCTTGCGTGAAGTGCAGCCTTACCTCGACAGGGCAGAACGCAATCAGGCTAAAATCAAATACGTGCTGGAAACCCACTTTCATGCAGATTTTGTTTCCGGCCACCTGGATCTTTCAAAGAAAACAGGTGCACCCATTGTGTATGGTCCCAATGCGAGTCCCGAATTTGTGTTTTATGCAGCCAAAGATGGGGAAGAATTAAAGGTGGGTAAAGCAACCATCAAGGTTTTGCATACACCGGGTCATACCATGGAGAGCACCTGTTATCTCCTGAAAGATGAAAATGGAAAGGAGGTGGGGCTGTTTAGTGGCGACACGCTGTTCATTGGAGATGTAGGTCGTCCGGATCTTGCTCAGAAAGTAAAATCCGACCTGACGCAGGAAAAGCTCGCCAGTTACTTGTATGATTCCCTTCGCAACAAGATCATGCCTTTGGCAGATGATATCATTGTGTATCCTGCTCATGGTGCAGGTAGTGCCTGTGGAAAGAACATGAGTAAGGAAACGACTGATACGCTGGGTCATCAAAAACAAACCAACTATGCCCTGAGGGCCGATATGACCCGTGAGGAGTTCATTAAGGAAGTAACAACCGGACTGGTAGCGCCTCCGGCTTATTTTCCACTGAACGTGATGCTGAACATAAAGGGATACGAAAGCATAGACACAGTGCTGGAACGCGGATTACAGGCGTTGACACCCGAAGCATTCGAGGTGGCAGCCAATGAAACAGGTGCGCTGCTGCTGGATGTGAGAAATGCGCAGGATTTCGCGAAAGGATTTATTCCGAATTCAATCAACATCGGGATCGACGGCTCATTCGCTCCGTGGGTAGGCGCGATGATCCCGGATATCAAACAGGAAATATTACTGGTTTGTGATCCGGGAAGAGAAGAAGAAGTGGTAACGAGGCTGAGCCGGGTAGGATACGATCAGGTAATTGGATTTCTGCAGGGTGGTATTGAGTCATGGAAAAAATCAGGAAAGGAACTGGATGTGATTGAGAGCATCACCGTTGCGGAGCTTGCCCATAAACAAGCGAACAACCCTACATTAAACATCCTGGATGTTCGCAAGAAGAGCGAGTTTCTCAGTGAACATATTGTTGAAGCTGAAAACGCACCCCTCGATGTGATCAACGACTCCATGAGCCAGATTGACCGCAACAAGACCTATTATGTGCATTGCGCCGGTGGTTATCGTTCGATGATCTTTGTTTCCATTCTGCGGGCAAGGGGATTTGAGAACCTGGTTGATGTGAAAGGAGGGTTTAAATCGATAAAAGAAAGTAATCTTTTCAGGATTACCGATTATGTATGCCCTTCCACATTGCTGTAAGGAGATATTCAACATAAACAATTAGAAACCAAAAAAAGAATAGTATGTCAATAAAAGAGATTTTGCATGATCCGCAAACCAGTATTGTGGATGTGCGTTCGGTGATGGAGTTTAACAGCGGCCACATTAACAATGCTATCAATATTCCCCTTGATCAGTTTGTTACCCGCTTTCGTGAAATTAAAGGATTGGGAGAAAAGCCGGTTGTGTTTTATTGCCGCAGTGGAAATCGCAGCGCGCAGGCGGTGGCTTATTTGCAGCAACAAGGCGTGAAGCAGGTGTACAATGGCGGGGGCCTGGAGGACGTGTACTACTTATTGAACTAGCACTGATCAGGCAACCCGGATTATTCATTTAAATAATTAGCCAGGATGAAATCTTTTGCATTGAGCCAATGGAGTTTTATGCGGGTATTGCGTTTACTCACAGGATTAGTGGGAGTATTCTTCGGAATAAAAAACCAGGATTTTCTACTGGGTATGGCCGGCGCATTTCTGTTATTCATGGCCTTTACCAATACGGGTTGCTGCGGAGTAAATGGATGTGGCATTCCAAACTATACCGGTAAATCCAGTCAGCCCGACGCAGATACCTCTTTTGAAGAAGTCAAAGCGGCGGATCCGTCTGCGAAATAAATCCAACCAAACCTCAGCAGAGAACTTTTCTGACGGAAGGGTCTTCCGGCAGACACATGGTCTGGCAGGGTGCAGGTAACTTGCGCCTCCCGGATAGCTGCCTGCAACGAAGAAACCAAAAGCTATAGGAACATGAAAAGAATGATTTTGCTGCTCGCACTGGCGATCGGTGTTGGCCATACGTATGCCCAAAACGAAATGTGGAAAGGCAGCCAACAGGAAAAAATTGATACCACCTCTTTATTGTATGCCTTTAAAAAGGGGAAAGTGAACGGGCATATCCGTTATTTCTTCATGGCAACAGATAACCAAGGGGGGTTGACAGACTATTATGCCAACGCCATTGGTGGCGGAATTAAATATGAAACAGCTCCGTTCCGGCATTTCCAGGTCGGTGCATCTGGTTTTTTCATCTTTAATATTGGCTCATCAGATCTTACCAAACCAGATCCCCGAACCAATACCGCTAATAAATATGAAATCGGCTTGTTCGATGTACAGGATCCAGCCAATAAAAGTGACATCGATCGGCTGGAAGAATTGTATATCAAGTATAGCTGGAAGAAATCAAGAGTTGTTTTCGGCAGACAATTGATCAATACACCCTTTATCAATTTACAGGACGGGCGTATGCGGCCTTCCGAAGTGGGCGGTCTCTATGCTGAGATCAACGACGTAAAGAATACCAAAATTGAGGGAGGCTACCTGTTTCAAATGTCTCCGCGGGGTACAGTGAAATGGTTTCATGTGGGTGAGTCAATTGGTCTTTATCCCCAGGGATTGAATCCGGACGGCACCAAATCAGGATATGCGGGCAATATCAGCAGCAAAGGAATTGCCCTTTTGGGATTAACGCATCAGCTTTCATCGGGGATTACGGTCAAGGCATACAATGTGTTTGTCGAGAATGTTTTCAATACGATCCTGCTGGAGAGCGATTATACCTATCCGCTTCAGGGAAACAGCAAACTTGTCGGTGGATTGCAATTCATTCGGCAGGATGCGGTAAAAAGCGGTGGCAATCCGGATCCCTCCAAGGCATACTTCGAAAAGGGATCACATTCCCTGGTATGGGGAGCGAGGGTAGGATGGGAGAACAAGCGCTGGCAAACTTCATTGAACTATACCCGGGTAACCAACGACGGGCGATTCCTGATGCCCCGTGAATGGGGAAGAGAACCCTTCTTCACCTTTCTGCCCAGAGAAAGAAACGATGGCGCGGGCGATATCCATGCCATTATGATGAAGACCACCTACTCCATTCCCAAAGCAAGGCTTCGTCTCCAGGCGGCGGCTGGTTACTACGACCTGCCAGATGTTGCCAACTACCGGCTGAACAAGTTCGGGATGCCTTCGTACACACAATTCAATGTGGATGTAAGGCATGAGTTTACAGGATTTTTTCAAGGACTTGATCTCCAGTTCCTGTATGTCTACAAAGGGAAAGCCGGCAATGTATACAACAATGACAAATATGTAATCAATAAAGTGAACATGAGCCTCTGGAATGTAGTGTTCAATTATCATTTCTAAAAAACTTCCCAATTTTTACCGGTAGTATTCCTATATCGCTCAGAAAAAAGACAATCATAACCCTTGAGTGATTTAGATCACCGAAGGCATCGGCGGCAGACTTCATTTTTACCATTCAAATCGGAAAAAAATATGATCGAAGCAATCAAACAACCCTGGCCATGGTATGTGGCAGGAGCCATCATCGGTTTAATCGTACCAGCGCTATTGATTTTGGGAAACAAGCATTTCGGAATTTCTGCCAACCTGCGGCACGCCTGTGCCGCCTGTTTTCCGGCAAACATCTCCTTTTTCAAGTACGACTGGAAAAAGGAGATCTGGAATTTCTTTTTTGTGGGAGGCATTTTTGTTGGGGCGATAGTGGCCGCCCAATGGTTGTCTGCCAGTCAGCCTGTAACCATACATCCAAAACTGGCTGCGGAGCTGGCTTCTTATGGCATTACAGATAACAGCCAGTTATTGCCCAAAGAACTCTTTTCTGTTGAAAGCCTTTTTTCCCTGCGTGGATTGGTCATGTTGATCGGCGGCGGATTCCTGGTCGGTTTTGGCGCCCGTTATGCGGGTGGATGTACCTCCGGTCATGCGATCATGGGGCTGAGCGATCTTCAGTGGCCCTCATTGGTTGCCACGGTGATGTTCATGGCCGGCGGTTTCCTGATGGCGAATTTTATTCTGCCTCATATCCTGTCTTTATAACAGGGTCCTCTATGCTGAATTTTTAACAACAAACAATTTATCTTATTTCATATGCAGGTTGCCAAAGAAACTATTCCATCCAATACATCCATACCCGTAAAGGAAGAAACAAACACTGATTTCGAAATACGGTCGCTGGACACGATGTGTGTGAACGAATCGCATCAGAAGCACCCCTGGTGGTATAATTTTAAATACCTCGCTGTGGGTATTATTTTCGGAATTGTGTTTGTTAAGGCGGAAATCATATCCTGGTTCAGGATCCAGGAAATGTTCCGTTTGCAGAGTTTCCACATGTATGGGGTGATTGGAACGGCCGTAGTAGTAGGGATGATTTCCGTATGGCTGATCAAGAAGTTCAACATCAAAACCATTCACGGAGAAAAAATCGAGTTTCATCCCAAGAAATTCAACAAAGGACAGATATACGGCGGACTTCTTTTTGGACTGGGTTGGGCGGTAACCGGCGCATGTCCGGGCCCGTTATTTGCCCAGATCGGAACAGGCGCCCTGGTTATATTGGTGGTGGTATTAAGTGCGATCGCAGGAACCTGGACTTACGGTTATTTCCGCGAAAGACTTCCTCACTGACAGGTTTTTGCCATTATTAAATAAGCGGTTTTGCCAACAGGTACAGCCATTCGGCAAAACCGCTCATTTCTTAACAACCTTCCCGTAAGAAGTTGATTAGTTTTCTGCCTTCCATTTTAAACAACCCTCCCTGGTATCCGATCCAGAGTATGCCTTTATGGTCGAAGAATACCTGTTGCACCCTGTTATTGGTAATGCCTTCTGTTTCCTGGATATTGCCAAAGGTTTTTCCATTGAAGTAATTGATCCCTCCCCCCAGGGTGCCTATCCAGATATTACCATTCGTATCCTGGGTTAACGACCAGATATCATTATTGGTCAGCCCTTCTTTTTGCGTATAGTTGGTAAAGTGAGTACCATCAAACCTGATTAAACCATTTTTCCAGGTACCCATCCAGATATTGCCTTCTTTGTCTTCCAGCAAGGACAGGATATTGTTTCCTGCCAGGCCTTGCTGGCTGGTGTAGGATCTCATTTCTTTCCCATCATATTTATAAACGCCCGAGCCATCGGTGCCCAACCAGATATTTCCGAACCGATCTTCAAGCATCGACCAGACAAGACCGGCGGTAAACCTGGTTGGGTAAGCGGCGGCTAAAACAGTAACGGGAAAAATTTCTATTTTTCTTCCATCAAACCGGCAGGCGCCGGCCGCTGTCCCGAACCAGGTATTTCCATGGCTATCTGTCAACAGGCTCCATACATCATTGCTCGGCAACCCGTCCCGGGTAGTGAATTGGGTAAAGGATCTTCCATCATACCTCGACACTCCCTTATTTGTTGCAAACCAAAGATTACCTGTCTTGTCTTCAGCGATCGCCCTGACCGAGTTTCCGGAAAGGCCATCGTTGGTAGTAAAATATTTTTCTTCATTGTTTCTGAAACGGCAAACGCCTTCCTCATTGGTGCCAATCCAGTATTGTCCTTTGTTATCCTCAAAAACCCGGCGTATGAATCGTCCATACTGGAGGTCAGCAGGTTTATTGGCGTAATTCAGAGACGCCAGTACATGGGTTATCGACCAATACGGATTGATCCGGGGTTCCCCGTCGGCAATACTGTTATCAGCAATAGACTGATCCTTGTCATTGCTTTGGATTCCTGATTCGGGACCATGGCAGGCGCTCATTAAAAGTAAAAGGCACACAAACAGACTGAATTTCATGTATGAAAGATTTATGGATTCTGTATACAGGTAAGATACGGATGAGCCTGTGCTATTCAGGTAAATGCGCGGTAAATTGATTGTAAACAGGTGTAAAACCATTGTAAACACCTGTTTTTGAATGGGGATTGTGGTAATTTTAGTTATGAAATGGAAATGGCTGACTGTTGTTGCCTCTGTGTTGTTGCTGGTGTTGCTGGTGGCGTTTGTGTCGGCAAACAATAGCAAGACCTCTTTTGATGGCGCGCGGGAGCTGATCGTGATGCGTAAAATCGCGCACCAGATATTATTATATACCGGCGATAGTACCACTCCTGTTCAGTCCATCGAAAAAATTTCAGCCAGTCAGTTCAAAATACCCTTCGCTACCAGTTTCGGTTTCAAGCCAGACTCGCTGGTGCAGATCATCGACCGCGTGGTTCGCGGATATGATTTTCCATCCCATTATATTGTAAACGTGCTGGAGCCCGATTCCCAGAAAGTTGTTTTCGGGTATGCCATGCTCGGCGCAAGGCAGGATGATATTATCCCCTGCCAGGGTCGCGACCAGCCCGCCCGTCAATATTATATCATGATCCAGTTTCAGGATCCCGCAGAAAGCAACAAGAAATGGTATTTTCTGGGAATCGGGTTGTTAAGTGTATCGCTAATAGCCCTTTTTGCCAAGCTTGCTCGCAGTCGCAAACCTTTGCCCGCTTCAGTGGAGCCGGTTCACGATCAACCGATGGAGGCACTGCCATCAAAACGAATCAGCATTGGTCCCTACCTGTTTTACCCCGTCGAGCAATATCTCTTAAAGGGAGAACAAAAGACAGAACTTACTGCTAAGGAATCCCGCTTGCTCGAAATTTTTGCCTCTATGCCCAACCAGGTGGTGGAACGCAATCGCCTGCAGAAAGAGGTGTGGGAAGACGAAGGCGTTATTGTAGGGAGGAGTCTCGATGTGTTTGTATCCAAACTTCGCAAGAAACTGGAAGCGGAAGACCAGGTAAAGATCATCAATGTACATGGTAAAGGATATAAACTGGTAATCGGC
>JBGAHR010000045.1:0-34095 GCA_044226045.1 Chitinophagaceae bacterium
CAAACGCAACTTGCACTAGCATCCGATCAGCGTGCAAATGGTTTCGGATCTTCCGTTCATTACCTGAATGGAAAACTCCTTGTGGGAGTAAAAGATGCGAATGTGGGAATTAACCGGCAACAGGGCAAAGCGGTTATGTATACCTTTTCAGATGGGTCATGGCAGCGGGAGGCGATGTTCACCCCGCAACAAGGCGAGAGCTATCTGCTTTTTGGATCCTGCGTTCAGCTGGCAAACAATATGGCTATTATTTCAGCTCCGGGTTTTTTAAACAGCAGCTTCCGGTCAGAAAAAGGTAAAGTGTACTGGTTCCTAAAACAATAGTCCATCAGCCAAATAACTTACATCAGAATTCTAATACTACTAATTGCCATACTATTGCCTGTATTTAAAAAGTAAACACTATCTGTAATTACGACTCCTGACTGATTTATTATTTCATATAAATTTACAATTCAAAAGCCCCCTGCGCCTAATGCGCATCTGTCTTGCCATATTCCTTTTTGCCATACCTGCTGCGGCCGGTGCTCAGCTCCCCCGGTATCATGCACGTGTATTCGATGCGAGAAACGGGTTAAGCGCCAACACTATTTCTGATATCTTTAAAGACAAAGAAGACTGGCTTTGGGTGGTCTATAACTATAGTAACTTTATTGAGCGGTTTGATGGAAGAACAGTGGAGAAATTCAATTTCACTGAACAGCCGATTCATTATCTCAACGACACAAGTAATAACACCTGGATAATTGGCGCCACAACAATCAATAAGTTACCATCCGGGGCATCCCGGTTCGAACCAATCCATTTTGATACCGCTGCCAACGAAAGACTGGTAAGGATATTTCAGCTTCCCGGCAGACCTGTTACCCTTTTCTCTACGAAATACTTTTACGAATGGGATGAGGCACATCAAAGGTTCAGCAGGGTAAACAAACCCTTCGTGAAGCCCGGAACAGCATATGGCCCCTCTCTCTTCGACGTTCATGACCATACGATTTTCTTTGCCGGGAGACAGTTATATGCATACGATTATGCAACAGGGAGAGCCGACAGTCTGCCTGCAACAAATCTATTTTCCGTTTATGCATTGTCATCGACACTGGCAGTTTTTGTAAGATATGATGGACTTGCCTACTGGGCCGATTTTTCTTTAAAAAAGATAACGCCGCTCGATGCCAGAAAATACTTTCCAGGTGAGAGAATGGTTCATTTCCGGATCACCGGTGTAGCTCCTTTAGCCGATAATAAATACCTAATGCTGACTACTGCCGGATTAATGGAATACAATATAAAAGAAGACAGGTTTACAAAGTCAGGTCTGTATGCCGACGGAACTCCTTTCGAATATGAAAACTTTCTGAGCCGGCTTTTTTTAGACAAAGATGGAGTGGCCTGGGCTCATGCAGAAACCATTATTACAGCCCTCACCCCGATCAGCAAAACATTGGGCCTGCTGAGAAACAAGGAACAGGATCCTGCCAGGAAATGGAACAATACCGTCACCAGTTTTGCCGAAGACGCAAATAATAATCTGTGGATCGGTACCGGCTTTGGCTTTTTACACCTTAATTACCAATCCGGAGCTACGGAAGTATTTCATCCGGTTGAAAACGCATCGGATCGTTTGAGCCATGAAAGTATAAGGGGAATTCTATTTAATGGAAGATACGTGATACTGGCGCCAACCGATAGGGGAATCTGGCTTTTTGATTCGAAAACAAAAAAATATCGACGTCCATCATACGAATCGGATAGCGTAAAGAATTCTTCTGAAAACGACTTTTATGATATGGCCTATACAGACCGGAAAGGCAATCATATCTTTCCGGGTCGGGATGGATTGTATGTAATGGATGGAAAAACTTACCAGTTACGACGGATCACAATGCCGAAAGACGCCAATTTCAATACAGTCATCCAGGACAGCGCAGAAAGAATCTGGATTGGCAGCATGTCTGCCATTTACTGTCTAAACAATACCTATGAACGCCAATTTGAACTAAAACAAGTCCTGCCGGGCATCATCACGTTTTTTGAAACTCAGGCTGACCATTACCTGGTTGGCACTACCGCCGGATTGTATAAAATGGATTTCAAGGGCAGTGCAACCACTGCCGAGTATCTTACTACAGCTATGGGTCACATTCCCATACTCAGCATTTTCAGGGATAGTCTGAACCACTACTGGTTCAGCACTACCAACGGTCTGTATATGAGTGATGCCGACTTGTCGGCTTTCCGGAAATTTGATTTCTCAGATAACATTCAAAGTTTGCTATATGCGGGTAATGCAGTGATCCGGACCAAAACCGGTATGGTTTTCCTGGGAGGACGCCACGGCATTAATTACTTCAGGCCCGAAGATTTTACCTTGTCAGACAACCCCCTTACGGTAAAAGTGAAGTCCGTTTACACGGCTGACGGCGACACATTAACCGCCGAAGAATTCAATAACAGCATATTTGCTTACAACAAACGGAGCATTTCATTTAATATAACAGCCCCCTACTACTTTAATACGGAAAAAATTCAATTCAGGTACATCCTCAAAGGGCTGACTGAAGAATGGACAAACATCGGCAGCAATCATACCATCAGCTTTCCTTCCCTGCCAGACGGAAAATATGAACTCATTGTAGCGGCCTCAACCAATGGAAAAGTCTGGTATACCGGAAAACAATCTATCAGTTTTGTCATTACTCCACCATTTTGGAAAAGATGGTGGTTTATTCTGTCTGTCGTCCTATTATGTATCGGTCTGCTCTCCTATTTACAAAAAAGAAGAGAAGATTTTCTTCGGAAAAAAGAAAAGGAAGAACTAGCCAGGCAAAAATTAACAGCAGAAAACCTGCAGTTTAAACTAGCCGTCAACGAAGCACAGCTGATCGTGCTGGAGAACGAAAGAAAGGCCGCAACTGCCAAGTTGCAAAGCATGCGGCTTCAAATGAACCCGCATTTCCTGTTCAATGCTCTAAACAGCATCCAGCAAATGATTATGACAGGAAAGGAAGAAAAAGCAACGCTTTACCTTTCCAAATTTTCAAAACTGCTGCGAATGGTACTGACGCATAGCGACCGCGAAACTGTCACATTAAAAGAAGAAATCGAAATGCTCAAGTTGTATATTGACCTGGAGGCACTACGGTTTGAAGAAAGTTTCAGCTATTCCATTCATATCGATAGTGGCATTGATCAGAACGATACCAAAGTTCCCACTCTGCTGATACAACCTTTTGTCGAAAATGCTATCTGGCATGGCTTACTGCATAAAGAGGGAATGAGGAAACTGGATATATCTTTCCACCTACTTGACTCAGATTCTCTGCAATGTTTGGTGACTGACAACGGCATAGGCCGTGAAGCCGCCCGGCTTTTTGCAAAAAAGACAGCTCAAAACAATCATACCGGCAAAGGGGTAAGTGTAGCAACAGAAAGATTGAAAGTCTTCAATGAACAAAATAATGATAGCAGCAGTCTTGAAATAGTGGATTTAAAAAATGAGAACGGTGAGTCAGCGGGAACCAAAGTAATTATTACCTTACCCAACCTGAGTTAATGATCCATACAATGATCAAAGCATTGATTATAGATGACGAGCAGAAGGCCAGCGACGTGTTGCGGCTTATGATCGAAAAATTTGTGCCAGCCATACAGGAAGTAATGGTCTGCAATGACGCAAGGAATGCTGTGCAGGTAATCCATCACTTTCAGCCTGATATTCTCTTCCTGGATATCCGTATGCCATTCCTGGACGGTTTCGAGATCCTGTCCCTTATCAGGAACAAGCCTTTCAAAGTGATTTTCACTACCGCTTACAATGAGTATACCATTCAAGCCATTCGCTTCAGTGCCTTTGATTATTTGTTAAAACCGGTAGATACGGAGGATTTGATAAATGCTGTTCAGCGCTATATAGATACCAAAGATGAACTGGGCTATCAACCGGAGCAACTCAAGAATATCTTACAGAATATCGACGCCGGAAGCAGCAGGCAATTCAAACTGGCTTTGCCAAGCCGCGCCGGAGTATATTTTGTATCACCTTCGGAAATAATCAGGCTCGAAGCTTCCGGCGCCTATACCCGTATTTTCTGCGTTAACAACAGGCAGCACTTTACATCGAAAGTGCTGGGTGAATATGAAGAGTTGCTGGAGCCTTACGGATTTATCCGAACTCATAAATCCCATCTCGTCAATAAACAGTTTATTTCATTTGTAAACCATGAAGGTCATGCGGTACTTACAGACAACAGCATCGTCGAAATTTCCCGAAGAAAAAAAGAGGATGTAATGAACAAATTGAAGTTGTGAAGAAAAATACAAAGGACCTGCCTTAAAATTCTCTTGACTAAAAATGTTCGTCACCGGCTTTACCTAAGGCATGTTCAAACTAAAATGCTTTGTTCTTATCCTCCGCTCGTACAATTATACCACGTAAAACCCTACTAGCATTCCCGTTTACAATGTATGTCTTACCAGATCCTGTGCTAAAAATTCATTTTTACTATCGTAATCTGAATTCTAAATGGATGATCTTTGCAAGACGAAAGGACTGCTTGAATTTTATCTTAATTATCCACGTTCACAACAACAGACCCGGCTAAAAAATCATGCAATGCTCTTCTTTTTTTATTGGTCAACATGGTGATAATTTCAATAATCGTCCACCACATGATCGGAACTCCAAATGCCGACGAAGAAAGTTTTGCCAAAGCTGTCTTATCAGATGCGTATAAAAGAAAACCCGCAGAAAAGATAATGTACCCCAGTGCAATAATCAAATGAACAGAATCCCGATAAACCGATTGCTTAAATGTAAGAGTTGTGCTTTCCGTTAAATCAAGAACTTTTACGCCAGCCAACAATTTCCCCACCGTATACCCGTACTTATAATGAAATAGTATAGAATAGACAACAGGAATCATGCAATCTATGGCATAAGAAGCAAATAATGCCATTTGATTATTCGTCTGTTTATAGACGAAGTGGGCGATAAAGCTAAAAGGACTTAAAACAAGACCATCTATAAAAGCCGCATAAATTCGTCGAATACTTGTTTGATACCTTTTGTTATTCATATTTCTTTAAACTAAAATGCTGGAAAACCATTTATCTGCTTTAATTGGAATTGAACATGTAAAAGGAAAATCGGATTACGCTGCTTATATTATGAATGAAATGTCCTCCTGATCGAACATATATAACTGTCTCTACCTCTAATGCTTAAACGCCATCGTTTGCACCTCAATTTAAAGATAATTCCAGGAACATTATTTGAGATCGTCTACTTTTATTCATTTTAGTGGTTGTTTTGCAAAATGTCCTCCGGAGACTCGCCTGCATTTACTGCCACAAAAAAATGAACCCAAATTATGATAATTTAATAATCTTAGATATTTAAACGTTAAACTGGCTAAAGAGGCTCAAATTTTAGAACAACATCCTCCCTAACTTGCAATGCACGAGTAGTCCGGACGCACCTGTCTGGAGCACTTGCCCAGTACTCTAAATTCCCAAACATACTGGTGCTAGCGAGGGGGGGGTACACTTCTTAATAACCTAATATACACATTCAAGGTTTCAAGATACCCACTTGGCAAATAATACCATTAAACACTTAAAGAAAGTTTAATCTATTGTACCTTTTTGTAAAAACAAAAATCGTTAATCGTTACCGGAATTGTAATCTTACCTGTTCCTTTGCATTTCTCTGGTTTGATATCCATACTCCTCTCGCCTTTCGATTCCCGAATCAAAGTAACTTCAAAATATCCTGATACAGTTTCGCGCCATGTGCCGTTTTGACTGATATTGGATATCTTATCATCTGTCATAGTAGACGAATGATAACATACTCCATCCGGTTTAATAATCAGTGTATCAATATACATCCCACACTTCATTACATATGTTCCGACGAACTCTTCTTGTGTCACTGTTTGTATTTCACAGTTGCAAGAATTAAAAACAGCTAGCAGCGTCGCCAGAATAATACCTATATAAACCTTCATTACCTGCGTTTAAATGATTATATTCTTTAAGTTACCCGAATACAAGAATATCAAAAATAGTTGATACCCGGAACCACCGAGATCACTTGATCTTGACATTTATAACTTTCAAAATAGGCCAGCACATCGATTATACATCTCAGTAACTATTCTTAATGATCATATGATTTAATTTGTCTCCCAATTTCCCAACATATCAAAGAAAATGTTGTTCACTGGTGTGACCTGGCGCTGAGCCGGTTGAGCGGATTCAATTCCTGGATATTGATAAATCAGGGCGATCTGACACGATTTCAGACCCCATATCAGGCAGTTGTTTTGTTCAGCTGAATGCCACCCGGCATTACGATGAATACCGGCAGTAGTTAGCCAAACTCATCCGATACAGCCAAATTTTTGGATATTTCCGGGTAAATATTTGGGTAATTTTTAAATTTACGGGTATTTTTGGGTAACTTTATGGGTAATGATAAAAGCTGAACATATTAAGATTACACCGGAATTCCTTTCGCTGATTGCTGAAATAGATGAATTCAAAGGTGCATGGAGGGCATTAGGCCAATTGGCTCCTGAACAATTACAATCCCTAAAGCGGGTAGCTACCATAGAGAGTATCGGTTCCTCAACAAGGATTGAAGGAAGCAAATTGAGTGACCAGCAGGTAGAAGCATTGCTCAGCAATCTTCAAATAAAAAAATTCGACACAAGAGACGAGCAGGAAGTAGCGGGTTATGCTGAAGTAATGAATACGATCTTTCAGCATTACCCGGAAATATCGCTTACAGAAAATTATATCAAACAGTTTCACAGGGATCTGCTTGAGTATAGTGAAAAAGATAGCTGGCATCGGGGAGAATATAAAAAGAACAATAACCATGTAGAGGCGTTTGACGCTGATGGAAAAAGCCTGGGAATTATTTTTGAAACAGCAAGCCCGTTTGATACGCCATTTCGAATGGCAGAACTGGTGGAATGGACAAGGAATGCGATGGAGATAAAAAGATTGCACCCATTACTTATCATCTCTGTTTTTATTGTTGAGTTCCTGGCAATTCATCCGTTCCAGGATGGTAACGGAAGGCTATCCAGAATTCTGACTACCTGGCTTTTGCTGTCGGCCGGCTACGCCTACGTGCCATATAGTTCTTTGGAAGCCATAGTTGAGAACAGCAAGGAAGGATACTATCTTGGACTACGACAAACACAGGGAACGCTGCGTTCAGATAGCCCCAACTGGCAACCCTGGATATTATTTTTTTTAAAGGCACTGAAACAACAAAAGCAAAGATTGGAAGTAAAATTGGAAAGAGAAAAATTGTTACTAGGTCAGCTTCCCTCATTATCCTTGCAAATTTTAGAGCTGGTAAAGTCAAAGGGGCATATAACAATCAAAGACATAGTGGTATTAACAACCGCTAACCGAAATACTATCAAGAAACACCTTGAAGCACTGGTTGATAACAAACATTTGCAGAAGCATGGTGTTGGAAAAGGAACCTGGTACTCGATTGCTTGAGCACAGGATACGATCTGCTATAGCGAAAACATCTGCGCCAGCGCCGTACCTGGCCAATCATACCTGATTTGGAAAGGGGAAACAACTGTTTATAATACAAAAGATCTGCAAGGTGATCAACAATGTATCGATCACCCCACTCGTGCAAGGATGTTCTCTACTACCTTTCATGCTTAATCGCTTACTGTTTGCCAAAATACTTAATTTTCTAAAGTTCCGGCAACGCTGGAACACTCGCGCCAGTACTTTAAACTCCCAAACATCCTGGCCCTAGCGAGGTATCCTTGTACTGACACAATAATTGCCTCTGCAGATCGAATAAAAAACAAATACCTAACAAAACAACAGATTCATCCTGGTTCATAAAATACGATCACCATATTGCTATTTCTCTCCTTGTCCAAATTAATCCATAGATTCCTCTGATCGCGATCTCTATTTTATTACTGATAAACTTACACACCAGGTTACTCCGACGCTATTCCTTTAACCGGACTGGCGAGCGCAGCCTTGACTGTCTGCAAACCTGTGACCATAAGTATCCAAAAAAGTATGAGTAACGCGGTGCCCACAAAAAACCATGGGCTAAGAGAAATTCTATATGAAAAACCGTTTAGCCATTGGTGAGCTAAAAACATGGTTAGGCAAGATGAAACAATGAATGCTATCGAACCCAACAAAAAGAAATCTCTCGACAGACTCCAAACTATGCTCAAAACAGAGGCGCCTAATATTTTCCTTATACTTAGCTCCCTTTTCCTTTTGATGCAGTAAAACATAGAAATACAAAAAATGGAAATGGAAGCGATCAAAATTGAAGTTAACAAAAACAAAATCAGGATATTTGAAAAAACTATTTCTCCCTGATAGGCCGAATTGAAGCTATCGTCGGCAAAGAAATAATCGAATACACCACCCGAAAAAAACGCTTTGTACTCTGACTGAATTGTACTCAGGGTTGTTGAAAGGTCATGAGTCTTTAATTTGATCGAAAACCTCCAAAGGGTACTTTTAGCAGGAAACAAAATGATGGGCTGAATAGGATAGTAAAATGTTTTCTGGTGGAAATCCTTGACCACACCTACAATAGTGTAACGATCACCTCCACTAAATATTAATTTCCCTATAGCATCAGCAGGGGACTGCAAACTTAAGTAACCTACAGCCTTCTCGTTAATAATAATCTTTGAGCTACTATCTCGTATTGTTTTTGTAATACTATCCGTCACATCGATACAGTCAGCTACAGTAAAATTCCTTCCGGCACATAGGCTCATTTTATAGGTGTCAATAAACTCGGGCGAGACGGTATTTGTCTGAACCGTCAGCCCGTTCTCAACATTAGAATGATCAATTTTGACGCCGCCTTTGTTAAATAATTCACTTCCAGGAACAAAATAGGAGGCAGCTACAGCCTCTACATCTGGTAAGGCTCTAATCTTATCCATAAACACATTCTGCTCACTGAACGAACAAATGGGACTATTCACTACTAGCACCTGTGACATGTTATACCCCAGATCGCCCTTACTAATAAAACTCACCTGTTTATATACAATCAGTGTGGCAGATACCAGGATCATAGTAATTGTCAATTGGAACCCTACCAGCAACTTTCTCAAAACACCTACTGACAACGACTCGGAAATTTTTCCTTTAAGTCCGATCACCGGATTCATCTTTGACAACAGGTAGGCCGGATATAGCGCTGTTATCAGTATACCACAAAAGAAAATAATTGCAAAAATTATTGGAAACCTGATAGATACTGTATCAAACAAAATTCCTATCCCGAGATTGTGTTTGATTAAGTGATTAAAGCTATTCTGAGCAACCGATATCCCTCCCAGCGCTATCACCAAGGCAAGGAAATTGACCAAAAAAGACTCAGCCATAAAGACTGTCAATAATTGACCGGATGTGGCTCCTGATAATTTTCTCAGGCTCATTTCCTTTGTTCTCTCGAGCGACTGAGCAACGGCCATATTTACATAGTTTATCCAGGCAATAGCCAATAAAAACAACCCAATAAAAAACAATCCCCAAACAGAAGTTGCCCGGTTAGTTTTAAAAATTTCGTCTTCCAAGCCTTTGCTAAAATGGATATTACTAAATGGCTGAAGATGAAAAATGTTCTGATTGCCATTTACCGTTAACTCGCTGAATCGATTCCTTACAAGCTCCTCCACTTTTCGCTCTGTAGTCTGATGGTCAGACCCTGCTGCCAATTGAATAAAGTTAAAGAAATCCAATTCAGTAAAGTCGTAATTGAATTCTGATACCCCCCCTTCGTCATCTGCATACAAAGTATTATAGGAACTAAGCAAGTCAAATTGAAATGAAGAGTTTTCGGGTGGGTCTGCACAAACACCCGTTATTGTTTCGATAAGCGTCCCCAACTTTACGGGTTTACCAATTAGAAGCGAGTAATCTTTCACATCGCCAAAAATTCTTTTAGCTAAGTTCTCCGTTAACACAACTGACTTTGGAGCTTCAAGGGCATTATGTATATTACCTGCCATCAGCTTGATTTCAAACATTGAAAGAAAAGACGAATCAACTGACATTAACTTTAGCTTGATGTAATCCTGATCCTCATAGGAAACTGAGAACCCATCCGAATATAATACTCTTGTTTGACTGATGACTTCCGGAAAATTATCCTGCATCAGCTTTCCAATTCCCGACGTGGTCTTGGCAGTACGCTTCAACAACTTGTGTTCTTTGTAACTATCTGTTGTTATTCGGTAGAGATTATCAATTTTATCGTTCGGCCGGTCGTAACTATTCTCAAAAGCAACATACTCTGTAATTAAAATGAAGGCAAAAAAACCAATCGCAAGCCCTAAGATGTTGATGCTCGAAATTGTCAAATTGCCGAGCATTTTTCTTGCCGATATCTTAAAATAATACTTAGTCATTGCAGATTAGTTTAAGAAATAATATTGCCAGAAAGACGATTTAATTGTCTCCCCCTCCCCGCTTGCGTAATTCTGTCCTCTACTACCTTCCATGCTTAATCGCTTATTATTTACCAATATACTCAAATTTTTAAAGCTACGGGTGTGCTGGCGCAAATGTTCTCGAAGGGATTTGCACGACTGAATTTGACTCTAGCGGTAATTCGGGACTACTTATGCCTGCCGATGTAAAAGGTGCTAACATTTCATTCCAGATAATACCAAATCATTCGACTTATTCTTTCATCTTATCATAAGACAGGTTTACAAGAATCTTTTGAACATAAAGGCCCTTCCGGAACCTGACTTCAGGTATTTTTCAAATTGAAAGGCTTTGTACTTATCTCTGAAAGCGCAATAGAACATCAGTTCAACTGGAAGAATCAACCTTGTAGAATGCACATAACCATTACTGTGACATCTGAGTCTTTCTTGTAGATCTTGCGTACAGCCGGTGTAAGTAGAGTTGTCGCTGCACCTTAAAATGTAAACATAATACATAGAATCAGGTTTTCAGTTTGTATCATGCTTTTAAGTGCAGGTTTGTTCCACCTACGCTAAAGCTACGCTGGACGAAGTCCAACTTTGCTGAAGATTCGGTGTGGCCCATCTTCGCTGAAGCTACGATGGGCGAGGCTCACCTTCGCTTACGCTACGATGGGCGAAGACCATCTTCGCTGAAGATTTGATGCGGCCCACCTACGCTGAAGCTACGGTGGGCGAGGACGAAGAACCACCTTCGCTAAAGCTACGGTGGGCGAAGGAGTCGGACAGCGTCCGCCGTAGCCCACAAAAAAACCCATCTTCGCTTACGCTACGATGGGCGAAGAACCACCTTCGCTAAAGCTACGGTGGGCGAAGGCGGAGACTGAGGGATTCGAACCCTCGATACGGTTTCCCGTATACACACTTTCCAGGCGTGCTCCTTCAACCACTCGGACAAGTCTCCATTATTTTTTAACTACTTCATCCGGCTAATTCCCACACACTTTCTCCCGACACAGGTGTCGGGATTCAACCACTCGGACAAGTTTCCTGAATAACGGGCGGCAAAAATAAACTTTCGAAACTTAACTTCCGAATATCTTTTCCGCATTTGTGGTGGTTATTTTCGCGAGCTCTTCGAGGCTTATCCCCTTTATTTCGGCCAACTTCTCTGCCACATATTTAATATAACTACTCTCATTTCGCTTTCCTCTAAACGGAACAGGGGTAAGATAAGGGGCATCGGTTTCGAGAACGAGGTACTCGAGGGGAATCTCCCTGACAACTTCGGCCAGTCCGGAATTCTTATAAGTCAAAACACCGCCGATTCCCATATAAAATCCCAGATCCATCACTTTCCTGGCAGCCTCCAGGCTCTCGGTAAAACAATGGAAAATCCCTCTTAATCGCCCCTTTTGATGCTGCCCAACGATTTCCAGGCAATCGTCAATGGAGTTTCGGCTATGGATCACGATTGGAATATCATAATGCAGCGCCCATTCGATCTGGCGGTGAAAGGCATCTTTCTGCTGTCCGGTAAAACTGCGATCCCAGTAATAATCGAGGCCAATCTCTCCCACCGCCACAAATTTTCTCTTTGATAACCAATCCTCTACAAGCTTCAATTCGGTCTCATAGTCCTCCTTCACCGAACAGGGATGCAATCCCATCATGGCATGGCAGGTACCGGGGTACCGGCTTTCCAGTTGAAGCATGCTTTCCGTTTCGGTACTATCGATGGCGGGCAGGTAAAACCGGCTGACACCCGCTTCCAAAGCCCTCGCCATCACGGCGTCAATATCATTTTTGAAGGCCTTTACATATAAATGCGTATGTGTATCAATCAATTGCATCGTCATATCCTGCAAAATTCAATAAAAAAATTTAAGAATCGTTTAAACCCCGGTGATTGGTTCCAGTCTGAAGAAGGTCATTTACCATCACATCACAAAAATTACATGTATGAAATCCATGAGCAGTCTTTCCCGCTTGTTGACCGCTATCACCCTGATGGGAACACTCGCTATTGTATCCTGTAAAAAGGAATCCAGCAATACCGACACGCCAGCACAAAAAGAAGAATTTGCCACTGCCACCTCCGAAGCCCAGGCTGAAAACGAAGCGATCTTCGATGACGTTTTCGACAATGTGGTAGGGGTGGATACAGAGGTTGGACTGGGAGGCACCGGCGTTTTCGGTGGCGCCCATTTCTCCGGAAATGTAGGCGATGAGGTGCTGAACGGAACCAATGGAGTTGATTCAAACCGTTGCTTTACCGTAACTTATACACAGCTGAGCGCCCCCGCCCGCTTCCCGCTGAAAGTGGTGCTCGACTTTGGAAGCGGCTGCACCGGTCGCGATGGCAGAACCCGCAAAGGCAAAATCATCATCGTTTATTCAGGTCCGCTGTTCATCCCGGGAAATTCCACTACAACTACCTTCGATGGATATGTGGTGAACGATATTTCCGTGCAGGGAACCCACAAAATTACCAACCAAAGCACCCAGGGCAGCCGTTCATTCAACGTGCAGGTGCTTGACGCGAAGCTGACCCATACAAATGGTAATTTCTCCCAATGGAACAGCGACAGAACGATTACACAAATTGAAGGCCTCGGAACCCCACTTTTCCCGCTGGATGACGTATTTAAGGTGGAAGGTAGTGCCAATGGCGCGGTTAACCGCAACAGCAAGTTTTTCCAGTGGTCTGTGATTATCTCTGAACCTCTTATCAAGCGCTTTACCTGCCGCTGGTTTGTCAAGGGAACCATCGTTATGCGGAAAAGTGACTCACCCGTAGCCGAACTAAACTACGGAACCGGTACCTGCGACGATAAGGCGACCCTGACCGTCAATGGCCAGGTAAGGGAAATTACTTTGCACTAATTGAAAAAGTTTATACCTTTAAGTCAGTTTTCATAGGGTACGGATTAAAAACGGGCCAGGGTGTCTACCCCGGCCCAACTTATTTCTAGCCCACACTCCAATTTTGGGAAACGCCTTTTTCAACGCATACTGTCAAATTGAAAACCCCTTTTCGAAAGATTTTCTAACACAACCGGTAATGTTTTTTCCAATCGTGGAAAAGCTTTCTCACTGTCATGAAAAACGATAATCGATCCTGCTTCTGCATTTCGTATTACATTTCTTATGCATTGATCAGGGCTTAGTTTTAAATCGAAATCTCCACTAAGCACATCCCACATCACCGTTTTCATTCCTTCAAAGCGATCAGGCATTGCCCGCAGTTGCGACTTTCGTATTCGCCCATAAGGCGGCCGGAACAAATCTGATTGGATCACTTCTTTTGCCCGTTGAATATCCTGAAAGTATTCCTCATCACTAACTTTCCATCCATTGAGATGTCGCTCGGTATGATTACCAACCCGATGACCAGCGTCTAATACCTGTTGAAAAACCTCGGGGTACTTCCTCACATTATTGCCAATACAAAAGAAAGTAGCGCGCGCTTGGTATTGTGCCAAACAATCCAACACAAAAGGAGTGATGGCAGGATGGGGACCATCATCAAACGTTAGGTAAACTTCCCGTGCAGAAGTGGATGTCTTCCAGACTGCCTGTCTATAGAGTTTCCGAAGCCACCAGGGAGTTTTGACGAAGTAAAACATGATGGGAGATAATCTGCAAAACTAATAGTTTATTTGTTGTTGCCCGGAGAAAACGCCGGGGGAGCAATTGGTCAATTTGTCAATGAGCCAATTTGCCAATAAACAGCGAACGGACAACATTTAACTACAAGCTGAATCACAACAATAGCCGGGCTTTATTCTATCGCTGTTAACCACCGAAGAACCGAAGCTGAGCGATAGACAACGGTAACCGGGCTGTATATCGGTTACCGGCGCCTTTTTTTGTGGGACTTTTTTTGGCGAAA
This sequence comes from Chitinophagaceae bacterium, assembly GCA_044226045.1. Taxonomy (GTDB): domain Bacteria; phylum Bacteroidota; class Bacteroidia; order Chitinophagales; family Chitinophagaceae; genus Endoryza. The sequence goes on from JBGAHR010000045.1 coordinate 14,368, forward strand.
CAAAAAAAGTCCCGTCAGAGATTTGCCTAGAACGACTGAATGTCTATAAGAAGCATATCAAAAGACGAGGAGGGTTCATTTCTCAAAAAGTGATAAAAAAATGAGTAATTCAATGTAACATCAGGAACTCAATGACTTTCCCCGGACAACAGTGATGAGCCAATTTGCAAATGAACAGCAAACCGCCAACTGAAAACTGCGAACCGAATTGACTTATCGCCGAATTGAGCTCTCCGATTTCTTATTCTTCAAGCGCCGTCAGATGAATAACCCTGCCATCATACCTGAAAATATTTCCATTCTTTTTCAGATAGGTTTCCTGTGATGGCTCGTCGGTGAGAAATTTGTCGAGATACTTTTTCACTCGCTCATCTTCAACATTCACGGGTCTTCCCCGGCTAATGGCTTCGAGTATAAATCCTTTTGCCAATGCCTGCCATTCGTTGTAAAACATGGTCTCGGAACTAAACACATCTGCACCGAGGATACGATTGCCTGTCATGCAAACAAATCCTACCCAGTTGCTATCTGACCTTTGCATCCGGCGATTGAAATAGTCGAGATACTCGGCTTCCATCATCGAAATTTTTTTATCGAGTTGCTGGCTGGCATAGGCGAGCGTGGGAGACTTGATCTTGCTGCTGTCAAGCTGTTCAAATATTTCTTTCCAGATCAATACCTGGTTATGGGATTGGTCTACTACTTTGCGGAGCGAAGGATTGGCAAACCCCAGATAAGAGAATTTCTTTTCTTTGTCACTCCAGCGATCTTCTTCCACACACATCACAGAAACATACTGATCCCTTCCGCCAACCGGTACCAGGATCGTATCCCTGAGTACCATACGATCCTGTCGGCCCCCCATGATTATTTCTCCGGAAGCGATAAAAAGCGGCAGATTGGTTTTGTTATTGATTCTTAACCAATGCACATTTTCAGTAGAGGCCGTTCCCCGCTCACTCACCACAACCTGCCCCGATTGAATCGCCTGACCCAGACTTAACATCCGCGGCCCACCGCCACCCTGGGGTTTACGAACAATAGGAATGATCTTCAGGTTCCTGTATTCAATAGCGCTATCATACTCAACCGACAATTCGCGGTAAGTAAGCTGGCTACTAACAGAAAACCAGGAGAAAAAACAGATTATCAGGAGGGAAAGCCTCATGGTGATCTTAAAAACGTTTATATAGATAAAATAGTGCTTACGTTCTCAGGATCAGGGATCAGGACTTTATCTTTGCAGCCTATGAGCAAAAAAGTGAGAGTACGTTTCGCCCCCAGCCCAACAGGGGGTTTACACCTGGGAGGTGTGAGAACAGTATTGTACAACTACCTGTTTGCCAAAAAAGCGGGAGGTGATTTTGTATTGCGGATAGAAGACACGGACCAGTCGAGGTTTGTGCCGGGGGCGGAAGACTATATTTTCAATTGCCTCGAATGGGCAGGATTGACCCCGGATGAGAGTCCCCGGAATCCCGGACCTTACGGCCCCTATCGCCAGAGCGAAAGAAAACAATTGTATCGCTCATATGCCGAAAAACTGGTGGCCTCGGGGCACGCCTATTATGCTTTTGATACCCCGGAAGAACTGGAAAAAATGAGGGCAGATTATAAGACAGAAACCAATCCCTCTCCCCAATACGACCGGCAGGTTCGACTGAAAATGCGAAACTCCCTGACATTGAGCGACGCTGCCGTAAAAGAACTGCTTGAAAACAATACACCGCATGTGATCCGCATCAAAATGCCGGAAGAAGAAACGGTGACCTTTACCGACATGATACGTGGTGAAGTAAGTTTCGAGACCAATGTAGTAGATGATAAAGTACTATTGAAAGCGGATGGAATGCCTACCTATCACCTGGCGGTAGTGGTAGACGACCACCTGATGGAAATCACGCATGCTTTCCGGGGAGAAGAGTGGCTGCCGAGCGCACCGGTTCATGTGTTGCTATGGAAATATCTTTTCGGCCTGGAAAATATGCCTCAATGGGCACATCTTCCATTAATACTCGGCCCGAATGGTAAACTGAGCAAGAGAGACGGCGCCAAATACGGTTTCCCGGTATTTGCCATGAACTGGACAGATCCCAAAACCAATGAATTTACAGAAGGATTCCGCGAAAGAGGATTTCTCCCGGAAGCATTCATCAACCTGCTGGCATTGCTGGGATGGAATGATGGAACGGATAAAGAAATTTTCACCAGAGAAGAGCTGATCGAGGCATTCTCCATGGAGAGAGTGCACAGCGGCGGCGCCAAGTTTGATTATGAAAAAGCCAAATGGTTCAACCATGAATGGATCAAACGATCAGACGAAGCAAGGCTGTTGCCGGAAGTGAAAAAATTACTGGCCGACCAGCATATCAACATTACCGATGATAACTTCCTTAACAAGGTCATTCACCTGGTAAAGGACCGTTGCACCTTTCTGCCAGATTTTATACAACAAACATCTTTCTTTTTCACAGCCCCCTCCTCCTGGGATATTGATGCGGTAAAACCAAAATGGAATGCAGAGAAGCACCAGTTCTTTTTGAGTTATTCAGAATGGTTGAATAACCAAACCGATTTTACATCGGGCAACCTGGAAAGTGGCTTCAAATCACTGGCCACTGAAAAAAATATCAAGCCGGGAGAACTGCAGTTACCGCTTCGCATCATGCTGGTGGGAGGTAAATTCGGTCCGCCGGTTTTTGAGATCGCTTCCCTGATCGGTAAAGAGGCGACGATCCAACGTGTACATGCTGCCTTGACAGCTTTCAGCGCCTAGTTTTCCGGCCGGGCATACCACAGGCGATACATCCTTTTGAACAACGGTTCAACCAGGATGAGCAGCAGGAGTAATCCGCCAATTTCTGCTATTGTCAGGTGCAGGTACTTGTTATGAAAGTCCTCCCAACGGTAAGTATCGTTCGAACGCGCGGCTTGTTCCATTATTTCATACACGATCGCTGTTATAATGAGTGGAATAAATGGCGTAAGCAGGAAGGCCAAATTCAAAACAATGCCGCCAACTGCACTTCGTACCGGCTGGCGATTCAACACCAAGGACAGGCCCAGGAATGTCAGGTAATACAATACCAATATGATCAGAAACGTAATGCCCGATCCATTGGACGCCGCCACAAAAGTACCCGTGAGAATGGCGATAATGGCTCCGGCCAGCCAGGTAAGAAAATAAGTTTTGGTAGTGCAATGACGGAAAGAGAACAACAATAAGGTTAGTCCCAGCACCAAATAATAATAGACCCGCAGCAGCCAGGGAATTGAATCCCCGTCCCACAGAAACTGCCTGGAGAAAATATTATTGAGGCTGTTGTTCACATTGAAAAGTCCGTACCTCGATCTGATCTTGGCTAAATAATCCGATTTGGGCTTGGTTCTGTATTCCTCGTCCAGGTAGTCTTCGCTGTGCTCCCTGGTTTGGTATTTGCGAATGATATTATACAACTCCGCTTTCAATTTTTTGCGGTCGGGTGCCTGATACGGCTGATAACTTTTCCTGAATAACTGAGCGGAAGTAAGTAAAGGTTCCTCTATAGAATTGGCTCTCCAGGCCTCGGCAAATATGAGGTCCGGGCTTTGATACAATGCATAAAAATCATCGCTGATCCGGACGATACTGTCTGCTCCCACCTGATAGTTATAAAAACCGGCGCTGTCCTGGTACTGCACCCGGTGGTTATTATAATAGACAGCGGTATCAGGATCTTTCTTACCGGACAAATGATAGTAACTGACCTCCCACTCCAGTACGATGGAATCTTTCTCGAGCAAACAGATATCCTGGTTGATCTGGTTGATATCGCGGACAAGTTGTTTCTGGTCGTACATCATTCTGGCTCTTGCCATCTCTATGAGGGAAGGAATGAAAGGCAGCGAAACCAGGAATGCCATGGAAACAAAATAGAGCAGGAACGCTTTCAATCCGTCGAACCTGGCTTGTATGCCAAACCGTTTAAATACATTGAACCGCAACAAATAAATGATCCAGACAACCAGTCCAATCGTAACCGATATAGATACCAGCGTGGTCCAGGTTGCCAGGCCGCTATACTGCCGTGGGTCTGTGGGTACCAGGAAACCTGCCACCGTCATAAAAACCAGGAACAGGAATGAATAGTAAATCACGAGGTGCGCGCGGCTCGACCAGATATCCGGTTTATTGCGAAGCAGATAATCATCCAGCTGATTCAGGAATCGGGGGGCGAGGGGTCTTTTGCTATTCATGAAGGTGCCTGGTTATTAAAAGAATCGTTTAGTGGAATGGGTTATATCCCTGAAATAGGTTACAGGAAGTTTCTGTTGAATCATTTTTCCAATCATATCCTGTACATTCCAGAGAGAGGAGCTGATGGTGTAGTAATTTCCGTTGAATTGCACCTGTACCTGCCCGTCAGTGAGCACTTGTATGACCTGCTCTCGGCTGGCCGATGTCTCCATTTCCATCACATACAGCAGGCTGTTATCGGGCAAAGCGGAACTGGTATTGGTCTGGTAGGTGCATTCACCCTGTTTGATCAGGTAAACAGTATCGGCGATCTTCTCCACCTCATGCAGTTGTTGCGAACTCAGTAAAACACCCATTGAACTATGGGCTGATTTTGCGAGAAACCGGAGGTCTGTCAGGATCGTTTGCTGCGCATTGATGTCCAGGTTAGCCAATGGTTCATCAAGAATCAGGAGGTTTGGTTTCTGCAAGAGAATACGCGCGATCTCAAATCGGGTACGATAGCCACTACTGATTTGATTCCAGTTCAGTTCGGCATAGTCATGAAGATCGAGCCGCTCAAGCATAAAAGAAACCATCAGATCATTTTCTTCTCCCCTGATGCCGCAGATGGCAGCGCTGAAATGAAGATTGTCTTTCAGGTTGCCATACCAGCGCGGAATGCGCTGGGGAATAAAAGCTACTTTCGAACGAATATCAAATTGGTCCGGATGCTGCAGTGGTTGATAGGAAACAGATCCGGAATCTATAGCCAGCTGACCGGCGAGACATCTTAGCAAAGTGGTTTTACCATTGCCATTCTCCCCTACCACCCCAATGATCTCACCGGTACGCATGGACAAACTGATGGGTTTAAGCCGGAAATTACCTTTTACATATTTCTTGCCGATATCTCTCGCAGTCAGTAATTCGGAAACTGCCAGGGTTTGGCCGCGATCGGCTTCCCGGAGGTGTTGCAGTAATCTTTCCGCTTCTTCCAGAAAATCAGGGGTGGGTTCAGCATTGTTTGATTTCTTCTTATGCGCATGGTATTTCCGGCTCCAGGCAATAACCTGTTTCATGAGGTCCGGATGATGAATATCAAGGCTGTAATCAAGCATCCTTCTTACCACCAGTGAGTAATCCTGGTGACGCAGGTATGCCTCAATTTCCTGTGTGACGCCCATTATAAATTGGGTTTTAGTGTAGTCAATATAGTGAATTGTTAGCTGATGCCATAAAGCTGATCATAATTGGGGAAGATGCCTATTCCGGGAATTGGAATACATTCGTAAACAAATTAACAAAGATGATTGAGCTAGTGATTGATTCCCGCCAGGCGCATATCGGTCCGGGAATGGAAGTGCGACGAATTCTTCCCTTTCGTCAGAAAAGAATGGTGGGTCCGTTTATCTTTATGGATCATGCAGGTCCCGTGAATGACCTCCCGGCTAATATACATGATTTGGATGTTCTCCCCCATCCGCATATCGGCTTGTCAACCGTCAGCTATTTGCTCGGTGGTCAGGTTACCCATCGCGATAGCCTGGGAGTAGAACAGGTCATTCGTCCGGGAGAAGTGAACTGGATGACTGCCGGCAGCGGCATCGCGCATTCAGAAAGATTCGAAGATCCTTCCACCCTGTCACAAAGTAAACTGGAACTGCTTCAAACCTGGGTTGCCCTTCCGGAGAAAGATGAAGAAACCAATCCCAGTTTTGCCAATTACCAACCCGAGCAATTACCGGTATTCACGGATAAAGGTGTCTGGATGAGACTGATTGCTGGCAGCGCATATGGACTGGCAAGTGAAGTAAAGACCCATTCTCCCTTGTTTTATTTTCATGTGACGCTGGAAGCCGGTACCCGCTTTCCGGTGACCGGTGAATATACCGAGCGCGGTGTTTATATCATTAAGGGCAAACTGGAAGTAGCCGGTAATACCTATTCAGCAGGTCAAATGATCACTTTTCGAAAAGGAGCGGATGCGGTGATCAAAGCAGTAGAAAATACGGTGTTGATGTTGCTGGGAGGAGAACCACTCGGGGAAAGATTTATCTGGTGGAATTTTGTTTCTTCCCGCAAAGACAGAATTGAACAGGCCAAGGCCGACTGGCAACAAGGAAGGATCGTACTACCTCCAACCGATAACAAGGAGTTCGTACCGTTACCGAAGGACAAATCCAAACCCAGTGATATGCCTCCGCCGGAATTGTTGTCTTAGGAAAGCTGACGGTTATTGCTAAGACTTATCAGAAAGAACGATGAGAGGCCACCCATTCGCGGATATATTGTGCGATGGAAGAAGTGGAAGCGCCTGGTGCGAATAACTTTCCCACGCCCATTTCATGTAACTGTTTCATGTCTTCTTCCGGAATAATGCCTCCACCCGTTAGCAGCACGTCATTCATTTCTTTCTCTTTCATGAGTGTGATCACTTTGGGAAATACGGTCATGTGCGCGCCGGAGAGAATACTGATACCGATGGCATCCACATCTTCCTGTAAAGCCGCATTCACTACCATTTCCGGAGTCTGGCGAAGACCGGTATAGATGACTTCCATGCCGGCGTCCCGCAAAGCGGTGGCAATAACTTTGGCTCCGCGATCATGTCCGTCGAGGCCTACTTTAGCAACCAGTACGCGAATGGGCCTGGAATTGTTTTCATTCATATGCACCTTCGTTGAAGGCGCTAAAATACATTTCTTTCCGCATCCGGTAATAAGCCGCCTGATTTAACGGGAACCAACTTCATTTTTGTCGGATGCCTCGATCATTATATTCGATATAAACTGGTAACAGGTACTCCAGGCCTCTTCTGTTTCAGTGGTCCATTCTTTACCCAATCCCTGGCGGAGGGTCCACATCAGGGCATCGCCTACCACTCTATAGTGCATCGTTTTAACTCCATATCCTTTATGCCGGACGCCCATCGCTGCAATATCTGCACGAAGCTGATCGATCTGATCAAGACGTGTCACCAGTACAGAGAGCATTTCTGTCAGTTTGCGGTACTGGTCCTGCATATTTTTTGGAAACATCTTCCGGAATTCGGGATGTTCATGAAAGAGCTTGGTATAAAATGCGTCGCCTACAATGGCAGGATCCATCGTGCGGAAAGTCTTCCAGCTTCTCTTGATTAAACTGATCTGTTTCTCTGTCATTAGCTACTCTTTATCAGATGAGGCCTCAAAACTCTTATACCGGCGAACAAAAGAAAAATATTATTCAGTGAACTGTCGATTTCATCCACTGAAAAGCGCGGCGTCTATCGGTCCAGCCATTTTTTAAACAAAGGCGCTTTCTCGCGACTCATGTCGATCTCAAACTTCTGGTTAGGTTCCTTCAGGCGAACCACGAGTTTGGAATTCTCGGCAGGCTTCACCGTCTGCACCGCTTCGATATTGATCACAAACTGGCGGTTGGCCCGGTAGAACTGCCGTGGATCGATCAGTTCTTCCACCTCATCGAGGGTATCCATATCAAGCAGGTACCTTTCTCCATTAAACAGATAGATATAATTGAGGGTTTCTTTGGTAAAACAGGCAATATCTTTTGTGTTGACGGGCATCCATTGATTGCGAACATTCACAATAAACTTTTCCTTGTACCTGCTAACGGCCTGCCCGGGGTTGGACAATGACTGAAGCAAGGCGGAAAAATCGACCGGCATGGGCTTCTTCGCATCGATCAAAGCTTTGCACTTGTCGATCGCCCTTTTCAACTCATCCTCATCCACTGGCTTCAGCAGGTAATCTACCCCGTTCACCTTGAACGCCCGGATGGCATATTCGTCATAGGCAGTGGTGAATACGATGGGGCAGGTAAGCGAATATTGCTCAAACAGGTCAAAGCTGACGCCATCAGACAACTGAATGTCCATGAAAATCATGTCGGGCTCCGCATTGTTGAGGAACCATTTCCTGGCCACTTTCAGACTCGGCAGTACATCGATGATCTCCAAATCAGGCTCCACCTTGGCTATTTTGTTCTGCAATACTTTTGCGATTATTTCTTCGTCTTCAATGATCAGCGCTTTCATGCTTTTACATTTATGAAAGTAATGGGATAGCAATCTGGAAATACTCCTTCGTTTCTTTCACTACCACCGGTTTATCCGTTAGATAATGATAAAGGGACCGCAGGCTGACAAGGCCTTGCATATTCGAACTTTCCACCTTGTTCTTTTTCTGCAGGTTGTTCCGGATCACAATATTCTCCCCTTCGGTTACAATCGATATTTTCAAAGGCGTTTCGGCATCAATGATATTATGCTTGATGGCATTCTCTACCATGTTTTGCAAAGTGACTGGCACTATCTTTCGTTTCAACAGATCAGGATCCACTTTCACCTCCACCATCAATCCGTCTTTAAACCTTGTTTTCTGCAGGTTGATAAACACCTGCACAAAATCAATTTCTTCTTTTAATGAAACAGTCTCGCTATCCCGATTCTTCAGGATATAACGATAAATCTTCGACATCTGCTCGAGGAAATTACCGGCCAATTTCTGATCGGTCTCAATCAGACCGGATAAAGAAGTCAGTGAATTGAACAGAAAATGCGGGTTCAACTGCTGTTTGAGATTTTCATACATCACCAGCGCTTTTTCCTTTTCCAGCGACTGGGCCTTTCCTTCGAGTTGCATCATTTTTTCCTTCTGCCTGATCCGGTACCGGTAAAAAAGGAGCAATCCTAAAAGGATCAGTAAAACGACAAGCGTACGGAACCACCAGGTTTTATAAAAAACGGTAGCAACATGAATGAACAAAGTTTTCTCCGGCACATTCCACTGGTTGAAACGGGTACTGGCTTTATACCTGAAAACATAATCGCCGCCGGGTACATTGGTATAGTTGACCAGCCGTTCCCGTGTGTAAATCCAATCTTCATTCAATCCTTCCAGCTTATAGGCATACCACACCTGATCGGGTGTATAATATTGCAGACCGATCATTTCAATAGAAAAGAAATTCTCAAAAGGGCCGAGGTGAATATTCTGAACAGACTCGAGGTTTTCCCGGCCTTTCCAGGCTTTACCGGCAACGGTAAATGAAGTGAGATAAGGAACAGGCATACTGTCCTGCCAGTTGTAGCGGCGGGGATCGACCATAGCTACCCCCTTCATGGAAGTAAAAAGAAATTGTCCCGACGGAGTGATATATCCGGGCTGGTCGTTGAATTGCGTTGTCAGCAATCCGTCCCGCAGTCCGAAATTCTTCACCTGCCTGTTTTGCCTATCCATTACACAGAGCCCATTACCTGTACTTATCCATATTCTGGAAAGCGAGTCAATCAATACCCCTCCGATCCAGTTATTGGGTAATCCCTCCTGGGTTCCCCATTCAATGACAGAGTCTTTCGCTGACAGATAATAGTTCAGTTTATTGCGTGTGGCAATCCAGATATTTCCTTCTTTGTCTTCCTGTATGTCATGAACATAGTTGTTGCTCAGTCCATTTCTTTCCCCGTTGTGCTGTAAATGACGGACCACCGAACTCGTGGCTGGATTGAAAACAACCACCCCATTGTTGAAAGTACCTATCCACCAGAAACCATTGCTTGCTTCCTTGAAGCATCTGACGGAGAATCGAATATCCTTCAATGCCGGCAGCGATCCGGCATTGGTAAAGCTATCGTTGTCTTCCGAATACAGAAAAAGTCCCAGATTGGTTCCCACTACTATCCTGCCATCTTTCAGTTGATGAACAAACCAGGTGAACCGTGTTGGGATTCCGTTGGCATCCGAATAAAATTTCATTTGACCGCTAACGGGGTCGAAGCGGTTCAGGCCACTGGCGGTTCCAATCCATATCCTCCCTTTATTATCCTCCATCAGGCTTCGGATGGAAAGACTATGCAGGTCGGGTCGGGTGGAATCATCGTTTACAAAGCTTCGGATTACTTCACCGGATGAATTCATGATCGCGAGTCCTTTGCCGGTTCCAATCCATAGTTGCTTTTTCTGATCAGTAATTACGGCCCGACACCATTCGCCCGGAATGGTTGTAGGCAAATATTTGTTCAGAAGAATCCAATCAAACACATCCTGCCGGGGGTTGAAATAGTTCACTCCAAATCCTTCGGAGCCCACCCAGATCATGCCGCTTCTATCTTCGAGGATGGATATGGCACTCGCGCCATTGATGCTGTTCGGCAAAACCGGATCGTTCTGGTAGTCGATGAATTGATCTGTTCTCTTATCATATACTGCCAGACCGGAATAGGTGGAGCCGGTCCAGATATTTCCATCGTGATCGGTATACAGCCGTATCAGCGTGTTTGGCGTAAATTTCTTCCCCTTCTGGTAAAAATGATTATACGAGCGGAACGATTGGCGATCGGCTGCGATTCGGGTAATGGTTGCATGCATATACCTCGATCCCACCCAGATATTTCCTTCGTTATCTGACGTGACGGCTGTTATATCATTATCGGGCAACAGTGGTTTTGCATCTGTAGCAGAAAGCAGGTTGGCGATACGCGAAGCAGGATCATATACCAGAACGCCTTTCCAGGTAGCCAGCAGGAGTTCGCCTTTTTTGGTGCAATGAATATCCCGAAGGGAGCTGTGAAGAAGGGCATTGATGGCAGAGTCCGAGGGGAAATTAATCTCCACCAGTGTTCGCCTGATGGTATCCACTGCTCTCAATCCAAAATTGGTGGCCACCCAGATGCGACCCTGGTTATCTTCCGCAATGTCTGTAATATTTGCCTCGCTGTTGGCATAGCGAATGAATGCATCCCCAGGATAATCGTATTGGCAAAAACCGGGATCTCCACCAATCCAGATACGGCCTTTCGAATCGCCCAGTAATGACCGGACAAAATCATTGGCCAGGCTGGTGCTGTCGTGAGGTTTGTGAAACCAGCTTTTAACATGTATGCCATCAAAGCGATTGAGGCCGAAATTGGTTCCAAACCACATGAACCCGTATTGGTCGATCCCGATTCCCCGGATCGTTTCATTGCTGAGTCCTTCATTGGGTGTCAGGTGCCGGAAATTATTGGCACTTCTCTGACCAAGCACAAAAGCCGGGATAAATAAGAGTATAATGAAATGGGTTCTCACTGTATGGATTAAAAGTATCGAAGGGCACAGGCTTTTCAAAATTTCTTTGATCCATCCGGGCATATTGACCCTGAAGTGTAGTAAACCGGGATTAAAGCGTAGGTCCGGTAAAACGACCGGAAAATATCAGCAGTAATGGACTTCAAAAGAAGCAAGCACCGTCCCGACACTTCAAATTCCGGTTGCTACATTTCAACCAGTCAAATTTCCGTCCGCGCCTGAATAATTTTCGTCGGCCATTTCCATCGAACAATTTTACACCGGCTATCAATCAACGATCATCAACCAACAATAGTTTAATTATGAGAATTTGTTTACTACTTGTTTTATCTGCCATGACCATTTCGGTCAATGCCCAAAATATAGGAATCGGCACATCGTTGCCCAAAGCGAAGCTTCATCTGAATACCACAGAAAAAGATACCACTTTACTAATTACAGCAGACAACCAGAATGATTATTCCAGTAAAATGGTCATTGAAAACAGAACGATGGGGAGTGCCCTTGCCATTAACAATTACAGAAGTAACAGCAATGCCTGGGGTATTTCTGTTTACAGTTATGAAAACACAGGCGGTATCAAGGTGGTGTCGGGTCTCCGCCATGCGGTATATGGTTTGAATAATAGTTATGGCACTGCCGCGCTAAGGGGCGACAACTCCGTCGGAGTAGGTGTTTTTGGATTGACAACAGGAACCGATCCGGAATCATACGGCGTGGTGGGTAATACCCAGGGAGACGGCGGAGGTGTTTACGGACTTAGTAGCGGAACCGGATATGGAGTTGTTGGACGAGGTGGCGTTAGCGGCAGTATCAGTAGGGCAGCCCGCTTTGAAGTGGTAAATCCCAACAGCACTTCCAATGCGGTTGAGTTGAGCCACAACGGAACCGGTACCTTATTGTTCGCCTACCCCAACAATTCAACAGGAACCAATCCCATTATTCACATCAATGGTGGCGGAAGCAGACCCCACCTGCTGTTGCAACATACCAGTCCTTCCGATTATGCCCGCCTGCGAATGACCAACCAGTTCACGGATATAAACCAGTATTGGGACATCGCTTCTTTCATTACCTACAATACGCCTTCCAATTCTGTGATCAATTTCTTTGTAAAAGCAACCAGCGGCAGCGGGGCAAATGTGATGCAGATTACGGGTGCCGGCAACCTGTGGATTGCAGGAACGCTCACTCAAAACTCGGATGCCCGCCTGAAGAAAGACATCACTCCCATCAAAGGATCTCTTCAAAAAATCAATCTCCTGAATGGATATCAGTATCACTGGATCGACAGTGCAAGGGGTACTGACCTGCAAACTGGGGTACTTGCCCAGGAAATCGAACAGGTGTTTCCCGAACTGGTCAAGAAAGATGGCGAAGGAACGAAAAGTGTGAACTACCTCGGGTTGATTCCGCACCTGCTGGAATCTATCAAGGAGCAGCAGCAACAGATTGATTCGCTTCGCAACGAAATTCAGCAACTGCAAAAAAACAATCAACATCATTCTAAATAATCATTGCCATGACCAACCTTACATCCAATGAGCCGAGACTGGCTATTGCCACCACAGAGGGATTGTTCTTTTATTACCCCAGCGAAATCATCCGTCTGGAAGCCAGCAGCAATTACACCTATTTTTATTTTACCAACCGCAAACCTCTGTTGATCTCCAAAGTGCTGGGCACTTACGAAGACATGCTGAGGGAAGCCGGGTTTGTCAGAACACATCGTTCACATATCGTCAACAAACAATATATCCAGCATGTGGATCATGCCGGAAACATCATCATGACTGATTCTTCCCGTGCTGAAATCTCCAGAAGAAAAAAGAAAGAAGTGATGCAGGAACTGATGACCGGATACCTGCACAGAAGATATGCTGCCTGACAACTGATTCCCATTAACCATTAAACCACCTGATATGAAAAAATACAGTCTGCTTGTAATAGCTGTTATAACTGCACAATGCCTGTTTGCCCAATCCGTAGGAATTGGTACTACCACGCCGCATAATTCCTCTTTGCTGGATATTACGAGCACCTCCAAAGGGGTGTTGTTTCCCCGTATGACTACCACCGAAAGAACTGCTATCGCATCACCCGCTAAAGGACTCCTTGTTTTTGATACAGACCTGTCAAAAGTGATGGTTCATAACGGTACCGGCTGGGAGCAGCTGGGTGCTTCGGGCAACCAATGGCAATTGGCCAATACTCATTTGTACTACCTGGCTGGTAATGTGGGGGTGGGTACCAGTGCACCGGAATATAAATTGCATACAAAATTTGAAGGCGCCGGTATTGTACAGGAATCCGCCAGCGGACTTGCTAAAATCGGATTCTATACAAACGGGTCCAATGCCTATATTGAAACGCTCACCAATACACCATTACGATTCGCCACAAACGATGGGCTGGCACAGATGATACTCACCACCAATGGTAATGTTGGTATTGGCACCGAAGCCCCCACTTCCAAACTGCATGTTGAAGGAAGCTCATTTATCAATGGACCGACAACGGTTAACAATACGTTGACTGTAAATAATACAGTAACCCTTGCCAGCAACCTGTCTATTGGAGGCACATTGCGGTATTCGGGAGGAAACCCCGGCAGTGGCAAAGTACTCACCAGCGATGCTAATGGCAATGCCAGTTGGCAGCAGGGACAGCAAAAAATCGGATTCTCCGTGCGGGGTGTTGTGTCCAATGGCGCTGATGTACTCGCACCTAATATCTACAACAAAGTACATTTCGCTTCTGTCAGCGCCGATTATGGCAGTAACTACCAAAATATAAATGGTACCCCTTCCAGCTCTTATATCATTCCTGTCAATGGCTTCTATCATTTGAATGCCAATGTTCAGTTTGATGATTTTGACGGCACCACGAACAATTCCAACTACTATACAGGAATGTTTATCCGAATCGTAGCGCGTAGAAATGGTTCCGATATTATTCTTGGCGCCTTTAATTATTCGCCTTTCCAGGATGAAAATCGAATAGATTTCCAATCTTTAAAAATATCGGTGGATGTTCCGCTGCTGGCCAATGATGCAGTATTTGTTGAAATCCTGCACACCAATAAAAACAATGCCAACGCGCAATTGAACACGAGCACTTCCAGCACCAATTTCTCGGGGTACCTGGTATTTCAGAACTAACAGTTTATAACAAGCAAGAACAACCTACCTGCTATACTCGTGCTTATCTCGCCCGGAGGAATCATGGTTCTCCGGGTTTTTTATGATACCACTTTCCGGTAGTGTGCAGGGCAATATTCACTTCATGGAATCTTTTATACTATTCGCATAACAAATTCGACGGTTAGCTTAGTTAAAATATGGTGCGCACACGGAAACACTCAACTTTGCACCGCAATCGCTAAACCTTAAACCTTATCACATGCATCGCCTCTCGACTTTCACGGGTATTCCCGCTCGTACACTCCAATCCATTTTTTCCTTTTCCTATGGAGCCAGTTTCCTGGCGGCTATAGTGGTTTATTTATGTATCCGCCTGTTGTTTTATGAAATTGTCAATCCGGTTTGGGAAGAAATCATGAATCTCGCCTGGACCGGTCTGGTTGCCCTGCTTATTGGTTCGGTTGTTTCGGTTTCATTGATCCTGATCTATTGTGCGGAGAAGATTCATCAACAGTTGATCACCCTGAGATTTCCGTTTAAAAAGCCTGTCCTGGCGTCCTTCGTGTTGCTGCTGCTGTTAATGATCGGGCTGAACAGTTTTGCTCAATCGGTTAAAGGGGTGAAGAAAGATCCCGGAACAGGGCTGACAGCCACCTATCAAACTATTGTACCGGAAAAGGTTTTACTGGTAATGAACAATGAAGTGCTCAATCATACAGATATTCCCATTGGAGAAAGTTTTATATTGGTCAACAAGAACACCAAAGGATTCGTAGAAAAAAACGGAAAGGTATCTGTTGGCTGTTCCCTGCTGATAACCGATAAAACGGGCAAGAAACTACTGGAAGCCGCAGATCTTTTCAAGGGTCGTGATCTGTTCGATAAAAAGGAACTGTCTTATCTGAAATGTACCATCAATACCGGAGCACCCATGAAATGGGAAGAGAAATACCAGGTAAAGGTGATCTTCTGGGATAAATATGGCTCGGGCAAGATCATCAACAAAGTGACCATTCGGATGATTGACCTTCCCTGAACAAACACAGGGTCCGGTATGTCGGGGATTGTTTATTTTTGAAAGAAAAATACATGTACACGGTTCTTGCTACCTCCCTGGAGAATAATATTCTTACCATTACCATCAATCGTCCGGATAAACTGAATGCTCTGAACAAAACGGTGTTTGACGAACTGGACAGTATCCTGGATGACATTTACCAAAACCCGGCCATTCGTTCTGTCATCATCACCGGATCCGGCGCGAAAGCCTTTGTAGCCGGTGCGGACATCACCGAATTCGACGGGCTCAATAAAGAGCAGGCCATGAACCTGGCCAAACGCGGGCAGGATGTATTTTTCAAAATTGAGAATGCTCCCAAACCGATAGTAGCAGCCGTCAATGGATTTGCATTGGGCGGAGGCTGTGAACTGGCAATGGCCTGTCATTTTCGGATCGCCTCTTCAAATGCCAGATTTGGTCAACCGGAAGTAAACCTGGGATTGATACCGGGTTATGGTGGCACACAAAGATTAACACAACTGATCGGCAAGGGAAGAGCCATTGAGTTACTGATCAGCGCCAATATGATTGATGCCAATACGGCCTTGCAGTACGGCCTGGTAAACGCGGTAGTATCTCCTGAAGAACTGTTACCCAAAACCAGAACTTTACTGGAAACGATCAACTCAAAAGCACCCCTGGCGGTGGCAAACTGCATAACGGCAGCGAACACGGCCTTTGATGATCGAAAAGACGGGTTTGTAACAGAGATCAGGTTGTTTGGAGAATGCTTTGTTACGGAAGACATGAAAGAAGGAACCAAAGCGTTCCTGGAAAAAAGAAAGGCCCATTTCACCGGAAAATAAAAAGGTCTCCGATAAAAGAGTTACAAAAAAAGGGTCATCGCCTGATGACCCTTTTCTATTCCTGTTCCAACAATATTATGCTTTCTGTTGTGTGAGCTCCAGGTTAACGGTAATGCTTACTTCTTTTCCAACTACTGCGCCGCCGGCTTCCGTAAGCGTGTTCCATTTCAGGTTATAATCAAACCTGTTTACTTTACCGGTTGCCTTAAAACCTGCTTTGGTATTTCCCCAGGGGTCTTTTACAGATCCACCGTAAGTAACGTCGAATTTCACCCGCTTGGTCACGTCGCGGATGGTCAGGTCTCCTTCGAGCACATATTTGTTTCCGCTTACCTTTTTGAATGATACGCTTTTGAAAGACATCAACGGAAATTTTTCGGCATTGAAGAAGTCATCACTTTTCAGGTGTTTGTCGCGATCACCATTATCTGTATTGATGGAGTTTACATCAACGGTAAAATCAATTTTTGCATCGGTAAAATCGGGTTTGGCAGATACCACTGTACCGTTAAATACCTTGAAGGTACCTTCCACATCGGTCACTACCAGGTGAGAAACGGAAAACTTGACAGCAGAATGGGAATTATCGGTTTTCCAGGTGGTGGTTTGCGACATTGCAGACGCTGTAACCAACAGCGAGGCAAGAGCGATAAGGGTCTTTTTCATAAATCCAGTATTTGTGTTGTTGAACAACAAAATTCCGTGGATTGCGAAATTGCCGGATTGATCTATGGTAAGAAAGATTCACCGTTTATGGTTTAACGTTTATCGTTTATCGTTGAATGGCCAGTGAACGGTTGACAGTTTGCGATTTGTCCTTAAAGAACGTGAAACGATAAACCTGAAACGTTAAACTCACTCATACCCGTTCCTGATCACTACCTTCTGTCCTTTTTTCATTTTAAGGGAGATCAGGCCGTTTTTGCCCGAGGTGAATTGCTGGCGGGGTAGTTCCCGGCAATACCAGGTTTTCATGGGCAGTTTCAGGATTAATTCGTTGTCGACAGTCGCCTCAATACTGATATAGTCCACTACACCGCCTACCCGGGCACTGCTAACCAGGAAGGCCCCTTCCGTACGAAGGGTGTTGAAAGAAACATCTTTCCATTCATCGGGAACGGCGGGAAATACTTCGATAAACCCCTGATGGCTTTGTAACAGCAATTCATGAACGCCCTGCGCGAAAGCGAAATTACCTTCGAGGGTGAAGGGCCGGTAGGTAAAATTGGAATATTGTCCACCTTTCTGGTCGCCATTAAGATGAAAACTATTGGCGGAAACAAAATTGGAGGCGAAAATCCGGAGATTTCTGACAGCCAGTTCGGGCTCTTTTGCCCTTGCATAAATACAGGCAGCCCATGAAAATGAATAGCCGCACCATAAACGGGTCCCGGTTTTTTCAAGATGTCTTAAGGATTTTTTGATCAGGTCATTCTCCAGGCTGTCATCTGTATTCAACATCCCTAACGGATGAATGGCCATGAGATGCGCATGATGCCGGTGTGATTCATCCAGGTTTTGCCCTTTGGCAATCGTTAGCCCGGTTTCGTTCTGATCGAAGTCTTTCAAACGATCGATGTTGTCCGGCTTATCCAATAGATCCGTCGATTTATTTCCGGATAAGGCACTTTCCTTTCGATATTGATCCCGGAGAGATTTAAAAAGCGCTCTGTCATAGTTGGTCCATTCCCGGAACCAGGCGCGAATGGAATTATCATGATATTCCGGGCTGGAGCTCATGATGATCGAATGATCCTGATAAGATGCTCCCACATATTGATCGGCGAAGCGATAGACCTCCCTGCAATATTCAGCCGCTTTTGCCGCCCATGTACGATCCATCGAATACATTGCCTGCCAGTAGAAATGTTGCGCTACCCAGGCGGCGGTTGAGGGACTCATGGAATATTGCACCCATCCGCCCATTTCCCGACCGGTAATGGTGGTTACACCGGGCACATTCAATCCGTCCATCCGGAAATAGTTTTTTGTCCAGCGTAAATTTTCCTTTTTCACCTTGAGTAACCAGTTCGTATAACCGGCAGTGAGATCAAGATGGTTGGACGTATAGCCGGGCCAGTAACTCAGTTGTGTATTGAGATCGTGATGGAAATCTCCTTTCCAGGGCGGCAGTTTTCCGTCATCAGCTGTCCAGATTGCCTGGAGTGAAATGGGTGGTGTCTGGCTTCTTGCTACCGATCCGAACTTGTACATATCAAGATAATATTGTCGTTCGATCAGTTTATCGGGCAGCGAAACAGCAGATCGTTTCCAAAAATCCTTCCACCAGGCGATATGTGTCGGCCAACGGGTTGGTTCCTTTGCGCTCATCACCAGGTCCGGTAACTGTGCGGGCTTATCCACTGCGATGGTCCACTGACCGATAATATGATTCGATCCCTTTTTCTGCCACTTCACCAACACTTCATAAAAATGATTATTCCAGGTTGGCTGATGATAAAGGATGGAGGTTGCCGTTCGCCGGATGGTACCCTTTGGATAACCCAGTCGCGACAAACTTTGCCCTTCAACGCTGTTTCCGGCAAACGCATTATTATCGGGGGCATAAGCAGGAATGATCAACTCCGGTAACGGTGCTTCGGCAGAAAGATTCTCAAACCCAAAAAATCCAACCTGCTCTGTCGCATGTACATAATTATTAAACACGACTCCATTGTCGAATTGGATTACCGAAAGTCCGTTGGAAATATCAAGATCGTTGGATACCACCTTACCAATCTTTTCCATATCAAACTCAATGGCAGCACCGGGGATTTTTGTGGGAGCAGGATATTTTTCATAAGGTTCATCCCCCAGTTTCTGAACACTATCATATTGCTTTGCCATCACTTTTTGCCTCACCCACTGAAAAGACAGCCGGTCAATTTCAGGCATGGGCCGATCGTCCCATAGATCCACCCTGTCCAATGACAATCTTAGCTTCTTATTCTTCTCCCAGATCAATACACCCAGCCAGCCATTCCCAAGAGGAATTCCTTCATCCCATCGCCTGGCAAGCGTATCAAAATGCAAATGATAAGATCGATCCGGCTGGGCTATAGCCGGATAAATTAAAAAAAGAAACAGCAGACTGACGATCGATTTGGTGAGTGGAGCCATTGATAGGAGAATTAAGAATTCAAAAGTTAAAATTCAAAAGCCAAAAATTAAAATTTAAATGCCACGACGGAGTGCGGGAGCGGGAGCGGGAGCGAGAGCGGGAGGGAGAGCGGGAGCGAGAGCGGAAAGAGAAACAGAAACAGAAAGGGAAACAGAAACGGAAACAGACAGGGAAAGAGAAACGGAAAGGGAAAGAGAAACTGAAACGGGAAACAACCTCTGTGCCCTCCGCGTCTTCAGCGGTCTTCAGCGTTTTCAGCGTCTACACTTTGCGTCCTTGGCGGTACTTCGTGATCTTTGCGTTCCAAAA
>JBGAHR010000046.1:0-33558 GCA_044226045.1 Chitinophagaceae bacterium
TCAGCTCGTTTGTTTTTGTACTTCAGATAATATGAATGTTCCCATACATCAATTACCAGAAGAGGAATCACTCCCCACTGAGTAAGCTTCTCATGATTCTCGCATTGAAGGATCGTTAGTTTATCTGTATAAGGCTGGTAACCCAGGATACCCCATCCATTGCCGTCTACATTTTTGGATGTAAAGGCCAGATAGGTTTTCAATTTATCATAGCTGCCAAAATCCTTTTCTATTCTCCTGAGCAAATCGCCCCTGGGACTGGTTGATTTATTAGTAAGATTGGTCCAGAATATGGAATGAAGAATATGGGAAGAAAGATGATAGGAAAGTTTCTTTGTCCAATAATCTACTGTCTCCATCTTGTTTGAATCCATGGCCTCTCTAATCTTTTCGAGGTCGGTATTGGCAGCCTTGGTTGCGCCCCCATGATGAAAAGTGTAATGTAGATGAAGCGTTTCACTATCCATATAGGGCTCTAAAAAGCTCTCGTTATAAGGAAGGGGTTGCTGAATAAAATGACCGTTATCATCCACCAGCTTGTCAATATTATTGCTGGTTAAGTGCTGAGAGAATGCCTGACTGGAACCCGCAATACCAGCTGCGCCGGTTAGAAGTCCCATTTTCAAAAATTCTTGTCGTTTCATATGCCCCGAATTTGCTGATTACCTCGGATAATACTTTGTTTCAAGAAGAATAGTTGTCTTGACGTTAAATAAAAATCCTAATTGTTTTTGGTTAAATTCCTTTTCATTTGCCAGTTAACCGAAAAATAACAACTGCAATCGTTAAACCTGAAACATCAAACGATAAACCATCACACTCTCCCTTTCGCAATCTCCTGCACCACTCCCGGGTCGAGTAAGGTAGTTGTATCTCCGAGGTTGGAAGTCTCCCCTTCTGCTATCTTTCTCAATATTCTTCTCATAATCTTTCCGCTTCTTGTTTTTGGCAATCCCGATACAAATTGAATCTTGTCTGGTTTCGCAATCGGACCGATGATTCTTGATACCGTCGAAATAATATCCTGCTTCATGAGTTTTTCATCATGACCATGCCCCTGGAAAATAACATAAGCATAAATGCCCTGACCTTTGATATCATGCGGATATCCCACCACAGCGCTTTCCACTACTCCGGCATGCATATTGATCGCGTTTTCCACTTCTGCCGTTCCGATACGATGCCCGCTTACGTTTAATACATCATCCACGCGACCGGTTATACGATAGAACCCGTTCTCGTCTTTCAGACAGCCATCACCGGTAAAATATAAATCGGGATAGGTGGCGAAGTAGTTTGTACGACAGCGTTCATGATCACCATATGTCGTACGAAGAATGGACGGCCAGGGTGCAGCCAGGCAAAGATTCCCTTTTATCAGTCCATCTTCTGCTTCCGTTACATCCTGACCTTTATCATCCACAATTCTGGGAACCACACCGGGCATCGGCAGGGTGGCCCATCCCGGTTTGGCAGGAGTAATCCCGGCCAGGTTGGAAATCAGGCAGCCGCCTGTTTCTGTTTGCCACCAGGTGTCTACGATCGGGCATTTTTTCTTTCCAATATTTTCATCATACCAATGCCAGGCCTCTTCATTGATAGGCTCTCCAACCGTTCCCAGCACTTTGAGCGAATCCAGTTTTTTCCCTTTGACAGGATCCAGTCCAAAGCCCATCAGGCTGCGAATGGCTGTAGGAGCAGTATACAGGATATTCACCCTGTACTTATCAACTATCTCCCAGAAACGACCGGCATCAGGCCAGGTGGGAATACCTTCAAACATCAGTGAAGTGGCACCGGCACTCAATGGCCCATAAACAATATAACTATGACCGGTAATCCATCCGATATCTGCGGTGCAGAAATGAATATCTCCCGGCTGGTATTGAAATACATTTACAAAAGTGTAGGTAGTCCAGATCATATACCCTGCGCAACTATGCACCACTCCTTTGGGCTTGCCCGTTGAACCGGAAGTATACAGGATGAACAACATGTCTTCTGCATCCATTTCTTCGGCAGGGAAATCAATATTCCCCGATTCTTCAACCGCCGCCATTTCATCTTCCCACCAGCAATCTCTTCCTTTCAGCATCGATACGGGTGTATTGGTACGGGTCAATACAATTACTTTCTTCACAAACGGGCATTGCACCAGGGCATCATCGATCACACTTTTCAGCGGAATTTCTTTATTACCCCTGTAGGCGCCATCGCAGGTCACTACGAATTCCGCCTGCGCATCCTGCAAACGATCGGCAATACTTTGTGCGCTGAAACCGCCAAACACCACCGAGTGAATCGCTCCTACCCTTGCACAGGCAAGCACGGCAATGGCGAGTTCCGGTACCATGCCCATATAAATACACACCCGATCTCCCTTTCGAACACCATTATTCTTCAACACATGCGAAAATTGCATCACCTTACGATGCAATTCGGCATAGGTCAACACGCGACTCTTTTCATCCGGATTATTAGGCTCCCAGATAATGGCAGGCTGATCACCGGATTTTGCGAGGTGACGATCAAGACAATTTTCCGTGATATTTAATTTGCCGCCCGAAAACCATTTCACTCTTGGTTCACTGAAATTCCAATCGAGAACCTGTTCCCAGGGTTTCTTCCAATAAAAAGCAGAAGCTACTTCGCCCCAGAATGATTCGGGATCTTCAATACTCTTTTTATAAGCTGCTTTGTATTCGTCAAATGACTTAACCTGGAATGAATAAGACATAACAATTGTTAGTGTTTGATGCGGGCAATAAAAATACAGATAACTATTGATTTGTGCTTGTGGCTTTTAGTAAATTACGTTGTCATTGATTACTCACCAACCTGTTTATGAGCCAACCCATCACCAACAATCCCATTGGAAAAGTTATTGCTGCTTCTTCCGTGGGCACCCTCATTGAATGGTACGATTTCTATATATTCGGAATGCTGGCAAAAACCATTGCCACACAGTTCTTTCCCGAAGGAAACAGTACAGCGGCGCTGCTTAGCACACTGGCCATTTTCGCGGCCGGATTTATTGTACGCCCCTTTGGCGCATTGGTATTTGGCAGACTGGGAGACCTGATCGGTCGTAAATACACTTTTCTGCTTACCCTCATTATCATGGGTGGTTCCACTTTTCTGATTGGTTGTGTGCCGGGATATGCAAGTATCGGCATCGCGGCGCCATTGCTGGTTTTATTATTGCGATTGCTGCAGGGACTGGCATTGGGTGGAGAGTATGGGGGAGCCGCCACTTATGTGGCCGAACATGCCCCCGCAGGTAAAAGAGGCTATTACACAAGCTGGATTCAAACAACAGCCACGCTCGGTCTCTTTGTGTCATTGGGGGTGATACTACTGGTTAAACACAACATGAGTGAAGAACAGTTCAACCGGGAATGGGGAGGATGGCGCTATCCTTTCTGGATATCCATTCTGCTGGTCATCGTCTCCATCTACATCCGCGTGCGGATGAACGAATCTCCTCTTTTTGCGAAATTGAAAACCGAAGGAAAAACGTCGAAGAATCCGCTCAAGGAAAGTTTTGTACACAAAGGAAACTTCAAAATGGTGTTGCTGGCCTTATTTGGCGCGGTGATGGGACAAGGTGTCATCTGGTACACCGGTCAGTTTTATGCACAGAGTTTTCTCGAAAATCAATGCAAACTTGAATTTGAACAAAGCCGGTTTATCATCCTTTGGGCTATCGCCCTGGCTACTCCATTCTTTTTATTCTTCGGCTGGCTGAGCGATCGGGTCGGAAGAAAATGGATCATGATGATTGGGATGCTGGGAGGAATTTTATTGTATATACCGCTGTTCAATCAGTTCCTTCAAAATACCGATCAGCAATTGCTCCTGTCGAAAACCGTGACTTCAGTACAGGATGAAGTTTCCATGAAAGTGGTAAAAGGAGATTCCATTCTGGTGATACGGCAACACATAACCACTGATGACGAATTTGGCTATACCAAACTGCGTATGGATACGATTACGCGTCAATCCAGCCAGTCCATCGACAATCCCGCATCAGCAAAAAAGAGTACCATTATCGACCGCAAACTCAATTCTTCCACCTTCTGGCTGTTTGTTTTTTATGTGTGGGTGATGATCATTCTCGTAACGATGGTATATGGACCCATTGCAGCCTTCCTGGTAGAAATGTTCCCAACGAAGATCAGGTATACCTCTATGAGCCTTCCCTATCATATCGGAAATGGTGTTTTCGGAGGATTGGTACCCTTCTTCGGGGTGCTCATCACTACAACCTTTCCCAAATATCCGTTATCCGGCCTTTGGTATCCAATTGCAGTCGCCGCACTTTGCCTGGTAATCGGTTCCATTTATCTCACCAATAAAATTGATCAGGATGTCAACGATTAATCTGCTGAAAAAATATTTGGGACTGGTATGGATCCTGCTGGGACCCGCGATCATTTTCTTCCAGGTGTGGGGGGCTATCTCCTATGTTCAGCCGGGGGGCAAAGAGATCCACAACCCGGTGATCTGGATCATCATCATTACTATTTTTACTCCGATCGCAATCGGACTGGTGATATTTGGCTCTTACGCATGGAAAGGCGAATATGAGCATCTGCCGGAAAGCTCCGTTGAAGTGGAATAAGGTGGTTACCTTCGTTGCCGAAACCTATCACGAGCTTTGAGCAGATTCGATCTACGCAAACCGATCATCCAGACTACCGACACACTAAAAAAGTTATCGGTCTTCAACCCGGCAACCATCCGCAAAAAAGGCACAAGGGTAAAAGCCCTTTTCGCGCTGGCAATGGTTTGCTTTTTCTGGGGTACTACCTGGCTGGCTTCCAAACAGGGTGTGAAATATATGCCTGCACTTCAATTGGCTGGTATTCGCCAGTCACTCGGTGGGGCAGCCTATGTAATTTATTTTCTCAGCAAAGGAAGAGCACTGCCACGCGGAAAAGAATGGATTCCGGTATTAGTCCTCAGCGTGCTTAATTTTCTACTGAGCAATGGACTTTCCACCTGGGGGTTAAAGTATATCCCTGCCGGACTGGGTTCAATTATTGGAGCGATATTTCCCTTGTGGCTGGTGGTAATCGGCTTGTTCTCCAAACAGAAAATGCCGGCGCAGGCGATAGTTGGAATTATCCTGGGATTTTCGGGTATCTGTGTCATTTTCTACGAACACCTGCTGGATTTTCTCAACCCTTCTTTCATAATCGGAATATTAATTTCCGTGGCAGCCACCTGGTCATGGGCATTCGGTACTCTCTACACCAAGAAACAGGCGATTTCCTTTAATCCCTACTTCAGCCTGGGTTTACAAATGATGATATCGGGATCGGCTTCGCTGATCATTGCTGAATCCACCGGACTGTCTATTCCATTCCGGGAAATACCCTGGCAAAGCTGGGCAGCAATCGGGTACCTGTTTACTTTTGGTTCGGTCATTTCTTTTATTGCCTACTTATACGCCCTGCAAAATCTTCCTACCGAACAGGTTTCAATTTATGCATACATCAACCCCATCGTTGCCGTAGCGCTTGGAACAATCCTCTTTGATGAAAAACTGACCGGCTATATAGTGGCCGGCGGCATCATCACACTGGCCGGCGTATATATGGTGAACAGAGGATACAGGAAGTGAGAGCGGGAGCGGAGGAAATTCAGGAGCGGGAGTGAGAGCGGGAGCGGGAGTGGGAGCGGGAGTGAGAGCGGGAGCGGAAAGAGAAACGGAAACAGAAACGGAAAGGGAAAGAGACAAAACATCAACTGCAAACTGACGTGAAACGATAAACCTGAAACGATAAACGCCTCAACCAACGTAAAACGATAAACCTGAAACGATAAACGCCTCAACCAACGTGAAACGATAAACCTGAAACGATAAACGAAAAAACCCTACTCCCCATCCCTATACGCATCCCAATAAACAGTTTCTCTCATAAACAATTCAAACAATTCACGCCAGCCTTTAAACTGACCGGATTCGCCTAACATATGATTGTGCCAGATGGAAATAAAAAGCCCATTGTATTTTTTTACCAGGTTGTAGTATTCCATCAGTTCCTGGTAGG
This sequence comes from Chitinophagaceae bacterium, assembly GCA_044226045.1. Classification (GTDB taxonomy): domain Bacteria; phylum Bacteroidota; class Bacteroidia; order Chitinophagales; family Chitinophagaceae; genus Endoryza. The sequence continues at coordinate 6,060 of JBGAHR010000046.1, forward strand.
CAGCGGCGGGAGAAAGCTTTTCTTCGAAGAACGCATTGGCATCCATGAAACAGAATGGATAAATCAATAACGGCGTGGGGAGATTTTTTTCCAGGTCGAACCATTTGAAAGAGGAACACACAGACGCCCGGAAGCCGTTGATGCTTCCATATCCCATGGAAAAGTCCTTTTGTATTCCAGCTTCCACCAGTTTGCGATAGGTGCCGGGCAGTTCCATCCGGATATAATGCTGACGACTGTACCGAACCGGTTTATCAATCACCACTTCCAACCACTCCAGCTCTTCCTTGAAAAGCTGGGGCTGATCCCCGCTCTGCCAGGAAGGATGAATACCCACTTTATACTGATCGGCGTAATACTCAATCAACTCCCTGAATTCTTTTACGCCCGTCGAAATATTTTTGTCAAACTCACCGGTCTTTTTTGCCACCAGGAAAAAATAATATGGTTTGATGCGGCAATACAGGTGCAGTGCATCGAGCCATTCGAAACAATCAAAGGGATCTTTTTGCTGACCGGTTACCACCCGGTATCTTTCTTTGAAAGCTGCCAGGTTGCCTCTCAGCAACTCACGGGTAAAGCCTCCTGCATTTCTTATCCAGCCCTTGTGGCGGTAAGAATAGGCAATATCCACATCGTATGTCAACAGGCATTTAAAACTGCTGCCTTTAAAGGCGAGTTCTGGAAATTTTCGCTTGAGTGATTTTTTAAAGTCTTCGAGCCAGATATTTACCAATGGCTGATGCAGGAACCCGTTTTTGAAGGCAACAGATTGACGATGGTCGAATCGTCCGTATTCGTCTTTCTGATGGGGAAGATATTCTTCATACCGGCTAATCAGAAAAAAGCTGGCTGCAAAAAGATCAAAAGGATGATCGCCTTTGGTGGCGAAGAACGCCTTGTGAAAATTCAATTCAAAAAATTCCAGCCATTGCTCGCGTATATCCTGTTGAAACAACAGATCATGACATTGAATAAAAAATTCCTTCTCGCTAAATTCTTTTCCGGAATAATTGATCTTGGGACCTTCTGCTTTTTTGAAGAACTCCATATCGGTTGTAACCTGTATAGGTTCATCAAAAAGCTGCTCGCTGAAGAAATCAACGATATATTGTAGTCGGGGGCTTTCGGTATGCGAATACAACAGCATGTAGCCACAAAATATAAAAGTTGGCCGGAAAGAAAATACTTAGCTCTTTTTATTTTGTTCACGCCAAAGCTGATTAAAGGTCTTGGGCGCAAAATCAAGCTCCTGGTGAAAACGGGTCCATGATTTGAATAACCGGTTGACCACTTTATTCTTCAGGCTGGCATTTCCCATGTTCATCCAGCCGCGGCGAAGGCTGGCCTGCTTCCAGGCTTTCCAGGCCATTCTTTCACTGAATGTGGCATCTCCTTCTTCTACGGATTCTTTCCTGTTTTCCAACAGCAGCTCGTGAAGATTGATCTTGACGGCACACACTTCGGTACAGTTGCCACAAAGTGAAGAAGCATAACTGAGGTGTTTCCACTCACCCATTTCCTTGAGGTGAGGAGTGATCACAGCGCCAATCGGCCCGCTATAAGTAGATTCATAAGCATGGCCTCCGATATTCTTATAAACCGGGCAGGCATTCAAACAGGCGCCGCATCGGATACAATACAGGCTTTCTCTTGCTTTCTCATTGGCCAGAATATGCGTCCGGCCATTGTCGAGCAAAATCACATACATGTCTTCCGGCCCGTCCGATTCACCGGGTTGACGGGGACCGCTGACAATGGTATTGTAAACAGTCACTCTTTGCCCGGTGCCATAGGTGGCCAGCAATGGCCAGAATAAAGCGAGGTCTGTCAGTGAAGGAATGATTTTTTCCAGCCCCACAATTACAATATGTGTTTTGGGAAAAGAACAACTCAGCCTCGCATTCCCTTCGTTCTCCGTAACCGCAATACTTCCGGTATCCGCGATCAAAAAATTGGCGCCCGTAATTCCGATCTCAGCCTGCACGTATTTCTCACGCAGTTTCTCGCGGGCAACCAGTGTCAGCTGTTCGGGAGTAAGGTTGGGTGCAGTATGTAATTTTTCGTAAAACAGCTTGGCCACATCTTCCTTGCTCTTATGCATGGCCGGTGTAACGATGTGATAAGGAGGTTCGCCATCCAGTTGCTGAATATACTCTCCCAGGTCGGTTTCCACACTTTCAATCTGGTTTTTCTCGAGGAAATCATTGAGATGAATTTCCTCGGTCACCATACTTTTACTTTTGACGATCGTCTTGCATTGCTTTTCCTGGCAGATACGCAATATTTCGTCGAGAGCTTGTTTGGCGTTTTCTGCCCATATTACCTTCCCCCCTCTCTTGGTAAAGTTGGTTTCGAAATCTTCCAGGTTCTTATCAAGATTTTCAATAGCCCGCCATTTCAGGTTCTTGGCCTTTTCACGAGCCAGGTGCACATCCTGGAATTGCTGTTTTCCAGTGGGCACAGCCGCATTGTATTTTCCAATATTGAAATTGACAGTCCGGCGGTGTTCCAGATCTGCCGACTTGATCGTGCTTTTAGCAATAAAGGAAGAAGACATCTCGCTCATGTAGCAACCAATTAAAGTGAAAACAACCTCGAATCATCTATTCCGTCTTTGCAGACTGCAATTGTGCAACCTTATCCAATGCCTGGTAAAACTCTTCCCCATAAAGCCTGGTCAGAGGTTCTTTCAGAAACTGGTAGGTAGGCACTTTAAGTTTCTCTCCCAGCACACAGGCGGGGCGGCAAAGCTTTTCACGAGGCTCGTAATTCAGCCGGTCGTAATTGCCATTCTTACCCTTCTCATGAATGATGGGAAAAAGGTGGCAGCTGATCGGCTTTTTCCATTCAATCTTTCCATCATAAAAAGCCTGTTCGAAGGCACATTTGATAATTCCTTTCTCGTCGCGCGTGCCGTACACACATATTTCATGGTCGGAACCCAACGTGGGAGTAACCCAGCCGAATTCCTTATGATAAACATACTTCCCTTTCTTTTCTATTTCGCGGATGGAAGCTTCTGTCAGGTAAGGTTTGATCTTCTCGTACAGGTCCACCATCAAATCCAGTTCTTCGTCTTCCAGGGGTGCGCCGGCATCTCCTTCTTCACAACAACCGCCTTTACATTTGGAAAGATCGCAGACAAACTGTTTCCTGACCACATCATCGCTTACCAGCACGTTGTCTATTATTATCACTTGAAAAGATTTATTTGAGTAAAATTACAAATCGGCAGGCAATAGCGTTCGATTGAAATTATTGCCAGCGGAATGTATTGATCAGGTGCTTCATATCTTCCTGGAGAAAGCTGTTCACGATGCCCAGCGAATCCTCATTTGGCGTAGTGTCGAAATAAAGCGCGCCCCGGACAAAATGCCTGACACTATCGGTAATAAAAAACTGGTGAGCCGTTGCCGCATTACCGCCAACATTAAACCACACGCCGCTTAAACCCTGCCGGGTACGAAACAGGGAATCATCGATCTCGGTTGCCTTTGCTGTGTGCTCATAGGTCATTTTAAAGGCCTGGTCTACCAGCCGGGTGAAATTGTCCTTGTCTACATGTTTGTAACTGACATGTATTTTCCCATTGAAGCCGGGAAAATCGATATTGATCCAGTAAGGAGTGTCATTGTCTTTGAATACTGAGCTGTCCTGCATCACTTGCGCGTATACAGGATATTCAAACGTATATGGGAACCCGGGTCTTTCAAAACGGGTGTACTCGTGCCGGGGGAAATCAATCTTGAAATAACCTTTTGGCTTGATGGTGTAGTCACTGTTGCAGGCAACCAGCACCAGGAGAAACATCGTGACGAGAAGAAAAGTTTTTTTCATGATCAGGATTGATGTGGCTGAACGGCCACTTTTACTTTTCGGATACGGTTTCTGTCTACTTCGAGGATCGTGAAAACAAAATCACCGACAGTCAATATATCATTCACCTTCGGGATTTCACCGGCCAATTCGAGCATCAATCCGGCAATGGAGTCGCTGTCGCCCCGTACTTCATCGAAGGTGTTCACGGGCAATCCCATCAGTGTGCAGGCATCGTGTATCATCAGCCGGCCTTCAAACACATAACTGCCGTCATCCAGCTTATGATTGCCACTTTCGTCTTCATCGAATTCATCTTTGATATCACCAATGATCTCTTCCAGGATATCTTCCATGGTAACAATGCCCGATGTACCCCCGAACTCATCTACCACCACCGCAAAATGAATATGACGGTTCTGGAATTCTTTCAGCAGGTCTTCAATGTATTTCTGCTCGTGTACAAAATAGGGCTGACGCATCAGGTTATGCCAGTTGAAATCATCGCCTTCATTAATAAAAGGGAGAACATCTTTCGTATGTAACATACCGTTGATGTCATCGAGACTCGCTTTGTAAACCGGCAACCTGGAATAGTGTAATTCCTGTATCCGGTTTTTCACCTGACCGAAATGACTGTTGTATTCGATGCCGCTCACGTCAAGCCTTGTTCTCATGACCTGCTTAACAGTGATATTGCCGAATTTATAAATGCCTGTCAGTATGCGCTGCTCTTCTTCTTCCTGCACCGTGGAGCGGATGGTCTCTTCCATTTGCTGTTGTGTCAGCGCGCGTGAAGTTCCTCCGCCGAAGAATTTTTCGATTCGATCGGTGAACCCGATGATCGAATGGGCCATTCGCTTGAAAAGATAGTAGATAACTTCCACCAGGTAAGACGACTCATAGGCCGTGCGCAGGTTGTTGTTGGCCGCACGGATCTTTGGCAACACTTCACCGAATAACAACAGCACAATGGTGATGACAACGATCTTGATAAGAAGTTTCAGCATCTGCATATTATCCTTCCCTGCCATGGGAAGCAGCTGATCGATCAACAGGTTGGAAAGGATGATGATGGCAATATTGACAAATATATTGGCCAGCATGAGCGATGCCAGCAGGGTCTTGGGTTGCTCCAGCAGTGAGGCAATCCGTTTCCAGCCTGCATCCTGCTTGGTCTTTAATGTATTGATGTCGCGATAATTCAGTGAGAAAAAAGCGATCTCCGCGCCGGAGATAAAAAAAGACAGGATCAGCAATACCAGTACCAGCAACGCCAGGATAGTAGTAGTTGCCTGCATACCTGCCGCCAGCAGAATAGGACTAACCTCGTTCAGAAAGCACAAACCGGGATAATTATCCAACATAAACAATTTAGGTTCATTTACGATCAACCGTGCCAGCACCCCTTTTAATCACGAAGGCAGGTCATAAAGGCCTGCCCTCTGATAGTTATGGCTGCAAAAATAATACAAGATTGGTTAAAACGGCAGGTCTTCGGAAGACTCGCCCATCGGGGGTATGTCCTGGTGAAAGCCTTCAATATTGTCGGATTGACCTCCGGCCTGGTGTGAATGGCCCCCGCCATCGGTTCTTTTATCGAGCATGATCAGGTTGTCGCCTACCACTTCAGTGGCAAATTTCTTATTGCCTTCTTTGTCTTCCCAGCTTCGGGTTCTCAAACGTCCCTCGATGTAGACAAGACTGCCTTTGTGCAGGTATTTCTGTGCCAGTTCGGCCAGACCTCTCCAGAGAACGACCGTATGCCATTCGGTTTGTGATATCAGCTTACCTCCCCGGTCTTTAAAAGTTTCAGTGGTTGCCAGGGGAAATTTGGCAACACCAATATTTCCTTCAAGAAACTGAACATCCGGATCTCTTCCCAAATTACCAATGAGCATTACCCTGTTTACGCCTCTCATACTATTGAAGTTTGATGATTTGTAATCGCCTATCGAATCAAGTCTATCTAAAGTTAAACCTTTTTCAGACGAAAAAATGAGGGTTTTTATTTAGAACGAGGGAAACTTCTATCATCTGATTCCTGTAAAAACTGGTTAATGAGCCTTGGAAACGCATACTCATGCAGTTGTCCCCGCTTAATTTTCTCATAACCCCCTGGTACATCCGGGACTTGCCGGACAGACACCCGAATGAAACAGCCGTTCACCTGCTGATGGGTGAGTTGCTGGCGGTATAGCCGGCTAATACTTTGAACCGTATACCCTATGCCTGGCAGTAATTGCTTTAAAAGTGACTCCGGAGATTCTATGGTACTGGTTGATTCATATAGAACGAATTCATATAAATTTTGCCATATATCTTTTGAAGTTCGCAAACGGATCAGTACCTGGTTGGCATCTTCTATCACAAAATAATAGAGCCATCTTTCCTTGCGAGTGATCGATTTTTCTTTTACCGGAAGATTTTTTACCTGGTCCAGCCGGTAGGCCTGGCACTCTTTACGCTGTATGCATTCCGAACAGAGTGGGTTTTGCGGCTTACAGATGGTGGCCCCAAAATCCATGATTGCCTGGTTATACAACCCCGCTTTATCCACCGGGAGCAGTGCAGTTGCCAGTTCTGAAAACAGTTTTTTTCCTGCGGTGGTATCAATCGGTGTGGTAAGGCCAAAATATCTTGCAATTACCCGCTGCACATTGCCATCAACTACTGCATAGGGCAGATTGAATGCAAAAGAACCGATGGCGGCTGCTGTATAGGGACCGATTCCCTTCAGCGCACGGATTTCATCATAAGTATCGGGAAACTTCCCTTTGTATTTGTTTGCAATGATCCTGGCTGTTTCAAGCAGGTTTTTACAACGCGAATAATATCCAAGCCCTTCCCACAACTTGAATACTTCTTTCTCAGGCGCATTCGCCAGTTTTTTTACCGTTGGATATTTTTTTACAAATCGCTCATAGTAGGCCCATCCCTGCTCTACTCTTGTTTGCTGCAGAATAATTTCCGACAGCCAGATTTTATACGGGTCTTTTTCACCTTTCCAGGGCATTTTCCGGTCATTTTTATCCCGATTCCACTTTAAAAGAAGGCTGGAAAATGAAGATTTCATAATAATACGGAGGGTTTAACGTTTTGAAAATGAATTAAATGGAATTAGGGCGATAAGCAGGGATTGCAGGGTCATTTTCAATTGATTATATTTTCTTGCTTATTTGATAATAAAGTTCTAATTTCAATAATGAATTGATAATGTGGGTGTTGGCCATGAATTATTTTAAACGATTTTTTAAACCCATTTAAAAATTCAATTGTATGAGAAAAGCAGACCTCGTTAACCAAATATCTGAAAAAACAGGTATTCCCAAGGTTGATGTTCTGGTTACGCTGGAAACCATGTTCAAGGAGGTAAAAGATACTTTATCTGCCGGCGAAAATATTTATATCCGCGGCTTCGGAAGTTTCATTACCAAGAAGCGTGCAGCCAAAATTGGCCGGAATATCAAGAAGAACATTGCCGTACACATTCCTGAACATTACATTCCTGCGTTCAAACCGGCAAAGGAATTTGTTGCAGAAGTGAAAAAATTACAATCTGTCAAAGAAGATCAGCCAAACCCCGAAGATGAAATGTAATTTCGCAGCTCAATTTATTTGAGCAGTGAAAAAACAGCAATACATTCTAATTGGCAGTGGAGTTGTACTCTTCTGCCTTATTTATTTTTTCGGAAACACGATTCCCCCGGTTAAAAAACCGACAGCCTCCAATGCTGCCCAGGCTCCTGCACAGGGGCAATCATCGGAAAAAGTTGACTTTCAGTCCATCCTGGCCAGTTCTAAAAAAGAACTAACCGAGGCCCAGCTTTCCTATATCAATAAACTGGAAACCGGAATTGTAAGGGGAGACGTTAAAGACCAACAGATTAAAGTGTATCAGAAACTGGCTGCGTTCTGGCGAGACACAGCCCATTCCCTCTTACCGTATTTATATTATACCGGGGAAGCTTCTAAATTGGAAAATTCTGAAAAAAGCCTCACCTTTGCTGCCCACTATTTTTTAGAGGGTGTTCGCCGTCAACAGGATCCACCGCTAAAATCGTGGATGGCCACAGAGGCTAAGGAGTTATTTGAACAGGCATTGAAGATCAATCCGAAGAATGATTCTTCAAAAGTGGGACTCGGCAGCTGCTACCTTTTCGGAGGAATCAGCGAAACACCGATGCAGGGGCTGCAAATGATCAGGGAAGTGGCGGAAAGAGACCCGGATAATGTGTATGCACAGTTCATGCTGGGGCTTGGAGGTATGCAATCAGGGCAATTCGACAAAGCCGCAGAGCGTTTGAAAAAAGTGGTGGCCAAACAGCCCAGGAATGTAGAAGCTGTGTTGATGCTCGCAGAAGCCTGCGAAAGAACCGGTCAGAAAGAAGAAGCCATAAAATGGTATCAGGCCAGTAAGGCTTTCTTCACCGATGATGCGTCGATCCTGAAAGACATCAATGATCGCATCACGGAACTGAAAAAATAGATTTTACCCACACTGTGGTTGAAATAAAATATTAATTAACTAAATCATTTGGTGAACTATGCCTTGTGGTAAAAAAAGAAAGCGTCATAAGATTGCGACGCACAAGCGTAAGAAGAGATTGAGAAAGAACCGCCATAAGAAGAAGAGCAAGTAAAATTCTTCAAACGGCCGGCTTATTCCTTGTACAGCCGGCTGTTTCCTTCCTTCTTGGCTGAACCCATTGTTTGCTCTTTATGGCGCCTGATTGCTTTATTAGCTATAATCAGCAAGTAATACCACTTCAGCAACTTTCCTTGTAGTGATGATGGTTTGACGGAAAAAGAAGAATACGCTTGAATAAGGAACTAATAATAAACGCCGCTCCCCAGGGTGTAGAAATTGCACTTTTAGAGGATAAGAAGCTGGTAGAACTGCATCACGAAAAAGCGGATGCCAGTTTTGCCGTGGGCGACTTATATCTCGGAAAAGTCAAAAAACTCATACCGGGACTGAATGCCGCATTTGTAGATGTTGGCTTCGAGAAAGATGCCTTTTTGCATTATACCGATCTCAGTCCCTATGCCCGCTCCCTTCTCAAATTCACCCAGGCAGCTATCAACGACAATAGTCCGAATGGATTTGATTTTGCCCATTTCCAGGTTGAACCGGAAATCATTAAAACGGGTAAGATCAATGAAGTATTAAGTGGCAAGCCGAATATACTGGTGCAGATTCTGAAAGAACCGATCGCAGCCAAAGGCCCCCGTCTCAGCTGTGAGATCTCCCTGCCCGGTCGATTTGTTGTCATCACCCCCTTCAACGATATCGTAGCAGTTTCGCGGAAAATTCATTCTTCAGACGAAAGAAAACGCCTGCAGAAGATAGTTGAAGCGATAAAACCGAAAAATTTCGGTGTGATCGTTCGTACGGCGGCTGAAGGAAAAAATACGGCAGAGCTCCATGAAGATCTTTCCATGTTGGTGGAAACCTGGAAGATGATTCAGCACAACCTGAAGGGATCAGTGGCTCCCTCCAAAATACTGAGCGAACAGACAAAGACCACCAGTATGTTGCGCGACCTGTTGAACGAAAGCTTCAACAAGATCGTGGTCAATGATAAAAATATCTACAACGATACCCGCAGCTATATTCAACGTATCGCGCCCGAAAAAAGCGATATCGTATCCTTCTACCACAATGGCCTGCCGATCTTCGATCAGTTTGGCATCACCAAACAGGTGAAAGCGGCCTTCGGTAAAACGGTGAACCTCCCCAGTGGCGCCTATCTGATCATTGAACATACAGAAGCACTACATGTAATAGATGTAAACAGCGGCTATAAAAGCGTTGGCAACAACCAGGAACTGAATGCGCTGGAAACAAATATGGAAGCAGCGGCCGAAATAGCCAGGCAGTTACGATTACGCGACCTCGGTGGTATCATCGTGGTGGATTTCATCGACATGAAACTTCCCGAAAACAAGCGCAAGCTGATGGAATCGATGGAAGAGTTCATGAAACCAGACCGGGCCAAACACGCCGTGCTGCCGATTTCAAAATTCGGACTGATGCAGATCACGCGTCAGCGGATGAAACCGGAAGTGAATATCAATACACAGGAGATCTGTCCCAGCTGCAACGGTACCGGAAAAATTTCTTCCACACTCATCCTCGAAGATGAAATAGAAAAGAATCTTAGTTACCTCATCACGCATAAGCACAAAAACCTGACGGTGGTGGTTCACCCGATCGTTTACGCCTATCTGACCAAAGGCCGCTGGTTTAACTCCAGGCAGTGGAAGTGGAGATTCAAGTTTGGACAGAAAGTAAAGCTGAAAGAAAATTCAAACTACCACCTGACCGAATTCCATTTCTTCGACGCGCATGAAGAAGAAATCAAACTGTAAAATCACAACGAATTATAATAGTTAATAAGCTCGGTTACCGGGCTTATTTTTTTTAGGTTGATCTTTTCGGACTTGATACGTGTATTCACTTTTTCTTCATGGTCTTTGGTCAGGGCCAGGATATTCTCTTTATTAAAAGGAAGGATAACACCTTCTTTGAAAAGAAAATAACTGGAATACTCCCTGTATTCATTGCTTTCTTCTCCCGACACCGGGTTTTTATCTTTCAACAATACCTTTTTGGGTTGACGAATCAGGGACAATTTACCATTACAGATCACCTCATAAATCGTTTTATCGTTGAATCTCTCGATGGAAGGATAGCCGGTCCTGAATAAATAAAAGGCGGGTTTGGTGCTCGTGGTATCAATGATCGATATTTCCTTGATGAGGCCATCCTCTACCACAATTTCCTTATCACCTCCATACTTAACATGAATTTCCTGGTGTTCGAGGTCAATCAGCACATCCACGTCTTTATAAACCCGGTTACCGGCCAGCACCATTTTTGATTTTCGAAAGCCATTGATAAAATATGGGAAGCCTGCCACATCAGTCCTGGTAGCGAAAGGCCGTCCATTCTGATCTACAGTAATTACATACTGGGCAAATTTCTTGGCCATGAAAGGGTTCTCGGGTGTTATAGGCGGAGGAGCGGTAGTGGTTGATTGCGTCCACCCACACAGCCCTGTTACCAGGCAAAAGACAGAGAATATGAATCGAATCATTGCTTGAATTATCTATTAAGTTAATTCATTTTCCTAAGATAATTTCTTAGGAATTTTTATTCTGAATCCATCTCAATTCCGGGATAATTGATTTAATTGGGAAGATAACCAGCATGCCTGATGTCATCCAATATATCCGCTACCCAATCAGCAACTTGTCATATGGAAGTAGCCGACACCGTCTTTTAAACAGTATTTCTATAAATGTTCTACTGTTAGAATGCTTTATTGTATCTATTCAACAAAAAGATCGACATACTTGAGTATTAGTCGTTTGCCCTTCAAAACAATCTTTCCGGAAGCACCCTGGCCTGAACGAGGGTTAACTATTGTAATGAAATACTCACCTCTCATATAAAAATAGTCCCTTAAGACATACACAATTGAATTAAGTCTGGGACCAGGAATCGCCTCTAAAAATCTGGGTCCCCTGAGTAAAGATGTGTCCATTCTTAAGTAAAGCCTCTTCTCATTCCAACTCAATACCGGAAAATACCCATGAAACCGGTCTAGTGGATCTAACATCACCAGGGAATCGCTCACTTTAACCCCAGCGTGAAACCAACTTTTAACCTTCGCTGAATTAAGGAACTTATCGAGTACTGTAGAATCAACTTCAAGTTGCGAATACCCCTCAGTTAGAATAAAAGCTGAAGTTATCAAAGTCAAAATAATTCTTATTGCTACCATACTTATGTTTTGATTAAACAACTCCGGCTCACTCAAGGGTCTCTTCCTCTATCCAAAAAGATCACCCGCCTCTATTGTCAGTCAATTTACTTAAAATCCCAAAAATCGTGATCGCTTGCGCAAGTGTTTCCGACCGGGGAAAAACAGACTCAATTAACCTTGACTTCATTTGCTGAACAGTTCGTTAAGCTGATTCATTTTTTTCCGCAACTGCCAAAGAAAAAAAATACCTGCCCTTTCGGGCAGGTATCGGGCTATATAAAAAATGGACTACTTGGGATTCTTCACCGGTGCACTGGAGGCAGACGGAGGATTGTAGGCCAGTTCATTGTCTGGAACATCCCAATAATCGAGATATCCGTAGTCGATTGTAGCGTTGGTGCTCACTACACCGGCTGTTGAAATAACCACGCAACCTGTTCTTCCACCACCGGCAGAAGCGGGTTCGCTGACTTTCCAGCGACGGGCATCATAAAAAGAAAGGCCACGGAAGGCAAGGGCAATACGTCTTTCTCTTCTGAGTTCTTCCAACGCACCAGCCTGCGTGGTAACTACACCGGATACAGGCGCCAAACCTGCACCCATATAAGTGCGTACCGCATCAATGAGCGCCAATCCTGAACTGATGGCTCCTGCACTGAAAGATCCGGCATACATGGTTGCCTCGGCTTTCATCAGCTCATTTTCCTCGTATGTACCAGCCAGGGGAAGCTCAAAGCCTCCGATAGCGGTATTGGCATAGATATAAGTACCAGCTACACCATTTCCACCATTATACAGCGTAAAACGGGTATTGAAAGCATTGCCACGGTCACTGTTGCCTATCCAGGGTTGTGCAGACTGCTTCACGTTCTGGGTTTTTCTCAGGTCACCGGTTTTGAAATCCTGTACCCAACGTTCGCTGAGCTTGTAAGTGCCGCCACCTGCGGCAGAACTTTGGATCTTGGCGGAAACAGTACCGGAAGAGACCGGTATGAATTCACCATTGGTATTGGTTCTGCCGGTAAAAATATAATCGCCATTCCTGATACCATTATTGGTCAGTGTCAGGATCGCGTTCCAGTCGGCAGCGGTCATAGCGGTGGTGGTTTTATTCACCAGAATATTACGCGCTTTGAGCGTATTGATATTACGTATCCACATATCCTTGGTAGGGGGCACTCCCAATCCTACCTGGCAAAAAGATGGAATGAGTTTGCCCAATACTGCGTCGTAATCTGCTGTTGAACTAACCTTTCCAAGATCGGCAATGGCATTGTCCAGTTGCGCTCCCGCTTCTGTGATAATAGCTTCTTTGCTTACATAGTCGCTATTGGTGGCGCTGGGCGTATTGTTGATGATGCCTGCATAGTAAATAGATCCGATTCTTGAATAGGCGAATCCTTTCCAGAAATGAGCCCATGCCTGCAAAGTTGCCAGTTTGGTGGCCTTATCTCCGGTGAATTCAACATTGGGCGCAATAGCCAGAATTGTATTGGCCGCATTGATCATGTTATACATGTACGCCCATTCGTAATAAATAAAATTGGAACCCTGCTGATCGTTCTTGTTTACACTCCGGAGGAAGGTATACCAGTTGGATGGGTTGTTCGGATTATTAACGGTTGTTCCGTTGTCCAGCTTTACGCTGTTCGGACAACCGATCTGGTTGAGAAATGAGTTGGCAGCCTCTGCTCCTACTACATCACCGAGTAATTCATGAAATCCCATAGCGCCGGACCAGTATAATCCGAATACCCCGTCGCCATATTTCAGGTTCTTGAATCCGTTTACATAAACCCCGCCCTGTGCCAGGGAAATAACGCCCTGCTCGGTAGTGGAGGCTTCCGGAGTAGGCTCATTGGGGTTTTTAACATCGAGCTGTTTCTTGCAGGAACTTCCCGTTAACAGCAATATGGTTGATGATATGATGAATAATTTCTTCATGGTGTTTGATTTTATTCGTTTGATTAAAATCCGAGATTGATTCCAAACTGGTAAGACTTGATATTGGGAACTGTATTGTGATCCACACCGCGATCCCAGGCAGAGTTCAGTGATCCGGAGCTGATCTCAGGATCCATACCTGTGTACTTGGTGAGGGTTACAATATTTCTTCCGGTAAACACCAGTTGAACTTTACGAATACCGTTTACTTTGATGAAATGTGCCAGGTCTACAGCGACTGAAAGGTTTCTCAGTCTGGCGAAAGTGGCATCTTCATAGAAGAAGTTCTTGGTACCGTTGCGGGAAACCTGCGCATATACACCACGATAGAAAGCGGTCCAGGCTCCTGATTCTTTGTTAATGGTGATTGATTTGTCATAGTCCTGGTGAATTCCATCCCTGTACATCCATTCTTTGGTCTGGTTATACAGGTGGCTCTTGTACACCCAATCCCACTGCATGGAGAGTGACAGCCAGCCTTCATAGTTCAGGTCGTTGATGAATGACATGTTGAACTTGGGATTAGGATCACCGAAACTGTATTGGTTAGGTGTAACATAAGGCTGTTTGTAGTTGGGAGAACTTGGATTGGAATAAACCACCCATCCGTTACTGGCAACTTCAAAATTACCCTGATCGGCCTTTGCAATATATGGCTGTCCGGTAGCAGGATCTACCTGGTCTACAGAATGCAGCATCAGGTAACCAAACAACTGACCGATTTTCTTGCCTGCCTCGAGCACGTAACCGGAACTACCCGCATTAGACAACACAACAATGGGCTTGTCTTTTACAAATGAAATTTCGGAAGACTGCTTGCTGAAGTTGGCGGTGAAATTCCAGGTGAACTTTTTACCGGAGTAGGCATTCACGTTCAATGAAGCCTGGATACCGTTTGATTTCAGTCCAAAAGCATTGTCGATTACGTTACCGGTACCGGTTGACGGCGCGGCATCTGTTGGCCAGATAGCGTTGTCTGTGCTACGATCCCAATAAGAGAATGCCAGGTTGAAGTTCTTCAGCCAATTATTACGAAGACCCCTGATGGTGATATCTGTTCCGTATTCGATTTCACGGGAGATCTCCACGCTCAGATCCGGATTGGGGTTGGTGGTTTTGAAAACAAAAGCCACATTATCGCCCATGGTCTGTGGGGTGAGGGTGATGTAACGATCGAATGGACCAGGCTGTATACCTGCTTTACCATAAGCCGCTCTCAGTTTCCATTCGGTGATCAACTGACCAACCTTGGAATCGCTAAAGAAATTCAAACCGGAAATACGGAAGAATCCATTGTAATGAGGGAAGGTGAAGGGCTTGGAACCTCTGCCGAACGCAGATGAATAGTCGGTACGGAAACCACCCGCTACCCCGGCCAGATCCCCCCATTCGAATTTCTGATCAAACAGGTATCCGTAAGTGATGAACGGCGTTTTGGTATCCGTTACAATCTTATAGTTAAGCATGTTTTGCGCAGTATAAGGAGTAAACGGAGGCGCGTCTGTTCCATAGGTTACATACGCAGTAGAAACATTCTTGCGATAATCGAATGCTCCGTAAGTGGTAGAACGGATGGGAAGCTTGATGCCAAGATCGTTTTGCGCATCCAGTCTTAGTGTCAATGATGGCAGGAAGTTCTGGAAGGTAGTCTTGTATGTTTGTGTATTGATCTCGCCTGTTTCAGTAGCAACGGATGGAGCGCCGGCGCTGTAACGAGGAGAGTAATACTCCAGCCAGTATTGCCAGTAGTCGGCGTTCAGGTTGGTAGACTGATCATCGATCTGGTAACGGGTATCATCCGTCTGGTAGTTCAAACCATATTTAACATCCGCTTCAAAAAATTTGAGAAACTTATAGTTCGCGTTGAATGACTGCAACACATCAATTCGTTTGTTGTCGGGATGACCATACTGGAACATATAGTTCGGATTGTAATGGTTCACGCCTACAGCATCACCGAAGTAAGCGCCATAGCTGCCATCGGGAGATTTGAAATTGAAATCAGCGAATGGCCTGGCGTTGTTCAGCGCATACATGATGGTTCTTCCGGACTGATCCATCAGGTTGTTCTTGGTATACACCAACTGGGTGACAGAGCGAATGCGGAAGTTTTTGAATAATTCGAGACCGAGGTTTGACACCAGGTTACTGCGCTGGTATTTTCCGTTGCCCCTGAAAACGCTTTCCTGTTGGGTGTTGGATCCGGACAGGGAGAAGTCCATACGATCTTTGGAACCACTCAGTGTAATGGAGTTGTTATACGTGAGCGCCTTCTGGAAGAACATGGCATAGTGATCGTAATACTTCAGGTTCTTGTCATAGGGTTTGTTGTTGTTGTTGGTCGGATCAAGACTGTTCCAGGTTACGTTCAGGGCATAGTGGCTGTAGTCTTCATCGAACGTCAATGGAACCCCACCACCACCGGTTACATTACCGCTGGCATCTGTTTGCAGACTGTGGTATTTGGCTTTTCCAAAATCACCCGAGTTGATCAGGGAGTTTTGTGAAATGCTGGAAGAAACATCAATGCTCAGTTTTCCTCCCTTTCCTTTTTTGGAAAACAACTGGATAACTCCATTGGCACCCTGGGCGCCGTAGAAAGTTGCTGCCGCTGCACCCTGTACCACTTCAATCTTTTCAATAGAGGATAGATCCAGTGAGTTGAGGTCGGTAGCCTTTACTTCCACTCCATCGAGCAGAATCATCGGAGCTGTTCCGCTACGGAGGGTGTTAATACCACGAAGCAGGATCTGGGCCTGTGCACCCGGGTTACCATTTACAGAAGAGATTTGCGCTCCGGCAATTTTACCGACCAGGGCCTGATCGATAGAGGCAGTAGGAGCCGCCGGAAGCTTGTCCGAGCTGATGCTCTCCACCGCAATGGCTGTTTTCTTCCGGGAAGTACCCGCACCGGTACCCGTTACGATTACCTCGTTGAGGGCCTTGGTGTCGGTAGACAGCTTCACGGAAAGAACCGACTGGGAAGCGACATTCACCTCCAGGGTTTCGAAACCGATGGAAGAAATCACCAGCACCCCGTTGGAAGGGGCAGAAATCTTGAAAGTTCCGTCAAGACCGGTGCTGGTTCCGGTCCTGGTGCTTTTGACCCGCACAGTGGCACCGGCTACAGGATTGCCGGTCTGGTCAACTACTTTACCTGTAATGTTGATGTTCTGGGAAAAAACGGCACTACTAATGAGCACCAGTAATCCCGCGAGGAGATATCCGATTTTTCTCATGTCTGTTAGTTTAGATACTGTTAAATTTAGGAGAAAATCAAGTAACGGTCAATAAAAAGGACAAACGGTTTAATATGAGCGCTGCCCAAAAAGAGAAATATTTTAAATTTTATTTAAATACGACAGACTGAGTAGATTTTTAGCTACAATTAATATAGTAGTGTATTATTAGCATACATTAAATAAAAAAACCATTCAACAAATTGAATGGCTTTTCGGCTATTTTTAGACCGTTCAGGTGCTATTGCCGGCGATTATTATATACAGATATATAATAAATGAGGGTAATGATAGATGAAACAGCAGCCACTACATAGGTAAAGGCAGCCCATTTCAGGGCATCTTTGGCCTGGGGATACTCGTCTGAAGTGGTTACCGAAGACTTGTTAAGCCAGGCGAGTGCCCGGCGACTGGCATCAATTTCCACGGGCAGGGTTACCAAAGAAAACAGGGTTGTCAGGGCGAATAACACGATGCCGACCAGCAATAAGCCCGGGAACCGGTTCACCAGGATCACCCCACCCATCAGGATCCAGGGAACCAGGGTAGAGCTGAACTGCACCACGGGGACCAGCCGACTGCGTAAAGTGAGCCACTGATAGGCGGTTTTATGCTGAACCGCATGGCCGCATTCATGGGCCGCCACAGCAGCAGCGGCTATCGAGCGGCCTTCATACACATCCGGGCTCAGGTTAACTGTGCGGGTAGCCGGGTTATAATGGTCGCTTAAATACCCATCTACCGACACTACTTTTACATCATATATACCATTATCGGCCAGCATTTTTTCAGCTACTTCCCGACCACTCAACCCCCTCCTCAACAGCACCTTACTGTAGCGGGAAAACTTGCTTCTCAGCATCCCCGATGCCAACAAACCGATCAGGCCCAAAAAAATAATCAACATCCAGTTTGCAGATAACATTTCAATACTTTTTATGATCTATATCAAATCAATTACCAAAAAAAACAAGGCCATTTTTGGGCCGTAAAACCTGCCATTTTTTGCGAATTTTTGAATGAAATAACACCATGAAAGACAGGTGCTGACAATTTATCATTTTTAGCACCCGGGCTGCAAATTATGCATCATATATACTTGTTTATCAACATCTTAAATGCTACCAATCTTCACCATCCGCATCCCCGACCGTTAACACAAAATTTATCAACAAGGACCAAAATTTATTTTGTTATGTGCGCTCAATTTGTAATTTAGTGTCAGAATTTAATGGGTTAGTAAGTAAAGGGTCAGCAGCAATGCCGGCCCTTTTACTTTTATATCAGTTCCACGTTTTTTTTCTTCATTTTTTGAGTTGATTTTTTGTCTAATCGCACTTTTTTTCTGTTTTACTTTTTGTTTTTAACTCCTTTCTCTTTCACCGTTATTTCATCTTTTTGTTTTTAATCATCAACTTAAAAACAACTTTATCGAACATCTTATCTTTATCGGATGAGTAAAACGAAGTCGGCTTTTTTTTGCAGCAATTGTGGTTACGAAAGCGCCAAGTGGTTGGGCAAATGTCCATCCTGTAATCAATGGAACACATTTGTAGAAGAAGTAATACAAAAAGGAACGGTAAAGAATGATAACGGATGGAAAGACTATAACGAAGAAAAAAGAACAGCAAAAACTATAGCGCTTACTGAAGTCAAAACAAAGGAACAGGACCGGATCATTACATCCGACATGGAACTCAACAGGGTTTTAGGCGGAGGGATTGTTCCGGGAAGTATTGTTCTGGTGGCTGGAGAACCGGGCATTGGTAAATCTACCTTGTTTTTGCAAACCGGTTTGTTTCTGAAAGGATATACCACCCTTTATGTTAGTGGAGAAGAAAGCGAACAGCAGATCAAGATGAGAGCAGACAGACTACAATCTTCCAATGAACAATTCTATCTGCTTACGGAAACTTCCACCCAGGTTATTTTCCAGGAGATAAAAAAACTGAAGCCCGATCTCGTGATCATCGATTCCATTCAGACTCTGCAGTCTCCCTACATCGATTCTTCACCGGGTACCGTATCACAAATAAGAGAGTCGGCTGCCGAATTGCAACGATTCGCAAAAGAAACCAACACACCGGTATTCCTCATAGGCCACATCACCAAAGACGGCGCGATCGCGGGTCCGAAATTGCTAGAACATATGGTGGATACTGTTTTGCAATTTGAAGGCGACCGCCATTATGCCTATCGCATTCTCCGCACATTAAAAAATCGCTTTGGAAGTACGGCCGAACTGGGTATATATGAAATGACGGGAGGCGGCATGCGAGCAGTAACCAATCCAAGTGAAATTCTGATCACGCAAAAAGATGAAGTACTGAGCGGAATAGCTATAGCAGCAACCATGGAAGGATTGCGTCCCCTGCTGATTGAAGTTCAGGCGCTCGTTACACAATCGGTTTACGGAACTCCACAAAGAACAGTATCCGGATTTGATTTGAGAAGATTGCAGTTATTGCTGGCGGTTCTTGAAAAAAGAGGCGGCTTTCACTTCGGTGTTAAAGACGTTTTCCTCAATATCGCCGGCGGGATAAAAGTGGAAGACCCGTCTATCGATCTGGCTGTGCTCTGTGCCTTGCTCAGCTCCTATGCGGATGCCCCCTTGTCTCCCAATATTTGTTTCGCAGGTGAGGTTGGATTAAGCGGAGAGATCAGGGCTGTCAATCGAATTGATCAAAGAATCGCGGAAGCGGAAAAGCTGGGCTTTGAAAAAATCATTGTCTCCAAATACAATGTGGGATTTCGTGATCAAAGCGGCCGATCCGTCACCAATCCCAAATACAATATCGAAGTGATCGCCATGGGCAGAGTGGAGGAAGTTTATCAATATCTTTTTGGATGATCGGGATCTCAAGTGAATTATGGAAGGGATGGATGGACCTGCTCTATCCGAATATTTGTGCCGGCTGTTCAGCAATGCTTCCTGACAGGAACATTCCGATTTGCCTTTCCTGTTTACATCAATTGCCCTACACCCAATTCCATCTTCACGAGAACAATCCCGCGGAGAAAGTATTCTGGGGAAGAATTCCGGTTCAGGCTGCGGCCAGCTATCTCTATTTTACGAAACATTCCCTGGTTCAGCAACTCCTGCATCAATTAAAATATGGGAACAATACTGTGGTTGGTCAATTCCTGGGAGAAAAGATGGGACAGGATTTTAGCCAGTCGCCACGGTTTCAACAGGTAGAAGCGTTAGTACCACTGCCTTTATTCGCTTCCAGAGAAAGAAAAAGAGGATACAACCAGGCAACGGTGATCGCAAATGGCTTTTCTGCTGCCACCGGCATTCCTGTCTATGAAAATATTGTCAGGAGAAACAGTGCCACCAGCACCCAAACACATAAATCGAGAATAGATCGCTGGCGTAATATTGAAGGAAAATTTGAATTGATGGATCACCGATCCCTTGCGGGAAAATCAATCCTGCTGTTAGATGATGTACTGACAACAGGCGCCACGCTTGAAGCCTGCGGACAAACCCTGTTGGAAATCCCCGGCATTTCCCTGTACATTGCCAGCCTGGCCTATACTTCCACCTAGCCAAACAATTAATTTTCAACTCCTTCGTTTTCAATGGAGACATCTGTTTATTTTTGAATTGAATGAAATCCTCTTTCGTCTTAATACTGATTTTACTGGTTGTATTCGGATCCTGCAAGAAGGAAACATTTATCACCGGGGCCGATGCCAGCCTGGGGCTCTCTTCTGATTCCCTTCACTTTGATACGCTGTTTACCAGTACCGGATCAACAACCCGGTTCATTAAAATTTTCAACGACAACGATCAAAAACTCAGAATCACTTCTGTTCAACTGGCAGGAGGAGCTGCATCTCCTTACAAAATAAATGTAGATGGCTACCAGGGACCAACAGTAGAGGACCTTGAAGTAGAAGCCAATGACAGCCTGTATGTTTTTGTAACGGTTACGATCAATCCCACGATTATCAGTACTCCTTTCGTTGTGCAGGACAGCATCCAAATCAACTACAACGGAAATACCCGTTGGGTACAACTGGATGCCTGGGGACAAAACGCTCACTTCTTCCGAAATAAAGTGGTCAGCGGAACAGAAACCTGGACTAACGACAAGCCATATGTGATCCTGGGAGGACTACGCGTTGATACCACAGCGAAACTGTTTATCCAGGAAGGCTGCCGAATATATGTTCATGCCGATGCTCCGCTGATCATTGATGGAACCTTGCAGGTAAATGGAGATCGTTACGACAGTACCCGCGTGATATTCCGGGGAGACCGGCTGGACCTGCCCTACAAGGAATTTCCCGCGTCATGGCCGGGTATCTATTTCAGGGGGATGAGCAAAGACAATCAACTTACTTATACATCCATTCTTAATGCATACCAGGGAATTGTTGCCGAGAAACCATCCATTAATGCCCAACCCAAGCTTACACTATCGCAATGCATCATAGACAACTGCTACGATGCCGGCCTATTTGGTGTGGGAAGCAGCATTACGGCCAATAACTGCCTCGTAAGTAATTGCGGTAAAAATATCCTGCTGGTGTATGGTGGCAACTACCAGTTCACGCATTGCACCAGTGCCGCTTATTCCAACAATTTTCTGTTGCACAAAGAACCGGCACTCCTCGTCGCGGACTTTCTCAAAGTTGATAACAGCATCCAAACCGCCAATATAACGGCCCAGTTCACGAACTGCATTTTTTGGGGAGAGAACGGCACGGTAGATGATGAAGTGGTTACCAGCAAACAGGGTAATACGGTATTCAATGTAGGATTTCAACACTGTTTATGGAAAGTAAAGACCAACCCTGCCAATATATCGATGACCAATGTCATCGCCAATCAGCCACCGTCATTTGACAGCGTCAACAACCAGCAACGTTTTTATAATTTCCGGCTCCGCGATGATTCACCAGCGCTTAACAAAGGCGTGGCTACCGGCTTATCGGTTGATTTGGATGGCAAACCACGCC
The DNA here is from genome assembly GCA_044226045.1 of Chitinophagaceae bacterium. Taxonomy (GTDB): domain Bacteria; phylum Bacteroidota; class Bacteroidia; order Chitinophagales; family Chitinophagaceae; genus Endoryza. The sequence continues at coordinate 27,808 of JBGAHR010000046.1, forward strand.
CTGTGGGTCTGCCTGACCTGGGCGCCTACGAAAGACAATAACTTTTTCACCCGGAAACCAATTATCTTTCCTGTCGTAATACTGTGTGATAGCTGAACTTTTTCAGCATACTATTTGTATTATTTAATCTCAATCATCAAAATCATTACAACATGTTACGCTTTACCTTGCTGGCCGCCTTTATCTATACCATGACTGCCAGTTCCATTTACGATTTCAAAGTCCCTGGCCTGGAGGGTGGTCAGATTGATTTCTCTAAATACAAAGGGAAAAAAATCATGATCGTTAATACCGCTTCTAAATGCGGTAACACGCCGCAGTATGAAGACCTGGAGAAATTATATGAGGCCTATAAAGACAAGCTGGTGATCGTAGGTTTTCCGGCCAACAATTTTGGACAACAGGAACCAGGTACCAATGGCGAAATCGCCGAGTTCTGCAAAAAGAATTATGGGGTGAAGTTTCCTATGGCAGAAAAAGTTTCTGTAAAAGGCGCTGATATCCATCCGCTGTTTCAATACCTGACTGCCGAAGCCAAGAAAATAGGCATTGATGATCCGATCAAATGGAATTTCACCAAGTTCCTGCTGGACGAAAAAGGAAAGCTGATCACTGTAATTTTTCACAAAACCAATCCAATGAGTGAAGAGGTTACAAAATATCTCAAATAGTCGATGGCTTTGGAAAAGATAATTCATTAATTATCAATATTTCACATATCGGAAATCACTTTTTTAGCAACGCCCTCCGTCGCCTGGACGGGGGGTGTTGCTGTTTTATACGATCGGTTTCCTTTATTGTCCACAAGCCTTCGTCTTCAAAAAACCACCAAAAATCGAAGGTTTCTGGTAGAATGTCGAATAGATTTCAAAAGGCAGGGAATCCGAAGCATCTTTACATCATCAACGCCGATATCCTTAGAAATCCAGTCCAAGATCCCTGAAAATCCTCCGATACCCTGGTAAAGCCAAACCCTTTTTAATCCTGATTTCCGAAAACCGTAAAAGGCTTGAAAGTAATTTAGTCCCTAACCGTCCAAACCCTGCTTTCAATCCACCAATTCCTTGAAAACCGAAGTTTCGTCCCATCTCCAATTGATTAACCGCCCCTGCCAACCGGGCGGTTTTTTTTATTCTTACCGATCATCGTATATTCTTTCCTGTTATTACCGCCGGGAGACACAAAAACACGTGTGTAAATTCATTTTTTCGTCAGGTACAGGAATTTTAATTTCGCCCGATGTCTTTTAACCAGGTCATAGGTCAGTCGGAAACCCAGCAAAAGCTGGTGGAAATGATACAGCATAATCGCCTGAGTCATGCTCTTTTGTTTTTGGGAAAGGAGGGCTCCGGTGCATTGGCCATGGCCATGGCTTTTAGCCAGTACCTGTTGTGTGAGAAAGTAAACCAAAAAGAGGCTGGGGGCCCCTCATTATTTGGAGAAGAGCCGGTATCTGCCGCTCCTTTAACAGATGCCTGTGGCGTTTGTGCTTCCTGCCAAAAAGCGGCCAAACTCATCCATCCCGATATTCACTATTCCTACCCCGTAGTAACCAAAAAATCGGGATCGGCCCCCATCAGTACTGATTATATTACCGAATGGCGTGAGTTTATCGCTCTTCATCCTTATGGGAACCTTTATGACTGGCTGCAATTTATAGGCGCAGAGAATAAGCAGGGGAACATCACCGCTGCTGAATGCAACGACATCATCCGGAAACTGAACTTGAAGAGTTACGAAGGAGATTACAAGATTCTCATTCTCTGGATGCCGGAATACCTCGATAAAGAGGGAAACAAGCTGCTTAAATTAATTGAGGAACCCCCATTAAATACCTTGTTTATCCTGGTGGCAGAGAATGAATCGCTGATTCTTCCAACCATCCTCAGCCGGTGCCAGCTGGTAAAAATACCCATGCCTTCGGTAGCTGCAGTTGCCGAAGCGCTCATGCAGCGATCGGAAGTTGGCGCTGAGCAGGCCAACCAGGCAGCGGCTATTGCAGAAAGTAATTTCAGGGAGGCCCTTCAACTGCTGCAACACGCCGAGGAAGATTGGCAAACCATGCTGAGAGACTGGCTGAATGCCATCCTGAAGACCGGACCCGTAGCCCAGGTGAAATGGGTGGAAGAGATAGCCAAACTGGGAAGGGAGAAGCAAAAGCAGTTTCTGAAATATTTCACCCATCTCCTCGAACTGGCCATCCGGGTGAAGGCCATCGGCGAATCCGCCTCCGCCGGAACCCAGGCCGAAATTGACTTTGCTCAACGGCTCAATAAAATAGCCGGTATCAGCCAGCAGCAGTATATTATTGAAGAACTCGATAAGGCCGCCTACTACATCGAACGAAATGCGAACGCCAAAATGTTATTCCAGGCTTTAACGATTAAACTGTATCATATCATTGCCGATAAATCGTTAATTTTGACGAGTTGAGTGAAACGGTTTTGTGGGGCTGAGAGAAGGAAAGTTGCTGAATATCACCAATCATTGGTTGTTTATATAGATTTCATTTGTTCCCCGTTGAACATCGCACGCGTTGATAACCAATGCTTAAAGATAAATTTTTAGTAGCGCAACGATTGCAGAAGCTCCCCGCTGTTTCCTGATTTTCAATTTATTTATTCATCAAAACATTCATAGCAAATGGGCTGTAGTTCATGTGGCTCAGGGGGTAAAGTGGCTGGTTGCAAAAGCAACGGAGGATGTAGCAGTGGCGGGTGTAACCGGATGAATGTGCATGATTGGTTGTCTAATCTGCCTATCAGCGACCCTGACAGTATGTGCAGGATCATCGAGGTTAGTTTCAACCATGGAAGCCGAAAAGATTTTTTCCGCAATAGTACCACCCAGGTATTTGAAAAAGGTGACCTGATCGCCGTGGAAGGGGTAGCCGGTTTTGACGTTGGCTATGTAAACCTGACCGGTGAGATCGTTCGTCTGCAACTGAAAAAGGCAGGGGTGAACGAAATGGACCCGGATATCAAAAAGGTGCTTCGCCGGGCTAATGATAAGGATCTTGAGCTGATGGAACAAAACAAGGCGAGAGAAGCCGAAGCTGTTATTCGATCCCGCGCCATCACCAAACAGCTCAATCTCAACATGAAGATCAGCGAGGTGGAAATTCAGGCGGATGGAAGAAAGGCTACTTTTTTCTATATCGCCGATGACCGGGTGGATTTCAGGGAGCTGATCAAAGTACTGGCCAGGGAATTCAAAGTGAAAGTGGAGATGCGCCAGATCGGCGCTCGCCAGGAAGCGGCCAAGGTTGGCGGTATCGGAAGTTGTGGCCGTGAACTATGCTGCAGCAGCTGGCTGACCGATTTCAAATCTGTAAACACCACCGCTGCCCGCTATCAGAATCTTTCCATCAACCAGACAAAACTCAGCGGTCAATGCGGCCGCCTCAAATGCTGTCTGAACTACGAACTCGATACTTACCTGGATGCCCTTCAGCATTTTCCGGATAATGCGGATACCCTGCAAGTGGCGAAGGGAAATGCATTCCTGATCAAGAAAGACATTTTCAAAAATCTGATGTGGTATACGCTGCCCGACAGCAACAAGCAATACCCGTTAACCATAGAACGTGTACGGAAAATAAAACAACTGAATTCACAGGGAGTGATACCCGAAGAACTGGAAGCCGTGGACGTTACCAGCCAGAAACCAAAAGCCGCTGAACCGGCCTTTGTTGATGTGGTTGGCCAGATTAGTCTGAAAAGCCTGGAAAAGGCCGACAAGAAACGTCGCCAGGATCAAAAGCAACGCTCGCAGCAGGGCGGCCAGGGCAAGCCGGGCAACCAACAAAGAAGCGGTCCTCAACGACCTCCACAGGGAGGTGGACAAAAACCACCGCCAAGACAGGGCCCGCCACCTCCAAGGAGAGACGATCGCAAGCCACCACCGCCTCAGAAGAAAGCTTAACAACTGCTTCAAACTTCATACAGGACCATTTCGTAATTTAACAGACGAAATGGTCTTTTTTGCCATTGCCCCGTAAGGTGAAAAAAATTATCATGAGAATATCATTAATAGTGGGAGTATTCCTCCTTGTCTGGATCATACTTGCACCCGGATGCATGACGTTCAGAAAAGCGGATGCCGAGATGAAAAAAAATTTTGAAGCCGCCGGGATACCCCTAACAACAAAGACAGAACTGATTGATGGACGTCATATCCACTATGCAAAAACAGGGGATGATAACTTACCCACCATCTATTTCATTCACGGCACGCCCGGCAGCTGGGACGCATTTGAAGGCTACCTGAAAGACAAAGATCTCCTGCAACACTTCCGGTTGATTTCAATAGATCGTCCGGGTTTTGGATACAGTGATTTCGGAAATGCAGTCAACCTCCAACGGCAATCTGAACTGATAAGCCCGTTGTTTTACAAACTCGACAATCATAAACCCGCTTATATCGCCGGTCATTCTCTCGGGGGACCGATGATTGTGAAACTCGTAGCTGACAATCCCGACTATTTCTCCGGAATGGTGATGCTGGCCGGATCTGTTGACCCCGCAGCGGAAAAGCCTGAAAAATGGAGACCCTGGCTATTTAAAACTCCCCTGAACTGGCTGGTGCCCGGCGCCATGCGACCCAGTAACGAGGAACTATGGTACCTGAAGACAGACCTGGTAAAAATGAAAGGGGATTTTGCCAAAATTACTTGTCCTGTATACATCCTTCATGGAGACAAGGATCAATTGGTGCCGGTGTCTAACGTAGACTATGCGAAAAAGATGCTGACCCATGTCAAAAAGCTGGATGTGACCATTTTTCACAATGAAAATCACTTTATTCCCTGGACTCGTTACCGTGAAATAAAAGATGTTTTGTTAAGATTGGACAACCAAGAATCTACCACCAGCAATGCGGCTATGAGTAACCAATAATTTTTTATACCTTACGTGTCTAAAACCCAATAAAAATGGCTTCATTGTTTAAATCTGGAAACCCGTCTCTGAACCAGAAGATTTTTGAAAAGAGCAGACTTACGCAGTATGAAGAAACAATGACCGAAAAAGGAACGCTGAACAAATTCGGTCTATTGATGCTGCTGGTATTTGCCGCCGCGTCCATTACCTGGAAAATGTTCAATCAAGGTTCCAATGTAGTTCCCTGGGCCTTTGGAGGAGCGATCGTTGGCCTGATTATAGCAATTGTACTGGCTTTCAAACCTACTCTCGCCAGTTTCCTGGCGCCTTTGTATGCACTGGCCGAAGGATTTTTCCTGGGAGCGATCTCTGCGATATACAATAACGCATTTGCAAAAACAGCACCGGGCATTGTAATGCAGGCGGTAGGTCTCACCTTTGGTGTAGTCATCGCCATGTTTGCACTTTACCGGTTCGGGGTAATCAAGGCCACGGAAAAATTCAAATCAGTGGTAATCATTGCAACGGTGGGTATTGGCTTGTTTTATGCACTCAGCATGATATTGCGCCTCTTCGGAATCGATATGCCCTTGATTCACGAAAGCACAACCATGGGAATTGTTTTCTCACTCGTAGTGGTTGGTATTGCCGCTCTGAACCTGATCCTCGATTTCGATATGATCGAAAACGGTGTAGCCATGGGCGCACCCAAATACATGGAATGGTATGGCGCTTTCGGCCTGTTGGTAACCATTGTTTGGTTATATCTCGAAATCCTTCGTCTCCTCTCCAAATTTGCCGGAAGAAAGTAGGGAAATATAATTAGTCAATTGGCCAATTCGTCAATTTGTCAATAAACGCAAAACGCGAG
>JBGAHR010000047.1:0-33596 GCA_044226045.1 Chitinophagaceae bacterium
CGTTTCAGGTTTATTGTTTCACGTTGTTGTTTCAGCATTGCAAACTGCATTCATTTAAACAGCCAGCAGAAGACCGGATATGTTGGGGGAGACAGATTAGTTTAGCGTTTCGCGTTTATTGTTTCGCGTTGTTGTTTCAGCATTGCAAACTGCATACATTTAAAAATCCAGCAAAATCTGTGTGCTGAAATCCTAATAAACGTAAAACGTGAAACGATAAACGATAAACGTAAACCGCCAAACCACCCTCAGGCCCCTACTTCCACATATTCCGCAAAGCCCAGCAGATCCCAGAAGATATTTCCGGTGACGGGTTTTCCTCTTAGCCAACGCAGAATAATCCTGACGGGAAATACACATACATAAAACCAGCTGCGCCGCATTCCTTTTCTTTTAACCTGGTAACCGTTTTGTTCCATTAATGCGGCCAATTCCTGATATGAGTAAATTCTCACGTGTGTGGGGTCGTCATAGTAATTCAAGGTTCCTTTCATTGAAGGCAGCCTGGTGCTTTTTTGTCCCGGGTATTCGACATACATGATGCCACCGGGTCTTAATTTTTTCATCAACCCCAGCAATACCTGGTCGCCATTAAACAGGTGTTCGATCACGTGCACAACCAATATTGCATCGAAATATTGATCGGGTATTGTTGAATAGTCAAGCCTGGTCAGATCCATCTCATAAAAAGCCTTCATCCGGGAAAATTCCTGCGCGTCGTTATTGTAATTTCTGTCGAGGTCGAGACCATGGTACTCGCAATCCGGAAAGAGAGACAGTGTTTTACTCGCAGAATTATTTCCGGCGCCGATGTCCAGCAGTCGGAAAGCGCGACTTCCAAAATACCGTTGAAGAAACTGAAATTTCGGGTTTTGAATCCGGATCCATCTTTTCAGGGGAGAAAAAATCGACATGTAATCTTAATGAGTATCAAAGATAAGTGTATTGCAAACGTTTGTGCCAAATTTCAGATCCTGGTGGTTCCTGCCTATTTATTAAGGATATTGCATACCTCAACCATCGCATATGACATCTAACAGACGCCGATTTTTACAGAAGCTTGGCATAGGAACCAGCGCTCTTCTCGGAACTATTCCCGTTCTGGCAAAAGTGAAAAAAGACCAGGCCGACAACCTGGTTACTGATGGATACCAGTCAGGGCCACAGACTTTCAATATGTGTGGATATGCTGCTCCCAAGCTGGATGTCGTTCGGATTGGAGTGGTGGGATTGGGAATGCGTGGAAGCGATGCGGTTGACAGGCTCACCTATATCGACGGAGTGGAAATCACGGCTCTCTGCGACAAATATCCCGACCGCGTAACCGCCGCACAAAAAACCCTCGAAAAAAAGGGAAGACCCAAAGCCAAAGAATACAGCGGCAATGAAGGCTGGAAAGCACTTTGTGAAAGCAAAGAGGTAGACCTTGTCTATACTCCTACTCCCTGGGAATTGCATGCACCCGTGGCGCTTCGTGCCATGAAAAATGGCAAGCATGCGGCTACTGAAGTCAATGCAGGTCTTTCCATCGATCAGTGCTGGGAATTGGTGGAGACATCAGAAAAGACCCGCCGTCATTGCATGATGCTGGAAAACTGCTGCTACGATTTTTTTGAACTGCTTACCCTCAATATGGTACGGAACGGATTGTTTGGTGAACTGGTACATGCCGAGGGCGCCTATATTCACGACCTGAGCCGCGACTACCTGTTTAACAAGAAAGCGTATGCAGACATGTGGCGTTTACGCGAAAATGCCAAGAGAAACGGAAACCTTTATCCCACTCATGGACTCGGTCCGATCGCGCAGTGTATGAACATCAACCGGGGTGATAAAATGGATCACCTGGTTTCAATGAGCACGAATGATTTCAGCCTCGCCCCGCTCGCAAAAGAAATGGCCGATAAAGATGGCTTCTTCAACGAATTTGTGGGCAAACACTATCGCGGTAATATGAATACCACCATCATCAGAACCAATAAAGGAAAAACGATGATGCTGCAACATGATGTTTCCACTCCAAGACCTTATTCACGCATCCATCTTTTGAGTGGAACAAAAGCCGTCGCCCAAAAATGGCCTGGCCCCGAGAGAATCGGGTTTGGACATAGCTGGGTGAAACCGGAAGAACTGAAATCTCTCTACGATAAATATTCTCCCCCTATCGTCAATCACATCGGGCAGATCGCCAAAGAAGTGGGAGGACATGGCGGTATGGATTTCATCATGGACTGGCGACTCATCGATTGCCTGCGCAATGGATTGCCGCTGGACCAGGATGTGTACGATGCCGCTTCCTGGAGCAGCATCATTCCGCTCACCCAGCAATCGGTGGATAATAAATCAAAGACAGTAGATGTACCAGACTTCACCCGTGGCGCCTGGAAAACCAACAAACCTCATGACCTCACTTTGAACGGAGGTGGGACGACAGGGGTGAGAAAGGGGTAGATTTGCGTTTATCGTTTATGGTTTATCGTTTCACGTTAGTATGAGGTTGACAAAATTCAAAAGTCAAAATTAAAAATTAAAAAAAACAGACCACACAAGATTCAATTTCTGGCTTTTTATTTTTGAATTTTGACTTGAACAACTGAAAACTGCAACGTTAAACGGTAAACGATAAACGATAAACTCAGAAAGCTACCACTTCAAAATCACTTCCCTTCACATTCCCTAAAGAGCGGAGTTCGTCGTTGTTCCAGCGATCATCCGGTGCTCCGGTGATATACAAATTGCTGCCCACATCTGCGAGTATGATGCCATATTTCTTCATAGCGAGCAGGATCACTTTTACGCTGGCAGGATAAGCGCTGATATCAAAATTGCTTCTCAGTCGCAGCCTGGCGCCGAAGGGCAAACCATAGGTTCCGCCGGTACCGTTTACTTTATGACGGGCAGGATAAATATAAGCGGGCTTGATGAGGCTTTTCGCGAGCGTAAAACGAATGGCATGATCGATCACGCCTTTGGCCACTTCTTCGTAACGGACCAGTCCCGCCCAGATGGGAAGACCGGCAGCATCCGCCGAAGTCCAGCCTTCCTGACGCAGATTATTCGATTGCAGATCAAATACAGCGCCGGAGGATGCTTCCCAATGATCGCCATTGACACTGGCGTTATATAGTTCGTATAATTTTTTGTTCTGAATGTCTACAGCAATGACATGCGCGTCTCCCCCACCGTTTCCTTCGATAGGCGCATTCAATGGAATCGGAAAAGGACCGGCATCACTTTCATCACCATAATTATCATCATAACTATTGCCCCGGTAGACCACATTCACCTTCGGTTGATTTCCACAAACAGCTACATATGGAATTCCTATAGGCGCCCCATCCCATAATCCGCTTCCAAAATCGGGATGTACTCCCGTGCCGGAAAACTGGGCTACTATGTTGGCACTGTTGGGATGCAGGGCGGCCCCGGAGATATCCTTATTCCATGGATTGTCTGCAGGGAACATCGCAATATTCTCGGCTTCCCCACGATTGGCCGAACATCCCGGAGTACCGGGAACTTCCGGATTACCGGGCTTATCTCCGCCCTTGTCATTGCTTCCCTTCTTGCAGGAAGTAATGAAAACCAATAGCCAAAAGAAAAAAAGTATCAGTAGAAGATTGATAAAGAAATTGGCAGCGATGGTCCTTCTCATAGACTGGATTTTTTGAAACGGATATACCTGTAAGACTAAAATAGTGCCAAACCGCCTCTCCGGGAATCGTAAATATACCCATTGACACACCGAAAAACCGTATTTGGCAATATCCACCCGACCAGCACAATAAAAAAGGGCCGGCTACTTTGATGCAACCGGCCCTTTCTGTGATAAGTTATATTATCGGGATATTCCGATCACCGGAAGTGATTTCTCCCGGATCAATTTGTTGAATGCTTCAATCTCCTGCTCCCGGATCTTCTTCAATTGATCCAGCTGCTGGTTGCATTGAGCCGCCAGCGTAGCATACACATCCCGAACCTGTTTGCTGGGAGGCATATTACCGCTGTTCGCCGCGTCAAATACGCCTGCCAATTTATCGTTCAGGCGTATCGGATAGTTCAGAACATCCTGTCCACTGCGGGCTTTGGTCTGATAGAGTGTTTCTTCGATCGCGCCCAGTTTCCGGTTGATGGAATCCGCGAGATGCTTTATTTCCGCCGGGCAATCTTTTCCCTGCCGGCCAACAAAATCGTTGATCTGGTTGCGCAGGGACCTGATATCCCTGATCCCTTTTTGTACTTCATTGAATTTGCCGAGTACCTCCTGCAGAAAATCAAATTGCGCTTCATATTCCGCTTGTGTGCATTTATAGTTCGGATCACCATACACCCTGAACTTGTCTTTGATGGAATCGCCGTCTACTTTAAGGGTGAAATAGTATTCTCCGGGCGGAGCGATGATACCAGAAGGAACACCATTCCAGAGGATCATGCCATCGATACGTTCCGCATCGGGGTAACGCAGGTTCCATACAAAACGATTTACGCCTTTGGATATCTCGAAGGGATTGTCTTTGGAATCGGAAGAAAAGGTCTTGATGAGTTTTTGCCGGTGGTCGTAAATGGAAATGGAAGCTTTGCTGCTGTCGGTCACTTCGCGGCAATAAAAATGAATCACCGCTCCATTGGGTGGATTGGCCCCCGCATTAACCGGTGCCCGCTGGAATGCGGCGAACCGCGGATCGGGTCCGGGGATGCGCCAGGTATCGCCGGCCGGAAAAACGTACAGGTTTTTGGCCAATATAGCAGGATCGTTCTTCTGTATCATGGTAAGATCATCGATGATCCAGAATGCCCTTCCCTGCGTAGCAACAATCAAATCATTGTTTTTGATGACGAGGTCGGTGATGGGAACAACAGGCAGATTCAACTGGAAGGAACGCCAGTTGGCGCCATCATCGTAACTGATGTACATGCCGAATTCGGTTCCTGCATACAGCAGTCCGGGCCTTTTGTGATCTGCCCGCAGTGTTCTGGTGAAATGCATTTTAGGAATGCCATTGGTAATGAGCTTCCAGGTCTTGCCGTAATCTTCCGTTTTGTAGATATACGGTGTATAGTCGTCCATTTTGTACCGCGTACCAATGATATAAGCGCCTCCTTTACGGAAAGGATCTACTTCAATGCAATTCCACATCATCCATTTGGGGCAGTCTTTCGGGGTTACGTTCTCCCAGTTTTTTCCTCCGTCACGACTCACTGAAACAATGCCATCATCGCTTCCGGTCCACAGCAGGTCTTTTTCAATCCAGCTTTCGGTGGCCGTAAAGATGGTGCAGTAGTACTCCACTGAAGTATTATCCTGTGTAATGGGACCGCCGCTGGACAGTTGTTTGCTTTTATCATTGGTGGTAAGATCCGGTGAAATCTGTTCCCAGCTGGCGCCTTCATTCTCGGTTACAAACAAGGCATTGCCTGCGCAATACAAACGCTTTGGGTTATGCGGAGAGAAAAATATCGGGAAATTCCATTGGAACCGGAATTTCTGTACATCCGCCCCCGCTCCCATCGGGTTATCGGGCCACACACTGATCGCCCGGTTCTCCCCGGTTTTGTGATCCAGCCGCGACAGGTAGCCGCCATAATTTCCTCCGTAAACCACATCGGGGTTCAACGGATCGGCTACTACATAACCACTCTCCGCCCCGGCGGTGGGTTCCCAATCGCCCTCGCCAATGGAGGACCCATAGGTTCTATAACGTATACGAATAGTTGAATTATCCTGCTGAGCGCCAAGAATACGGTAGGGGAATGAGTTATCGGTCGATACCCGGTAAATCTGTGCGGTGGGCTGGTTCTGGTAGGTGCTCCAGTTTTCTCCGCCATCGAAGCTGATCTGTGCGCCTCCGTCGTCGGCCACTATCATCCTTTGTCCGTCGGCGGGGTCGATCCAGAGATCATGATGGTCGCCATGTGGTGTATTAACGAACCTGAAATTGCGTCCTCCATCGCGGCTAACCATGAAGCCTACATTGGGGCAATACACGGTATTCTCGTCCTGCGGACTTACAAATACTTTGGTATAATACCAGGCACGCTGACGGATATCATTGTTATTGCTGGCGAGTGACCAGGTTTCTCCGCCATTGTTGCTGACAAACAATCCGCCGTCTTTATTTTCAATCAGCGCATATATCTTGTCGGTATTGGATGGTGCAATCGCTACACCCACGATGCCCCATGTTCCTTTAGGCAATCCTTTCCTGGAACTGATATTTGTCCAGGTGTCGCCACCATCGGTACTTTTCCAAAGCGCACTTCCTTCGCCGCCGCTTTCCAGTGAATAGGGGGTGCGGATCAATCGCCAGGAACCGGCATAAAATATGGATGGATTTCCCGGATCGATGACCAGGTCGGAGATACCGGTTTGGTTGTTGATGAACAAGGTCTTTTTCCAGGTTTTGCCACCATCGGTTGTTTTGAAGATTCCGCGTTCTTCATTTGGGCCAAACAAATGTCCCATGGCTGCAATCCATACTGTATTGGGGTCACGGGGATGTATAATGATCCGGATGATGTGGCGGGTATCTTTCAGTCCGAGGTTCTTCCAGGTTTTCCCGGCATCCTCACTTCTCCACATGCCGCCAAGTCCTTCGCTCACGTTACCGCGCATGGTGTTCTCTCCTTCTCCCACATAAATGATATTGTCATCCGAAGGTGCTACTGCAACGGAACCGATGCTGCTTCCGAAAAATTTGTCGGAGATGTTCTTCCAGTTACTGCCACCGTCTGTTGTTTTCCAGACGCCCCCGCCTGTTGCACCAAAATAAAAGGTATTCTTGTTTCGGTAAGAACCGGCCACCGCTCCGCTTCGCCCGCCTCGCCAGGGACCTACCAGGCGGTATTCCACTTTCTTTAACAAAATATCATCCGCATTGGATGGGACAGGTTGGGCAATATTTTTCTTTTGTGCGGATGCCTGGAGGAAAGTAGCCGGCAACAACAACAAAAGCAGCATTTTTCTCATAAACCAAAGATTTAGAATGAAAATTACAAACAAAATGACTGTTTCGATCCTACGGGTATCAACTGTTTTTATTGGTTTTCGAGGTGTTCTATGACTACTTTGGGAAATGGCCCCAGGATTGGACTGTTATTTTCACATTTTATTGGTAACCCATTTGTCCGTTTTTGAATCTAATATTCAGTAGAGGCAGTACATAAGACGGGAAGGATTACAACAAATGATAAGAAAATGAAACAGACTTTACATATTGAGGCCGATTTCGACAAGCCGGAATTGCTCAAAGACATGGTGGAAAAGCTGGTAATCAGGAATAGCGAAAAGAATATTATCCGCAAGCCGGTTAACCACGAAGCACTTGATATTTCCTCCACAGAGGCCTATGTATGTGGTTCCATTTCGATGGATGATGAAGAGGGAAATAAAATAAAACTGGCATTTGACGGCAGTTTCCTTTTTTCCTGCATCAGGGGAATCAATGGCGGATATGAAGTGACCTGGAGCAGCTCGCTTTCCTGATGTAATACCTTTTTTACAAAGTATTTTTTCCCCTTGAAAACATAAATGCCCCCGTGTTGAGCGGGGGCATTCCTTTAGGTAATCAGCGACAATTATTGCTTCAATTAGTTTCCAACCTTGAAGATCTTTTCGTCGATTGGTTTGTTTACTTCGATCTTGGTGACAGTCAGATCTCCCTGTCCAAAGGCGCCACCAATGGTATACGGGAAAACAAAACCGTCATCTGTTTTCTTATAGTTGCTGAAAGTGGCCACTACTTCTGTTTCCTGTCCCATTACAAATCCTTTTGCCGTGGTCTTTGAAATAAAGTAGGTTTTGCCATCGATGAAGAATGTTCTTTCGAAACCGGAACCGGTAGTCACTTTTATTTTATAAGCTTCGGAACCGTCAACTGTTTCTTTACCCAGCAATTCGGCTTTATAGCCTTTGTCTTTGTAATTGAAAAGCAGACCGGCAATATCCAGTTCATCCTGTGCTGCTTTCAATTGTTCCGCGGGCATGGCTTCGGCAGCAGATTGTCCCATGAACGGGAAGAAAACCCAACCGGCTGTTGGCGTAGTGATGACAAATCCTTCCTGTCCCATGGCAGAGATATCCACCCGCTGCCCTACATTGTGAACGCGGGTAGTTACGATGGGTATTTCCATGCCCTGTACAGACATGGTTGCTTCTGTACGAACGGATTTCAATGAAGTGAGTTTTTCCTTGCCGCCCATTGCTTCGACATGTTTGTCGACAATTTCATCAACTGTCTGGGCGCCGGCGCTCAAAGCAAACAGGGAGGTAACTGTAAATAAGGCAATACGCAAATGTTTCATGATGGAAGATTTTACTTATTTGATTTTATTTTTTTACTAATAAACAGGTTAGTCTGTTTCTATTCAGGTTTGAACAATTTTGGATCGATGGTCTTGTTGATTTCAATTTTTTCCACGTTGGTGGTTACGGTGGCGCCACCCATACCCGGCCGGCTGACGGCCATGGGAAACACATATCCGTCGGACGTCTTTTTGAAATCGGAATAGTCGATCTTGATCTCCACTTCTTCCTGGCGACGATTGCCGCCACCTCCGCCGCCGCCAAACATTCCACCACCCATCGTTCCTTTCTCCACCGTGCGGATTATGTACCAGTTTTTGTTATCGATAAAATAATTAACTGATTTACCGGCTTTGTTGGTCAATTTTATATTATATGCTTCAACGCCATTGATTGTTTCTTTTCCCACCAATTCTGCCTGTGACCCTTTTGCGGCATAATTGAACAGCGGCAGGATATCGAGTTCTTTTTGCTGATTGGTGACCGCTTCCCCGGGCAGGGCCTCAAAGGCGCCATCATTGCGGGGGTTGGTAAACCAGCCTTCCTTATCTGTTACGATCATGGTCATGGAACCGCGACCGAAATCCACTTCGGAGCGAAACAGTTTGCCCTGTACTTTATACACTTTTGTATTGATCTCAAATCCATTTTGCATTACGGCGACTGTTTCGGTGTAAACAGACTGGAGCGCTTTGAGTTTGTCGGCTCCGCCGATAGCATCGACATATTTACCGATGATGTCATCGGCTGTCTGGGCATGGGTAGCGGTGAAGAGAGTTGCCAGCAAGGCGAGAGAGAACAGTTTTTTCATATTTAAAAAATTGTGCTGTCAAAAATAGGAAGCCCTTTCGTTCGCTTCCTTAGTTTTATCTTTATTTCTTGTTTACTTGTCCGATCCGGACCCATCAACTTAATAGGTCGCATGAAAGATCTCAATATTACCGCTAACGTAGTCGATATTTTTGAAAAAAAGGTTTACCCGGCATCAATTAAAATTCGAGCTGGAAGGATTGCCGGTTTTGAACAATTACCTGAAACCACTGAAACTACCCGTTTACCTTATGCAGTTCCCGGATTTGTTGATGCGCATGTGCATGTGGAAAGCTCCATGTTATGCCCGGCCGAATTTGCCCGGCTGGCTGTAGTGCACGGCACGGTAGCCACGGTTAGCGACCCCCATGAAATTGCCAATGTGTGTGGCATTGAAGGGGTTGAATACATGATCCGGAACGGGCTTCAGACGCCGTTCAAATTCAGTTTCGGCGCACCCAGTTGTGTTCCGGCCACTGTTTTTGAAACCGCCGGTGCCCAGCTCGATTCAGCACAGGTAGAACAATTGCTGAGCCGGCCGGAAATCCGTTACCTGAGCGAAATGATGAACTTCCCGGGGGTGTTGAATAAAGACCCGGAAGTCATGAAAAAACTGGAAACAGCTCACCGCCTGGGCAAGCCGGTCGACGGTCATGCGCCGGGGTTGCGGGGTACCCTGGCCCGCCAATATATAGAGGCTGGTATTTATACCGATCATGAATGTTTCACCCTGGAAGAAGCACAGGAAAAACTTTCTTACGGAATGAAGATCCTGATCCGGGAAGGCAGTGCGGCCAAAAATTTTGAGGCCCTCATCCCCCTGCTTCACCAACACCCGGACAGTATGATGTTCTGCAGTGATGATAAACATCCGGATAGCCTGGTGGCCGGTCATATCAACCAATTATGTGAGCGGGCTGTGGCAAAAGGTATCGATGTTTTTCATGTGCTGAAGGCTGCCTGCATCAATCCGGTTTTGCATTACCGGATGCCGGTGGGTTTATTACGGATTGATGATCCCGCCGATTTCATCTTGCTGGAAGATCTCACGCATTTCAAGGTGTTGCAGACTTATATCGACGGAGAGCTGGTAGCGGAAAACGGACAATCGTTGATACAATATTCCCGTACTTCCGGCACAGAACCGATCAACAGATTTGAATGCCGGTTTAAAACACCTGATGATTTCGTGTATCGTTCCGAAGAAATTGGAAGAAGAGATGAGAACGGACCTTTCATTCATGTAATAGAAGCACTCGACGGACAGCTCATCACCAATAAATTGACAGCTTCCATTGAAGAAGGAGAAAGTATTCTTTCGAGCAACACCGACGAGGATATCCTGAAGATAGTAGTGGTGAACCGTTATCAGGAAGCGCCTGTTGCAAAAGCCTTTATCAGGCAGTTTGGACTCAAAAAAGGAGCCATTGCTTCTTCGGTGGCACACGACAGTCATAATATTGTTGCCGTGGGTGTGGATGACGAGTCCATCTGCCGGGCAGTAAATATGGTCATTGGGGAAAAAGGAGGGGTCAGCTGTGTATCACCCGAAGTGGATATCGTGTTGCCGTTGCCGGTGGCCGGTCTGATGAGCGAAGACGACGGGTATGAAATCGCTGAAGCCTATACTGCGATTGACTCCATGGCCAAATCGCTTGGCTCCGCTTTGAAAGCACCTTTCATGACGCTTTCGTTTATGGCCCTGCTGGTCATTCCTCATTTGAAGCTGAGTGATAAGGGCCTGTTTGATGGCGACCAGTTTAAATTTGTCTGATAACTTTTACGACAAACCCGGAAAGTTTATATTTGCGAAGGCTCGAATCCCTTTCACATGAATCAGATGTCCAATCAGTTCACGGAATCCGTTCAATCGTTCGTCAATCTCATTAATAGCGTATTTCCCGTTTCGGAGGGCGCCATTGCTTACGTCAAGGAAAAGCTGAACCTCGTTCAGATTTCCAAAGGATCATTGCTGGTAGCCAGTGGCGACCATTGCGATCATCTCTATTTTGTGAGCAGAGGCATCTTGCGTGGATATGTGAAGCAGGATAACAAAGACATCACCACCTGGATCACCGCGGAAGGCGAACTCGTTACCTCCATTTCTTCTTATTATAAACAGATCCCCAGTATTGAAAATATCGAGCCACTCGAAGATTGTATCCTGGTATCCATCCACCGCGATGACATGAATTACCTGTACAAGAACTTCCCGGAGGTGAATACACTGGTAAGAATAGTGCTGGAAAAGTATTACCAGGATGCGGAAGAAAGGGCCTATATCTGCCGGCTGACCGATGCCACCGCCAAATACAACCGGTTTATCAGTACCAAGAGCCAGTTGCTGAACAGGATACCACTAAAATTCATTGCTTCCTACCTCGGCATGACCCTGGAAACCCTCAGTCGCATCCGCAGCAGGCTTTCTCACCACCCCCGTTCCTGACCTTGCCGGCTTTTCACCGTTGATTTCAGTCCCTTTACCGAGAAAGGGCTTCCTGTTACCCCATGGCTATTGCCCGCCATGCCGGGAGGGCTTAGTTTTGATGAAAATTGAAGAAAATGAACGAATCAAGACGTTTTCAACGGAGAATGATGAGGAGAGAAAGGGATCCGAAGGGTCATATCTGGGCCGGCGTATTTATCATCCTGGTGGGAGTGGCAGCTCTTGTTAAAAGTTATGTGTTCGGAATCGACTGGATATTCTCCTGGCAAATGTTATTGATCGCACTCGGCGTATTCATCGGATTGAAAAGTGGTTTCCGGGGCGGCAGCTGGCTGGTGATGATCTTTGTGGGTGGTTACTTCCTCCTGGACCGTTATTTTATAATTGCCCCGTCTACAAAACAGATGATATGGCCCGCTCTGTTGATTTTACTGGGAGCCTTTCTCATCTTCCGTCCTAAAAGAATGGATGAGTTCTGGAAAGGGGATGGTTGTTTTGATAATTCAAAGCAACGGCAACCGGAATCCATTCCCGTTACTCCGGTAGCACAAAGCGCAGATGAAGAAGTGCTGGAGGTGGTGGCTGTATTTGCAGCAGTGAGAAAAAATATTTATTCCAAAAAATTCAGGGGTGGCGAAATCGTCAGTGTGTTTGGCGGCGCGGAAATCAATCTTACCCAGGCAGAATTTCAGCAGCCTCAGATTGTCATTGAATCGGTGCAGGTATTTGGTGGCGCCAAGCTGGTGATACCTGCCGACTGGGTGATCCATAATGAAGCCGTAGCGATATTCGGAGGCATTGAAGATAAGCGTCCGCAGCCGGCCGCACTCACCGCTCCTGAAAAGATACTGGTGTTGAAAGGATTTGTGATGTTCGGTGGCATCGAGATCAAGAGTTATTGATTTCGGTTACAATAAACCATTCCATACCATAAATATCATTCCATTAAACCAATTATTATGAACTGGTACCTGGCCAAGATCGTTTACAGGATTGTATGCGGGGAAGGAGATCACACTCCACAGTTCGACGAGCAACTAAGACTGATCGCCGCCAATCACGAAGAAGAAGCTTTTGTAAAAGCACACAACATCGGAAAGGAGGAGGAAGACTGTTTTCAGAATACCCGCCGGCAGCGCGTAAGCTGGCAGTTTATCAATGTAGCTGAACTGTATCGACTCTCTGAACTGATCGATGGAGCAGAACTGTATTCCACCATCCGGGAAACCGATAATCCGGATCATTATACAGACACGGTTCACCGCAAAGCGGCCCATATCCGCGAAAAAACCACCCATCAACTGTTACAGCTTATTTAATTAGTCATCGTGGGGAGTTCACCGCTAACAAGCATAAAAAACAGGTTTCTTTTCGCCATCGCCTGGCTGATCTGGTCGCTGATGTATTTCAAGATGCTGCATGTAGACTGGGAGATCAACTGGGTGTATGCGCTTACAGATACACTGATCACCAATGGGCTGCTGGTCACTACCTGCCTGTTGATCATGACCAATCTTCGTTTCTACAATCCCAAGAAAGGAAAATTTGTTCACCTGCTGGTGCTTTGTCTGGCGGTGAGCGGATTGTGGACCGGCCTCGTACGGCTCAGCCTCACCCTGATATTGCAGGACAATGCCTCCTACGACAGTTTCCTGGAGCATTCGATGCCCCTTCGTTTTGATATGGCCCTGCTGATAACGGGATGCTGTTCGCTGATCAGCACCGTATGGTTTTCGCAGGAAGAGTACAAAGAAAATGAGCAACGCAAAATAGATGCGGAAAAGCTGGCGCGGGAAGCAGAACTGTTTAAACTGCGCCAGCAGCTTCAACCACATTTTCTGTTCAACAGCCTTAACTCCATCAGCGCACTCGCTGCTACCCAGCCCCAACAGGCGCGCAAGATGATACAACAACTGTCTGATTTTTTAAGAGGCACCTTAAAAAAAGAAGACCTCCAGCAGATACCGTTGAAGGAAGAATTGCAATACCTCAATCTGTATCTTGAAATAGAAAAAGTGAGATTTGGTCACCGTCTGTCGACCAATGTTCAATCCGATGAAACAGCCGACAATATGGTTTTGCCCGCCATGTTGCTGCAACCGCTGGTAGAGAACGCGATCAAGTTTGGACTATACGATACCACTGATGCCGTTACCATCCGTATATCGGCTTTCACCGAAAACAATTACCTGAAGGTAGTGGTGGAAAACCCCTTCGATGAGGAGACCTCCAAGCCCGGACAGGGTACGGGGTTCGGTCTCAGTTCCGTCCGGCGTCGTTTATATTTGCTGTATGCCCGGAACGACCTGTTGGAAACCACCGCAAAAAATAATTTATTTACGACTACTTTAAAAATTCCGCAGCCATGATAAAAGCGCTGATCATTGATGATGAACCTTTGGCCAGAATGATTGTGAAAGAATACCTGTTGACTTATCCCGACATACAACTGCTGCAGGAATGTAATGATGGATTTGAAGGATTGAAAGCCATTCAGCAGCACCAGCCGGACCTGGTATTCCTGGATGTACAGATGCCCAAGATCAATGGCTTCGAAATGCTGGAACTGATTGAACTGCCCCCGGCAGTGATATTCACCACTGCCTTCGACGAGTATGCGATCAAGGCATTTGAAAGCCATGCAATCGACTACCTGTTGAAGCCTTTTAGCCAGGAAAGATTTGACAAGGCTGTTCAGAAATTCATGGAGCAGAAAAAAAGCAGCGGTATCGTTCGAATCAGTCAGCCATTACTCGATGCGGCGGCTCAATCTCCCTCACAAAGTCAGCGAATCGTAGTAAAAACGGGCAGCAAGATCAAGATTATCCCGGTGGAGGATATCCATTTTATTGAAGCGGCCGATGACTATGTGAAGATCCACACCAAAGAAGGATCTTATTTGAAAAATAAAACCATGGGGCATTTTGAATCCACGCTGGATAAGAATCATTTTGTACGCACCCATCGGTCTTATATCGTGAACATACAGCAGATCACCCGTATTGATGCGTACGAAAAAGACTCGCACACGGCCGTTTTAAAGACCGGCGCGGTAATACAGGTGAGTAAATCAGGATATGCCCGTTTAAAAGAAGTACTCGGTATTTAAGCAGGTGGAATTAATACACATGGCTGCATTCCCTGTCCAAGACTTCGATGGTGTTGTTGTAGTAAGCGATGGCAGTCGCCGGACTATCTCCAATGCAGGTCAAACCCAGTTTTCCAAATTCCGATAATGCACCGATGAGGTGAAACATCACTCCCTGCTGGGTAGCGCCATTATACATCAGGTTGTGATGGGCCGCGATGTCTATCAGGTCGTGCGGTGTCAGACCTTTGTACCGTTCGCTGCTAAGGTTATCCGTAGCGTAATAATATCTCGGCTGTCCGCTCGCCGCATAATAAATCCCTTCCTCCGGTTCGTAATGACCATCGGTCAGAAACTCGAGCATCAGGTAAGGATGTGTAGTGCCGCCTTTTCTCAGGTTGATCTCTATCGCATAATGATCCCAGTGATGCCCTTTTTTCACCGACAGAAAATCGACTCCGAATCTTCCGATTACTCCTTTCTTCTGTAATTCCCTGGCCACTGTTTTTGCCCGTTCGGCGATTTCGGGAGCATATTGCTGCCTGGCCGGAAAGCTGGCGCCCTGGTAAACCTGTCCGCCCTCCCCTGCAAGCACCTGGTCATGCGTAGATAAAATGTGACAACTGCCGAGCGGATCAATTCTGCATTGAACAGACGGGGACATTACCTGTTTACCTTCGATGAATTCTTCCACCACGCCCTGCATTCTTTCAAATTTTTCCAGGAAAGAATCAGGATCCAGTTCGCGCGCCACTACTTTCAAATTTCTTTTCCAGTGTCGGCGTAGGTTTTCCTGCCAGGAATCCTGCTCCACCCCTTCCGGATAAGTGAATATCGCGTTGCCATCTCCCGAAAATCCATCATTCATTTTAATAACTGCTTTTGACAAGGCGGGATTGGCCAATTTCAGATTGATCAGGGCTTCGCTGATTTCAGCTTCGTTGTGCAGGTCCTCATAACCCGCCGGAACTTTCAATCCGCAGGACCGGAACAGATGCCGGCTATTGCTTTTTGTACCCCATACAGACAACGAAGGATCGCAACCGAATACCGGTATATCCAACGCAACAGCCAGTTGCCTTTCCAGTTCGGTGACGATAAAACAGGACAGATGTGCTTTGTAGCCATTCGGAGTGCTTTGCCTGATTCGCTCAATCAGTCTTGGCCTGTCGAGTATTTTCTTTGTGAGCGGAGAAGGGGAATGGTCATAACAACACAATAACGTTAACCGTTGCCTGGCATGATAAGGAGAAACACCCGGGAGCAGGTGCAGGTAATAATCAACAATAACCGGATCAATGGGCGTACTCGTAACATACACCAGGTGCGTGTTGGGCATCCGGAGTAACAACAGCATACAAAGCAATCTTTCTTCATAATGAATGATCCCATCGATACGAGACAGAATTTTTTCGTCGAGTGTCAGGCTGGGAATGATGACAACTGCTTTTTGAGCCAGCCGGTCTGAAAAAATCTGTTTGTATTCTTCCGCAAACTGCTGTTGAAGCCGGCCAAATGCCTGCAAAATGTCCGTCTCCGATAACCAGGATAAATGGTTTGTTGGGAAGGAACCTGATGCGGGATATTTGGGGCTGTTGATCATTGAATAAGTTTTCAAATTAAGCAACCTGCCAACTGTGCGAAATGAGGAATCTCAGACCGGCAGGTGATTTTATTTTTAGTCCTCCGCATTTTGCTTATTTTGAACAAAACAAACTGCTGCATGAGAAAATGGATCGCTGCTGCCTGCCTGCTATTTTGTACCGCATGGTCTTTTAGCCAGTCAAAAATTACTCCGAATAAGAACCAGGCCCTTCAGTCTGTAAAAAATCACGAGTCGGAACTGATTCTTTTAAGCGACCAGGTTTGGCAATTCGCGGAAACTGCGATGAAAGAAACCCAATCGGCCAGGGTATTGTCGGATTATGCCGAAAAACAGGGTTTTCGGGTACAGCGCAATGTGGCAGATATACCTACCGCCTTTATTGCAGAATATGGAAGCGGAAAACCGATCATTGGGATATTGGGCGAATTTGATGCCCTTCCCGGGTTGTCGCAGAAAGCGCAGACTACCCGCGAACCATTGACACAGGGTGCACCGGGACATGGATGCGGACACAATATGTTTGGCGCCGGCAGCCTGGGAGCAGCCGTTGCCATAAAAGAGTTGATACAGTCCGGAAAGCTGAAAGGAACCATTCGGTTTTACGGAACACCCGCCGAAGAAGACCTGGCCGGCAAAGTATATATGGCCAGGGCAGGCGTTTTCAACGACCTGGATGTTTGTCTCGACTGGCATCCCGGCTTTGAAAACCTGGCGAACATGCAAAGCTCGCAGGCAGTGGTAGACTACCTGGTTCATTTCAAAGGAAAGAGCGCGCATGCGGCTTCCGATCCCTGGAATGGTCGCAGCGCATTGGATGCGGCTGAATTGTTTACCACAGGTATAAATTTTCTGAGAGAGCATCTTAAACCGAGTGTTCGTGTGCATTATGTTTACAAACAGGCCGGTGAGATTCCCAATGTAATTCCGGAAGAAGCCAGTGTATGGATCTGGATTCGCGATTCGAAAAGAACCGGTGTGATGGAGGTGGAAGAAAGAATGAAAGATGTTGCCAAAGGAGCAGCATTGATGGCCGGGGTACAGTTCGACATCAAACTAAACAATGGCCTGTATGAATTGCTGATCAATGAAACCGGCGCGCGGGTATTGCAGGCAAATATGGAACTCGTTGGACCCATTCAATATACTGCCGAAGAAATAAAATTCGCCAACGACATCATGAAATCCTATGGCGCAACGCCCGAAGGAATTGACGGAAGCATCAAACCATTGGAAGTAACGAGGGTTGATCCGGACAATGGATCAACTGATGTTGGGGATGTCAGTTATATTGTTCCCGAAATTACTTTGGGAGCTGTAACGGCACCCAATAATGCTCCCTGGCATTCCTGGGTAGTGACTGCCTGCGGAGGCATGAGTATCGGCCATAAAGGAATGTTATTTGCCGCCAAATGTTTATCTACGACCATGGTGGATCTTTTTGAAAACGAAAAACTGAGAAAAGACATCCGGGCAGAATTTGAAAAGAGAAAAGGAAAGGAGGTGTGGAAAGCAATTTTACCCGACGGACCAGCACCGAGAGAGTAGGGAGCGAGAGCGGAAAGAGAAACGGAAAGGGAAACAGAAAGGGAAAGGGAAACGGAAAGGGAAACGGAAAGAGAAAGAGAAACGGAAACAGAAACGGAAAGAGAAAGGGAAACAGAAACGGAAAGAGAAAGGGAAACGGAAACAGAAACGGAAAGGGAAAGGGAAACGGAAAGAGAAAGAGAAACGGAGAGGGAATGGAAAAGGGAAAGATAACGAGGATATTGAAACTGCCAACCGCAAACTGACAACCGCAAACAGTCATTGGCCCATTGACTAATTGACAGATTGGCTAATTGCTCATCGTCATCCTTCCTGCCCTATCCATACTGCTCCGCCGATGCTGTTACGGCTGGCTCCGGTTACTGAGGCCAGCGTGTTATTATTCTCTCTCCATCTTAATGTTCCGATCAGGGCCATGATGAGTGCTTCTTTATAATTCACCAGTTGATCATCGGGCTTGACTACTTCCACGTTCCATTCGAGTAAGCAGGATTGAATGCGGGAAAGCAAGTAGTCGTTATGCGCGCCGCCTCCTGTTACCAGCATCTTTACAGGAGCTCCCGGTTCGACAAGCAGTTGGCCGATGCTGTTCCTGATCTGGATCGCCATGTGTTCCGTATAGGTATGAAGCGCGTCTTTAATGGCCAGGCCCCGATTACTGATCAATCCATACACTTCCTCTGTTCCGAATTCATTGGCCAGTGATTTCGGGTATGGCTTTGCGTAGTATCCGAGTTGATTGAGCTGATCCAGCAAGGAATGATCGAGTGATCCTGTGGCGGCAATGGCACCCCGGTCATCGTATGGAAGATTTAATTGAGCAGCCAGCAGGTTCAATACCCTGTTCGCCGCACAAATGTCGAAAGCAATGTATGCCGACTGGCGGTGAAAGGAGAGGTTGGCGATTCCGCCCAGGTTCAACAGCAGTTCATATTGGGGAAGCAATAGTTTTTCGCCAATGGGTACGATCGGCGCTCCCTGTCCACCGAGTGCCACGTCCATCGCCCGTAAATCGCTCACCACATTTAAGCCTGTTACGGCTGCTATACTGGCGCCATCACCCAATTGCGCCGTCGTGTGGCTGTCGGGGATATGAAAGGTGGTATGACCATGGGAACTGACTAACTGAACCTGGAAGGAAAGATTGTTTTCTTCCACAAACCGGTTGACCTGTTCGCCGATATAACGACCATAGGCCGTATGCAGTAACTGGTATTCTCTTGCGCTCAGGGAGGTGGCTCCTTTCAGATTATCGACCCATTCGGTGGAATAAGGATAACAGGCTGTCTGCCTGAATTCATAGGTCCATTTGCCCGAAGTTTCGTGGAATTCTACAAAAGCCAGGTCGAGGCCATCCAGGGAACTGCCACTCATGATACCCAACACGCGATAAACCATGCTATTTTATTTCAGATTACAGATTACAGATTATAGATTTGCTGCCAAAGTTCCTGTTTGCTTCCCAAAAACCAAAATAGCTCTTATGGTTATCAATCTTAGTGAAAATTATTCTCTGTTAAGCGACTGGATCGCGGAAATGAGAAATGTGGAGGTTCAGACTGACAGGATGCGTTTTCGCAGAAACCTGGAACGCATAGGTGAAGTGGCTGCCTTTGAAATCAGTAAAAAACTGGAGTATGAGAACAGGGACATTCAAACTCCATTGGGTATTTCCACCTCCAAAGTTTTAAAAAACCAGCCAGTGCTGGCAACCATCCTGAGAGCAGGACTTCCTTTACACCAGGGATTGCTGAATTATTTCGATAAAGCGGATAATGCCTTCATTTCGGCTTATCGCAAACACAACCGCGATGGTTCTTTTGAAATCAGCCTCGACTATGTTTCCTGTCCCGACCTCGAGAACAGGGTCATTATCCTTTCGGATCCGATGCTGGCTACCGGCTCTTCACTGGTAAAAACGATCCATTATTTACGGGAAGAGGGACATCCTTCGCATATACATGTGGTAGCTGCCATTGCCTGTACGGTTGGAATAGAATATGTTAAGCGGGAAGAGCCCCATGCCACCATCTGGTGTGGCGCCATCGATGAAGAGTTGACAGCCAAGGGCTATATTGTTCCGGGTCTCGGAGATGCAGGCGATCTCGCTTTTGGAACAAAAATCCAGATGTAAGCAACGAAGGGAGCCGATATGGCGTAACTGGTTTTTAGGATATTAAATCATGTTATTTAAGGATTTATTCCTATGACCATTCAGCATTTTTTGTATTTTGCTTGTCATATAAGTACCAAAAGACGTGGATGAGAAAATTTAGCTTATTAATTACCTTTTGCCTGGCTTTAGGTATAGCAAATGCCCAGGACCCTAATTTCTCCCAATTTTTCGTTTCGCCGCTCACCCTGAATCCGGCACTTACAGGAAAATTTAATGGAGATTTCAGACTGGCCGGCAATTACCGTGATCAGTGGCCCTCCATCAGCAAGGCCTTCATTACCTCCACCGTCTCCCTTGATTTTCCGGTACTTCGGGGAAAACTATCAGATCTGGATACCTGGGGTATCGGGGTGCTGGCCATGACAGACAAGACGGCCAACGGCATTTTATCTACCAACCTGTTATCAGTTACCACGGCCTACCACAAAGGACTCGATGAAGATGGCCTCCACCAGATAGGAGTCGGTTTCCAGGCAACCTACAACACCAAGCGGCTCGATGGAACCAAGTTGAATTTTGAGGATGAGCTGGATCAGTTTGGAGGTTGGTCTATTCCCAGCGGGGAAATCATCAATAACCAGACCCTTAACCTGAACTATTTTGATGTCAGCGCAGGCATTCTTTATAACGGTTCAACCGACGGATATAATAATTTTTATATTGGAGCCTCGGCTTACCACCTCAACAAACCGAAAGAATCTTTCACGGGTGATGTGTTTTATACCCTGAATCAACGCTATACGGTGCATGCCGGTGGAGCGATTCCGTTAGGAGATGCCACCCGCACTATTTATCTCAGTTCCCTGTTCAGTCACCAGGCAGGCGCCAATAATTTTGTAGTTGGTGGCGCTTATGGTATTGCATTGAATGATGACCCCGACAATCCGTCCAACTTTTATGGAGGCGTATTTACCCGCTTCAACAATGTGAATGATGCTATTATTCCTTACGTTGGCCTTGAATTCAACGGATTCAGACTGGGGGCTTCTTATGACGTCAATATTTCTTCATTAAAAACTGCCTCTCAAAGTCGCGGCGGACTGGAAATCTCACTCATCTACATCAAAAGACCCCCGGGATCTAAAGGAGTACCTTGTCCGCGCTTCTAGTTGATGCGAATTACACGAATTACGCGAATTATACGAATTACGCGAATTAGGCGAATCTTTTGAACGCTGAGGACGCTGAGAGAATGATCGCACGCGCACGCGCTCGCGCACCCGCTCACGCTCTCGCTCGGCCTTTCCCTTTCTCTTTCTGTTTCTCTTTCTCTTTCCCCTTCCCTTTTCGCTGCTGGCGCGGGTATGGTCAACAGTGTTTTATTGATTCGACTTGCTTCGACCTACCCGTGCCTGTATAAAGCTGGCCCACATCTTCTTTCGCTTTCTGTTTCTGTTTCTCTTTCCGTTTCTGTTTCCCCTTTCCCTTTCTGTTTCTCTTTCTGTTTCTGTGTCTGTTTCCCTTTCTGTTTCTCTTTCCGTTTCTGTTTCCGTTTCTCTTTCCGCTCCCGCTCCCACTCCCGCTCTCCCCCTCACCCCAGCCCTCTCCCAAGGGAGAGGGAGTAATATCATTCACGTTGGTTTGCAGTTTGCAGTTTGCGGTTTCTGTTTCCCTTTCTGTTTCCCTTTCTCTTTCCCTTTCTCTTTCTCTTTCCCTTTCTCTTTCTCTTTCCCTTTCTCTTTCTCTTTCCGTTTCTCTTTCTCTTTCTCTTTCCGCTCCCGCTCCCACTCCCGCTCTCACTCCCACTCCCGCTCTCCTTCAGCGAACCCAATTCGTCTAATTCGCGTAATTCGTATAATTCGCATAATTCGCGTAATTCGCATCCAAAAAAAAAGCTCCGGTCTTTCGACCGGAGCGAGATTCACCAAACCAACGAGAAAAACAGATTTGATCTGCTATTAGTAGCCGGGGTTCTGTGTTAGAATACCCTCGGTTGCATCGATTTCAATTTGAGGAATCGGGAATACCAGGCGTTCATCATCATAAGTATAACCGCCATTAACAGAAAATCCTTGTTTCAGGCGTTTGATCTCATGGATCTTGAAGCCTTCGCAGGCCAGTTCAAAATTGCGCTCTCTCAGGATGTCGTCAACGGTTGGATTTACGATAACAGCCAGGTTGGTACGAATGGGGTTACGTACCTGTGCCAGGTCGTTCTCGGGTGTGTCACCAACAGTCGTGCCCAGACGCAAATTGCATTCCGCACGAATCAGGAACATTTCTGCAATACGCACAATCGGAAGGTTCTGTGAGAAGGTCTTCCATTTGCTGCAATAGATATTGCCGGGACGAGCGCCGGTACCAATATAATACCATTGAAGTCTGCGAAGATCGTTGGGATCATATGAATTTCTCAGCGTTGCGCTAACGCGAACGTCTGCACGGCCGACACCGGGAAGGCTTGACCAGAAAGTAGCCATACCATCGTTGGCAGTACCAGCATTGTTCTGATCATTCTGCTGAATTTCAAACACAGACTCGTCTGTATTCTTGTTGTCAAACACTGCTCTTACAGAAGCGTTCATTTCGTATTTGTCACTTCCGATCACGATATCCGCTGCGTCGCGGGCTTTGGCCCATTCGCTTTGTTGCAGGTAAATCTTTGCCAGGAATGCCATGGCAGTGTATTTATCTGCACGGGTGCCGTTGTCGTCTGGCAGTTTGTTATAGGCGGCTGTCAGGTCGGCGATAGCTTGTGCATACACCTGGGCAACCGTACTGCGTGGCAGTTTTTCAGCGGCCTGCGCTTCCGTCAGGGTTGCTGTCGTTTTGATAACGATGCCCGGAGTAGCATTCGTTGTAGCAGGATCCCAGGGCTGACCGAAATAACGAACCAGTTCGAAGTGCATGATACCACGAACAAACAAGGCTTCTCCTTCGAGTTGATTTTTCAGATCCGGATCGTCAACCACATCGAGTTTGGAAAGCACGATGTTAGCCGTATTGATAGCCAGGTAACCGGCAGTCCACATACGGGAAGCTTCTCCATTGTTACGGTTCATGGTTTTACGGGCAATCTGTTGGTGTCCGGTAAAGGTTCCTCTCCAGGACACCCATCTTTCAGTGGCATCCGGATACCAGGAGGCTTGTGTTTCGGGAACCATCAACAGGTTTGTACCATATAATGCGCCACCACCCATAACTGAATACATACCTACAACGGCAGCTTCGAGGTCGGTAGCATTTTCAATCGCGTTCACCGCGTCGATGCTTTGGCGGGGAACAACATCCAGTTTTTTATCGCAAGAGGAGGCGAGTACAGCTACCATCACTGCGCCTGCCACCCATTTTGAAATATTGTTAAGTCTCATAATTATAAGAATTTAATTGATTGTTAGAAACCGACATTGATACCTACTGTAATGGTTTTAATCTGGGGCGGAGTATAGAAATCATGTCCCAGGTTAAGGTTTCCAACGAAACCGGAATTCACTTCCGGATCATATCCGTCGTATTTGGTAAAGGTGAACAGGTTGTTAGCCGCTACATACACCCGCACAGATTCCAGTTTGAATGGGCTCAGCATTTTACGCGGGAAATTATAACCGAGGTTAACAGACTTCACACGGAAATAGGAACCATCCTGTACCCAACGGGAAGATTTGATCGAACCGTTACCCTGGTACAGCCTGGGCTGCGGGATGTTTGTAATCTGACCAGGTGTTTTCCAGTAATTCATCTGATCAACAGTCTGATTATCGAAATAATCACCGTTCACACTCTGGAAGAAACCAGCCATATTATATATATCACCACCATTTACGAACTGGCACTGGATATCCAGGTCAAATCCTTTGTATGAGAAATGGTTGTTTAAACCGCCATAAAAATCAGGGTTGGGATTTCCTAAAACAGTATCTACCGCATCACCCGGTTCATTTGTTTTAGTCTTGTTGGCTGTATAATAAAGAGCATCTCCATTGTCGGGATCAACTCCTGCATACATCAGTCCGTAGAACTGGCCAAACGGCTGACCAACTGCCAAACGGCCCAGTGTTCTGGTTCCTGGAGGCACGGGAACAACCAGTCTTGTTACTTTGTTGCGGTAAGTAGAAATGTTACCGGATACAGTCCATTTGAAATCACCAGTCAGCACGTTGGCGTTCAACACAAACTCCCATCCCTTGTTTTCCATATCACCAATGTTCTTGGTAATGGAAGTAAATCCATTGGCAGAAGGAAGTGGCACGTTCAGCAGGAGGTCATTGGTTTTTTTGGAGAAATAATCGATCTCACCGGAGATGCGGTTATTCCAGAAACCAAAGTCCAGACCGATGTCAAACTGGTTTGTCTTTTCCCATTTCAATTTGGGGTCGCCAATCTGGGTAGCAATCAAACCTGCGATATCAGCATAGGCAGAAGCGCTGTACAGGGAGAGAGAACTGAAGTTTCCGATCTCTGCATTACCGGTACGACCGTAGCTGCTTCTCAGTTTCAGGAAGCTAACCAGGTTGTTATTTTTAAGGAAGTCTTCTTCTGTGATGATCCAGCCGATAGACGCTGCCGGGAATGTACCATAACGGTTGTCTTTACCGAAACGGCTTGATCCGTCTACACGGAAGCTGGCGCCGATCAGGTAACGATCCTTGAACTTATAGTTTGCTTTCGCAAAATAAGAGAGGAATGAATAGTTCGTCTCTGTAGAAGAACCACCCTGGATAATGGCAGCACTGGCAATCTTTCTGAAACGATCACTCGGGAAACCGATACCGGTTGCAGAAACCGCTGTTGTTTTACCAACCTGGTATTCTGTACCCAGCAAGGCATCGAAAGAATGATTGTCGTTGAACTGTTTGCGGTAGTTCAATGTGTTAGAGGTGGTTAAGACCGTTGAAGTCACCTGGTTGTTGAAAGCCTGGCCGGTAGGTCCGCCATCCAGGGTTTCTTTTCCGAGGAACTGATCTTCCTGCAGGTTATTCCAGTCTACACCCACCTGGCTGCGGAAATACAAGTCTGGTGTGATCGTCAACTCCGCATAACCGCTGCTGATAGAGCGATAAGTCGTTGACAGGTCAGTAGCATATTTCTGATCGATCAGGTTGTTATAATAAAGTGTATTCGGGTTGGGCTCACCATTAGAAAGATACTTCGGATGTAACGGTGGCAATGCGTTCAACTGGAGCGGGTTGGTGAAAGCATTATCGCTGGGCACGCGATAGTTGCGGCTTTTCGCGATAGACAGGTTCACCCCAACTTTCAGTCTCGACAACACCTGGTGATCGAGGTTCAAACGGAGGTTTCCACGATCGAGGCGGTTTCCTAACAGGATACCTTTCTGATCGTTCCAGGAACCACTCAGCAGGAATTTTGTTTTGGCATCTCCACCACTGATAGAAACAGTATATTGGGAGATAGAGCCTTTTTGGAAAGCGGCATCAGCCCAATCAGTATTATTATTGCTGTTCCAGTCTGTTGTTCCTGTTTCACCCTCAAACTCCTCTGAACCTACGAGGCCTGAATTTTCAGCTGCTACGCCAAACAGTTCTTTGTACTGGGTAGCATTGAGGAATTTCTGCTTTTTGGTAGGTCGGCTCCAACCGGTGAAATAACCGATGTTCACTTTAGTCTTTCCGACTTTACCAGACTTGGTAGTGATCAGCAGTACACCGTTAGAAGCACGGGCACCGTAGATCGCAGAGGACGCCGCATCTTTCAATACCTCGATAGATTCGATATCATCGGGGTTGAGTGTAGCCAGCGGGTTATCGTTTTCCGTTGCACTACCCAGCGCCTGTGATACGACCGGAACTCCATCGATTACGATGAAAGGTTGCTGATTGGCAGAGATAGAAGAAATACCGCGAACGCGGATGTTCAATCCCTGACCCAGCTTACCACTTCCCTGGTTGATGAATACACCGGCAGCACGTCCCTGCAGGGCGCTTTCAAAAGAAGGCAGCGGAAGATTCTGGAAATCTTTCGAACTTACTTTGGCGATAGAAGAGGTCACTTCACGCTTGATACGTGTACCATAACCTACGACTACTACTTCCGAGAGAGATTTGTTGGATGGCGCCAGCGTGACACTCATCATGCTCGAAATCGGCACCTCTGTTTCGGTATATCCTACAAAAGAAAATACCAGCGCGGTAGCATTCGCCGAAACTGTAATCTTAAATGTACCGTCCGCAAGAGTTACTGTGTTTGCAGTACCCCCCTTTTGTTTCACAGTTACCCCCGGCAACGGTGTGCCATCCTTGGCATCCGTTACCTTTCCGGTAACATCTTTGTTCTGAGCCAACACTGCCTGCGAACACAGCAGCAACAGCGCGACGCATAGTCCATACACGTTTTTCATGCGTTGATAGATTTGGTTATTGAATGAAAGTTAGTTAGTCCCTACACATAACAAGACACACCAACCAGTAAAAATGCTGCTAATTAAAGCATTATAAAACACGAACAACAATTTGAATCGGCTGAAAGGTAAAAAATTCATGATAAACGCAAGGTTTTCGTATTCCGAAACATATAATACATTAAAAACTAATACGTCTTTCGCATAAGAATAAATTTGTATACCAGTGAAGTTTTAGAAGAAAAAAATCCCATAAAAAATCAAGCTAATACGTAACTATTTCAGTACCGGGATCAAAACGGGAAGTAAAAACCAGCAAAACAGCGTAATTAATATAATGGCGATCAGGTTCATTACAAAGCCGGTTCTCACCATTTGATTTAACCGGATATGCCCACTTGCAAAAACAATGGCGTTGGGAGGAGTACCCATGGGCATCATGCTGGCACAACTGGCGGCCAGGGTCATGGGAATTCCCAGCAGCAAAGGATTCATGCCCAGCGCATCGGCAATGCCGGCGATCACGGGTGAAAAAACAATCACCTGGGCAATATTGCTCATAACCTCGCTAATGAAAATGGAAATGGTCACAATGATCAGTACCAGTAAAAACCCGCCACTTCCCGAAAAAGAGGCCACCCACTTGCCCAGTTGCTGAATCAGTCCGGCCTTCTCCAATGCCGAGGCTAAGGCAATGCCTCCGCCAAACAGCAGCAATATTCCCCAGGCCATACGGGTTGTATCACTCCATTCGAGGATTTTGGTGGAGCCCGTCTGCCCGGCTTCTTCTTTACCCTTCATACCCGATGGACAAATAAAAAGCGCCAATGCTCCCATTAACGCGATCATGGTGTCATCCAGTTTGATCGGCCCCAGCAAACGCACCGCCGATTCCGTTGCCAGTGCTTTATTAATAAGTCCCTGGAATATCCATAACAATGCCGTACATGCGAAAATAAACAGCACTCTCCTCTCTGCCCGGCTGAGGGGGCCGAGGTTTTTCAACTCGTTTCGGATATGGTCATGCGTGGCCTGGTCGGAAGCCAGCCGGTTGGGATAAAGTAGCTTCGTGGTAACAAAATAAAACGCGAGCAATAACAGTATCGCGATGGGCATACATACAATCACCCAATCGACAAACTGTATGGAATAATGATATTTTTCCTTCACAAAACTGACAAAGGCGAAATTGGGTGGTGTACCAATGATGGTGGCAATACCTCCGAAATTGGAAGCATATGCAATTGCCAGCATAATAGCCATGGCAAAATTACCGAGACGGGCATTGCCCTTATGATTCTGGTTCACGACATGTATCACAGAAGCGGCAATAGGATACATCATCATGGTGGTAGCCGTATTGCTCAGCCACATACTGATAAAACCGGTGGAGAGAGTAAAGCCCAATACAATCCGGTCACCGGAAGTTCCGGTAAGGTTTACTATAGAGAGGGCAATGCGTTTATGCAGGTTCCATTTTTCAATAGCCAGTCCGATCATGAATCCGCCCATGAACAGGAACAGCACAGAATCACCATAGGCTACTGCTACTTCTTTGATTGGCGCCACATTCATCAGGGGAAAAATCACCAGGGGAACCAGGGCTACTGCAGGCATGGGAAGGGCTTCCATCACCCACCAGGTAATCATCAGGGCGGCTACTGCCAGCACTTTTACGGCTTTTCCTTCCAGTCCGAACGGATTAAATAGAAGAAAAAATAAAAACAAGGCGACGCCCAGACCCAGCGCCATCCAGTCTCTTACGGATTTAGATGCGAATTTCAACCGGCAGTTATTTTGGATGATGTTTTTGGACCACTAACATAAGGATTATTCTTCAGTATAAACCGGTAAGGAAGCTGCGCATCTTTACCAGCATAGTCTACTCCGATTCTGGCGGTGGCCTGAATATCCTTTGCCGACAACCTGAAATCATCTTCAGCTATAAAAATCTCTTCTCCGAAAAGGCTGGTTCCGGTATGACGGGTGTGCAATCCGAGCGCCTTTGCCACATTGCCGGGTCCTCGAGTAAGCGTAAAATCCAGCTTTTGTTTGCCGGTTCTTTGCAACATGTGCTCGATGCCAACCAAAGGGTGCAGCGCGCGGATCAAAATGGCATGGGGAATATCTTTTTCATTGGTCACCACATTAAACATTTGATGAATGCCGTAGCACAAGTAGACATAAGTGACGCCTGCGGGTCCGTACATCACTTCTGTTCTGGCGGTCCTCCTTCCTTTCCTGGCATGGGAAGCCATATCCGTTTCACCGGCATACGCTTCCGATTCCACGATCCTGCCCGCGGTGATCAAACCATCAAACTTAGTGACCAGCACCTTTCCTATGAGATCGCGGGCAATCTGCACCACATCGGGCCGGTTATAAAACGAACGCCTCAGCTTTTGAAATCTTTGCACTGATCGAATATTTGGTTAAGTTTGATCTGCCATCTTATCCTATGACCTGGCAGCCGCAAAGTTCCGCAAAATATCTTTGTTTATGGTGATGGTACCCGGTCTGCCCCTAACTCAAAACACAAACAATATCCCGATTGCTCAAAGAAATTGTCATAGCTATTCAGTCTTTCTCCAGGGCACACCAGTTTATCAGCAAACACCGGTTGTGGAAATGGATCCTGATACCCGGCATTCTCTACATGATTCTTTTTGCTGTGGGGATGTATTACTTCTGGACCTCCAGTGACGAAGCGGTTTCTTACCTGTCGCGATTGATTGGTATCGATAAATGGCTGCATCGCCAGCAAAACTCTTTCCTCAATTTTTTATTTGTGATGGGAGAAATAATGGTCCGGCTGCTGCTGGTCTTCTTTTACTTTTCTCTTTTCAAATATATTTTTCTCATCATTGGATCGCCCTTGTTTGCCTACCTGAGCGAAAAAACAGAAGCCATTATTGAAGGAAAGGAATTTGCTTTCAGCTGGCAGCAACTGGTAAAGGATATGATCCGCGGAATCAAACTGGCGCTGAGAAACACCTTGTGGCAAACGGTGTATGTGCTGTCCCTGCTGCTGCTTTCCTTCTTTCCGGTGATCGGGTGGATCACTCCGGTGATCATACTTTTTGTAGAATGCTATTACTATGGATTTTCCATGCTGGACTATAGCTGTGAAAGGCATAAACTCAGCGCCTCCGAAAGCATTGAATACATTGGAAAACACAAGGGGCTGGCCATTGGAAACGGGATGGTGTTTTACCTGATGCATCTGCTGCCTTTTGTCGGCTGGATACTGGCGCCCGCTTATGCAGTGGTGGCGGCCACCATCAGCCTGTACCACCAGGATCAATGATCTTTTGCCGATCCCTCAAAATGATTGAACTTGCTTTAAACTTTCCCTTTGAGTATTGTTTACCTGATACCCAGTTTTCTGAGCGATGAAACACCACAGGTACTGCCTTCGCAGGTATTGTCGGCTGTGAAAGAGTGCCAGGTTTTTTTTGTTGAGAACGAACGCAGCGCCCGCAGATTTCTAAAACAGATCTGGAAAGAGATGGTGATTGATTCTTTCGAATGGCATCTTGCCGATAAATCCACTATAGAATCACCCGAACTGCTGAAGGCTTTTCAGCAATCAGTACAATCAAACCATACGATCGGTATCATCAGTGAAGCGGGAGTGCCGGGTGTGGCGGATCCGGGTCAACCCCTCGTAGCGATGGCCCACCGGCTGGGAGCAACAGTCAGGCCGCTGGTCGGACCTTCTTCCATATTACTGGCCCTGATGGCCAGTGGCATGAACGGTCAGCAGTTTCGTTTTGTGGGTTACCTGCCCATCGATAACCAGCAACGGATAAAAGCCATCCGCGACATGGAAAACGAATCGCAGAACAGGAACTGTACGCAGCTGTTTATGGAAACACCTTATCGTAACAACCAGTTGCTGGAAACATTACTGAAGACCTGTCATCCCAGGACAAGGTTATGCATCGCGGCAGACATCACCGGACCATCCGAATTCATTCAGACAAAAAAAATGGAAGACTGGAAGAAGAACCTTCCCGACCTGCACAAGAAGCCCGTCATGTTTGTGCTGCATGCTTGAGACGCTGCGCTATTGCAATCCTTTAACCGCAGAAGCTTTTGTTATAGAGATCACACTGTCCACAACGTACTTGCTCATACCTCTCCAGGGTAATGCACCGAGGTATTCTTTGTATCGCAGTTCAACCACCGCGCCGCTATTCGACATTAATATGTTGGCCACTTTTTCATCCACCACGGAAAAATCGAATTCGTTCGACTGAATACTCCCCGGCACTTTTGATTTATACCCTGTTTGGATCAGCCGGCCTTCATAGGTTTTCCATATGTAACCCTTTTTCACAAAAAGATTGAGTTCGCCGGCCTTTGTTCCTTCTCCAAATACAAAATTGTATCGGAAGTATAAAAAGATGACGAGCGAAAGAACCAGGATGACCGCTATGTATGTCAGTATCTTTCTCATGGAAAAGCTGTTGGATTGTTGTGCGAGGGAGATCAGAGTCCGTATTTATCTACCAGGTAGATCAGTGCGGCCATGTTCAAAGCCCCCAGTTCCAGTTCGCGTTTGTTGACGTTTTCGAATACATCACTGCGGGCGTGATGAATATCGAAGTAACGCTGCGAATCGGGTACAAAGCCTGCCATGGCCGTTCCGAATGTTCTTCCGATGGGACCGATATCGGCGCCACCGCCACCCGGGGTCCATTCAAAAACGCCGTAAGGCTTAAACAGCTCCGCCCATTCGGTAATCTTTGCGTATTGTTCCGGTTTTGCCGAGATACCAAATCCGCGCGGTGTAAAACCACCCGCATCACTTTCCAGGGCAAAAAGATGCTTTTCTCCTTTGGCCTTCGCTTCTTCCGCGTACTTCGTGCCACCCCTTAATCCATTTTCTTCGTTTGCGAACAGCACAATTCGTATAGTATGGCGGGGTTTGTATCCAACCGCTTTCAAAGCCCTGAGCACTTCAATTGAATGTACACAGCCTGCGCCATCATCATGAGCGCCTTCTGCGGGATCCCATGAGTCCAGGTGTCCTCCGATGGTAATGATCTGATCGGGAAACTCGGTTCCGATCCATTCGCCAATAACGTTATGACCCGTTACATCGGGAAGCATTTGTCCGTTTGTTTTCAAAAAAACAGTAACCGGCTTCTGGCTGCTGATGGCTTCCGCCAGTCGGTCGGCATCCTTCAGACCGACTGCCGCCGCAGGTATTTTGGGATAGGCCGTGTCGTAGTTCATCGCTCCGGTATGCGGATTGTTATCGGCCGCATGACTCATAGAACGCACCAGCACTGCCACCGCTCCATATTTCGCCGCTCTGCTGGGACCCTGTCCGCGATAGCGGCCGGCATCACCGTAAGACTGAAATGTTTTGATGAATTTGTTGTTGAACTTGTAATTATAGAAAACGATCTTGCCTTTGATCTCATCCTTTCTTCTTTCCAGTTCATCGAAGTCATTGATGAGAACAACCGGTGCCGTTACCCCTTTGGGGCCCGAACCCATGGAGTTTCCGAGTGCCAGCACATCGATATTTATTTTTTTGCCGGCCACCATAAAATAAGCCTCTTCTTTGGCGCCCCTTACCCAGTGAGGAACTTTGCACTCCTGCAGCCACACCTTGTCTGCGCCCGATTGTTGCAGGGTTTTTACCCCCCAGGCCTCCGCCTTGAGCATTTGGGGAGAACCCGCCAGGCGACCGCCTACTGTTTTACACAAAACACGCAAATTGTCGTAGGCCTTACCATTTTCCAGCACCTCGTCGGCTATTTTGCGGATCATGATGGAATCTTCTTTTTGAGCATACGCCGAGGCAGCCAGGAGTAGTGAAAAAGCAGTAAACAATTTGCGGATCATGAATGTTAATTTTGGCTAAAGTTATGGAATTGGATGTAAGGATAGTATGAGCGAAACATCGGCATTGAAAATTTCTGCTACCTTCGATCCCTCAATCATTTAAAATCTCTCAACTTTTACTTTAATATGCGCATCGGAATTGTTTGTTACCCCACCTTTGGTGGAAGCGGCGTGCTGGCAACGGAACTGGGAAAGGCCCTTGCCGACAAAGGGCACCAGGTGCATTTTATTACCTATCAGCAACCGGTTCGACTGAGCGAGTTCAATGCAAATATTTTCTATCATGAGGTGCTGGTGCCGACCTATCCGCTTTTTGACTACCCGCCTTATGAAACCGCGCTGGCCAGCATGATGGTGAATGTGATTGTAAATAATAATCTCGATCTGCTGCATGTTCACTACGCCATTCCGCATGCTTCTGCGGCTTATATGGCCAGACAGATTGTACAGAAACAGGGAAGATACATTCCAATCATCACCACGCTGCACGGAACAGATATCACCCTGGTTGGAAAAGACAAAACCTTTGCACCGGTTGTTGCCTTCTCCATCAACGAAAGTGATGCGATCACGGCTGTATCTGAAAATCTCCGCGATGAGACCTATAAGAACTTTAATATTGAAAAGGAAATAAGGGTCATCAAGAATTTCGTGGATGTAAAAAGATTCAACCGAAAACCCATCGATGCCTTCAAGAAAGTAATTGCTCCCAATGGGGAGAAGATCATCCTGCACGCCTCCAATTTCAGAAAAGTGAAGAGAATTCAGGATGTGGTGAAGATATTTTATGAACTGAACAAGAAGGTTCCCAGCAAACTATTGCTCGTGGGTGATGGACCCGAGCGGCAACTCGCCGAAAGCATGTGCCGCGAACTCGAGCTGTCGGACCATATGCGTTTTGTTGGAAGGCAGGAGCAAATGGAGGATATTCTGGCTATCGCGGATCTTTTCATTCTCACGTCGGAATATGAAAGTTTCGGATTGGCGGCACTGGAAGCCATGGCAGCTGGTGTTCCGGTAATATCCACCAATGCGGGAGGTTTGCCTGAAGTAAATATTCCCGGAAAAACCGGTTACCTCGGAAATGTGGGAGATGTGGAAACGATGAGCAGGTATGCGATCAAGTTATTGTCAGACGAGAACATGCTGGCACAATTCAAGAAGAACGCCATCGAGCATGCCAAATTATTTGATATTGATACCGTCATTCCGGAGTATGAGGCGCTGTACAACCGTTTTCTGCAGCGAGTAACGGTGTAATTGTTGAAGAAAACCAAATAAATACTAATATTCAATCTATTGGTATCTTAAAGTGATATAGGCGTGCTGCATACTCGAGAATTCAAAATTCGGCCTGCATAATCAGCTCGATGTGCCGTGTCATCTCAATCCCAAGCAAGTACACGCTTCACGAATGAAAATAACTCCCAGGAGTGTAGAAGATGTACCGTAGTGCCGGCTTC
>JBGAHR010000048.1:0-33538 GCA_044226045.1 Chitinophagaceae bacterium
TCATTGAATTCACCAACAGGGCAGATAACGCACTCGATGTTTTTGAAGAACTGGTTGTATTTGCCAAAAAAAATCTTCCCGACCTGGTCGTTGGTGTAGGCACAATCATGAATGCCAAACAGGCTAAGCAATTTCATAAGGCAGGTGCTCAATTCATTGTTGCTCCTACCCTCAATCTCGAAGTGGGCGCCTATTGTTCGAAACAAAACCTGTTCTGGTGTCCGGGTGCCGGTACTGCCACCGAAGTGGTGCAGGCTCACGACTGGGGAGCTTCCCTGGTGAAAATCTTTCCGGCTGAAGTGTTGGGAGTAACCTTCATCAAAGCGCTGAAAGGACCTTGTCCCTGGACAAGAGTGATGCCGTCCGGCGGAGTAACCATGGATGAAAACAACCTGAAGCAATGGTTCGACAGCGGGGTGGAATGTGTGGCCATCGGATCCAACCTGTTTTCTCCGGAAGTGATGAAAGAAGGCAATATGGCATTGCTGGAACAACGTATTCGCTGGTTGCTGGATACCATCAAAAAGGTGAGGTAAACACCTGTTATTTCAATTTTTAATTTTTTTATCATTCCTATCATGACCCAATCTGAGCAGTGGTACGCCATACAGCAGATAGATGCATTAGACAGCCCGGCCCTGGTGGTATTTCCGGATAGAGTAAAACATAATATCGAAGCGGCTATTGAAATGGTCGGGGAGGTGAAACGCCTGCGCCCCCACGTAAAAACACATAAAAGCCCGGATGTTACGCGACTGATGATCGATGCCGGAATTACCGATTTCAAATGTGCCACCATTGCTGAAGCGGAGATGCTGGCGCAATGCAAGGCAAAAGATGTGCTGCTGGCCTATCAGCCGCTCGGACCAAAACTTCACCGCTTTATTGAGCTGATCCGGAAATACCCGGAAACTCAATTCAGTTGCCTGACAGATAATAAAGAAGCCCTGTATGAACAGGCTGGCGCATTCGCAGATGAGGACCTGCTGGTTCCCCTTTATATAGACCTGAATATCGGTATGAACAGGACCGGTATCGTTCCAGGTACGGAAGCGGTTTCACTTTACCGTGAGATCAATACCCTGAAATCGGTCAAGGCAGCCGGGTTACATGCCTACGACGGTCACCTGCGCAGCAAAGACCTGGCGGAAAGAACGGAACAATGCAATAAAGGATTTGCCGCCGTGGAAGAGATGGTTGAAGAGCTGCGTGACCAGGGTTTACCCGTTCCCAATGTGATTGCGGGTGGATCCCCTTCATTTCCGATTCATGCGAAAAGAAAAGGAGTGCAATGCAGCCCGGGCACCTTCGTTTATTGGGATTATGGCTACTTAACGTTGTGTCCTGAACAACCTTTTCAACCCGCCGCCGTACTGGTTACCCGGGTGATCTCACTACCGGCGCCTGGAAGGATTTGTACAGACCTTGGACATAAATCGGTGGCTTCGGAAAATGAAATATCCCGTCGCATTCATTTCCTGAATGCTACCGGCCTCACACCAGTCGGGCAAAGTGAAGAACACCTGGTGCTGGAAACTGCCATCCAGCATCCTTACCGGACAGGAGATGTACTTTATGGACTACCTTTTCATATTTGTCCGACGGTGGCCTTGTACGACCGCCTTATCACCATCCAAAACGGTTTGATTACCGGCGAATGGAAAACCATCGCCCGCGACCGCAAGATTACTGTATGATTCAAGCCACCCTCTTAACAGTCCAGTATGTTCACCATTGACGCGCATCTCGATCTGTCCATGAACGCCATTGAATGGAACCGGGACCTCCGGCTTCCGGTTTCGGATATTCGCGACCGGGAGAAGCAACTTACCGACAAACCAGACAGGGGCAGGGGTACTGTCAGTCTGCCCGCTTTGAGAAAAGGGAATATCGGCGTAGTAGTGGCCACGCAGATCGCCCGGTTTGTGGAGCCCGGAAGCAAGTTGTCCGGATGGAATTCGCCCGAGCAGGCCTGGGCCATGACACAAGCACAGCTTGCCTGGTACCGGTCGATGGAAGAAATAGGAGAAATGACAATGATCCGTAACCGAAAAGACCTGGAATTGCAGGTGGCAATCTGGCAGGATGGAAGTCCTTCCGTCGGAAAACCCATCGGCTATATCCTGAGCCTGGAAGGCGCGGACTCCCTGGTTACCCTCGATCACCTGCACCGGGCCTACGATTATGGCTTACGGGCAGTTGGTCCTGCGCATTATGGTCCGGGTAGATATGCCAATGGTACGGACTCGACCGGCCAGCTGAATGAGAACGGCATCGCTTTGCTGAAAGAAATGGAAAAACTGAAGATGATCCTCGATGCAACCCATTTGTGTGATGATGCATTCTGGCAGGCGATGGATCAATTCAATGGCGCTGTTTGGGCCAGCCACAACAACTGCAGGGCCCTGGTGAACCACAACCGCCAGTTCAGCGACGACCAATTAAAAACACTGATTAACCGGGGTGCTGTCATTGGCGCTGCCATGGATGCCTGGATGATTGTACCGGGTTGGGTACGCGGTCAATCTACTCCTCAAAATACCGGTTGCACACTTGATCGTTTGATTGATCATATCGATCATATCTGTCAACTGGCTGGCAACACCCTTCATGTTGGCATCGGCTCAGACCTCGATGGTGCCTTCGGTACAGAACAATGCCCCTCGGATATCAATACTATTGCGGATTTATCCACCTTCCCCGAAAAACTCAAAAAACGTGGCTATACGGAAAAGGATATTGAAAATATCATGCATGGAAACTGGCTGAGAATGATGAGGAGCAATCTGCCAATGTGAAAGGCAATTTGCCAATATGCCAATGTTGATTACGGATTACGGATGACGGATGACGGATGGAATACAATTGGTCAATTAGTCAATTGGTCAATTCGCCAATGCTGATGACGGATTACGGATTACGAATGACGGATGACGGATGGGATACAATTGGTCAATTAGTCAATTGGTCAATTCGCCAATGCTGATTACGGATGACGAATGGCGAATGACTGATGGTTGATAACGTGAAAACAATAACTCAGTCATTCATTTTTGAATTTTAACTTTTGAATTTTGAATTTTCTTTTGCGCCCTCCGCGGTTCTTCGCGTCCTTTGCGTCCAGGCTTCTGCCGGGATTGCAATTAGTCAACGAGCCAATGCTGATGACGGATTACGGATTACTAATGGCGGATGAAGTAAAACTAATCAGTGAGCCAAACCGCAAACTGCAAACCGCAAACCAACAGCCAACCAACGAGAAACGATAAACCATAAAACGATAAACGATAAACAATGACCTCTTCCAATCTTAACTCCTACATTCGCTCGCGCCGCAGCACTTTTATTGATCAGTTTGA
The DNA here is from genome assembly GCA_044226045.1 of Chitinophagaceae bacterium. Classification (GTDB taxonomy): domain Bacteria; phylum Bacteroidota; class Bacteroidia; order Chitinophagales; family Chitinophagaceae; genus Endoryza. Next base: position 3,360 of record JBGAHR010000048.1, read on the forward strand.
AACAGGTAAAACTATTCCCGATGAGGTTATCCTTGAAATACTGGAAAATGCCAATCACGCACCTACTCATAAGCGTACCGAGCCCTGGCGTTTTTTTGTTTTTTCCGGCGAAGGACTGCAAACCCTTGCTCGTGAACAGGCCCGTATTTACAAAGAAGATGCCGGCGAGAAATTCAAACAAGCGAAATACGATAAACTGTTAACTTCTCCCCTGCAGTGTTCACATGTCATCGCCATTGTGATGAAAAGACATGAAGGTATTCCTGAGATGGAAGAAATCGCCGCCACTGCCTGCGCGGTAGAAAATATCTATCTCAGCCTGGAAGCACATGGCATCGGGGGGTACTGGAGTACCGGAGGCATTACTTTTATGAAAGGGGCGAAAGATTGGTTACAGTTGGGTGAGGATGATCTCCTGATGGGATTCTTTAACCTGGGTTATGTCAGGATTCCTTCCATAGCCAGAACGCCGGGCAGCATTGACGAAAAAATTACCTGGTTCCGATAAACTGTTTCAGAAGGGAGAGGGACTGACGGCAGACCATCCTCCATCTATAATGAGCGTTTGACCGGTAATTTGCCGGGCCTGCTCACTCACCAGGAACAGCGCCGCGCCGGCAATATCGGCCGTTGTTGATGGTCTGCCGGTTGGCGATAACCGAGACCAGGTAGCGGCGTATTCTTTGTCTTCCAGTGTTCTTTCGGTTAGCGTGGCGCCAGGGGCGATGGCATTTACATTGATGCCAAACTGCGCCAGTTCAATGACCAGGTTCTTCGCGAGCATTTCGATGCCGGCTTTCGTCATGGCATAGGCCGCCAGTTGCTTATGTGCCTGGTGGCCAACTACCGATGAGGTGTAGAGTATGCTTCCTCCACCAGCCTGTGTTTTCATTTGCCTGGCTGCAGCCTGCGTCAGAAAAAAAGTTCCTCCCATGTTGACCTGCAACACCCTGAAAAAAGCTTCAGGGGTGTACTCAAAAAAATCACTGAATAAGGTAATACCTGCATTGGCAATGGCGATATCCAGTCTTCCGAAATCGGTGACGGCCTTTTCAACCAGGCTCCTGGTAAAATGGGTATCGCCTACATCTCCCGGCATGGCAATACAATGGCCTCCTTCTGCCCGGATACGCAGGACAGCATCTTCTGAAAGTGATGCATCCAGGTCATTCAGTATGACAGTTGCCCCTTCCGTTGCCAGTTGACGACTTATTTCATAACCGATGCCCTGACCGGCTCCTGTAATAACAACCACTTTACCATCGAATCTTTTTATCATAACAGCCAGTATTATTCAATCGTTTTCTGAAAGGAAGAATAGGTGAGCGTAAAAAAAGCGAGTACCGTAAGAATGATACCCGTCCAGGCCAGCCGGTTGTCGGCATTAACTTTTCCTTCGAGGCTCACCAGTATGCCGATCAGCATTCCCAGGATGGCAAACAACACGCCCTGCCTGGACAATCTTTTTAATACATCCTTTCTACGTTGTATGATTTTAATGATCATCCAGGTGCCGCTCAGTACCAGTAAGGCGATACCCGACAATGACTGCAGCGGCAGCGTGAATGACTCCTTATACGAAACAAAAGAGTTCTCTTCCATCGGCCATTGCAGCAGGATAGCGCCGGTGAGCATCAATATCCATCCCATCCAGAACGACCATCGCATAAGATTGATTTTAATGTGAGTCGCGGATCACTTCGCTGGATGATTTCCCTACCAGGAAATCCAGGTCTGCGCCGAGGTGTGCCTGCTGCACATGTCTCACATACAGGCTCACATAACCCCTGCCCGGATCGGCGGCCTTCGATTGCCAGTTCTTTTTACGTTGCGCCAGCTCTTCATCACTTACTTTCAGGTCGAGCCGCCGGTTCAGCACATCCAGTTCGATGATATCACCATTTTGTACAACCGAAAAATTACCTCCCGCCGCGGCTTCGGGTGATGCATGCAGTACGACCGTTCCGAAACCGGTACCACTCATTCTTCCGTCGGAAATCCTTACCATATCGGTAATGCCTTTGGCCAGCAGCTTCCTTGGCAGTGCCATATTGCCCACTTCAGGCATACCGGGATAACCCATCGGCCCAACATTCTTCAACACTAAAATGGAATGCTCATCTACCTCCAGTTGCGGGTCATCGATCCTTGCTTTATAGTCTTCAATGTCTTCAAATACCACTGCCTTCCCTGTATGCTTCATCAGTTGCGGGCTTGCTGCAGAAGGTTTGATGACCGCCCCGTTTTCACAAAGATTTCCCTTCAGCACGATGATGCCCGAAACAGGATTGACGGGTTCATTAACCGTTGCCACAATTTCCCGGTTATAGCATTCCGCATCTTTGATATTGTCCAGGACAGACTTCCCGGTAACGGTCAAAGCATCCTGGTTGAGCAACCCGGTCAGTTCTTTCATTACTGCCGGCAGGCCGCCGGCATAGTAGAGGTCTTCCATGAAATACTTCCCGGAAGGCTGTATATTGGCAATAAGCGGTACATGGGTGGAGTGTTTATCGAAGTCTTCGAGTGTCAGATCAATTCCGATCCGGCCGGCGATCGCCATCAGGTGGATCACAAAATTGGAAGAGCCTCCGATAGCGGCATTTACCATAATGGAGTTTTCAAATGCCTGCCGGGTCAATACTTTGGATGGGATCAGGTCTTCCTTCACCATTTCCACTATTCGCATTCCTGAATATTGCGCCAGTACTTTTCTTCTTGAATCGGATGCCGGTATTGCAGCATTGCCGGGAAGCGTCATGCCAAGTGACTCAGCCATGCAGGCCATGGAAGAAGCGGTGCCCATGACCGCACAATGCCCCCTGCTCCGGCACATGCTGGCCTCTGCTTCTGCCAGTTCTTCCTCGGTCATCTGACCGGACCGGATGGCATCATTGAATCGCCATACATCACTGGTTCCGATCTGTGCGCCTTTATAATGACCGGTTAGCATGGGTCCGCCGGAAACAACAATCGCGGGAATATCCACACTACAGGCTCCCATCAACAAGGCGGGAGTGGTTTTGTCACACCCACACATGAGCACCACTCCGTCGACGGGATTGGCGCGAATCGATTCCTCCACATCCATGCTCACGAGATTTCGATACAGCATGGCCGTTGGCTTGATCAGGGTTTCTCCCAACGACATCACCGGAAACTCCACCGGAAAACCGCCCGCTTGCAGGATGCCCCTTTTTACACTTTCTGCCAGTTCGCGGAAGTGCGCATTGCAAGGCGTGAGTTCACTCCAGGTATTACAGATTCCAATCACCGGTCGCCCCTGGAATTCAAAATCGGGAATACCCTGATTCTTCATCCAGGCACGATAGATAAAACCATCTTTCCCTTTTTTACCAAACCAGCCACGACTTCTCAATTGTTTCATATACAGAATAAATTAAGTTCTTTATTTAAGAAATTGTAAAATGGCTTCCGCGAACTGAGGTCCTCTCATCGCTGAACCATGATCGCCGGGAATAATTTTCAATTGCGCGTTTGGAAACATCTTAGCGAGATTTTGCGGAGAACCATTGTCCGGGTCATTGTCTCCGTCGATCAGCAATACCGGTATACGGATCGTTGCCAGCAGATCGGGGGTGACGGAAGGTTGTTCCTTTTGTAAAAGCGCCAATGCCTGTTGATCCAGCGATGGGTTCGATTTTACATAGTTCACCATGCTTTCCAGTTCTTTCACCGGTTCTCCGCTCAATGCGCGGTAGAAGAGTATTCGCCGCGGCCATTGCGGATCCGTAAAACCGTCTCCCATGCCGCCCATCACGGCAGACCGGATTCTTTTATCCAGCAACAACAACCGCGCCGTGATAATCGATCCCCTTGAATAGCCAACGACCTGATAGGATTTTACGTGAAGATGATCCAGCAATCCGATCACATCTTTTGCTTCGGCATCATTGGCATAAGCGGCTGCTTCGTGCGGTTTGTCTGATTGTCCGTTTCCCCGCAGATCCATGGTGATCACCTGGTATCCCGCCTTCAGCAAGTCGTTATAAAGAGGTACTCTTTTCCATGATGCCCCATTAACAATAAAACCATGAATCAGTACCACCGGGCTACCCTTACCAGCCACTTCGAAATATATTTTGCGGCCATCAAAGGAAGCAAAATACCCGGAATCTTTCTGAGCGTCAGCAACCACGCAGAGGATCAGGCAAATCAAGGTTGTAAACAATGGTTTCATCGTAAGTTCTTTTACAATTCTGACGGCTAACAGTAATCTTTTTCAACCAGTAATAGAAGTTCTTCGACAAGCTGCTAAGGTTGAAACGAAAAATCAGACCCGTGCATTCATCCGGAGTTGGAAGATAAGAACTTAATAGAGAAAATAGCGAATCAAGTTTGACAAAGCACCTTGAAAGCAAGGGTTCGGGAACAGTACAAAATTGACGAAAAAATCTATTCGCTTTTGAGGCCCTGTCCAAAGCAGCTAAACATAGATGGCAACAATGTAAAGAATGAACAAATACTTGTAATGTGATAAATATTTGGAAATATGACAAAGTGGTAGTCAAAGTTTGCTTATACGCATAACGACCGGTTTGTAAAAATTCAGCTTATCCGACCATTCTTTCAAATCAGCATCTATCCACCGCAAAGCATCTTCAATATCGAAAATATATTGACGCAGCGTATCCAGACATAACTTTCCATGTTTATCAAAGCAAATGGGTTCATTGTGCGAAATGCGATTTCTTAAAGTGACAATCGAATTTAAATGAGAATGAACCCTTGCAAGCTTTACTCCGGGTTTGTTGGTAAATGCCTGCAGAGGAGCTCCCCGAAGGATCTTAATTGGCCCGGTATCGTAGAATTTGACCCAAAATCCGAATGTTAATTCTGCCAATAATTTAACATGGGTTATGGCAGAGCCTCTGAAAGTCAATTTCCGTTCGGCTTTGTCAATTTTAGACCTGAAAAAATGATCCCTGCGAACAACTCCAAAATCATCTTTATAAAGAAGCTGAGGATTGTCGGCAAAATCCGCCTGTTGCGTCAACAGCCAATCCTGATCTTTATAATGCTTCGCTAATTCCCGATCTATGCGATTCCGCAAGGCAATCTCGAGAACTGAAATAAGAGGGTATAAAGCCTGAGAGGCTTGAATGTTGTATTTGTATAATTCCAATCCTTTCTCGATGTTACCACCACAGGCGTTAAGGTATCTGGATAGTCTGACAGTAGAAAAGATCGATTCGAGCTTTGCAGAATCCATATATATCATTAGTTTTGACCTGTTATACCCTGGTAAAGCCTCTGCCGTAAGGCACGTAACCGGGGTTTTGTATTTTATATCATTTCTTTTTACCGCATTTTGAGGTTTCTTTTACTCGTTGTTTCCGTAACCCGATTTCCAGGCTCCGGAAAGGCCCTATCATCCTCGACTAATCTCTCTCGTTATCAAAAATTCAGATTGTTCTGTGAGGACTCGCAAAAGTTGCTGTGATGAATGCCTCTGCGACTCTTCGAAAAATATTTCAGCCTGTCTAATGCAAACTTGTATTAGAAAAACTGCTCATTAAAAATGACTGATAGGTTGTAGCGATTGCAGAATCGCCGTCTTCAGATCAAGAAGTCATGAAGTATTGAACAATATGCATCCTTATAAAACGAATAACCTTGATGCAAAAAACACAGCGATGTTGTAAAGTATCTGCTTCGAAATTATGTGTATTTTTAATCTCACTGAAATAATATGAATAATAAAAAAATCAAAACAGGATTAGTCGGATATGGACTGGGAGGCAGATGTTTCCATGCGCCATTTATAGCAACACTGCCTTCCTACGAACTGGTCAGTGTAGTAGAGAGAAAGTCGGAAGAGTCCAGGCAGAGATACCCATGGGTTAAAGTAGTAAAAAGCATGGAGGAACTTTTGCTGAATGAGGAGATTGAGCTGGTGGTGATTACCACTCCGAATGACACACATTATCCTTTCGCCCTTCAGGCCCTTCGTGCGGGCAAACAGGTGGTGGTAGATAAACCCATGACGGTAACATCCAAGGAGGCGCTGCATCTCATGGAAACTGCCCGGGAGCAACAAAAAATACTGAGCGTTTATCAGAACCGCCGCTATGCAAGCGATGCGCTCACCATTCGCAAAATAGTAAGAGAAGGAATGCTGGGAGACATCTTCGAATTCGAATCCCAGTACAACCGTTTCCGGCCTGAACTAAAACACAACTGGAAGGAAAAGCCCGAAGGGGGCAGTGGTATCCTGTATGATCTGGGATCGCACCTGATCGATCAGGTTTTAACTTTATTTGGCTTACCGCAATACATCACGGCCGATGTTCGCAAGCAACGACCCGGAACACAGGCAGATGATTTCTTTGATGTACGACTCGATTTTGGATTCACCCGTGCAATCCTGAAAGCAGGCATGCTGATCCGGGAACAGGGTCCCCGATACATGATCCATGGAACGCGTGGTTCGTTTATCAAATATGGAGACGATCCGCAGGACGCAGATGCAAGAGCGGGTAAAATGCCAACCGATCCCGGCTGGGGATTAGAACCTCCCGAACATTACGGTTTGTTGCATACGGAATGGAATGGTGAACTGATCAGGAAACACATCCCCTCAGAGAAAGGCGATTTCGGTCTGTTCTATCAAAACCTCTATAAAACACTTGTTCACGGAGCGCCTTTAATGGAAAAACCCGAACATGGTTTCAATGTGGTAAAGCTAATTGAACTGGCCCTGCAAAGCAGCCGGGAAAAAAGAACGCTTGAGTGCGCAGGATTGCTGGATGCAGGGTACTGGAAATAAAATCATCATACGGCCATCAGGCTGCACCCACGGATATCGCTGTTGTCTACCCGGCCGAGTACTTCAAAACGGCCATCGGGATGTAACCTGCCCGCATCATCAGTGGCGATGAAACAGCAGGAGTAAATATTGGCCAGGTCGATCACGTTGATCACTCCACGCGATTGGTTTAATTTAACTTCCAACGGATCGTCTTCTTCACGCAACAAAATTTTCATCCAGGGAGGACATTCAAACAAACCATTGCCTTTTGAATAGGCTTGAGACAACAGCTCTGTCATGCCATATTCTGAATGCACCTCTCCTACCTCAAATGCCTTTTTCAAAGCAGCATGCACCTCCTCCCGGATCATTTCCTGTTTTCTGCCTTTCATCCCTCCGGTTTCCATGATGACGGTATGTTTTAAGGGCATGGGAAATGCTTCGGCGAAATCGAGCAGCGCGAATGTAACGCCCAGCAACAAAGTCTTTTGACCGGCCGCTTCCAGCTTTTCCAGTTTTTTCGAGAGTTCGGCAAAGTTGTACAAATAGAATCCGCTATCGGGATGCCCGGAATGCCGGATCAGATCGTCTGCCATCAGCACCAGGGAGGAATGTTGTCTTTCGAGGTAGGCGGGCAGCAATGCCAGTATGCACCACTCGCCCGGCGATCCATAAAACTGTTCGAAAGCCTTTCGGAAACTCCTCCGGTAGATGTCCAGGTTTTTGACCAGGTGGCGGCTGTTGACGGTTTGTGTGGTACCACTGCTTTCAAAAATCACTTCGGCCTCGAACTGACCCGTGATAACGGCATGTGACTTAAAGAAGGAGATCGGTAAAAAAGGAATCTGTTCCACCAACTTTACGCTGGCCGGGTCCGTATGTAAGGTATCAGTGTAACGCCGGTACAACTCATTGTGCTGGTACTGGAATCGGAAGAGTTCCAGTGCCATATCGTTGAAATCCAGGGCGGTGATATTGAAAATTTTATCGTCAAATTCACAAATCATATAGGTAATTTCAAGACCAGTCCGTTAAATTTGTAACCAATTGATGAAAAGTATGCGTCGATACGTTTTGTTCCTGTTGTTTGCCGGCAGCATCATTGCCTGCGGCAAAGATAAGTTTGCCACCAAACCTTCGCTCAAAATAAAATCCGTTAATGGCAATTTCGTTCCGGCAGGAGCTACGCTTTCTGTCGATATGGAATATACCGATAAAGAAGGGGATGTGAGCAATACACTGTTCGTACAAAAAATCCGGTTGAACCAGAAAGTGGTTCCTACCATCCGCGATACATTTTCACTGACAGTTCCCGAATTCCCATCAAAAAACAAGGGTGAAATACTGGTAGCCCTCGAATACAATAACTACCTCGTATCCGCGATCAATCCGCCAAAAACAGGCACTCCTCCCAATGAGCGATATGAAGACGATACGCTCATCATCCGGTTCGCCCTTCGCGACCTGGCAGGTAATGTGAGCGATACTGTCTCTACCGGGACAATAATCGTGAGCAGGAATTGATAACTTAGCGGGCGATGCTTCGCAGTCTTTTCGATTTTTTTATTTTCAGCAGTATTTTTATTGCCTGTTGCGCCGTGCTGATGGTGCATGAAACGGTTCATCTCCTGCAGCTACCCGTTGATTCATTCTCCTTACTTTGGTTCGTATTTTTTTCCACCCTCTGCAGTTATAACCTGCATTGGTATTTTACTCCCTTCGCCTCCAACGAAAGAATCCGTTCATCCTGGACTCAGGACAACAGAAGCCTGCACCTGATCCTTTCGGTGAGCGGTCTGATTGGATCGGCTTATTTTGCTTTTCATTTCATCGATCAATGGATATGGCTGCTGCCGGCTGTGGTTCTTACCTTTTTGTACACAGCTCCCAAAATACCCATTGGAATGCTGGTGAACCTGAAAAGGATCGCCATCGGCAAAACGATTTACCTGGCCTTTGTATGGACCTACGTTACTACTGTATTACCCGTTTTCCTGTCGGGCCAACCCTGGCATAGCGATGATATTCTTTTTGCTGTCGGCCGCTTTTTTTATGTGTATGCCATTTGCATTTTGTTCGACTACCGCGATCGGGAGCAGGATAAAAAAGAAGGCATCCGAAGCATGATCACCTACTTTGATGAAAAGGGTATCAACCGGCTATTTGTGTTTTCGCTGCTGATGTATGCCGCCTGCAGCCTCGCCCTGGCAAAAGAGGGGCATTCCTGGATACAGGTAACTATCCTTTGGATACCCGCTGTCATAGTAGCTTCCCTGTACAGATATGCCAAAACGCATTATTCAGACTACCTGTATTATTTTGTACTCGATGGGCTGATGATGTTTTCCGCGCTCTGCTCCTTATTCCTGCCAATTTGATTATTTTTGGTGCCATAAATAGTGAATATGGCAAAACAAGCGCGGACAGCTAACAAAAAAAGCAAATCAATTCTCACCGACAACGCTCTCGAATTTCTCCGGAATTATATCAATAACGCCTCCCCTGTAGGATTTGAAACCTGGGGGCAGAAACTCTGGATAGAGTACCTGAAGCCTTACGTGGATGAACACTATGTAGACCCTTATGGAACGGCAGTAGGCGTCGTTAATCCCTCTAACCCGTTCAAGATTGTCATCGAAGCCCATGCCGATGAAATCAGCTGGTTTGTGAATTACATCACGGCCGATGGACTGATCTACCTGAAGCGGAATGGTGGTGTGGATCACCAGACCGCCCCTGCCTCGAGGGTAATTATTCATGGCAAGAAAGGACCCGTAAAAGCCGTGTTCGGATGGCCTGCGATACATACCCGGATCGGAAATGACAGCAAGGAAACACAACCCCGCACAGATAATCTTTGGCTCGATGCCGGTGCACGCAACAGGAAAGAAGTGGAAGAACTGGGCATTCATGTTGGTGCGGTAGTCACCTATCGCGACGGATTCGATGAACTGGCCAATGGAAACTATGTGGGTCGGGCCTTTGACAACCGCATTGGCGGATTCATGATCGCGGAAGTGGCCCGGTTGCTTCACCAGAATAAAAAGAAACTTCCTTTCAGTCTGCATGTGGTGAATGCGGTTCAGGAAGAGATTGGTCTGCGCGGAGCAGAAATGATCGCCCGTCGTATAAAACCCAATATGGCGATCGTTACCGATGTAACGCATGATACCACCACACCACTGATCAATAAAAATATCGAGGGAGAAGTGCAGTGCGGAAAAGGCCCGTCTCTTTCATATGCGCCGGCCGTTCACAATAAACTCCTGGGCATTGTTGAAAAAGTAGCGGAAGACCATAAGATCCCGGTTCAATGGAGAGCCCTGAGCCGCAGTACCGGTACCGATACCGACTCTTTTGCCTACGCCAATGATGGTTGCCCTTCGGTACTCATCTCCATTCCGCTGAGATATATGCACACAACCGTGGAGATGCTTCATCGCGATGATATCGAGAACACCATCCGGCTGATGTATGAAACTTTGCTAACTTTATCTCCTAAAACCAATCTGAACTACCTGTGATTCTTTCCACCATTTTACTATATGTCGACCCCGGTAGCGGAAGTTACCTTGTACAGGTAATTATTGCTGCCGTGTTGGGTGCTTTATTCTATTTCAAGAATCTCTGGTGGCAGATCAAGGCTTTTTTCACCCGGTCAAAAAAAGAGAAACCGCCCACGAACGAATCAAGCAATGATTAACCCGGCGTCGTTCAGAGATCCTTCCGGTTTTGTGTTTGAAAAAGAACATACCGTTTACCGACAGGTAAACCAGGTTTATGCGCCGGCATACCGTCAATTGATGCAATCGGGATTGTATGATTCGCTGGTTCAATCCGGCGAACTGCTTCCGCATGCTGAAATCGATGAAAACCTGCTCAATGATCCGAACTGGTTTAAGTGCCTGCAGCCCGAACAGCTTTCCTTTATTTCCTATCCTTACGAATGGTCTTTTGATCAATTAAGGGACGCAGGACTGCTCACTTTGTCGATCCTGCTGAAATCGGTCGAAAAAGGAATGATCCTGAAAGACGCAACAGCTTACAATATTCAATTCAGAAAGGGACAGCCGGTTTTTATCGACACGCTTTCCTTCGAAAAATATGATGAATCAAAACCCTGGATAGCCTACCGGCAGTTTTGTGAACATTTCCTGTTTCCCCTTTACCTGGAGCATTACCTGAAAACCGACATCAATCCGTTATTGTCACATTTTGTCAATGGCATTCCGGTTTCGTTTACGGCACAATGTCTTCCCTGGCGCAGTAAATGGAACCTGGGAGTGCGACTGCACGTTTTACTGCAAAACAAAGTCGGGAAACAACGAAATGAACAGCCTGGCAGAAGTCTTCAGTTCTCCAAACAGAAACTGTTGAATGTCGTCCGCCACCTGCAATCGATTCTCCGATCCCTGAAACCCGGCTATCCTTCTGTGAGCACCTGGAGTAATTATTATGATGAAACCATACTGGGACAAACCTACTTGCAGGAAAAGAAACAATTGGTAAAGGAGTGGCTGGAGGCCGGTCGTTACGATTGCCTGCTGGACCTGGGCGCCAATGAGGGAGTGTTCAGTGAACTGGCCAGTGCATACAGCAAACAGGTAATCGCAACCGATTTTGACAGTCGCTGCATCAATGATTTTTACAACAGGCAGAAAAAAACATCGTCTTCGTCTATTTTGCCCCTGGTCATTGATCTCAGTAATCCTTCGGCCAACATTGGATTTGCCAATACGGAAAGAAAAGCTTTCTTCGACAGGGTTCAGCCCGATTTGGTGATGGCGCTGGCGCTGATTCATCACCTCGCGATTGCGAACAATGTACCCTTGTCGAGACTGGCTGAATTTTTTAATGGCTTCGCTCCTTCCCTGATCATTGAATTTGTGCCCAGACAGGATCCCAAAGTGCAGGAACTACTGAAATACCGCGAAGATATTTTTCAAGATTATACGTCCGAGCAATTCGAAATTCAGTTCGGCCGGTATTATCAGATAGAAAGAAAAACAACTGTTCCGGGTACTGAAAGAATCATGTATTACCTGAAAAGAAAATAGCTGCATGTACAAGCTGATACAAAAATACCCGCTTTATCTTTTCCTGCTACCCATCTTCTTTGTGCTGCATGGCTATGTGGAGAATTATGGTTTCGTGCCCCTGCGCGAAGCGGCGTTATTGCTTTTATCCTATATGCTGCTCACGCTCAGCATCGCCGGTTTTTCGTATGTATTTTTCCGAAACTGGAATCGCGCTTCGCTGATCACGCTTTTCTGGATGTCGTTCTTTTTCTTTTTTGCAGCGCTCCATGAATTTCTCAAACAACATTCCCCGGTAAAATTTATCACCCGTTACAGTTTTCTGCTTAGTTCAGCACTCGTGATCCTGTTTCTGTTGTTCATTTTCTTCAAAAGATCCACCAAACCATTCCAGCGATTCAGCATCTATCTGAATTCGTTGTTTCTGATTTATATTATTGTTGATCTGGGAACCGGCATCTACAAGGCTTTTGATAAAAACCATGAAATGCTGTCGGTTTACCGGTTTGCGAGGGAAAACGAATATCCCAAATGTGATACCTGTACCAAACCGGATATTTTTTTCCTGTTGTTTGATGAATATGCGGGATCCGCTTCCCTGAAGGAGCAATATAATTTCCAGAATGATATTGACAGTTTTCTTCTGGCAAAACATTTCAGCGTTCAGCAACACAGCCGTTCGAATTATAGCTTTACCCCCTTCTCGATGTCGTCCATCCTGAACATGTCCTATATTGACGGCATCCAGAACCCAAAAGCAGTATCAGCCGATGACTACGCCAACTGCAACCTGCTGATCCGGGATAACCAGGTCATCAAGTATCTCGACCGGCAGGGATATGAAGTGATCAATTATTCGGTATTTGATTTGGCCGGCAACCCGTCGAGAGTAGACCAGTCATTCCTTCCATTGAAGACCAAACTCATTTCCGACCGGACACTTTTTTCCCACATGAACAAGGATATCGGATGGTTGCTGATCACCCGTTTTCCTTTTAACCTGTTCAGTAAAAATTATTTTCTCCGTCACAAGCTGAATAACGAAAAGTTTGAGGATCTGGTGATGAAATCCGCGAGTGATACGTCAGCGAGACCCCGATTTATCTATGCGCATTTCTATATGCCGCATCCCCCCTATTTTTACGATTCTAAGGGACAGCCCAAGGCACAGGAGGTGGTTTTCCAGGAATACAATACCAATCCTTCCACCTCGTATCTCGAATACGTTACCTATACCAATACCAAAGTAAAATCCATCATCAACACCATTCAACAGCACAATCCCGGTGCGGTCATTGTATTCATGGGTGATCATGGCTTTCGTGAGAAGGATTCAAAGAAATACCAATATTTCTTCCAGAACATGAATGCCGTTTATTTCCCCGACCAACAATATGGCGCTTTGTATGACAGTATTTCCGGTGTTAACCAGTTCAGGGTAATTCTCAACAAGTACTTCCATGCAGGTTTTCCCCTGCTGAAAGATTCTACTGCATTGCTGTTTGACAAGAAATAAAGGTTTGACCGGAATTTTACGCAATTTGTCAATCAGTCGGCTGTTATTTGAGCCTGAACGGATATTTTTGCCCAAAGCTTTGATATATGCATGCAGCAATCAGAAATGACTGGACCATTGAAGAAGTAAAGGAAATCTACAACAGCCCATTGATGGAACTCATGTATCGGGCCGCCACTGTTCATCGTCAGTATAACAGTACCGGAGAAGTGCAGGTTTGTACGCTTCTTTCCATAAAGACTGGCGGTTGCCCCGAAGACTGTGCTTATTGCCCGCAAGCCGCGCGTTATCATACCGGCGTAGATGTACAGGCTCTGATGCAAAAAGAGGAAGTACTCGAATATGCCCGTCGTGCTAAATCCGCCGGCTCCACCCGTTTTTGCATGGGTGCTGCCTGGAGAGAGGTGAGAGATAATCGTGATTTTGATCGCGTGCTGGATATGGTAAAAGGGGTGAATGAACTCGGTATGGAAGTTTGCTGTACACTCGGCATGTTAACCGAAGAGCAGGCACAGAAACTGGCCAATGCCGGATTGTATGCCTACAACCACAACCTCGATACTTCAGCTGATTATTATAACGAAATCATCACTACCCGCACTTATGACGATCGTTTGCAGACACTCGAAAATGTACGCAAAGCCGGTGTAAGTGTTTGCTGTGGAGGGATCATCGGATTGGGAGAAACGCATGAGGACAGGGTTAAAATGCTTCACACACTGTCAACCTTACCCGAACACCCGGAAAGCGTGCCCGTCAATGCACTGGTAAGAATCAAAGGAACGCCCCTGCAGGATAACTCAAAAGTACAGGTATGGGAAATGATCAGGATGATTGCCACTGCTCGCATCCTGATGCCCGCGACCATGGTGCGACTCAGTGCCGGTCGTACAGAAATGACTGTTGCCGAACAAACGCTTTGCTTTATGGCCGGAGCCAATTCCATCTTCGCCGGAGATAAACTGCTGACAACGCCCAACCCTTCATTCGATGAAGACATGGCAATGTTCGATCTCCTGGGTCTTCAGCCGAGAGAAGCGTTTAAGGCGGAAATGGTGTGATGCGTTCGTTTATCGTTTCACGTTTATCGTTTATCGTTCTTCAGTGTGCAACTGCAAACCGCAAACTGTAAACCGCAAACCAACTTGAAACGTGAAACGTAAAACGTGAAACGATAAACGTCCCTATTTACTCACATTATACCCTCTTATTTCTTTGCCGATGTATTGATGGCCTTCGAAGACCTGCATGATGGCGTGAATCATTTCTTCGCCTGCAGAATTTTTGGTGACGTACCCATTGGCGCCCGCATTCATAATAGCGTTTACATGCGCCAGGTCGGAGTGAACAGACACTCCCAATATTTTGACCGAAGTATTAAATTCCCTGATTCTTTTAGTAGCCTCCACTCCATTTACCGGCTCCATGGTGATATCCATCATCATCACATCCGGCGACAGGTCTCTGGCAGCCTCAATCGCCTGCTCCCCACCTTCACAGATAGCAATAACCGAAATTCGGGTATCCCGGCTTAATAATAATTTCCACGCCTCCCGCACAAGACGGTGGTCGTCTACAATTACCAATCTTACCATCGCGCGCTTTTAAATTAGAACCTGAACTTTTGCACAATTGACGTGCCACCTTTATGACATACGTATGGTATTGTCATTAATACGGACATCAATTGAAAAAATGCGTACTATTACTTGTTGTGGTTAGAGGAAAGGCTACTGAGAGAAAAACCAATACCCAGTTGATTGCTCACCTGGTTTGCCTGGAAGTAGGTCCGGGCGTACCTCAATTGAAGCTTTTTGACCAGGATACCGACGCCCAAAGAAAATCCATTTAGTCCATTGCCGGCATTACCGATATTCAGCTCCTGCCTGCGAAGATAATTATATCCAGCGCTTATTTCAATTTTATTCGATACAAAAAATTGTGCGGAAAATACGATGTGTCGAAAGAGCTGATCGAAAAAAGCCTGCCCCGTTTGTGTAAAGCCGTTATCTGCGTTAAAAACGGTGTCTTCATACCGGATATTAAACTGGTGCAGGTGGTGAAGGGTCAGGCTGAACTGAAGCGGCGCCTTGGCAAGTCTTTTCGAAAGGCCTAGCTGGATATCAAAAGGCAGATCCTGGCGACTGCTTCCATCATAGGCTTTCAATTGTGTTCCCATGTTTTTCAGCACCAGGGCTGCCTGGAACAAGCTGCTGGTATCGGTATAGGTCAAGCCAAGATCAATGGCGACACCGCTGGATCGGTAGATGCCATAAGACGAGTAAATGAATTTCAGTGAGGCCCCATATTTCCATTTTTGGGCATACTCACGGCTGATACCTGCCTGCACTACATAATCGGCAGGCCTGAATTCGCCGAGCAGGTTCCCACCGGCATCAGTCTGAGCGATATTTCCGTAGTTAAAATAATTGATCCCCACATGAAACTGACTGGCCAGTTTCTCCGCCTGGTATCCGGCTAGCAGGTGGTAATTACGGATTCCCCCTCCCAGGGTGGTAAAACTGGCCTGCCATTGCCCACTCATGGCTGCAGTTTGCAGTGAAGGATTGTAGTAACATAACGACAGATCATTACTCTGCTGGCTGATATTCATACCCCCAAGGGCAGTAGCCTGTGGCGAGGAAGAAAATCGCAAAAAATTAAAGACAGTGGAGCCGCCCAGTGTTTGAAGTCTTGGGGTTAGCCAGGAAAGAAGAAGTAAGCAGCTGAGTACTGTTTTTTGCACATTCGAAAATAATCCATTTGGCGCTGAGTAAAAGGTTTTCGCGCCGGGTAATCCCTAAAATGGAAATTCCCCCGAAAGATCCGGGGGAACTTCTTAACCCTTAAAACAACCAACATGAAAAATAAAACTACTTATATAACCAGCCGGATGGTTGTTTTGTTCGCTACTGGAAAAATTTCTTAGCCTACCAGGGCGATATCGAGTACCTGTTGCATGGTTTTGACATAATGAAACTTCAGCCCTTTGATAAAATTGGAATCAATTTCCTCGATGTCTTTCTCATTCTGCCAGCACATGATGATCTCTTTCAGTCCGGCCCGTTTAGCGGCCAATACCTTTTCCTTGATGCCTCCCACAGGCAGCACCTGCCCGCGTAAGGTGATCTCCCCGGTCATCGCCAGGAAGGACTTTACCTTCTTACCGGTTATGGCTGAAGCGATGGAACACATCATCGTAATGCCGGCACTGGGACCATCCTTGGGAACCGCGCCTTCCGGCACGTGAATGTGAAAACTCTTATTGGTAAACACAGACGGGTCAAGATCGAGCTTTTTCGCATTCGACTGAAGATAGGTTAAAGCCGTGGTGGCGCTTTCTTTCATCACGTTGCCGAGATTACCAGTCAGCTTCAATTCGCCTTTCCCTTCACTCATTACCGTTTCTACAAAAAGGATATCACCCCCTACATAAGTCCAGGCCAATCCAACAGCCACACCCGGGATAGTGGCCACCTTATACAGGTCATTGCTGTATTTAGGCTTGCCCAGAACCTTCTCAACTTCCGCAACTCCCAGCGTAGGGCGTATTTTTCCCTTGATAGCATATTCTTTTGCCTCATACCGCATCACGGATGCCAGCTGACGGTCCAGTTCCCTTACACCGCTCTCCCTTGTATAATCCTGGATGATCTTCTCCAGCACCTTATCGCCGATCTTAAACGAGAGTTTGGTAAGACCATGCGCGTCTTTTTGTTTGGGCATAAGGTGCCGTTTGGCGATCTCCACTTTCTCTTCTACCGCATAGCCATTGAGATCAATGATCTCAAGCCTGTCGCGCAAGGCCGGCTGTATGTTCTGCAGATTATTGGCTGTGGCAATAAACAACACTTTACTCAGATCGTATTCGAGTTCCAGGTAGTTGTCGTAAAAAGTATGATTCTGCTCAGGATCGAGCACTTCCAGCAAAGCAGAAGAAGGATCACCCCGAAAATCATTGCCAATTTTATCGATCTCATCGAGGATCATCACAGGATTCGAAGACTTTACCTTCCGCAATGCCTGCAGTATCCGTCCGGGCATGGCCCCTATATATGTTTTGCGGTGACCCCTGATTTCACTTTCATCATGTAAACCACCGAGACTTAAACGCACATATTTTCTTCCAATAGAAGCGGCAATACTCCTGCCCAAGGATGTTTTACCAATACCGGGAGGTCCCACAAAACAAAGGATGGGGCTTTTCATATCTCCCTTCAGTTTCAAAACCGCCAGATACTCGAGGATCCGCTCTTTTACTTTTCCCATTCCATAGTGGTCCTTATCGAGAATTTTCTTCGCTTTTTTAAGATCGTATTCATCCTGAGTAAAATCATCCCAGGGCAGGTCGAGCATCAGGTCGAGGTGGTTGTAAACAACCGAATAATCGGGTGTGCTGGGATGCATTCGCTCGAGCTTTTCAATTCCCTTTTTGAAAAGATCACGGGCAGCCACGGGCCATTTCTTACCCTCGGCTTTTTTCTGCATCTCCTTTAATTCGCGCTCGTTGGTATCACCTCCCAGTTCTTCCTTGATGCTTTTCATTTGTTGCTGCAGGAAGTATTCGCGCTGCTGTTTATCCAGTTCGGTCTTGGTTTTGTTGGTCACCTTGTTTTTCAACTCGGCAAACTGCAACTCCTTTTGCAGCAATTTCATCAGCAGGTCTGCTCTCTCCTGCAAATTGTCGAGTCGAAGCAATTCCTGTTTTTCTGCCAGCTCGGTATTGAGATTGCTCGAAACGAAGTTGATCAGGAAAGAAGGATTCTCGATATTCTTCAATATGATCGCAGCTTCTGTAGGAATATTAGGGGAAAGTTGTACGATCTGACCGGCGAGGTCTTTGATATTCGCCACATACGCGGCAAAATCATCTGCCTTTTCTGATTCCTGTTCATCAAGGACTAATATCTGTGCTTTGAAATAAGGCTCTTCGGCAGTAACTGTTCCCAGTCGAAATCTCTTCTTTCCCTGAATAATAACCGTGGTACCTCCGTCGGGCATCTTGATCATTTTAATGATGCGTGCGACGGTACCAATATCTTCCAGGTCGCCAATGGAAGGATCTTCCACATTGCTGTCTTTTTGAGCCAGCACACCTACCAATTTGTCAGCCTTATATGCGTCGTTAATGGCTTTGATACTCTTATCCCTTCCCACGGTAATGGGCAGTACCACACCTGGGAACAATACTGTATTTCTTAAGGGAAGTAAAGGTAATTCATTGGGAATCAAAACATCTGCTCCGTTCTGGTCATCCTGTTCATTCAAAGGAATGATTGGAAGAAAATCCATCTCGTCTTCGGGTTTCAAATAAATCGGGTTCTTAATCATAATAATGGTTCAGTGACAAAATAACGCATTAACCCCCAAAAAACCACTGGTTTTCAGGGACTGCTATATGGGTCAAGATTAATGCCAAGAGGAGACGGGAGCGAGAGCGGGAGCGGGAGCGGGAGCGGGAGCGGGAGCGAGAGTGAGAGCGGGAGCGAGAGCGGGAGCGAGAGTGAGAGCGGGAGCGGGAACGAGAGCGGAAGCGGGAGCGGGAGCGAGAGCGGGAACGAGAGCGGGAGCGGGAGCGAGAGTGAGAGCGAGAGCGGGAGTGAGAGCGGGAGCGAGAGTGAGAGCGAGAGCGGGAGCGAGAGCGGAAGGCAGAGTGAGAGCGAGAGAAGGAGTGAGAGCGGAAGCGAGAGCGAGAGCGGGAGATTACTCTGTGTCTACAGCGTCTTCAGCGTTTTCTGCGTCTTCAGCGTCTTCTGCGTAAAAAAAAGAGCTACACCAAATGATGTAACTCTGTATTGCGATCAGCGTAATTCGTCTAATTCGTATAATTCGCGTAATTCGTGTTCGCGTAATTCGCGTCTAAAAGATCCTCAACCCCACATAAGCCTGGAAGCCTGTATTCTTCCAATCGCTCTGGTTGGGAAGATCGTTTATATTGTTCAGACCGATTACATAACGGGCGCCTGCTTTCAATGGACCGAGGTTTAATTGAAGTCCGGCGAGCATAGAAAAATCGCCTTTCTTAAAAGCATCTCCTCCGTTTTGCAGCAATGTGCGATCTTCATTGATCAAAATACCAAACTGCGGTCCGGCCTGCAGCGAAAGAAAACTCACCGGGCGATAACTGAGCAGCAAGGGTATTTGAAGATAGTTGAGCTTTACATCTACATCCGACTTGGAACCGGGTATAATCTGATCCAGGTTATTGGCAGTTCGGTAGGTGCTCTGACTCCATAATACTTCCGGCTGAATGCCCCATTTTTTATTGAAGTTGATTTCCGCAAACGCCCCGAGATTATAGCCGAATTTAAACTCATCTTTGAATGACTTATCGTCGATCTTGTACAGGTTGGCTCCGCCTTTAATACCTAAATGGAACCCTTGTGCTAAAGTAACAGAGCTAATCGCCATTGCCATTAAGAATACGGCCAGGATTTTCTTTTTCATTCTAATTGATTTTTGGTTCGATGAAAATATTCAAGTTCTATACCACTCCATGGAATCCGCTGTTAATTTCCATTAACTCAACCGTGAACAAACGCTTAAAAATAATCAAACGTTTGGAGTGAATACTATCATCAGACTAAAAAGCAAGGCTCAGGTTTATTGAAAAGACCGTATTAAATGCATTGGAACTGGTAGGCAACAGGTAATAATCAAACAGCACCTGCGGTTGAATGAGGAATTTCCCTTTCATATAGCTGGCCCGGATGATACTGCTGACAGATTGAAAGGCAAAGCTGGTTTGATCCGATGCACTGCTGTTACTGGGAAGAGAATTTACCCTGATCGGGTTGAAAGTATAGGAATAAGAAGTATTGAATCCATATTGTTGTGTGCCGGCATTCACCAGTACAACAGGTGTAATAGTGATGTTATCATTTTTCGCGATCACATCATACCAGTCGAAATCCTTTCGAACGGAAAGAGTCACAGAAAAATCCCGAACAGACTCTTCGTTTTTCGTTGTGATATAATAATCGCGTGTTTGTTGCAATCTTCTCGACCAGATTCTGTATTTCTGTTCTTCAAATGAGGTATTTGATCCCCATCCATAACTGAAACTGAGGGTTGGCCTCACCCACCATTTCTTATAAGAGAAATAGGCAAACACTTCATCGTGGATGGGTGTGGTATAAAAATCAAGTGAGTCCTTATTAAAGTAATGAGCATAGGATATCCCCGTTGAAAAGGATCGCTTGATAATATCAAAGGATGGTGTGAGGGAAAACTGGTAAAAGGAAAATTTACCATTATCATTGAGAGCATAGCCGGTAGCGGATAGCCCGATTCCGGATTTGTGAAAGTATCCAACTGATGGAGACAGGATCAGCTTTTTTTCGTTGCTGATATACACCGAATTCTTGTCTTCAAAACTGAAAACGCCGGTACCTGCTCCTACTCCCACAAAAAACATACTTTTTCTTTTGGCGAGTGAATCAAGGTAGTCGTCAAAATCGGCAAAAAGAGAATCCAGTACAGCAGTGGTGTCTGCATTTTTAAACAGGGAATCCAGTTTGCTGTCCTGTGCACGGACGGCAGGAATATAGAGTATGTACAGGGGTAGTAAACACAGAATAATCCTGATAGTCCTTTTCATTGAGGTAGCGCTTGGTGTATGGGAATGGTGTTAAAACGGGAGTTGGAAGGCTAAAATTGTTAAAGGTTTAACCATTACCATTTTTTTTAACCTGTAGGGTTAAGCCAGCTCAATAACAGTGATTTCGGGGAGTATGCCCACCCGGCCGGGATAGCCGATAAAGCCAAATCCTCTATTGACATACAGTTTCTGGTTGCCGGATTCGTACAGGCCTGCCCACTGGCGATACATATATTGAACAGGGCTCCAGCGGATGCCGGGCAATTCTACACCGAATTGCATTCCATGGGTATGCCCCGAAAGCATCAGATCGATGTCCTGGTATTTTTCGCGCACTTCGGCATCCCAGTGGCTGGGATCATGGCTCATTAGAATTTTGAATGGATGTTTTTCTGAACCGGGATAAGCCTCTTCCATTTTCCCGTATTTTTTGAAATTACCCTTTGCGCTCCAGTTTTCTATTCCCAGCAAAGCGATCGACTGCCCTTCTTTTTCCAGCACCACATGTTCATTCATTAAGAGGCGCCAGCCAAGTTCACCATGGACTTTTTTCAATCTTTCCAGATTCTGCATTTTATCATCGGGAGTATCCCAGTGAACATAATCGCCATAATCGTGGTTGCCGAGAGTAGAGTACACACCCAGCGGAGCCTTGATTTGATTGAAAACATCCATATAATCGACCATTTCAGATGCCCGGTCGTTGACCAGGTCGCCGGTGAACAGGACCAGGTCTGGTTTTTCTTTCAGGATTTTCTCAATCCCTTTTTGAACGGCCGGCTTATCCATAAAACTGCCGGAATGGATATCGGAGATATGTACAATCCGGGTTCCCCGGAAAGCTTCCGGAAGGTTGGGATAATTTAGTTTAATGCGGCTTACCTGGTATCGGTATTTATTCCGGAACCCATAGAGCAAAACCGAGAACAGTCCCCCTCCCATCGCTATGCCCAGCCAGCTTAAAAATACAGAACGGGTAATACCCGCCGGTGCATCCGTGATTTTTACGGAAGGGTTGCTGAACAATTTTCCCAGCACCCACATGCCCCCTCTGCGGATATCATCTATCAATAGAAAAATGGAAGCGATGAGTTGTGAAAAAAACAACCCGACGAGTATAGCAAACACATAGGTCCTTGCCGTCTTGGGCCACTGGCTATAGTTTACATACGGAAGCACTATGAGGGTGGCAATGGCAGCCGTGGCCACCAGCCAATACAAAATGAATACGATCATTCGAAGGCGGGGGGAAGAAGGAGCGACCACCTTAACGGCCTGGAAAATGTACAGATTGAGCACCACCATGATACCAATAATGATCCACAAAAACCCGGGATTGCGCATAATTGAAGTTTATGATTATATTTCTGACCCAACCGCCGACCATCAGGATCAGGCCGGTGAAGTTCGGAAATGATTTGATTGCCACATTTTATGCCGAAGCGTTAAATTTGCCAGCTTGGCAGCTACAGCTAAAAATGCTGATATGAAGTTTACTTATTACGGCCATTCCTGCTTCCAGGTAACCGTCAACAACCGCCAACTCCTTTTTGATCCGTTCATTACCTATAATGATCTGGCCAGGGGAATTGTTGACGCCGAACAGGTAGAAGCCGATTATATATTGATTTCCCATGGGCATGCCGATCATACAGCCGATGCAGTGGCCATTGCCCGCAGAACAGGGGCTAAAGTGATTAGCAGTTGGGAAATTCATGAGTGGCTGAACAGGCAGGGTATTACGAATACCCATCCTATGAATACCGGGGGGAAATGGGATTTTGGTGATTTCACCGTAAAATGTGTGGTTGCGCAGCATTCATCCGGTTTGGCGGATGGATCTTATGGCGGTAACCCCATGGGTTTCATCGTTAAAAGCGCCGGGGGGCAGTTTTATTACAGCGGAGATACCGCCCTTACCCTCGATATGCAACTCATTCCCCGGTGGGCAAAACTAAATTTTGCGGTTTTACCGATTGGCGACAATTTTACCATGGACGCTGAGGATGCCGCAGCATGCGCCCGCATGATCGACTGCAAGCAGATCATTGGCGTTCATTACGATACTTTTGGCTTTATCAGGATCGATGCCGATAAGGCCAAAAAAGCATTTGCCGATACCGGGGCTCAACTGCATCTGCTGCCTGTTGGCGGAGAGATTAACCTGTAATCGATATTATTTAATAAAACAGTCCGCAATCAGCGGGGAATTTATGGCAAGAGTTATAGGCGTAGCAAATCAAAAAGGGGGTGTTGGAAAAACAACATCGGCCATCAACCTGGCAGCCAGCCTGGCGGTTCTGGAATTCAGGACATTGCTGGTTGATGCCGATCCACAGGCCAATAGTACCACCGGCGTGGGCTTTGACCTGCATAATATCCAGCAAAGCCTCTACGATTGTATGGTCAATGCCATACCTGCGAAAGATGTGATCCTGAAAACCGAAATTCCCTACCTCGACGTGCTTCCCTCGCATATCGACCTGGTAGGGGCGGAAATCGAAATGATCAATTATCCCAACCGGGAGATGGTTTTGAAAAATATCCTGGCTCCGGTTAAAGATGAATATGATTTTGTAATCATCGATTGTTCACCCTCCCTGGGTCTGATCACTGTCAATGCACTGGTAGCCGCCGACTCCGTCATCATCCCCGTTCAAACCGAATTTTTCGCGCTGGAAGGATTGGGCAAGCTGTTAAATACCATCAAGATCGTACAAAGCCGTCTCAATACGGATTTGCAAATTGAAGGAATCCTGATGACCATGTACGATGGCAGACTGCGCCTCTGCAACCAGGTGGTGAGTGAGGTACGGAAACATTTTGATGAAATGGTGTTCAGTACCATCATTCACAGGAATACCCGTATCAGCGAGGCGCCCAGTGTAGGCAAACCCGTTATATTGTATGATGCGCAAAGCAAAGGCTCCATGAACTACCTGAACCTCGCCAAGGAAGTATTGCAGAAGAACGATATGACGAAGATTAAGCAGGAGGAGAGAATTTTGGAGTAACAACTGCCGTTTCAGGTTTATCGTTTATTGTTTAACGTGGGACTGCTCCCAAAGATAATATGACAATAATGAACAAACCCGAAACAGTGAACGTGAAACGATAAACCTGAAACGATAAACGATAAACAAACCATGACTGCTCCCAAACAAAATAAAGACGCGCTAGGAAAGGGAATTCGTTCCCTGTTGCAGAGTATTGATTCGGATTTGAAAACCAATACCGGAAACCTCAAGACCTCTGTGGTGGAAGCCGCCACGTCTATGCAACGGATTCCGGTGGGAGATATTGAAACCAATCCCAAGCAGCCCCGCCGTGATTTTGATGAACAGGCTTTGCAGGAATTGTCCGCTTCCATCAAAGCGCACGACCTGGTACAACCTGTTACCGTATCACAATTACCCAACGGAAAGTTCAGGCTGATCTCGGGTGAACGTCGCTGGAGGGCCGCTAAGATGGCAGGACTGGCAGATGTGCCGGCCTATATCCGCCAGGCAAACGACCAGCAATTACTGGAACTGGCCCTGCTGGAGAATCTGCAACGGGAAGATCTCAACGCAATGGAGATCGCGTTAAGCTATAAACGGATGATGGATGAATTGAACTACACCCAGGAACAGGTGGCGGAAAGAATGGGAAAAGAACGCAGTACCGTGGCCAACTATATCCGTCTGCTCAAACTGCCTCCTGATATCCAGGTAGCGGTGCGCAAGGGGGAAATCAGCATGGGTCATGCACGCGCATTGATCAATGTGGATACCATCGACAAGCAGCTTTATATCTTTCACGAAACCGTGGAAAGAAAACTAAGCGTGCGGCAAACAGAAGAGCTCGTAAGGAAATTGTATAAGGTGGCCACCCCTGTTAAATCTTCCGTAAAAAGCCATCTCCCGCCGGCCTTCAAGAAAATTGAAGATAATTTAGCCTCTCACTTCAGTACCAAAGTGAAGCTGACCCATAATAAAAAAGGATATGGCAGCATCACCATCGAGTACTATTCCATTGACGACCTCAACAAGGTACTTGACCAGGTTGGTGTTACGGCTAATTAAGATTTGCGCATGAGACGAACCCTGTTTTTAGTACTTTCCTTGCTGGTATTTTCAACCACAGCCTGGTCACAGGATCTGTCCAACGACAGTTTAAAGATTGTTCCCAAACCGGAAAAAAATCTGCGCGATATCAGCATTACCGATTCACTGGGTAAACCGAAACATAGCCCCAAAAAGGCCGCCATCCGATCCGCTATTCTCCCGGGATGGGGACAGGTGTACAATAAAAAATACTGGAAAGTGCCCATCGTTTATACCGCCATTGGTATTCCCATCGGTACTTTTTTATACAACCAGAAATGGTACGCCCGCACTCGCGATGCCGCGAAAATGCTGGCCGATAATGACACTGCCAATTACCGGCAGCGGGTCAATGAAAAATTATATGTTTATTTTTCCACACCCGGTGCCCTCCCTACCCTGCTTCGATACCGAAACGATTTCCGGAAAAACATGGATTATTCCATTCTCTTTACATTGCTGTTCTGGGGATTGAATGTAGTGGATGCTACTGTTGACGCCCATCTACGTGATTTCGATGTGAGCGATAATCTTTCCATGCGCATCAGGCCTACTATCCTGTCCGGCTCCACTACAGCCGGTGTCAGTGTGGTATTCACCATCGGCCGCAATGGTTCAAAAACCATATCTTCACGTTAATAGTTTTTAAATTTTTTTTACGAAGCAACGGACCAACCGTGGACGACCGTCTGCCTAAACATCTCTGTATGAAAATCGCGCTAATTGGCTATGGTAAAATGGGTAAGGCCATCGAGGAAATCGCCTTACAGAAAGGGCACCAGGTGGTATTACGCATCACCAGTCGCAACCGATCCGAATTCACCCCTGAAAACATCCGGGATGCCGATGTGGCAATCGAATTTACCAACCCTGAAAGCGCCTTTGAAAACGTGATGAATTGCCTGAAAGCAGGCGTACCCACGGTATGCGGATCAACCGGCTGGTTACACCATCTCGAAGAAGCCAGAACAGCCTGTCTCGATCACCAGGCGGCTTTGCTGGTGGCCAGTAACTTCAGTGTGGGCGTGAATATTTTTTTCGAGATCAATAAACGACTGGCGGAATTAATGCAGTCGCAAAACCAGTATGATGTAATGGTAGAAGAAATTCATCATACCCAGAAAAAAGACGCGCCATCCGGTACGGCGATCACACTGGCAGAACAAATTCTGGAAAGACTGGACCGCAAAACAGAATGGGTCAATCAACCTTCTTCGCGTGAAAGTGAATTGTCGATCATCAGTCAGAGAATTGATCCGGCCGCGGGAACCCATGTCATTACCTACCACAGCGAAATTGACGACATTCAGATAACACATACTGCTCATAATCGAAAAGGATTTGCTTCGGGCGCGGTGCTGGCAGCGGAATACCTGGCTGGCAAAAAAGGAATATATGATATGAGCGATGTGCTGGGTCTTTAACCCTGCCTAAACCCATTCAAACATGAAACACGCCTGCACAAGTATATTGGTAGGATTGTTACTGGTCAGTCATGTCCTGTTGGCTCAACCCCTGCGAAGTGACAGCCTGCGGCTTGCCTTACAAAAGCAGCATGAACCTCTTGAGCGTTTCGAAACCTTATTGAAGTTATGTGAAGAATTCAGATCCTCGCGGCCGGATTCGAGCAATGTATATGCTCAGCAGGCCATCCGGATCTCCATACAATTAAATGATCCGGTTCTCACCGCCCGCGCGGAAATGTATGCAGCGGCTTATCTCTATGCCAGTGGCCAGTCAGACTCCGCCCTGGCCATTGCCAATAAAAATATCGAATGGCTGAAGTCCCGTTCTGACCAGGCTTCTCTTTGCGCATCCTATTATTCTTTCTCCGGCCTGTGCCTGATGAAACTCGATCAGAAAAAAGACGCCCTGGAAAGATTCTACGCCGCACTGAAATTATCAGAACAAGTCAATGACTATTATACGCAGGTAAAGGCAAACGTGAATATCGGTTGGGTGATGATGGAAACCAATCAAAACGAAAAAGCGATCGAGTATTTTCGAAAGGCCATCCAGCTGATCACCACCTATAATGTGCTTCCCAGGAATATTGGTACGGTGTACAACAATATGGCATCCTGTTTCGGAGCGATTAACAAACTGGATTCCGCACAGAAGTATGCAACCCTGGGAATAGAATCAGCAATAAAAAACAATGACCTCCATTCGGAAGCCAATGGTCATTTTATTCTGGGCACCACCTACGAGAAAATGGGAAAGCTCGACAATGCACTGGAGAGTTTCAAAAAAGCTCAACCCCTGCGTGAAAAAGTGGGCGACCCGTTTTTTATTGTTTCCGATCTCGCTGAAATATCAACCTTGTATGCGCGTATGGGAAAAAGTGAGGAGGGTATCGCCACTTCACTGAAAGCACTGGAACTGGCAAACCAGAATAATCTCACCGCCAAATTGCCTATGATCTATACCGCGCTGGCCGGCAACTATGAGACCAAGGGCGATTACAAGAACGCCAACATCATATATAAAAGATTGAGCGATCTGAAGGACAGCCTGTATAGTGATGCCAATCCCAAAGCCCTGGCGGAGATGGCTGCCAAGTATGAGACCGAAAAAAAGGAACAACAAATTCTCTTACAAAAATCAGAACTCAGCCGAAAGAATCTAACCATCGGAGCCATCATGGTGCTGGTGCTCTTAGGTGTTTTTCTAACCTACTCCTTCTATCGCCGATATCAGCTCAAACAAAAGGCAAGGATACAGGCAGCTTTTATCAAACAACAGGAACAGGCAACCCGTGCTGTACTGGAAGCGGAAGAAAGGGAACGGCAGAGAATTGCCAAAGACCTGCACGATGGTGTGGGACAAATCATGAGCGCTGCCAAAATGAATTTGTCCTCCTTTGAAAATGAACTGGCCTTCCGCGACCCCGATCAAAAGCTGCGTTTTGAAAGAATCATCAGGCTGGTAGACGAATCCTGCCGCGAGGTCCGATCCGTTTCCCATAATATGATGCCCAATGCGTTGCTGAAATCCGGGCTCGCTTCGGCTATCAGAGAATTTACCGACAAGATCGATGACAAGATCCTGAAAATAGACCTGTATAGCGAAGGGTTGAACGAAAGACTCGACACCAATGTGGAAACAGTACTATACCGGGTAATCCAGGAATGTGTCAACAATGTTATCAAGCATGCCGCCGCCAATCACCTCGATATTTCGCTGATACGCGACAAAGATGGAATCAGCGCGACCATCGAAGACAACGGAAGAGGATTTGACATTTCAGATGCGAGCAAATTCGATGGAATGGGTTTAAAGAATATCCGGACAAGAGTCGAATACCTGAAAGGTACTGTTGAATACCATTCCAGTCCCGGGAAAGGCACCCTGGTGGCAATACATATTCCCGAAATAAAAGCTGAATTGATTGAACAGGAAGCGTAGGCTATATTATTTTCAGTATTTTAACAGGAACCGATTGTGAGAAAAATAAACCTGATCCGTCTATATAAACCAACGCAAGCAGCATGAAAAGATTCACACTGGCCATTGTCGACGATCACCAGATCGTCATTGACGGATTGCTTTCTTTACTGAATGGCCTGGAACATTTTGAGGTGATGTATACGACAACAGATCCGACATCGGTCATCGCCTTTTTTCAAAGACAACCGGTGGATATCCTGCTAACGGATGTGATGATGCCATTGATGAATGGAGATGAACTGGCAAAAATGGTCAAGCAACAATATCCTGCTACTCGAATCCTGGCGCTTTCAATGAGCGGACAGGGAGATATTGTAAACCGGATGATTGAAGACGCGGATATTTCCGGTTATGTATTAAAAAATATCGGCAAACAGGAGCTGATCAAAGCATTGGAAAAGATTGCCGGAGGAGGTATTTACTTCAGCGAGGAAGTGCTGCAGGAAATGACCAGGGCCAGTACGAGAAAAAAGGAAAATGAACAAACGCATCTGACCGAAAGAGAAGTGGAGATCATTCGACTGATCGAAAAGGAATACAGTAACAAACAGATCGCGGAAACACTGTTTATCAGCGAACGAACGGTGGAAACGCATAGGAAGAATATTTTCAGAAAAACACAAACCAGTGGCGTTATCGGTCTGATCAAATACGCTTACGAACACAGATTAATCTGATTTTGTCGACAAACCATTTTGCTGCTTATATGAAAATACTTTGTATCGGAGAAGCCTTAATAGATATGATCTGTACAGACAAAGGCAGGGCCCTGTCGGAAGGAGATCATTTTTTAAAAAAAGCCGGAGGTGCTCCTACGAATGTAGCAGCGGCCATCTCTGCATTGGGAGGCGATACTGAACTGGCTGCCAAAGTTGGCGCAGATCCATTTGGCAGGCACCTCATCGAAGTGATGCAATCGTTCGGGGTGAATACCCGTTGGGTGCTACAGGACCCGGAATACTTCACCACTTTTGCCTTTGTTTCGCTCATGGAGAATGGCGAAAGGGATTTTTATTTTAACCGGGGCGCCGACGGCCAATTGAATCGCGAAGAAGTTGATCAGATTGATCTCAATGAGTTTGGAATTTTGCATTTCGGATCCGCAACGGGCTTTCTGCCAGGACCTTTGCAGGCGGCTTACCAGCTTCTGTTGCAAAAAGCGCTTACACAGAATATTTTTATCAGCTTCGATCCCAACTACAGGCACCTGCTGATCAAAAACAATACGCAAGCCTTCATTGACCAATGCTGGAATTTCATGCAGCACTGCCATTTCTTTAAGGTTAGTGATGAAGAAGCCATGCTGTTGACAGGCAGAAATAATGTAACCGATGCGGCCAATGATCTGATGGAAAAAACCGAAGCTGTCTTTTGTATCACCCTGGGCAGCGAAGGAACACTATTGGGTTTCCGCGGGTCGACCTACAAGATCGAAAGCATTCCTGTAAAACCTGTAGATACCACCGGGGCGGGCGATGCGTTTGTGGGCGCTGTACTGTTCCAGTTAAGCAGGATGACTCATGCGGCTATCAGCGAATTAAACATCGAGCACTGGAAGAATATCATCCGGAACGCAAACAAAGCGGGTGCACGCACCTGCGAATACATGGGAGCCATGGAAGCATTCCGGCATCTGAATAAAGAAATTTTTCAGTAACGAAAGCGGCTGGCTCACCGTAATTACGGATTACGGATTACGAATGACGGATGGAAATACAAT
>JBGAHR010000111.1:0-3885 GCA_044226045.1 Chitinophagaceae bacterium
GAAAAAGTAAAAAAGGGAGAGAAATATCCATTCAAACTGCCGGCCGGCACCAACCATTTTGAAGAATTGTTCCCGGCCAGCTTTATTGCGGAAGGAGTGGACCAGACCCGCGGTTGGTTTTATACCCTTCATGCCATCGGCTCGCTCCTGTACGATTCAGTCGCGTATAAAACGGTTGTATCAAATGGCCTCGTGCTCGACAAGAACGGAAACAAGATGAGCAAGCGTTTGGGCAATGTGGTTGATCCGTTTAAAACCATCGAGACTTATGGCGCTGATGCTACCCGGTGGTATCTCATCACCAATGCCTCTCCCTGGGACAACCTGAAGTTTGACCTGGAAGGAATCAGGGAAGTGCAGCGGAAATTCTTCGGTACTCTTTATAATACCTACCAGTTCTTCAGCCTGTATGCCAATGTTGATGGTTTCCGGTTCAAAGAAGCCTATATACCTGCCGCTGAGCGCCCTGAAATTGATCAATGGATCCTTTCTTCGCTGAACACCGTTATTAAAAAGGCCAATGAGTTCATGGATGATTATGAACCCACACAGGCCGGACGGGTGATTGAAGATTTTGTAGATGAACATCTCAGTAACTGGTATGTTCGCTTATGCCGTCGCCGTTTCTGGAAAGGAGAGTATGAGCATGACAAGATCTGCGCTTACCAGACTTTGTACGAGTGCCTGGAGACCATCGTGCGGTTGATGGCCCCCATCTCTCCGTTCTTCAGTGATACTATTTTCCGGAACCTGAATGCCGTGACCGGTCGCTTCTCCGTGGAGTCCGTGCACCATGCCGATTACCCGACAGCCGATGAAAAGGCCATAAATGAATCCCTGGAAGAGCGTATGCAAATGGCCATGGATGCTTCCTCTCTGGTACTTTCACTCCGGAAAAAAGTGAACATCAAGGTAAGGCAGCCCCTCCGGAAGGTGTTGATCCCGGTTCTGAATGCCGGTATGCAGGCACAATTGCAGAAAGTGGAAGACCTGATAAAAGCCGAAGTCAATGTGAAGGAACTGCAATACCTGACAGAAGACAATGGCTTCATCAAGAAAAAGATCAAGCCTAACTATGTTGCCCTCGGCAAAAAGCTGGGTCCCCTGATGAAGGCAGTCGCTGCCAGATTAACCGAATTCACACAGGAAGAGATTGCGCTGTTGGAAAAAGAAGGAAAGGTTTCATTGCAAATTGGTGATGAACCCTTAATATTACAAATCAGTGAGGTTGAGATCAGTAGTGAAGATATTCCAGGCTGGATGGTAGCCAATAAGGGCAGTTTGACCGTTGCCCTGGATGTTACCCTGACGCCCGAGCTGGAAAATGAGGGGAATGCTAGAGAATTGGTTAACAGGATCCAGAAGATCAGGAAAGATAATGGCTATGAACTGACTGACAGGATTGCAGTAAAAGTTTCGGAAACACCCGCTTTAAAGCAGTCTATCGCTCAATTTAATACCTATATTTGCGCCGAAATTCTGGCAGACAAACTGGAATTAGTATCCGAAATACCCGATGGCATTGAAATTGAAGTTAATGAGATTCCATTAAAAGTATTCGTTACAAAAAACGCCTAACAGTATGGCAACCAAGAAAAAAGCAGCAAAGCCGGTAAAGAAGCCGGCAGCCCCCAAAAAAGCTGCGGCCAAAAAGCCAGCAGTAAAAAAAGCCGCTCCCAAGAAGGCCGTAAAACCGGCTCCTGCTCCCAAGAAAGCCGTTAAAAAAGTGGTAGCTCCTGCTAAACCGGTTGCCAAGCCAGTTGTGAAAGCCGTTGCCAAACCAGAGCCGAAAAAAGCACCCGTTGCAGCTCCAGCCCCCAAGCCCATTGAAAAACCGGTGGAAGTGAAGGGCGTTGTGTCGGGTAAGCCCATTAAGCTGGTATCCGCACCCCCGCCCCCTGTTAAAAAGAAGACCGAGCCCGCAAAACCCATTAATGTGGTGATGCCGGACATAAAAACAAAGACAGCCAGAAAATACGAGCCAGAGTTCACCAAATCAGTTTTAGATCAACCAGGAAACATTCAAACCGGACCCACTATGCGTTACAGTGATGCAGAATTAACCGAGTTCAGAGAACTCATCCAGAAAAAACTGGATCAGGCAAAGAAAGAATTAGCTTATCTCCAGGGACTCATCACCCGTAAAGATGAAATGGGTGGAGATGAAACAGAGAACCGCTATATGACTATGGAAGATGGCAGCATGAGCATGGAGCGCGAGCAATTGGCGCAGATGGCCAGCCGCCAGATCAACTATATCGACCATCTCGAAAAAGCGCTGATGCGTATAGAAAACAAAACCTATGGCATCTGTCGTGTTACCGGAAAACTCATCGACAAAGCACGTCTCAGAGCTGTTCCTCATGCCACCCTCAGTATCGAGGCAAAGCAGATGATGAATAAGTAATTCGCGTTTATCGTTTTTGGTTTCAGGTTTATCGTTGTGTTGGGTTATTAAACATTATAAGTTGATGTTTAAATGGTTTAAGATTATAACCAACGCAAATTCACTATAAACGTTAAACGATAAACCATAAACGAAAAGAGCCCCGCCATTGGCGGGGCTCTTTTCGTTTAAAATCCTCTTTGTCCACTTCCGGTTCCACCCCAGAAAATGGCGGGCATGGGCTTGCCCAGGAGATAATTGTAATAAAACAGATAAGCTTCATTCCGGTTGTGCTGGGCTTTGTTGGCGCTGTTTCCGCCAATGCCATGACGTTCTCCGGGATACAACATGAATTCGAAATGTTTTTTCAGTTCCTCCAGCTTGTTGATCAGCTGGATGCTGTTTTGCATGTGCACGTTATCGTCTGATGTGCCATGAACAATACGAAGAAGACCTTTGTACTTGTCGGCGTATGTCATCACCGAAGTGGATTTATACCCTTCGGGGTTTTCACCGGGGGTGTCCATGTATCTTTCTGTATAATGAGTATCATAAAGCTGCCAGTCGGTAACGGCTGCATTGGCTACGCCATGGGTAAACACATCCGCGCCATAGGTCAGGGCCATACAGGTCATATACCCGCCGAAGCTTCCACCGGTGATGGCTACCCGATTGCTGTCGACCCAGGGTTGTGCTCTCAGCCAGCGGCCACAGCTCATGTAATCTTCTATTTCATACTTGCCCATCTGGCGATGGATATAGTTCAGCCCTACTTTGCCGAAATGACCGGAGCTGCGGTTGTCGAATGCAACCTGGATCATTCCTTCCTGCGCCCACCATTGAGAGGGTCCGCCCACCGGGCGCCAGCGATCATAAACAGTTCCCGCATTGGGCCCGCCATAGATACTGACCAATACCGGGTATTTTTTGTTTGGATCGAAATTGATGGGGTAGGTAATAACCACCGGCAAATCAAAAAGGCCATCGGCGGATTTTACTCTTGTGAGCTCCACTTTGGGGATGTTGTAGTTGTCGAACTCGGCTCCTTTGTTATTGCCCAACTCGCGAACCACCTTGCCCTTTGCATCTACAATGGCCATGCTGGTGGGAGTACTTACATTGGAATAGGCCGTAATAAAATATTTCGCATTGGGAGATAGATTGATCATGTCGTGGCTGTACTCCCCGAAGCTCAGGCGGGTCAATCCTTTGCCATTGAGTCCGATTTTATAGAAATCGAAGCGGGCTGAGTTTTCCTTGCGTGCCCGGAAATACAACAGTTTATTTTTCTCATCGATCCTGAGGATGGAAGTAGCCCAGAAATTTCCAGTGGTAATCTGATTCACCAGCTTTCCATTCATCTCATGCAGGTAAAGATTTTCCCAGCCGTCTTTATCGCTTTTCAGAACGAAAGTTTTTCCATCTTCCAGGAAATCGATGCGCTCGGCATCATCCAGGTCGATCCATGTTTTTTGTTTTTCATCATAGATTTCTGTTTT
>JBGAHR010000049.1:0-32438 GCA_044226045.1 Chitinophagaceae bacterium
ATTTTCCAGTCACCGGCTGCTACATCATTGAAAGAAGCCGTAAATAACTGATCCTGCTGAACGCATTTCTTTCTAACCGGTTCCGATTGTCCTGGTTTTGAAAGAAGGATTATAACCGAATCCGCGGCAGTCACATTCATGCTCTCTGCACCAAAGTTTACTTGTATCGCATTAGCGCCGGGAACAGGAGAGGGATTTTCTTCTATCGAATCTTTCTGGCAACTCTCCATTACCATCACGATCAATAACAGCGGAAACACAACTTTCTTCAATGCAGCACTATACATCGGTAAAGACATAAGGTTTTTTTTCAGTAGGCAAGTTAGCTCCGCATACTGATCCCTGCCATTACAGCTGTATGAATTGTAAGAAGCGCGGTATCGGTTGTTCTTCCGCCCGACAGGCTGATAGTAACTTATTCTTTTGAGTTAGTACGATTACGGATTACGAATAACGAATGACGGATGGAATACAATTTGACAAAGAGCCAATTGGTGAATTCGCCAATAGTGAATGATCTACACATCGAAAACCGCAAATCGCAACGATGTGAAACATATCATTCACATAGAACCTGAAAGGAAAGTACTACTTGTTTGCTTTCTGAATCAGTTCATCCATCTCCTTTTGCACCCTGGCAGTAAAATCCGGTTTCCAGATGCTGAAGTGATCGGAGTCGGGGAAGAGTTCAACCACAATATCTGCGGAAGCTTTCTTTGCTTTCTCTCCAAAGTTCAATACTGCCTTATTCAAAAAGAAATTATCATTTTCGCCGGCATACACATGCAGCTTCTTTCCTGAAAGTCGGTTGCTGACGGTACTCCAGTTTTTTTCCACCCATTTGCCAAGATCATATTCCTGCCAGTCTTTGACAACAGAAGTGTTGACCGCTCCGGTTTTGCGATCATATACCTGTCGGGGCCTTCCCTGTGCATCGGGTTTGCCGAACTCGGCTTCGAAAGACTGCATCTGTCCGCCATCGCCTTCAAAATTCTCTATATCGCAAAACATTTTTATAGTCGTCAGGGGTTTTCCGTTCATGATAAAAAAGGGATGAAGGCTGTCGTTAGCTGCCTTATAGAAATTGGCTTTTTTATCATACAGGGGAATGCCTACAAAATTGGTGAAATCGACAGGATCCGGTGAAACGGCCCATCCTCCGCCAAAGGCTTCCGGATAATGCAAAGGCAACCAAAGGGAAGGATAACCTCCGGAACTCTGTCCAACAATAAACGTCAAAGCAGGGTTAGTCGAAGCACGGTAAGTTTGGGATATATAGGGTATCAGTTCTTTCACCAGTGCTTTTCCCCAGGGGCCGTTTACTCTCGAATCGACGAAAGCGTGTAATCCCCAGGGTGTTTGGGTTTCGGGATTGAGATATACATAGATTTTACTCAATCCCTGTCGCATGCCATATCGCTGTACAGGGTAAGGGCTTTGCAAATCATAATGAGTGCCTCCCCACCCGGGAATGACGTAAACCACCGGATAAACTCGCTGGGGATCCTGTCCGTAATCCGAGGGTAACAAAACAGCGGCTTTTATAAATATGTCTTTATTGTGAAAGGCCGACAGCATTGAACTTTTAAAGACGACCTGTTTCAATGAATCATTTTCTTTGAATTTTCGACTTGCCTCGCGGCTTAAGTATAAATGAGTTTCCCCTTTACCATCCCTGCTGATTTCCAGCCTGGCCTCTTTTTGAGAATAGTAACTCCCCGGATTCATGGCCCCGCGCTCTTCCGGGTTTCCGTCTACCACCCCCGCAATCTTGTACACGCCGGCACCCAGTTTTGACAGCGGCGTGGAAAAATTGTTCGCCTGATCATCAAACACAATGACATCAGGATATTTCCAATTTTTTACCTCTTTGTAATACATCGGCTGCGGATTGACGAAATCGGGTGAATTGGGCACTCCGTTAACCGTATCGGTTGATGTATAGATATTGACACGACCGGAGAAGGATTTTTTTATGGATGAATCCAGGTGAACATAGACTTTTACCTGTGAATGACTGACCAGGCAAAGAGCAAGGAGTCCAAGTGTGAACAAAACTTTCATGGCTGATATTTGAAGTAAATTGATGAATTGAATTGATATTTCCGTTGAAAAGCTAGTGGAACGGTTTAAATCATGCGTGTGTTGACATTAAGGTGGGATCAATTGCCGGAATATTACCCTGGTATCTTGCCATTATTTCTGCAAAAAACGGAGTATAACGGGCATTGAAGGGGCCGGATCCATTCCCTCCTTCAGGGTATTCAACTCGCCCATATAATCTCCGTGTCCTCCGGGGAAAATGGCCAGGCTTGATTGAGGAATCAGCTTTCTCAATTCTACACAATGTTCGAGTGTTACCACATCCTGGTCTCCGGCAATGATCAGGGTCTTTGACTGTATTCTCTTTATATCATTGTCTGCTATATCCGGAAAATGTTGCATACGCTCCACATCGCGTTCAAACATCCTGTAAAGATCTTCGGTTTGGGGGTTAATGGCCAGGTAGGCGTCCTTGTAAGGCTGTGGCATTCCATCAAAATCGGCTTTCTGCATCATCTCCCAGAACCAGCCGGGAGCGCCGGACTTTTTGGAGAAGGTGGACGCAACTATAATTTTATCAGCCATGGCAGCATGCCGGATGGCGAATTGTAAGGTAGTGCTGGCACCATTGCTGAATCCGAATACATGAGTGCGGGAAATATTCAGATAGCTGAGCAGCGCTGCAATATCATCAGCATCCTGTGTAAAACTGAGTGGGCGATCGATATCTTTTGTGTGGCCATGCGCCTGCATTTCCACAGCAATTACCTGAAAATGCCTGGCCAGATCGGGGAGAATTCGACCAAAACTGGTTTCAATGGTCGACCCGCCACCGTGAATCAATACGAGTGGAAAGCCGCTTCCATGTATCTCATAGTATAACATCAGGCCATTTACCGGGGCATATTGTCCGATCGGGTTGGATTGATTTGACTGATTCATCCTGCTCAATTTAAGATATGATGACTGGCCGCAATGTATTATCTTATTTCCTCGTCCTCATACAGATCGTTTTGCTGGGCGAGGCTTTTTCGATAACGGTCGAATAACCGCTGCTGTGAAACAAATCCGGCAAAATGCTGCTGCTGATTAATTACCGGCAGATGCCAGTTGGTTGTTTTGTCGAAATATTCCATCACCGTATGCATATCATCGGTGATTTTCAGAATGGCAGCAGGCTTTTTTACCAGGCTTGAGAGGGGCACGGAAGAGTATTTGTCGCGGTCAAACAATTTGTGTTTGATATCATTCAATTCAATAACACCTACAAAATGATCTTTCTGATCTACTACAGGAAAAATGGTATGATCTGACTGACGGATCTGTTCAACCAGGTCCTGGAGGGATTGCTGCACTTTCACCGGTTGATAATTGGTGTCAAGGATATCTTTGATCGTAAGCGTTGTGAGAATATTTTTTTCCTTTTTGTGGGTGAACATATTTCCTTCCAGTGCCAGTTTTTTGGTCTCCATGGAGAAAGCTTCATAGCTTTTAACGAAGAAAAAGGAGATAGCCGAAACGATCATCAGTGGAATGAATAATCCATAGCCATTGGTGATTTCGGCAATAAGGAAAATGGCAGTTAAAGGACAATACATCACGCCACTCAATACGCCTGCCATTCCCACAAGACTGAAATTACCTTCCGAAATTTTTACCCAGGGTAACTGATTGAGGAGGCGGGAGAAGAAAAACCCAAGAAAGGCGCCGGTGAAAAGGGAAGGGGCGAAGTTCCCACCGTTGCCCCCGCCGCCGATGGTGATACCGGCAGCGATCGGCTTCAGCATCACAATGAGGGCACAAAAAAGAAGCAACCCGTTTCCGGTTCCGAAGAACTTCAACAAATGAATATTTTCCGTTAATGGACGAGGATCGCCGCTGGCGACTATTTTCACACTTTCGTAACCTTCTCCAAAAAGCGGGAAAAAGAGAAAATAAATTAATGCCAGCATCAATCCGGCCAGGATCGCTTTGGCATAGGCGTTCAGCTTCCAGCCATGAATAACTCGCTCTGATAATTTGAATAACCGTGCATAATAGAGGGAAACCAATCCCGCCAGTACACCCAGCACGATATAGTAGATCGTGTTGTTGTAATTAAATGTTTCTGCCAGTTTGAAATTAAAAAGCACGTTTTCATTCAGAATAATCCTCGAGCACAGTGCCCCAATAACGGAGGAGATGATCAAGGGTATAAAATAACTGACGATGGTTTCTGACAGGAGTACTTCAATCGCAAAGATCACACCGGCAATCGGCGCGTTAAACACCGCGGCGATACCTGCTGCCGCACCGCAGGCAATTAACAGAGTCCGTTCCTGGTAGTTCAGTTCGCTGATCCTGGCCAGATTGGAACCTACCGCCGAACCGGTTGCTACAATGGGTGCTTCAAGTCCCGCTGAGCCACCGAGACCAACGGTAACCGCACTGGTGATAGCATGCAGGTAAGTGTCCTTAACGGGAATAAAGGATTGTTTACGGGCGATAGACTTCAAGACCATGGCGATACCTCTTTCCAGTATGCCTTTGAAAAATCGATGGATGATAAAAACGGTCAGCAGTAAACCGACTACCGGAAGAAAATAATAGATCATTCTCGGGCCCGGTATGTTTCCTGCCCAGGCCTGCAGATAATGTACCAGCGTTTTTAAGGCTACAGCTACCAGCCCGGATGCCAGACCGGTAAGGGTGGCAACAAGCATGATGAACTGAACCCGGCTTATTCTCGTCCGGAGATAAAACAGGAAAGTCT
The DNA here is from genome assembly GCA_044226045.1 of Chitinophagaceae bacterium. Lineage (GTDB taxonomy): Bacteria > Bacteroidota > Bacteroidia > Chitinophagales > Chitinophagaceae > Endoryza. Next base: position 4,796 of record JBGAHR010000049.1, read on the forward strand.
GATACAAAGTTTTAATGGATCTCATCAATTGACTGCAAAGGAAATTCAATTTGATCAAAATCCCGCACAATCATCCAATGAGATAACGGTTAGATTGCTGTGTAGTCTTCCCGGGGAATAATTGAAAATGATCGAGTCCCTCGAGAATTCCGGCGGTGCCTTCGGATTCGGCAAGGTATATCAATGAGGTTCGCTCGATTCGCTCCAGTAAAGCAGGTTCTGCATTGGAGGGTATAACAGACTTGTATCCGCTTTCAAAAAGGCTCAAATCGTTTAGGGTATCACCGGCAACCAGTATTTCATCCGCTTTCCATTCGTTAAAAGCTGCCAGTTTCTTTAAAGTACTTCCCTTGTTAACACCTCTGGGAAGAATATCAAGAAACCTTTTGTTGGAATAAACGAGATCGCATTCCAGGTGTGCTATTTTTTGCTTTACTATTTCAATGGTCGAAGTTGAATGAACCCAGAAAGAACAACGGCCTCGCTGGGGTACCGGCTGGTATTGGAGATCTTCGATTCCTTTCAAGGCATCGAGGATCTCCAAACTTCCCGGCCAGCGACTTCGAATATCGCTTTGTATGGGTTCTACCGGCTTCCAGTCTTTTCCATAGACAATGGTAGATCCTACATCTGCAATAATATAGTGCGGAACAGGAATAGCCTGTTCTCCAAACAGGCTGCTGACACTTTCCAGCCCGCGACCGGTAACGAATACAAGGATCATGTTGGGTTCTTCCATTGCCATCCGGTATAATTTCTCCCGGTCGCTTTTCGTACCGTGAAGAAACGTTCCATCAAGATCCGTAGCTAGTATCATCGTGTGGTTAGTTTTTATCCGGTGACGATTTCTCGCCATCTTTTTCCTTTCTTAGATTTTTTTCCAGCAATGCCATGTATTGTTTGGCCTGTGTATTATCCGGATCTATCTGTAATAGTTTTTGAAAATAGCCGATCGCCTCTTCAAAATCTTTTTCCGTATTCGTTTCATAGGCTGCAAGGTATCCGTAAGCCTCTATTTTCCATTTTTTATCGGTGTTTGACAGAGAATCTTCTCCAATTACCTCAATTAACTTTTCGTAGTATGGAACGGCCAGGCCGGCAGCCATCGAAGTATCAATGGCTGCATTGGTTCTTGCACGCCAGTAATATCCGAAAGACTGTTCAGGGTATTTTTCCGCGTACAGTCCAAATACTGAATCGGCTTGTTTGTAATCCCTGGCCAGGAAGGCTGCCAGTCCCCAGTTAAACAGGTTGACATTGTTTGCACGACTGTTATTTGAATAGAATTTACCCAACCATTTCGCTTCTGCCGCATAGTTTTTAACACTTTTGGCAAAATCGGCCAGTTTGCGATAATATTCCAGCCTGGTTGCCGAATCACTTATGAATGCGGTTGCTTTTTCCAGGTATTCCATCGCCGAATCTTTTTTGTTTTCCGATACATAAAGCGCGGCCATGTTTTCGTAATCCTTCAAAATAAAATTGCTATCATTTTCATGGCTGAAGTAATTGCGCATATATGGCATCGCATGGACGGAGTCTTTGATACCTTCGTAGGAATAGGCCAGTAATTTATACAGCCTGGGTTTGACCTGCGCACCTTCTTTTTCCAATAATTTTTCAGCTTCCTTTATCGCCCTTTCATAGTCGCGCGAAAGATAGATCACATCTACCCATGCATACTGACTGTTTTCGGGGTTCTCAACGTGTCGTAGAAATTTTTCGAAATAGTCTAGCGCCTTGCCGGCATCGGATTCTATGTAGTAGGTATATAATTCATAGTAAGCCGGAGCGTAAGTAGAGTCTACCGTGAGCGCTTTCTCGAAGTTTTCAAGGAACAGGTCTTTGTTTTGCTGTGACCGAAATAATTTACCCAGCTGGTAATAGGCTTCTGCCAAGCCCGGATCTTTATCGATCGCTTCCCGGTAGGCTTTATAGGCTTCTCCGCCATTTTGTAATTTTCTGTAGGCATTTCCCCGGGCGAGATGAACATAAGCGTTCTTTTTGTCGCGTTTTATGGCCTGTTCCAGGTAGTCGAGGGCGACTGAAAGATTTCCATGCTTTGCTTCAACAAGATCAGCGCCGGCCAGTGCATAGAACTGAGGGTCTTTCTTTTTGGAAAGATCAACAGCTTTCTGAAAAGGTTCAACCGCTTTTACGCTGTCGCTGCCAGACAAAAGGAGATTACCCTGAATCAGGTAAAACCAGGGTGTTTGCTGTTGAGATGCCGGGAAAAGACTAAAACTGTCTTTGGCTTTTTGCACTTCTTCATCAGCCAGATAGGATTTGATCAGCCAGTACCAGGCTTCTGCATTTTCAGGCTGCCCTTTTAATTGTTGTGTGAAAAAATGCTGAGCTTTTTCGTAGTGCTCATGAAAATAACTCGATTTTCCTTCATCGAGTTGTTGTGCCGATAGTGTTTTCAATAGAAGTAAAGAACCCATCAATAACCCTGTTTTCTTCATACTCGTAGCTTTTAGTTAGACAGTTAAAATTTGAGTTTTCGAATCGGAGGGGAATAGATCGCAAATATGTTTGTCGCCCCAGTTGCTGCCTTCTGATCTTGCCGGGTAAATCAGGAGAAGGTCGGCATTTACCTGGAGACAGTACTGTACGAGCGCTTTGGCTTTGTTCGGGCCTTTCAAAAAATTATATTCTACCTGGCAATGCAGGTGTTGTTTGAGCCAACCGAAGGTTTCCAGGAAGGAAGTGGCCAACTCATCAGTAGAGCCTCTGTCTTCATCGACCAGTGTTACCAAATGAATATGCATCCTGAATTTTCTGGCCAGGGTTTGCATGAGTTCGAGTTTTTTCTCCGATGTAGAGAATTCGATCGGTAGCACCACTGTTCTTGTTTCCTGGTTTAGTGCGGCTGGCATCACCGTGAGAACTGGCTGCCGGGTTTGTGTGGAAAGCCGGCCGGCTATGATACTATCGGCCAGTGGCAGCCAACCCTGTTTGGGCTGACGTCCAAGAATAATCAGGTTAGCCTGTATTTTAAGGGCTTCACTGGCAATCAGGTTTTCTATATCGGAACCATCCGCCACGGAGGAGCTAACACGCACTTCTTTTGAATGATGTTCAATATAGTTTTCCCAGTATTCGAAGGATTTCTGAACACTTTCCTTTTGTTGCGGGTTGTTGTTTTTGTTAAACCAGCTTAATCCAAGTCCCAGTCGCCAGGATTTATTCACATAAAGCAAATGAATCAGGCTTCCGGGGCCTTCCACCAACTTCAGTGCCTTGTTTATGGCTACTTCAGTGGTAATAGAGAAATCAACTGGTATGAGTATTCTTTCAAACCGAAATTCCATGTAACTGTAATTGGATAAGGATGCAATTCGGGGGAAAGTGTAAACTTATACTTGTAAGCTAACAGGTATATTAATCTCCAATTAGAAAAATATTAAAATAGCCAGCACATCAATTAAATAAATCGTTGTTTAGTATTGTTGTAACTTTCAGTTGTTTAAAGATTAAATTATGAGCGAAACGCGGATTTTACTGGTAGAAGATGAAGCGAAGATTGCCGATACCCTGAAGTTTGGATTGCAGGAAAACGGTTATACGGTTGAACTGGCTTATGATGGATCAATTGCTTTCAAATTATTTGGGAATGCGAAATTTGACCTCGTAGTGCTCGACATTAATTTGCCTGGTATCAATGGGTATGAATTGTGTCGCATGATCCGTGCCCGAGATGCGCAAATACCAGTGATCATGTTGACTGCGCTCAGTACGTTAAATGATAAAATTGAAGGATATGACGCCGGCGCCGATGATTATATTATTAAACCATTCGAGTTTCGGGAATTGTTGATGAAGATCAGGGTTTTGCTGAAGCGATCCCAGACACAATATTACCCTGTGGGCAGTATTCTTTCTGCCGACGATCTGCAAATGAACCTTGATACTAAAGAAGTCAAGCGCCAGGATGTATCCATCCAGCTTACTGCCAAGGAATTTCAGTTATTAGAGTACCTGTTGAAGAACAAGAACAGGGTAGTGAGCCGGGCAGATATTGCCATCAATGTATGGGACATCGACTTCGACACCAACACCAATGTAATAGATGTTTATATAAATTATGTTCGCAACAAGATCGACAAGCCTTTCAATAAAAAACTGATACATACTCATGTCGGCATGGGATATGTGTTAAAAGACAGCTGATATCATGCCTGTTCGTGTCAGAATAACTCTTCTTTTTCTTGGAATTGTATTTACTATCCTGGGAATAGTATGCGCTTCTATTTACTATTTCTCTCACACTTCCAGAATAGAGTTTATCAGAAAACGTTTGTCGAATCGTTGTATGACCACCGCCCGATTGCTGACACATGACGGGATTTTTGACAGAAGCATGGTGGAGCGCATCGATTCACTGACCACCCTGACGCTGAAGGATAAAATGGTGATAGCCTTCGATGAAAATGATCGGGTGATGTATAACTACACCGAAAGGCCGGGAGCCAATTTTCCTATCAATCATGAGCGGATAGAGGCCACGCGTGAAAAAGGATCGCAGTTTTACGAGAACGGTGACCTGGAGATAGTGACCATTCATTATAAGGAGGATGGCAGATCGATCGTCATGGGATGTGCTGCAGATGACGAAGATGGAAAGCTCAATCTGCAACATCTCAAGAACATACTTTATCTGAGTTTTTTTTGCGGTAACCTGATCGCCGTAATCGGCGGCTACCTGTTTTCGGGGAGGTTGCTTCAGCCTGTGATCAGCATTGCTACGGAAGTTAAAAATATTTCAGCCTATAATCTCACCAGGCGAATTGAAATTGGTCATTCTCGCGACGAATGGAGTTATTTGGCCAGTACTTTGAACGATCTGCTGAATCGCCTGCAGGAAAGTTTTGAAGTACAGCGTAGGTTTATTTCAAATGCCTCTCACGAGTTGTCGACGCCACTGACATCCATTTCCAGCCAGATTGAGATTGCCCTGCAAAGGGAGAGAAAGGAAGAAGAATATCGCCGGATACTTTCTTCACTTTTGCAAGACGCTAGGCACATGAATAAACTCACGCAAACTCTTCTTGAATTCGCATCCGCCTCCGGCGACAAAGGTGGTTTGAATATAGACTTAAGTCGAATCGACGAACTGATCATGGAATTGCCGGCCAGTTTGCGAAAGCAGAACAGCGCTTATCATGTCTCCTTGCATTTTGGAGAGTTCCCGCAGCGTGAAGATGAGTTGCTGTTTTTGGGAAATCGCGAGTTGTTATTCACCGCTATTAGAAATGTGGTATCCAATGCCTGTAAATATTCAGGAGATCACCGTGCCTCGGTGTCGCTGGAAGTTCAGGGCGCGTACTTTATTGTAAAGGTGGAAGACAGGGGTATCGGTATTGCTGAAAAAGACATTCCCAACCTGTTCCAGCCTTTTTATCGCGCCGATAACCATGCCAGTCGTGAAGGATTTGGTTTAGGACTTTCACTGGCTTATCGCATCATCAAATTACATAAGGGGGAAATTTTTGTGGAGTCAACCATAGGTGTCGGGTCCATATTCACTATTCGGATTCCAAGCGCCAAAAGGGGCAATGAACTCCTGGCCAGCTGAAATACCAATTTTATTCGTTGTCTGACCTTGTTCAAAAAAAATCTAAATAAAATATATTGTATTGATTTTCAATGTGAAGTGTGTAAAACTTTTGTTCCAAGCCTGTTTTGATAAATGATTTTTTTTCTCATTCTTGTGTTCAGATCAATTCCAATCCTTTTAATCTCCTTTTTGGCGCAAATCTTGCGTCTAACAGCCCATCCTAAAACCTATAACGACCGTATCTAGGATTATCCAGTACCTGCGAAGCCTTCAGCATTACATTCTCTTACCACAAAAACGTACAAATGAAAAAGCTTCTTTGGGCAGTTATTTTTATGCCTTTGGCTTCTTTTTCCCAATGGCATCTTACCGCATGGGGTGGGGCATCCAGTTACCAGGGGGATCTTCAAAGTAAAAGGCTAACACTAGACCAATCACATTTCGGGTTCGGGCTGGGATTGAAATACGACCTTACCGGGCATTGGTCTTTAAGAACAGAAATTAACCACGGAACAGTGGAAGCCAGCGACAGTAGAAATGACGCCAAGCTAAAACCCCGCAACCTCAGTTTTCAAACCCGCATCCTGGAGGGGAACCTGCTGGCTGAATACAGTTTTTTCGATCTGAGAACAAAATCCATTACCCCCTACGTTTTCGGCGGTGTGGCGATTTTCCACTACAATCCCTACGCATATGATACCAGCGGCAACAAGGTTTACCTTCGACCGCTCAGTACGGAAGGGCAGGGTTTGGCCCAATACCCGGATATGAAACCTTACCGACTCACCCAGTTTGCCATTCCATTTGGGGGCGGTATCCGTTTACGCATGACAGAGAATATTACCATCGGTTATGAACTGGGGATGCGTAAATTGTTTACGGATTATCTCGATGATGTGAGCGGTCGCTATGTAGATCAGGCGGTACTGTTGCAGGAAAGAGGACCGAAAGCCGTAGAAATGGCTTTCCGTGGTGGCGAATTGAAGAACAGTACGGCAACCTACCCGGCCGACGGTACTTTGCGCGGAGGGGCAAAATTCAAAGACTGGTATTATTTCCAGGGTATTACCCTTTCCATCGGACTCAATATGAAAGGCAGCGGAAGTGAAAGAGGACGTGGAAACGTAGATTGCCCTCGCAGGGTTTGGTAACAATCACCTTAATTTATTCAATAAAAAGCTGCTTACCTGTTAAGCGGCTTTTTTATTTTATCCGTGTACAGGAAGCGAACAAGAGGAAACTTTTTGTGTTTTACCTTTGCGCATTCAAGCATTTCACATGGCATATAAAGATCAGCAGCATTTTATAAGAACACTGGAAGAAGCGGGCGAATTGGTCAGGATAAAGGAATATGTAAATCCACGGCTGGAGATCGCTGAAATAACGGATAGGATTAGTAAAACACCGGGCGGAGGAAAGGCTTTGCTGTTTGAAAATACCGGATATGATTTTCCGGTATTGATGAATGCCTACGGAAGTGAGAAAAGGATGTGCCTGGCGCTGGGTGTGCAACATCTCGATGATGTAGCGCGGGAAATAGAGGGATTGTTTAAAATGCTGTCGGCACCCAAAGAGAGCATACTCGACAAATTGAAAATGCTGCCCAAACTCGGTCAGTTTGCCAGCTGGATGCCTAAAGTGATCAGGGGAAAGGGGGCTTGCCAGGAAGTGATCATTACCGATCAGCCGGATATTGGGAAATTGCCTGTTATTACCTGCTGGCCCAAGGATGGGGGGCCTTTTGTTACCCTGCCGGTTATACATACCAAAGATCCCCTTACACAAAGTCGAAATGTTGGCATGTACCGGATGCAGGTTTTTGGTCCGCAATTGACCGGTATGCACTGGCATAAACATAAGGTCAGCGCCAAGCATTTTAGTGAATACAGAAAATTGGGTAAGAAAATGCCGGTAGCGGTGGCGCTCGGCGGAGATCCGGTTTATGCTTATTCCGCCACGGCACCGCTGCCAGAGAACGTAGATGAATATATGCTCGCCGGTTTCCTGAGAAAGAAAAAAGTTGAATTGGTCAAGTGTATTACACAGCCTGAAATTGAAGTGCCGGCCGATGCCGACTTCATCATAGAAGGCTATGTAGATCCTGCAGACGAACTGATTTGGGAGGGGCCATTCGGCGATCATACCGGTTACTATTCTCTGCCCGATTTTTATCCTCGCTTTCATATAACGGCCATCACCCATCGAAAAAATGCTGTTTACCCGGCGACAATCGTTGGTATTCCTCCCCAGGAAGATGCCTGGCTGGGGAAAGCAACAGAAAGAATTTTTCTCGCGCCGATCAAGATGACCCTTGTTCCGGAAATCACTGATATGGACATGCCGGTAGAAGGTGTATTTCATAACCTCGTTATTACACAGATCAGGAAAGAATATGCGGGTCAGGGACAGAAAGTAATGAATGCGATGTGGGGGGCAGGACAGATGATGTTCAACAAAATTCTGGTACTGGCCGACGAAAAAGTGGCTATACAGGATTATGGCCGCCTGGCGAGGTATGTATTTGAGAATTTAAACCCGGCCACGGATATCAGCTTTTCGCAGGGGCCAATGGATGTGCTCGACCATAGCTGCAGTAAGCTTGGGTTTGGAGGGAAAATGTGTATCGATGGAACCCAAAAATTTGAGGAAGAGAAAGACGATCGCTATTTCTATCAATCCTCTACCCAAACCAAACAGTTGAAAAACCTGCTGGAAGGGTTTCCTGAAATTGCTTCTTTTAACATGAACATGATCGAATCGGGAATCCCGTGTTTGCTGGTGTCCGTCAGGAAAAACCGAAAAGGTCATATCAGGGCCTTGCATACACAGCTCTGTTCCTCGGTAGAAATGGAAAGTGTAAAAATGATTTTGTATGTGGAGCATACCGTAGATGCGAAAGACCTTCCGGTTGCACTCTGGCGTTTTTGCAATAACCTCGATCCGAAAAGAGATCATTTGCTGGTGGAAAGAGAGTCTTTGTCTGTCCCAAACAAGCTTTTTGCCTGCATGGGATTGGATGGAACGGTCAAGACAAAAGAACTCGATGATTTTTATCGCGACTGGCCCAATATCATTGTGGCGGATGATGCCACCATTAAACAGGTGGATGCCAAATGGAGCAAACTGGGATTGGGAGACTTTCTCCCATCACCCTCTTTGAAATTCAAATCGCAGATGTATGGAGAAGAGGCGGTGGCAAAAACAGCGCAATAATTACGGATGACGGATTACGGATGGCGGATGACGGATGCAATTTGCCAATTTGTCAATTGGTCAATGAGCCAATGGAATGACGAATGGTAAATTTAAAGTTCGAAAGCACAACCAAATTCCATCTCAGTCATCAATCGCTCTCACTCCCAATCCATCAAAGGGGCAGTGCTGTATATCGAATACTGTGTTCTATCGCCCAGCTTCGGTTCTTCGGTGGTGAACATCGGTAGAATAAAGCCCGGCAATGGTTGAAATTCAGTTTGCTGTTTACAGTTAGCGGTTTGTTGTTAATTGACAAATTGGCTCATTGGCTCATTTACCAATTGCGCTCTCTGAGTTTTCCCCGGACAACAGTGATTGACTAATTGGCATATTGGCAAATTGTATTCAATCCGTCATCCGTCATCCGTAATTCGTAATCCGTCATTCCATTGGCTCATTGACTAATTGCCCAATTGACCAATTTCCTTGCTTATTGTTTCTTTTTCATCACCAGCGGTTCATTCAAAATATCTACCAGTTTTTTGAAGAAGTCTTTTACGGTCGGGTACTCTTCCGGAGTGAATACGGGTTTTGCAATATCCAAGGTAACCCTGCATAGAACCTGATTTTTCTCTTTGTCGTAATTAACGATCCGGGTTAAAGTGATGGAATTATCTGGCATTACCAGGTTAATACTTTTTGGAATATCCTCCAGGGTCAGGTTGGAAGGAAGTTGAATAAACTGGGTTATACTCTCGGAAGCCTGCGTTCCAAAATTGATATCGGTGAAACGGATATCAGAAATGAAAGGTGACTTGGGATAATCTGAGAACTGGTTGAGATTGAATATCCGGTAGTCACCACTTTCTGTGGTGCCTTGTGAGATCTTATAGCTGGTTACCAGGGGTTCAGCGTCATTGTCAGCGCCTTTGAAATCAAGACTGTCGATCTTCATATCTGTAATTGTTGCCAGCAGGAATTTCTTTTTATATACCTCTTTATCTGCCCCCTGTAAGACCTGTACATGGGCAATTTTTGCGTAGTCGAAATAACGCCTGGATATTTCCCCGGTTACCTGGCCCTTTTCGTCTATTTTAATGTTGGCAGCCACTGAGCTGCGAATCTTTTTGCTGTCATCTTTAATCAAGGATGGCGGCTCGGCATTTTTCCAGACAACTGCAAATACATTGGTATTAACAATGCCAAACGGTATTGTACCAACCGGCGTGTATTTGTCTGTGGCGTCGAGGATGTATTTTTTCCCGTCAATAGTAACGAGGGACACCACCTTATGGAACTGTTCTCTGAAAGGGTAGTTGACTTTTACTTTACCCTCCTGGCGGTCGCAGACCAACAGAGGAATTACATCGAGTTTAACTTCTTTGAGGAGGTTCAATAACAGGAGGTTCAACTCACCTGTGTTTCCCGTTTTTTTATCCCATACTTTTTTTAGTCCATCAGAAGCATAAATAGATCTGAAGCCGTCTGTTGAGAAGTTCTTTCTGACATAGCTGTAGATGGCATTCATCTTTTCCAGGTTACTTGTCATGGCTTTGATGGGGGCGAGAAATTCGGAGGTGCCACTGATATTTTTTTCAATGGGCCTGCCGAACATATCATCATTGATCAGGTCCCTTGCCAGTTGTTGCCAGGTATCGGAATACCTTGTATTGTTTCCGATCGAGTTTTGGTATTTTGATAATTGAAAATTGACTCTTTGAATATATTCCTGCGGTGCATCAGAAAAAGGTTCATTTCTGAGTCCGGCGATATTCTTCATTTCAAATATGATCCTGCCTTCTTCCTGGATGTTTTTGATATCGATCGGCTGGCCTGATTTTTTGGTGATACTATAGGCAAATTCTGCTGTAGGCAGGATGGTCAGGTCATATCGGCTCAATACGGTGGGTATGTCTGTCTGGAACGACCAGTCCCTCAAGCCTCCCCAGTGTTGCATGGTAGACTCATATTCGTATTCGATTATACTTCCTACTCTTGCATTGGGCATAGCCAGTTTAAGTTCAGACCATACCTTATTTACTTTTTCCCGAAATATGCCGCTCCTGTCCAGTTCCTTGATGCTGGAAGCGCCTGTTTCCGGGTCTGCGCTGTACACATATCCTTTGACATTCGTTAAAACTTCAAATTCATCGGCACCATAAAAGGGTATATGCACATTGGCTCTTTCAAGCGCAGATTCTTTCAAAATCTTAAACCTAACTCGTCGGTGCATGTACAGTTTGTTGTCAATCGGCCTTGCTTCCACCACATCAAAAAATACAATTGCCTCGGCGGTCTTGTCAAAGCTGCATTCTTTTAATTCTGCCTGATCTTTTGTTATGATTCCGTATAAGGGGATATTGGTTTGTGAAAATCCGGCCTGGAAAAGGACACAGGTAAAAATGGTAAAATATATTTTCCTGAACATGCTCACAATGTTTGATTAAGTTGGCTGACTACTGTTTTTTCGCGATGATTTTCTGCTGTTGTTCTTTCAGGATGTCGCTGAAGAATTTGGCGGTTTCCTCATACTGCAATGCCGGAACAACATGCGTCTCTATCCGGATATTACTAACGGTCATTACTTCCCGCTTGTCTGCATTATACAGGTAGCTGGATTTGAAAGTTCCGATACCTGATTTTATAGTGGTTGATGCCGGAAGATTTTCTGCGATGAAGCCTTCTGGTAACTGGTAAATAGTGGTATCTGTTTTTATCAGTGGAAAGTCCAGATAATAGTCATTTTGCCGGTGTTCGGTCTTGGGTAATGCATCATTCCAGAACTTGTATAGTCTTCCGCTCAGAAAATGTTTGGCACCAGCGCTGAACTCCGGAATTTTTTCAAATGTCATTTCGTAGTGAGCAATGTAGTCATTTCTGTTTTTCTCGTCTTTCTTTTCCATCAGCAGTTCATCCGGTTGTTTAAAACCCTGTCTATGTATCAGGTAAGATTTACGGGTTTGTTCTTCCGAATCGAAAAGATAGTTTGAGATTTCAGTGTATACACCTTTGTGGTGAATATTTACTTCGGCAGAGCCGGACCCATTTTCATTCAGCTTGATCACTGTTTTGGAATCATAAACGTTTTCATCCGGTTTACTCCTCGGGGTTGCTGCCAGCACGCCCCCGTTTTCCGTTACCATCAGGCCATACCGGTTTTCTGTTGAAGGGCTCAGACTGCCAAAGGGGAGTGTTCTACTCGTACATTCCAGCCAGACGGTATCCTTGTCTTTTGGCAGGGGAACACATACGATGATGTGATTGAATTGATTTTGTGGAAAATCTTTGATCAGTGGCATGCTATTATACCCTGAATTAATAATGGTATAGTAGCTCTTGATATTAACAGCATCCAGCATGGCCGTCATCAGGTTGGCAAGTCCCTTGCAATCACCGTATTTTTTTTCTTCTACAAAATCGGCCGGGAAGGGTTTGAACCCGCCAATTCCTAATTGAATGCCAACATAACGGTAGTTTTCCTGGAGGTGTTTATACAGTATCGCTACTTTTTCCCGATCTGTCTGGGCGTTTTTAACCAGTTCCTGATAGAATGGAATTTTTTGTTTTTTAAGTTTATCGATACCCTTTTTCATCTCCGCGCTCCATTTTCCATAGTTCTCCCAGGTATCCAATCGTCCGGCATAGTCGTCCATTTCAAACTGGGTCGGAGAGATGAGAACACGGGGATAATCTTCTTTGGCGGATCCGGGTTCTTTAATGTAGGGTTTTATGTTTTTTACTTCCCAGGTGAGTGTAGTTGCATTTCCCTCTGTTTTAACGGTAGGCTGAACGTTGCAACGGTAATTTTTAAAACGGACCTTATTGTCGTTGGAAGTGGTGATCGAATAAGATTTTTGTATGATGGACTGATCCGGTGCCTGCGGTATAAAATCGTCGAATTCAAGATTGCCCAGGTAGTTGATTTCGTAATTGATTTCAATGGTAATAGGAAACTTGCCACCTTTGAGTGAAGTGTAAACAACCCAGTCGTCATTCATCAATGATTCTCCGTCGTTGACCCTGGTATTCTGCAAATCCCGTTTTCGACTCCGCTTCAGGTATTTGCCGTTTTCGTCATATACATTAATTTCAATATCATCAATCTTTCTGAACCGGTCGTAAAATTCGAAGAATGTCAGTTCATCTTCATCTTTTTCATTAAAGACAGTTACTACTTTCTTGACAATTTGTTTTCCCCTGCCCGGCGACTTCATGACAATGATGTCTGATTGTTCCCGGATGACGGAATTCACGTTTTGACGAAGGCTGTCCGGGATGGCCGAAACAGCATATTGAGGCTTAACCTGTGCCATGGCCTGCCAGTACATCAGCAGGCCGGTTATCATTGTAAGGATCACTCTTTTCTTCATGTCTGCTACTTTTTTTCGGTTCAATCTTCACTAAGGTTTGGGTACGGCTTTTTTACGATATACGATCTGCTCATTCAGGAAGTCGAACAGCTTCTTATAGAACTCCCGGAAGTCGGGGTACTCTTCAATGGAATAGAAAGGTTTCTTGAAGGTCAGGTTCAGGCGGATGTTCACCACATTGTTTTCTGCTGCGACTATTCTGGACATTTCGATGCTGGTATCCGGCATGATCATTCGTACATTTTTGGGAAGTTCTTCAAAAGTATAGCCATCGGGGATCTTGAAATTTCCAACTATGGTGTAGGTCTGGTTCATGCCAAAGAACACATCTGAGAACCTTGATTCTGAGAGGAACGGGTTTTTCTCCAGCCCGGTAAACAGGTTGAACTTGAAGTAACGATAGTCGCCCGATCCCTGCACGGGTTGTGTAAAGGCGATCTTTTGAACCAGGGCAACCGAATCTTTGTCATCATTGACCAGTTCCAAGCTGGCGATTTTAATGTCCGGATGAGGTTCTGAAAAGAATTTGGAAATGAGTTTGTCTTTGCCTTCTTTCAGCACTTTCATTCGTTCCACACGGTCATATTCCAGGCTGTTTACACTGGCTGTTCCTTTCAGCGAATCGTCGTCGGACAACACGCCGGAAATGGCGATCAGTTTCTTTCTTACGCAATTGTCTTTCCATATTCCCTGCCATCCCCATTCAAAGGTTTCCAATTTCTTAATGACCAAACCCTCGGTATAAGCCACATTCCGGGGAATGAGGTGCACCGGCGTGAATTTATCGGTTGCGTCGAGAAAATACTCCTTGTCATCTATAATAACGTAGGCCAGTACTTCATTGAACTGCCAATAGCCCGGGAAGGTTGTCATGATTCGACCATTGTCGTGAGAGCTCACCAGGATCGGGGCTGCATTCAGTCCCGCATCTTTCAGCAGGTTGATCAGGATGAGGTTGATTTCTCCGCTGGTTCCTTTTTTGTCTTTCCAGGCTGATTTAACTCCTTCCAGCGCCCAGATACTATTATACTCATTCCAGGTCATATTGGAACGGACATAGTCATAAATGACTTTCATTTTGGTATATGGGTCGTTAACTGTTTTCAGTTTTTCATCCAGATCTGCCGTTCTGGGGATGTTTTTCTTCAATTGAGTTCCGAAATCGTCATCTTCCATCAGTTCCTTAATGATTCCCGGCCAGCTTCTCAGCATACTAATACGGGGTCTTCCGGGAGGGTTAAAGGCCACGAGGTTGGTCTCGATTCTTTGCAGATAGTCGTCTTCATTCGAAATAAAAGGCTCATCCCGCAGGGCCGGAACATTCATCATGGTGAATGCCTTATTGTTATAGGAACCCTTTTCAACCTTGGTATCGTATGGGAGTACACAAACGGGTATTGTTGAAATTTCTACCTCATCGGGGAACTCGGTTTTGTAGCGGCTCATTTTTACCGGAATGTCTCTCTGAAAGTACCAGGTGATCAGGTTCGCCCCATTCTTTTCATACTTGTATTCAATTACACTGCCCACTTTCACATTTGGAAAAGCGATCACCATTTCGGATACCCTTTTGTTGAGTGCTTTGGTGAGGATATTCTTTTTGTCGGCCTCGGATACGACCACATTACCCGACGCATCGAGGTTGAAGGTCTGGGCGCTGACCTTGGAAAGACTCTGGCTTCCCCGATAGCTTATGAACGGGATTTTTATGTCCGCTTTTGACAATCCTTTTTCCTTGAGGATCTTGATCCGGGTTCTCCTTACCAGGGTTATTTCGCCACTATTTATGTTAAAAACCAGGTTGCCCACGTCGAAAAGTACCACCGCTTCGGCATCCTTATCAAAATCACAAACTTTCATTTCGAGATCGGCTTTTTCGATTTTTCCCCAGGCCGGGATATCTTTGTCTTTCTGGGAATAGGCAATGGTAGCGAAAGCCAGTATGGCCAGGGTCAGCAGGTAGGGTTTCATGTTAGAGGGTTTGTTTGTTGGGCAATAATAGCAAATGTTCACTATTTATAAAAGATAAATTCACTTATATATGATAGTAAGAAAGATATTTTTCGTGGTAGGATTGATGTTAATGTTACCAGGCGCTTGGGCCCAGGGAGTTAAACAACAGTCCGGATCCGTTTCGAAAAAAACAACCGGTAAGGCCACAACGAAGCCTTCGGGAAAAAAAACGGATAAATCTCCCAAAACCCTTTTGTGGGAAATCAGCGGCAATGGTCTAAGGGAACCCTCTTATCTGTTTGGCACCATGCATATATTATGCGCCGATGAGGCGTCTCTCAGCGACAACCTTCGTTCGGTTATCAGCCGGGCGCGGAAAATATATTTTGAGATCGACATGGACGATATGACCGAAATGATGGGGGCCCTGAAGTATGTGAAAATGAATGATGGAGTGAAGTTGTCGGACCTGCTCACCAAGGATGAATATGCCAGGGTGGAAGCTTATTTCAAAAAATCGAAAACGCCGATGCCTCTGTCGATGCTCAATCGGTTCAAGCCAATGTTTGTGTCGAGTCTGCTGGGTGAACAACAAATGGATTGCCCGCAAAA
Organism: Chitinophagaceae bacterium; assembly: GCA_044226045.1. Taxonomy (GTDB): domain Bacteria; phylum Bacteroidota; class Bacteroidia; order Chitinophagales; family Chitinophagaceae; genus Endoryza. Next base: position 20,486 of record JBGAHR010000049.1, read on the forward strand.
AGAAGGAATGGAACAACTGATCATGAAGGAAGCCAGTAAAAAAGACAAGACCATCATGGGACTGGAATCTGTTCAGTTCCAGGCCACTCTTTTCGATAGTATTCCGTACGAAACCCAGGCCAAAGACCTGCTGAGCTACATCGACAGTGTTGATAACTATCGCAAATCAACGGCCGAGATGGTAGCCGTTTACAAACAGCAGGACCTGGAGAAACTCGATTCAATGGTCAGAAAATCCGATCCTTCCATGAACTCCTATATGGATCTTCTCCTGTACAGTCGCAACAGAAGATGGGTTCAGCAAATGCCCAATATCATGATGGAAGGAACGCTTTTGTTTGCCGTGGGTGCCGGTCACCTGCCCGGCGACCAGGGTGTCATCAACCTGCTGCGAAAGAGGGGATTCACCGTAAAACCCGTGCCAAATGAATGGCAGTCGGTGAACAGAGTGAAAGGGTGAGAGGGAAAGGGAGTGGGAGTGAGAGCGGGAGCGGGGAAAGAGAAACGGAAACAGAAAGGGAAAGAGAAACAGAAAGGGAAAGAGAAACGGAAACGGAAAGGGAAAGAGAAACGGAAACGGAAAGAGAAACAGAAACAGAAACTACAACCGCAAACCGCAAACTGCAAACCGCAAACTGCAAACCGCAAACCTACACGAAACGAAAACGACAAAGGCGCGGGAGCGAGTGCGAGAGTGAATTCAGCTTCTTCAACGCACTCAGCGCCCTTAGCGTTTCGTTAAATTCGTGTAATTCGCTTAATTCGCCTAATTCGCGTAATTCGCAGCTTAGAATTTTTCCAGGCCACTAAAGAAAAAGCTTCCTTCGATGGCGGCGTTTTCGTCGCTGTCGCTGCCATGAATGGCATTCTCGCCAACAGAAGCAGCATAGAGCTTGCGAATGGTACCTTCTTCTGCCTGTGCAGGATTGGTAGCGCCGATCAGTTTGCGAAATGCTGCAACTGCATTGTCTTTTTCCAGGATGGCAGCAATGATCACTCCGCTGCTCATGAATTCAACCAGTTCTCCGTAAAAAGGTCTTTCCTTATGAACTGCATAAAACTCACCGGCTTTCTCAGCGCTCAGTTTTGTTTGCTTTAAAGCAACAATTCTAAAACCTTCCTTGATGATCCTGTCGAGGATCGCTCCGGCATGTCCATTTTTCATGGCGTCCGGTTTGATCATCGTGAATGTACGATTGCTCATATTTCTATTTTTCATTTAATGGCCGCAAAGGTAAGGAAAGAGAAAGGGAAACGGAAAACAGAGCGGGAGTGAGAGCGGGAGCGGAAAGAGAAAGGGAAACGGAAAGGGAAAGGGAAAGAGAAAACGAAAGGGACAAGGGAGCGGATGGCGTAAGCGGGAGTGAGAGTGAGAGCGGCCATTCGAACAGCGCCTTCTGCGCCTTCTGCGTTCTCAGCGCCTTCAGCGTTTTCCTGTTTTCTGCACTTACATTTGGCGTTTGCCCTTAATTTGTGCACCTTTGCCAGCATTTTAATGAAGGACATTCAAGAGATATATCCCCTCCTGGCAGAACCCAGGAAGGTAGTAATCACCGGCCACCAGAAACCTGATGCAGATGCAATGGGATCCTGCCTGGCATTGTACCACCTGCTCCGACAGTATAAACATGAAGTAACAGTTGTATCACCCACCAACTGGGCGGGGTGGCTTAACTGGATGCCGGGGGTGGAAACAGTCATCGACTACGAACTGAATAAGGAAAAAGTAGCGGGTATCATCAAAGAGGCCGAATGGCTGTTTTGTCTCGACTTCAACATATTCCACCGAACCAAAAACCTGGCCCCTCATCTGGCTGCCGCTACCTGTACCAAAATATTAATTGATCATCACCAGGAGCCTGATTCTGTAAATTTTGACTACGGTATTTCTGATACCGGAAAAAGTTCTACCTGTGAGATGATCTATGATTTTATTGTGGAATCGGGCAATGCTGAGCGTATTACCCTGGAGATGGCCGAATGCCTGTATGCAGGGGTGATGGCAGATACGGGTTCATTCCGGTTTCCATCGGCCAGCGCTACCGTAAATCTCATGGTGGCAGCCCTGAAGCAAAAAGGCCTTAACCATACAAGAGTCCACGAACATATTTACGATAATTTCCTTGAGAACAGGTTGCGATTCATCGGTCATGTGTTACTCAACCGGATGGATATCTCCTATGAGTATAATACCGCACTGATTGCGATTTCCAAAAAGGACCTGCTCCGGTACCAGATCCGGACGGGCGATACCGAAGGCCTGGTGAACTATCCACTGAGCATCCAGGGAATCAAAATGGCTGCCCTGGTGATTGACCGGGATGAAGAAAGAAAATGGAGTTTCCGCAGCAAGGGAGATTTTGATGTGAACACGTTTGCACGAAAACATTTTGAAGGGGGCGGTCATTTCAATGCCGCCGGGGGAAGAAGCAGCGATTCACTGGAAGACACCGTTGTTCATTTCAAGAAAGTCATAAAAGAGTACACTTCACAACTACAATAAACACCAATGAAAAAGTCGATTTTATTTGTTTGTAGCGCGATCATGATCATGGCGATGGCAGGTTGCAGCCAGGGTTCCTTTAAACGTACCAAATACGGGTTGATGTATAAACTCATCTCCGATGGTAAAAACCCGGTGGTTAAGAGCGGACAGGTTCTCAAGTTTGAATACACTCAGAAACTCCGTGATTCCATTATCAACTCTTCCAAAGAAGGCATTCCGGGATACATGCCCATTGACAGTGCCTCCATAGCTGAATACCTCAACCCGGTTGATGTATACCGCCAGTTGCGTAAGGGCGATAGCCTGGTGATCATCTATGAAGCCGACACCATTCGTAAGCAAAGAGGCGGGCTTCCTCCTTTCCTCAAAACAAAGGACAAACTCTTCTTTACACTGAAGGTTACGGAAATCCTCCCTTCTATCGAAGCGGCAGAACAGGATTACAAAGCATCCATGGAATCCGGTAACAAAGCTCAATTGGAAAAAGACCTGAAAATTCTGAGCGATTACCTGAAATCAAAAAACATTACTGCCCAGCAGGCTCCCCGCGGAACTTTTGTGGAGATCACGGTTCCGGGATCAGGGCCCGCCTGCGATTCGCTGAAATACATCTCTGTAATGTACACCGGACAGACCCTGGCAGGCAAAGTGTTTGATTCAAACACCGATCCCAAATTTGGTCATGCAGGTCAGCCATTTGTATTCCAGATGAAAAGATCAGGAGCAATAGATGGAATGATGGATGGTCTGGGGCTGATGAAATTGGGAGGCAAAGGCAGAATTTACGTTCCATCCTCGATGGGTTACGGCCGTGTAGGTGCGGGTGATGATATCAAGCCAAACGAAAACCTCATCTTCGATATCGAGATTGTAGGAGTAAGTGATACGCGTCCGGAACCAGATACAGCGGTGAAGAAGTAAGTGCGTTTATCGTTTCACGTTTATCGTTTCACGTTTATCGTTTCACGTTTCACTCTGCTAAACGGCCGAAAACAAGTTAGCCGAGGCATGGTAAGTGTTGATTGACTCAGCATCAGTGTTGAATTAATCAACACTTACTTTATACAAGAGTGGTTTCATGGTTTATGAGAAACTTTCCAACCGCAAACCGTAAACCGCAAACTGTCAACCAACGATAAACGATAAACTCAATTTCCCTCCAACTCCCACACCAGCTTCACCGTCTCCACGGCCTCTTTCACATCATGGACTCGCAGTATTTGGGCACCGTTTAAAAGTCCAATTGTATTCAGGACGGTCGTTCCATTAAGCGCTTCGTCTGCGGAAACCCCCAGTGTTTTATAGATGGTTGATTTTCGGGAAAGGCCCACCAATACAGGACAGTCGAGCATGCGAAAAGCGGCCAGATTCTTCAGTAAGGTAAAATTGTCGCGTATGGATTTCCCAAATCCAAATCCCGGATCGATGATCACATCCCGGATGCCCTGCTCTCGACAGAACTTCACTTTCCTGATCAGGTAATCGAGTACTTCTGTGGTTACATCATTATAAGAAGGCTGCATTTGCATGGTTTCCGGCGTTCCTTTCATGTGCATGCAGATATATGGTGCCTGTAGTCGGGCTACAGTGGGGATCATGGCCGGGTCCATCTCACCGGCACTGATGTCATTGACGAGGGAGGCGCCACTTTGCACGGCATACATAGCTACTTTCGCATAATAAGTGTCAACGGATAACCTCGCATCCGGAAAGGAGCGATGAAGGGCTTCCATGCCCGGCAATAGTCTTTTCAGTTCTTCCTCCTCTCCTATACGGGCGCTGCCCGGACGGGTGCTCTGCGCACCCAGATCCAGGATCAGGGCTCCATCCAATAACATTTGTTCTGCCTGCCGAAGCAAATCATCAACAGATCCCATTCTGCTGCCGGTATAGAATGAATCCGGTGTGAGGTTCAGAATGCCCATCACCACCGGTTTATCCACAACCCATAATTGACCTTTACAATTCAGCGTAAACATTGACCGCGAATCTTTATTTTTGACCGATAAAATTGAGAAATTATTTCCAATAATCTGTTGCCGCACGGCCCTAATCACCAACGGCTTTATTCAATCATGACCGACACCAACCACCAATACGACCAGGCAGTACAGGCCTGTAAAGATATTTTTATCAAAAAAGCCAGCGATTATGGCACCTCGTGGCGGGTGCTGCGCATCATTTCCATTGTGGATCAGATTTTCATCAAGGCGCAGCGCATTCGTACCCTTCAACAGAAAAAACAACAAAGAATAGGGGATGATATCACCAGCGAATTCAGGGGTATTGTTAACTATGGCGTGATTGGACTGATACAACTGGATCTTAACCACGAAGCCGTGGAAGACCTTCCGGTGGAAAAGGTTGGAGTATGGTTTGATGAAAAAACAGCACAAACCAAGGCGTTGATGATGGATAAAAACCACGATTACGGGGAAGCCTGGAGAGAAATGAGCCAGGAAAGTTTTGTGGACCTGATCCTGATGAAGCTGATGCGGATCCGACAGATACTCGTTAATGAAGGAAAAACCCTCATCAGCGAAGGAATTGACGCCAATTTCGCCGACATCATTAACTATTCTGTTTTTGGATTAATTCTGATTGGAGAAGGAAAACACCCGGGATAATATTCCCGGTGCATTTAGTACCACCTAATTTAGCAGCATGAAGTTCCTGATTACCGCAGCCCGAATTATAGTGGGCGTACTTTTTATTTTTTCAGGCCTGGTAAAAGCCAATGACCCGTTGGGGCTCAGCTATAAAATGCAGGAGTTCTTCGAACTGTGGCATATGGATTTTCTGAACAGCTTCACGCTGGTGTTTTCCATTATCATGATTGCTTTCGAAATCATCGCGGGCGTTGCGATCCTCGTGGGATGGAGAATGAAACTGTTCAGCTGGTTGTTGTTGCTGCTGATCATCTTCTTTACCTTCCTCACCGGTTATGCGGTTATCACCGGAACACCTAAGGAATGTGGTTGCTTTGGTAATTGTATACCCCTGACGGCCAAACAGTCCTTCTATAAAGATCTCATTCTGCTGGCGCTCATCCTTTTCCTTTTTGCGGTGAGAAACCAGATCAAATCAAACCTGTCGGCTCTGTCCAATATCATCATTCTTTTCTTTTCGGCTGTTTTGTCTTTGTCGCTCATGTGGTATGTATTGCAATACCTGCCGGTAGTAGACTGCCTTCCTTACCAGAAAGGTAAATCGATCCTGACGGAGATGAAGATACCCAAAGGCGCGATCCCCGACAGTACGGTGATTACTTTTGTGTATGAAAAGAACGGGCAGAAAGTTGAATTCAGCGCAGACAAGTTCCCGGAAGATTTTAATGATTCGGTATACCAGTACAAAGACAGGTATGATAAAGTAGTACGGAAAGGAAACGCGGAACCCGCTATCAAAGACTTCATTTTAACGGATGCTGCCGGAAACCAGGTTACAGATTCGGTATTGAAATCGCCTGGCTATAAATTCATGTTGTTCGTCCGCCCGGGTTTTGACTCCGGTGAATGGCGCAGTTATATCAACGTCATACATGAGCTGGGGGTTAAACAAAAAATTTCACCGATCATTATTACCAGCATAACCGGCAAGGCCAATTATCCGAAGGGATTCACGATTTATTCCTGCGACGCCACAGCCATTAAAACGGCCGCTCGCAGTAATCCTACGCTTTACCTGGTCAGGGGAGATGAAATCATCAACAAATGGGGCCGGGCCGATTTCCCCTCGGTGATCAAATACCTTTCTACGCTAAAATAATTACATGATCAAATACCTCATCAAACGGATGCTTTACGGAATGCTCGTTTTGGTGGGCGTGATTGTATTGGTTTTTTTTCTGTTCCAGGGTTTTGGCGACCCGTCGAGGCTGGTCATGGGCCAGCGGGCGGATGCGGCCACCCAGGAGAATATCCGGAAGGAATTATACCTGGATCAACCCAAATGGAAACAGTTTTTCCTTTACCTGAATGATGTGTCGCCACTGGCCATTCATTCCAGCCAGGAGATCGAAAGCAAACAACTGAAAGGAATATTCATAGGCGGCCGGACAAAGCTCGCTATCAAATGGCCTTACCTGCGGCGATCTTACCAAACTAAAAAAGAAGTCTGGACAGTACTTATGGAAGCGCTGCCCGGTACACTGGTGCTGGCACTGGCTGCCATGCTGCTGGCAATTGCCATCGGAATACCATTGGGAGTGTTGGCGGCGGTTAAAAAAGATACCTGGATAGATACGTCTGCGGTATTTTCCAGCATACTCGGAATTTCAGCGCCTTCTTTTTTTACGGGCATCATCATTGCCTACCTGTTTGGATTTTTGTTGAGAGACTATACCGGTCTTCACATGACGGGCAGTTTATTTGAAACCGATCCTTTCACCGGCCGCCATCTCCAATTGTCAAACCTTCTGCTGCCTGCATTGACACTCGGCATCAGGCCAATGGCCATTATAACCCAGCTTACCCGCAGCGCCATGCTGGATGTTTTATCGCAGGATTATATACGCACTGCTTATGCCAAAGGATTGAATCGACGAACCGTCATCTGGAAACATGCGCTGAAAAATGCATTAAACCCGGTTATTACCGCGATTACCGGATGGTTTGCGGAATTGCTGGCGGGTGCTTTTTTTGTTGAATATATCTTTGGGTGGAAAGGGATTGGTAAAATAACGGTCGACGCGCTTGAAAAACTGGATTTCCCGGTAGTAATGGGCTCCGTTTTAGTATCTTCCTTCTTTTTTGTATTGATCAGTGTGCTGGCCGATGCCCTGTATGGCCTGGCAGATCCGAGAGTAAGAATTGAATAATATTTTTTAAAGGGCGAAGCTCAAAAAAATACTACTATGAAAAAATCACTCTGGCTGATTGTCTTTGCTGTTCTCTTGTCTAACTGTTCCCGGAAAACAAAACCGCAACAGGAATATGGCAGATCGCTGTTTCGGGCATACGATCTGACGGCCGAAAATCTTTTCTCGCGGAATATCGAAGGACCCGCTGTAGATCGTAACGGCCAACTCTTTGTAGTCAATTATCAGCAGGATGGCACGATCGGGAAAGTGTATCCCGACGGAAAAGTAGACCTGTTTGTAACCCTGCCGGATAAAAGCATCGGGAACAGCATTCAGTTCAAAAATGACGGTAATATGCTGGTGGCTGATTTCGCCGGGCACAATATCCTGGAGGTTAACGTCGAAACCAGGGAGGTATCCGTATATTGCCATGACGAACGATTCAAACAACCCAATGATATTTGCATTAACCGGAAAGGAGTTGTTTTTGCATCTGATCCTGACTGGAAAAAGCAAACCGGGCAGATATGGAAAATAGACACCGATCGCAAGGCTTATCTGCTGGCAGCGGGAATGGGAACCACCAACGGGATCTGCCTGAGCCCCGACGAAAAAACACTCTATGTAAATGAAAGTATCCAAAGAAATATCTGGGCATTCGATGTAACGGAAAAAGGCGATTTGCGAAACAAAAGACTGTTTGCCAGTTTTCCCGATTATGGCTTCGATGGGATGAAATGCGATACGAAAGGAAACCTGTACGTGTGCCGGTATGGAAAAGGAACAGTCGTTATCATTAACCCCGGCGGCAAACAATTACAGGAAGTGCAACTGAAAGGAAAAGACGTCAGCAATATCACGTTCGGAGGTAAGGATTACAGAACCTGCTTTGTAACCCTCCAGGACCGTAAATGCATGGAAAAATTCAGAACAGATTTCAGGGGTCGTAAATAAAATCCGGACAGCATCCTTTGAGAAAAGATTTCTCACCTTTAATTGAGATCAGATGCGCCTAAGGATTCTGCTTTTGGCGGGACTTATATTTTTCGGGTATTCCATTCTCCGGGCACAGAAGACTGTTATTCCCCGTTGCGGATGGCAAACACCTTTGAAGAACGCCGATGCGAAGGCGAAGATCGATGCTGCCAACCTTCAAATCAGGAACTGGATAGAAAAGCAATCTCTTCTCGACAACGATCAGCTATACACGCTCCCGGTAGTGGTGCATGTTATTCATACCGGCACCCCCATCGGTTCACCCGACAATCCAACGGATGCCGACATACAGGCAATGATTCAATTACTCAATCAGGACTGGAGAAAAGCAGGCGCCCAAAGTGGCGGGGTGGATATGAAAATACAGTTCCAGCTGGCTTCGCGTGACCCTAACTGTAATAGCACAACGGGAATCATCAGGGTAAATGGAAGCTCATTACCCAACTATGCCTCCGGAGGCATTACGATCGGAGGTACCCCCGGATCCGTTGATCAGGTGCTCGTAAAAAATCTTTCCCGTTGGTCCAATACAGACTACATCAATATATGGGTGGTAAACAAGATCGATGGCAGTGCGACCCTGACAGGGGGCTTTGCCTATTTTGCAGAATACAATTCCGCGGCGATTGACGGCATTGTTATCAATGCGGCCTATGCCAATGGCAATGCACACACGATCACCCATGAAATGGGGCATGTATTTGAGCTGTATCATACGTTCTATGATAACGGCTGGGAAGATACCTGCCCCCGTTCCGATTCCTGTGCGTTTTATGGCGACCTGGTTTGCGATACGGAAAGCGGACTACTGGAATATTCCTGCAGCAACACAGTAAATAATTGCTCCGGCCTTACTTACCAGGTTGCAGATCCGCAGTTTGGGTATACGGTATTGAATAATTTCATGAACTATACCAACTGTGCACGGATGTTTACTGCCGGTCAGAAAGCCAGGGTAAGGGCCACTCTTTTTAGTTTTCGTCCGGGCTTACTCAGTTCACAGGCGCTGGCTCCGCCTGCCGGCAGCGGACCTGTGGTAGCCTGCAGTCCTTTTGTTCCCAATTCACTATCCGGTTTCTATGGAATCGAACGGGTGGAGTTTAACAACATCAATGTGTATTCCAACAGCAGCGCAGCTGACTTGTCTAATTTTATCGATCGCAGCTGTTCCCAGAGGACCAATGTGTATCTGAACGCAACCTATCCGCTTCGGATAAAAGGAAGTTATTTGAACCTACATGCCATGAAGGCATTTATTGACTATAACAACGACGGTGATTTTGATGATGCCGGCGAAACCCTGCTGAGCGCCTATACAGATTCCATCTCAGTTGATATCACGATCCCCGCAACGGCTGTTACCGGTGTACCCTTGCGAATGCGGATCATTGCCGATAATCCCGCACCCGATTATCCCACCTGGCCAACGGCCTGTCAGTTGAATGGAACACCGGGAGATGGATCGGGTCAGGTAGAAGATTATTCTATTGTGGTGATTCCGGGAACAGCCATTCAGTCTGTTGCTTCCGGCGCCTGGAATAATGCATCTACCTGGAATTGTCATTGTATTCCTTCTGTCGGAGATGTGGTCACCATCAGGAGCGGGCATACGGTGTCGGTAACGCAGGCCATGGGATTGATTGAATTCAGCCATCTGACCATCGAAACCGGTGGTAATCTCAATGTAGGCGCCAATGCCAGCATCCGACAGGTAAAATAAAGGAACGAAGTTCAGAGGATGACCACTTCGGAAATGGTTTTTTCGCCGAGCGCCTCATTAACCCTTTCGATGATCTTGGGCTTTTGGTATTGCAGTTCCTGTTTGAGTGGCGCCATATGTGTGGTGATGTACAAGGTATGGCCGTGGATCTGTATTTTTTCCGTGTATTTAGCGATGGTTTTACCCATGATCTCTTCCCAGATTTCTTCAATCTGTAAAGCCTGAATGGAACCTTTGAGCCGGCTCTTCTGTAAAAAATTTCTCAGGGCATCACCTAATGATAATTCGCTCATAAAACGAAGGTAAAGATTCCGGCCCGGATCGGATAGAGATATTGGCCCTGCCTATAACTCAATCAACTGCAAAGGCTCATGCCCCAGTTTCTGGAAATGATCACGGATTCTTTCGCAATGGGTGTCCGTTATAAAAACCTGGCCATCGTTTTGCAGGCAAACTCTTTCCAGCAGGTTATGCATTCGCTGTTCGTCGAGTTTTTCAAATACGTCATCGAGCAACAGGAGGGGGGCGAACCCCTTTTCTTCGCAAAGCGTATCAAATTCAGAAAGCTTCAGGGCGAACAACAGGCTTTTTCGCTGGCCTTGCGACGCCATTGTTTTAAATGGCAGATCGTTTAAGCGAATGTCCAGTTCATCTTTATGGATACCGGTGCTGGTTCGCTGAACGATCTTGTCTTTTTCGCGGGCCTGCTTCAGCAGTTCGGGAAAGGATGACTGTTGCAGTTGACTTTCATACCGGATCGATAACGGTTCCTCAGATCCGGCGATTGAATGATAAGTATCAATGATACGCGGGATCAGTTCTTCCAGCACTATTTTCCTTTTTTGAAAAATATATTCCCCATGGGCAACCAGTTGCTGATCGTACACATCCAGCAGTGAATCGTTGTACTGACGTTTTTCGGACATCAGTTTGAGTGAACTGTTTCTTTGGGTCAGCACTTTTACATAATCGATCAGGTGGACCAGGTATTGATGATCCACCTGGCTGAGCAGGGCATCCAGGAATCTTCTTCGCTCTTCGCTTCCGTCGGTAATGATGTGCACATCATCGGGGGTGATGATCACGGCCGGAATACGACCCACATGATCGGCCATTTTCGGATAAGCCTCATCATTATGATAGAACTCTTTTTTTCCGTTTTCGCGAAGAATGCAAACCAGTTTTTCCGAGCTGTCGTCCAGCGTCAGGTTTCCTTCGAGCCGGAATCCCATCGCCCCTTGCAATACGTTGGCGCCATCGCTTTTTTGAAAATAGCTTTTTGTAAAACAGAGATAATAAATGGCATCCAGCAGATTGGTTTTACCTACCCCGTTATTTCCGCAAATTCCTACCAGTCTTTCCTGGAAATGAAATTTACGCTGGGTGTAGTTTTTGAATTGCAGCAGCGATATGTTTTGCAAACGAAGCATTCGACTGCAAGATAAGATGAATGAATTTGATGTAATCAGGATCAGCGATTAACCCCTGTCTTCGAAGGATTGAAGTACCTTACGGTTTATTTGGAACACAAACCCGTTGAGCATGAGCAAGGATCTTTTCTCCAACCAGGCCGATGTATATGCCAGGTACCGGCCATCCTATCCAGACGAACTGTATCATTATGTTCTTTCTTTTGTAACAGATCGCGACAGGGCCTGGGATTGTGCCACCGGTAACGGGCAGGCCGCACTGGCGCTCTCCGGTTATTTCCGGGAAGTGATAGCCACCGATCACAGTCAGAAGCAACTCGACCAGGCTGTAAAGGCAGAAAACATCCGGTATTTGTGTTGCAAAGCAGAGCAGCCCCCTTTTGAAACCGGCAGTTTTTCCCTGATCACCGTAGCCCAGTCTTATCATTGGTTCGATTTTGCCGCGTTCAGGAAGGAGGTGGAAAGAGTGGGTAAACCCGGAGCTGTACTGGCTGTATGGG
>JBGAHR010000050.1:0-32428 GCA_044226045.1 Chitinophagaceae bacterium
CAACAATAACACTAAAATTGATACTTCTGCAGACGAGCCTGAGATAGAGACGCCCGATCTGAGGGAGGAAAGAGATCTCTATGTCAAGATGTACCAGGCCGATTATCGGTTAAGCCTGGCAACGCCTGACAGCAACTATCATTATTTTGTACGACATTATTGCCTGTTCGATAGCGCGGTTGTGGTGCCAGCCAGGTACAATTTCGACACGAACAGGGAGTTTGTCACCCATAGTTTTGAATCCGAGATTATCATTACGAGAGGCAATGATACCATTTCCAACAAGAGAATCACAAAGGCCGATTTTCGTTCGGAATTACACCCCTCGCTTGATTCATTCGGTGTAGTATTACCTCCCACTTGCAAGGTCGTGAATGCCTCATTGTTGATGGACTATAGTATATCTATTCCGATAACAGATGTAGGCGTGGGAGTAACAATTTTGGTCGATACCCTGGGAAACATCAGCATCCGGAAATGACTGTTATTGTTCGACTGACCCTGGATCCTTCGCCTTGGCAAATAGCCGTACCTTCGCCGCCATATTTGCAAACCCCCGGTTTATGAAGGCTATTTTCTTTTTACTGTTTTTTCTTCCCTTGATTGGTTTTTCCCAGGCAACCCAAAAAAGCGATCAGCAAATTTCGATTGGAGTAAGGCGCACCATTCATTCCTCCATTTTAAAGGAAGACAGGGAATTGCTGATTGCTGTTCCCGGTTCCGGGGTTGGTGGTAAGCTTGTTCAATATCCCGTCATGTACCTGTTGGACGGACCGGCTTTTTTTAACTCCGTCACCACTATGTTACAATACCTGAACTCGGCGGGAAAGGCTCCTGAAATGATCGTTGTCGGAATTGCCAATACCAATCGCACCAGGGACCTTACTCCCTCACATGCTATTTCCTGGTCTGATGGGGAGAAAGATTCCGCAGCGCTTGGTTCTTCGGGTGGTGGAGAACAGTTCCTGGCTTTTATCGAAAAGGAACTGATCCCTTACATCGATTCGATGTATAAACCCGCTCCATACCGGATGTTTGTCGGCCACTCCCTTGGCGGGTTAACGGTTTTAAATGCGCTTATTAATCATCCGGATTTGTTTACCTCTTATGTAGCCATCGATCCCAGCGTTTGGTGGGATGATAGAAAATTGATGGGCCAGGCATCCCGCGTACTTCGAGATAAGGATTTTAGTCGCAAAGCTTTGTTTTATGCATCTGCCAATACCATGGAAAAGGGTATGGACACCCTCCGCGTAGAGCATGATACGGCACATGCCAGTGTGCATGTAAGGGATAATCTGCAATTTCGAAATATACTTGGGAACAGCTCCAGGAGCCGGCTTCACTGGGACTGGAGATACTATCCCGAGGATGACCATGGCTCAGTTCCCTTCATTGCGAGTTACGATGCGCTGCGTTTTATCTTTAAAGCCTACGCGATGGATAAAGACTTGAATGATTCTTCGATAACAGCCAGCTATATTGCGTCGCATTACCGTGAGGTGTCCGCTCTCCTCCATTATTCCGTTCTGCCATCAGAGAATATGGTTAATCTGCTGGGATATAGATTTCTTTCAGATAAGAGATATGATAAAGCCTATGAGTTCTTTAAAATGAATATTGAGAACTATCCATCCAGTGCAAACGTGTACGATTCCATGGGAGACTTATATGTTGAACAAAAAAACACTAAAATGGCGATTGCTTTTTTTGAGAAAACCTTGTTACTGAAGGAAATGCCGGAGACCAGAAAGAAACTGCAGAATCTAAAGCAGCATCGATAAGAAGTCTTTGGCGGACTGGATATCCTGTTTCTGCATCATACATTCCCTGGCTAAGGAGAATAGGCAAAACTCAGCTGAACGGTAAACGTGAACGTGAAACGATAAACCATAAACGATAAACGCCTAACTCCCTTTCCCCGCCCATGTTTCGCGGTCCAGGCTTCGGTATTGAATGGCTTCTGCCAGGTGTTCAGGCGCAATCGTGGCGCTGTTGGACAGATCAGCGATGGTTCGGCTGACTTTCAGAATACGATCATAGGCCCTGGCAGAAAGGTTCAGTCTGTCCATAGCTGTTTTGAGCAGATTCTGACAGGCAGTGTTCAATACACAGAATTCCCTTAGCATTCGACTTCCGATCTGGGCGTTACAATAGATATCCGGGGAGGTCGAATATCGCTCAGCCTGTATGTTGCGGGCTTTTATGACCCGCTGCCGGATCAGATCCGAGCTCTCTCCCTTCGATAAATTGCTCAGTTCGGTAAAGGCTACCGGCGTTACTTCCACATGCAGGTCGATCCGGTCCATCAAGGGTCCTGAAATTTTATTGAGGTATTTCTGAACGACCATGGCTCCGCAGTTACAGGTTTTTTGCGGATGATTGTAGTATCCGCAGGGGCAGGGGTTCATGGAAGCGATCAGCATGAAGGACGCCGGGAAATCGATGGCTATTCGCGCCCTTGAGATCGTCACCTTTCTTTCCTCCATTGGTTGCCGCATCACTTCCAGAACAGAGCGTTTGAATTCCGGCAGTTCATCCAGGAAGAGGACACCATGATGCGCCAGTGAAATCTCTCCTGGTTGCGGCAATCCGCCACCGCCTACCAATGCGGCATCGCTGATGCTGTGGTGGGGAGAGCGAAAAGGGCGACGGGAAACCAGTGTGGCATTTTCCGATAGTTTTCCTGCTACGCTATAGATTTTTGTTGTTTCAAGCGCTTCCTGCAAACTCAGTGGCGGAAGTATCGTGGGAATTCTTTTCGCCAGCATTGTTTTGCCCGCACCCGGCGGACCGATCAGGATCGCATTGTGTCCTCCCGCCGCAGCAATCTCCAACGCACGTTTGATATTTTCCTGCCCTTTGACATCAGAAAAATCGATGTCGAACTGGTATTGGGATTGAAAGAAGTCGTCGCGGGTGCTGACATCTTCCGGCTGCAGCGTCAGGCGACCGGCCAGAAAATCGACCACTTCTATCAGTGTACTTACGCCGTATACTTCGAGGTTATTGACCATCGCCGCCTCCCTTGAGTTTGCCTTGGGCACGATCAGCCCTTTGAATCCTTCTTTTCTGGCAGTAATCGCCATCGGTAGCGATCCTTTAATAGGAAGAATAGAGCCATCCAGTCCCAATTCGCCCATTATTACAAAATCACTCAATGGCTTTTTGTATTCGAGTTGTTCATCGGCCGCGATGGTTGCAATTGCAATCGGCAGATCGAATGCCGTACCGGTTTTGCGGATATCCGCCGGAGCCAGATTCACAACCAGCTTGGCTCTTGGCATCCGGAAACCATAACTTTTTACGGCACTTTCCACTCGTTGAATACTTTCTTTGACTGCATTGTCTGGCAACCCCACTATATAATAATTCGGGGCACCCGAAAGAACATTCACTTCAATGGTAATAGTGATGGCTTCCACCCCATATACCGCACTTCCAAAAGATTTGATCAACATACATTATTGCATCGCGTAATGTTGAGGAGTGAGAGTAATAAGGGCTGCAAAATACAGACTGGAGATAGCTGTAAACGGGTATTAACCGTTTGTAATTGGGTATAAGCGATGGGAAGAGTTAGTCAGTGTAAGAAAAAATTACGCTGCTGGCGCGGGTATGGTCAATAGAAATTTACTGTTACAGCTTTTTCCAACCTACCCGTGCCTTAATTGCAGCGTGATCGTAACTTAAGTTTTTAAGCCAGGGATTAGTGAAAGTCTAATGCTCATTACCTGATTAAGGATATCCATCTAAATCAATTGAAGGTTCATGAGTGTATTTCATTCGAAATAGCAGGTGCTTATTTCAGATAGGTATTACCTCGCTGTTCGAACAACTATGGCACGGGTAGGTCGCAGAACTCTGATTGGACAAATCCCTGCTGACAATATTGCGCCAGCCGGGGCGATTCCCAGTCATTGCATTGACTCATTTCTTTCATCATCCGCCATTCGTCATCCATAATCCGTAATCACATTGACTAATTGACCAATTAACTAGTTGATCAATTGCCCAATTATCTCCTTGGCTCATTCATTCCTTTCTGACGGAACCTTCAAAGAGTAACTTTACTGCCGGATCCAACTCAATGGATTTTGGCGCCGCCTGCATGGGAATGGTAATCACCGTCGTCTTCTTATTGATAATAGTCGATTTAGTCAATACGCCGTCATCGGCATTGGTGCCCGTTACTTTTAATTCCAGCGGAAATTGAAAAAGGGTTTCCTGTTTTTGAAGGATGGTGATATTGGTGACTTTCTTTGTTTCATCATACACCCAACTCACATCAAGATCCGGTTGTCCCGGCGTATAAAGCCATTGACGGAAAAAATCGGATAGATTGGTTCCGGACACTTCTTCAAACACTTTCTGCAAATCCTCGGTAGAAGCATTTTTACCGGCATACTTCGCATAGTAGGTCCTGATACTTCTCCAAAAAACAGAATCACCCAATTGCGTTCTGAGCATATGCAATACCCAACCTCCTTTCTGATAACTGTTGGCATTGAGTAATTGCATATAATCTGTAACCGATTTGTCTACTACCGGTCTTTTGGCTCTCTTTGAAAAAGCCACTGCTGCTTTTCTATCTTCCATCAGCATTTTGGTAGCGGTATCTTTTCCATAACTGTTTTCCATATACAGAACGGTCATATAGGTAGCGAAGCCTTCGCTTAACCATAAATGTGGCCAGTCGGTTTCGGTGGCCATATCGCCAAACCACTGGTGCGCGATCTCATGGGCGAGCAGGCTTTCAGAACGGCGGGTACCGGTTACCGAATTTTCGAAATAGAAGATCGCCCCCGCATTTTCGAGGCCTCCAAAGCGGGTCTTTGACTGTACATTAGCCAGTTTCCCATATCCATAAGGCCCGATGTTTTTAATATAAAAGGGAAGAATTTCCGTGGCTTGTCCATAGTCATAAAATCCTTTCTGACGATCTTCCGGGTAAACCCAGGCATAGACCGGCGTACATTCTACAAAGCCGGACAATTGAACGGCAAAATCCGCGACTCCGATCACCATTACTTTGGGAGGAAGGGGCGCGGATTCCGAGTAACGGGTGAGCTTGGTGCCATTGCCTAAAGATGTTTCTTCGGTTTGAATGCCATTGGCTACTACCTGGTAATGCTCCGGGGCTGTGATTACAAAGTCTACGGTTGCTTTATCTGCGGGATGGTCAATGCAGGGTAACCAGTTATGCGCCCGATCGGGCCAATGATCGGCAAAGAATCCGCGATGCTTGTATTTGTTGTTGGCAATGATCAATCCGTCAGCGGGAATACCCGAATACCTGATCTCTACTTCTTTTTCCTCTCCCGCAGTCAGTTTTTCAGGGAAATTAAGAATGAGATGTGCGGAATCCTGCTGGAAATTCAGGGTCTGATCTCCCTGCAAAACAGACAACACTTTCATTCCTTTTTCTTTGGCATTCAGGTTCACCAGGTCGAAACTGATGCGGGACACGGCCTGCAAAACCCTGAAACGGATTTTCGCGTCTCCCACAATGATATCGTTCTGATCCGATAAAGTAATGCCGAATTCATAATGCAGCACATCAATCGGTGCACCGGGTTTTTGCGACCAGAGAGCAGAAAAGGATAAAAGCAATGCCAGCAGCGGGAGCAATTTTTTCATACAGAAGGAATTTCTTGCCTGAAGATAACAAATGCCCGCTAATAGAATAAAGGAGCTGATTATAGTTTTTCGAGAAGCTCGACCACTTTCTCTCTTTTAAGGATCAGGTAACCCAGGCGGTCGTTGCTGATTCCTTCTTTCAACTGGTAACTGAATTCGAGTTGCTCTGCATTGACGGTCGTTTCGAAATACCGGAAGGATATATTGGAGTAATTTTTCAGGTCCTCGCCAATCTCATAGAGGTGAGTCGATAAAATAAAAAGAGAATTCTTGATCTTTATAAGTCCTTTTATAACGGTCAGTGAGCATTTCATGGCATCCTGCACATTGGTTCCTTTGAACAATTCATCGATAAGTACCAGCCATTTTCTGCCATCGTTGATTTTTAAGATGGTATTCCGAATGCGCTGCACTTCATTGAAGAAGTAACTTTCTCCTTTTACGATATTGTCGACCACGTTGATATTACTCAGCAATCCATCGAAAATAGATAGTTTCATTTCGCGGGCGGGAACACCCATTCCCAGATGAGCCAGGAACACCGCGCAACCGACCGCTTTGATAAAGGTGCTTTTGCCGGCCATATTGGCTCCGGTCAGGAATATGAAATTACTCTCCTTGCTCATATGTACATCGTAAGGAACCGGAGTGGGTAACAGTATATGAAATAGCTGATGGGCATCGATTAAGGGCAACTGGTCGTGGGTAAATTCCGGGAACTGCAGGTTGAATACCTGTGAAGCCCTGGCCATGGAATGCCAGGCATCGAAGCGGCCAAAGATGGTGATGAGTTCGGTACTGGCATGACGATAATGATCACGGATATAGTTTCCGTAGTGAATGGTTTCGGTCCAGCTGAAAGGCTTTGATTTTTCTCTTTTGATGAGTTGCCGGATGATGGGTTTATTCATCAGATCAGCCGCTCTATCCAGGAAAGCGCGGGCCATCATCGGCGTGCCGGGCTGAGCGAAAGTTTCCACAAGACTATTCATTCCCCGTAAAAAATCGGCAAAGTGTTCAAGTGAATAACGAACGAGAGAAAAGTCTGGGCTGTGAAAGGTTCTGTATGTAAAAGCATTCACCAGGTTGGCCTTGTCGGGCATTCCATCGATATTGCTGTCGTAGAATTTTTCAATGACCATCAGGGTTCCATTGCTGATAACAGAGGGCCATTCATTCATATGTGCCAGCATCAGCCGAACGATCTGCTGTGTATCGAGGATGGGTTGCCGCTCGCTGAAAGGGTTACTGAAAAATTTCAACAACCATTCCCTTCCTTCCACTGTTTCGGTAAAGTTCAGGCGATTGAAAACCGAGAATTCTTCCTCATGGTGAAAGATCGACAGGTCGTTGTATGTAGTCTGGTCAATATTCATGAATGGTACTTGCCGGCAGTTTATGATCTGTTGAAAGAAAGGCGCTGACCCTTATTAGACTCATCCCAGCCCTGCTTTCCATATACGAGGTTTCCGTTTACGAAAGTGCCAACAATACTCGAGGGAAACTCGAATCCTTCGAGGGGGCTCCAGCCGCATTTATACAGGATATTCGATTTTTCCACGCGGTAGGGTTGATGGAGATCAACGATTACCATATCGGCGAAATAGCCTTCGCGCAGATATCCTCTGTCGGCTATATTGAAACAGGTAGCGACGGCATGACTCATTTTCTCCACTACTTTTTCCAGGCTGATCCGGCCTTCTTTCACATAATGGAGCATCAGCAGGAGGGGGTGCTGTACCAGGGGCAGCCCGGCATGAGCTTTTTCGTACGGCTCATTTTTTTCTTCCCAGGTATGAGGAGCATGGTCGGTGGCGATCACATCCAGTCGATCATCGAGCAGCGCTTTCCAGAGCGCTTCCCGGTTATGCGGTGCCTTTATGGCAGGATTACATTTGATGAGGTTGCCTTTGCTGGCATAATCATCACTGGTAAAATGCAGGTGATGGACACAGACCTCGGCAGTAATTTTTTTCTCAGCCAGTGGAAGCATATTAGAAAAAAGCTGAAGTTCTTTTTCTGTACTGATATGCAGAATATGAAGTCTCGACTGGTGTTTTTTGGCCAGCTGGATAGCCGTGAGTGAGGATTCAAAACAGGCGATCTCATCCCTGATAATCGGGTGATCGGAGGGTTCGAGCGTGTCTTTTTCTTTTTTAATTCTTTCCAGGTTGGCGCGGATGATCCGCTCATCTTCGCAATGCGTAGCTATTAATACCTCCGATCCGGCGAATATGCGGTCGAGGGTCAGCAGATTATCAACGAGCAGGCCGCCTGTGGAAGAGCCCATGAAGATCTTCACACCGCAAACGTCCTTTTTTCGCTTGTTTGTTTTCAGCACTTCTTCCAGGTTATCGTTGGAAGTTCCCATGAAAAAAGAATAGTTAGCCAGGGAAGTATTTCTTGCTATTTCGTATTTCTGTTCCAGCAGCTCCTGGGTAAAAACCGGTGGCATGGTATTTGGCATTTCCATGAAGGAAGTAACCCCTCCGGCCACAGCGGCTTTTGATTCAGTGTAGATGGTCGCTTTATGGGTCAGGCCCGGTTCGCGGAAATGAACCTGATCGTCTATGGCGCCGGGTAATAAATGAAGTCCTTCCCCGTTTATTTCACGGCTCAGTGCGTTGGTTTGAATGGTGTCGGCTATCTTTTCAATCCGGCCCTGGTTGACCAGGACATCCTGGGTGCGAGACTGGCCTTCATTGACCACAGTAATATTCTTAATCAGGTATCTTTGCATAACTCGAAAATTCTTAAATACACTGCATGCAATTTATTGTAAAAAATCTGTTGCGGGTTCTTTTATTCCTGTTTCCAACGGCGCTTTTCGCTCAGTCTGCCACACTGCCCCAGGGAAGCAAGCACCAGGTAATACTCGACAGGCTCGATATTCAACTCCAGCAAAATAGCGACCTGAATCTTCTTACGGCCAAGCCCCTTTTTCGAAAATATGCAGTGAGAGCAGGGGAATATGCCGACTCTTTACAGAAGGCCGGACTGATCAACCTCAGTGAAGTCGACAAGGCCAACCTGAAAAGTCTGTTCATGAATAACAGTGAATGGTATAATGGCGACAAATCTGTTTTCGCCAGTAAAAAACCTTTATGGAATACTTTTTATAAAACACCGGCCAACTTGCTGGAAGCAGATGTGAAAGATTTTTACCTGGCAGTGAACCCGCTCTTCAATTTTCAATTGTCGAAGGAAGCCGATAATGATCAAACGCTATTTCTTAACACCAAAGGTGTTAGCGTCCGGGGGCTGATTGCCAAAAAGATCGGCTTTTCGGCTTACCTCACAGACAACCAGGAGCGGGGACCCTTGTTTTTCCAGGATCGGGTTGATTCGTTCGGGGCCGTACCCGGCGCGGGCTTTTTCAAAAGCTTCAAAAAAACAGGGGTCGACTATTTCGATGGTCGTGGATCGATCCATTTCAACGCCACCAAATACCTGGAGTTCCAGTTTGGTTACGACCGCAACTTCATAGGATCCGGATACAGGAGTCTTTTCCTCAGCGACTATGGTCAGAGCTATCTTTTTTTGAAGATCAATACCCGGATATGGAAACTGAACTATATGAATTTGTTCATGGAGCTCACTCCTCATTATAACCAGGGGGGATCCGATCCTCTACTGGATAAGAAATATGCAGCCATTCATCACCTCAGTTTCAACGCTGCCAAATGGCTCAATCTGGGGTTATTTGAAGCGGTGATGTTTGGCCGTAAAAATCATTTTGATTTCACCTACCTGAACCCGGTTATGTTTCTACGGGTGGCAGAACAGCAGAATGGCAGTTCAGACAATGCCCTGGTCGGTTTCGACTTCAAAGCCAATATCGCCAGGAGGGCACAGGTATATGGTCAGATACTATTCGATGAATTTTTCCTGAAAGAAATACGCGCACAGAATGGCTGGTGGGCAAACAAATACGCTTTCCAATTGGGAGCGAAGTATATCAATGTGTTTAATGTGAAAAACCTGGATGTGCAGGCTGAGCTGAATGTAGTGAGGCCGTTTACTTATTCGCACAACGATTCTGTATCAAATTACTCTCATTTTAATCAACCACTGGCGCATCCGCTGGGTTCCAATTTTTATGAGATGATCGGTATCCTGCGCTATCAGCCTTCTCCCAAATGGACCGGTACACTTAAGTTGATCTACTGGAAACAGGGACTTGATTCTGCCGGGACTTTCACCAACTTCGGATCAAACATACTTAAATTGAATACAAGCCGTCCGGCCGGTGATTATGGCTATGATATCGCTGGCGGCATTCCGGGTAAAGGAGTGAATCTTCAATTCCTGGTATCCTACGAGCTGTTCGAAAACCTCTTCATAGAAGCCAGCGCGCTGTATCGTAAGCAAAACAAACCGGCAGGCGCCTACACATCACCCGACTCGAAATTTTTTACAGCAGGCGTGCGGATGAATATGTTCAGGAGAGAGTATGACTATTAGCGTTTATGGTTTATCGTTTATCGTTTCACGTTTGAAATACTAATTTTGCATTTCTCATTTTAAATTGCAACGTGGAACTTGAAACGATAAACGAGAAACGCCATCTATCCCTCAAATATCAGCGAAAAAATAATCATTCGGGAGCTCAGTCGATCGATGCTGCTGGAGAATTTTAGGCGGCTGTCGCGACTATGGGTATTGATTACGCCATTGCTGATCTTTATTTCAGGAGAAAGGATGAATACGGGGAAGTAGAAGTTAAAACCCACACCGGCTTCCACGCCGATATCGAAAGGTTTCAGTTTTACAAGGTTCTCTGCTTTTCGGGCGCTCGAATTCGAAGCCAGGTCGTATTCAATTTTACCTCCTGCAAACATGTATACCCTGAAATTATTGATACGATCACTGCGGAATTTCAGGTGAAGAGGAAATCCTAATAAGATTGATTCTACTCTTTTGGTCATGAAAGTATCCTCATCCATGGCTTTGTTGGGATATTTCAGGTGATAATCGAGGTTCTTATAGGAGAACAATAGTTGAGGAAAGATCGCGCGTATTTCAAACCGGTTGTTGATACGCAGCGTATGGATACCGGCAAGTCCGATACCCCCGGTATTGAGCGGATTGATGGATAGAACACTGTCGCTGCCCAGGAACGACGGATGCTGTTCCAGCAGGAAACGGGAAGTATTGTACATCAGACCGATCCCGAGGTAGTATTTTTTGTCGTCGTGATTGGGCAGATTCAGTTCGACTTCCTGTGCCAGAGATGGAGTAAATTTCGCACAAACCAGCAAGGTTAGTACCCAGTTTCTCAGCGTTGACTTTTTATTCCACAGTAGATTGTACATATGCCTAAACTCAACCGTTCGAAGGTTGTTTGAGTGAATCCTGTTTGTTGTAAAATGTGTAGAAATGTTTCTCCCTCTGGAAATGCGTTTACTGAGTTATTTAAATATTGATAGGCATCTTTGTTTTTTGACAACCATTGACCGGCTTTCGGGGCAATGATTTTCATATACAGGTTGTAAATACCCTTGAACCATCTCTTTTTCGGCTTCGAAAATTCGAGTATGACCAGTTTTCCGCCCGGCCTTAGCACCCGGTACATTTCAGACAGGCCTTTTTCCAGGTTTTCGAAATTCCGTACCCCAAAAGCCACGGTTACGGCATCAAACGTATTTTCTGGAAAGTTTATTGCCTCACTATCTCCCGACAAAAGCTCTATATGCTTATTTAACAACAACTTGGCAACTTTTTGCCGCCCCAATTGCAGCATTCCTTCTGAAATATCTATGCCAATTATTTTTTCGGGTTGGAGGTATTTGTAGGTCATGATGGCCACATCGGCTGTTCCGGTGGCTACGTCGAGGATTTTTTGGGGTTGAATGGCTTTGAGTTCCCGGATGGCCTTTTTACGCCAATAAATATCAATTCCGCCGCTGAGAAAGCGGTTTAGGAAATCGTAGCGAAAGGCAATCTGGTCAAACATGCCCGCCACCTGTTCTTTTTTGGTCTGCGAGGACTCGCTAAAAGGAACCACCTCGTCGTGTGCAAACTTCGCCATGGGAGGCAAAGATAGTGGGAAATTGGTTTCTGGTTTATCGTTTCACGTTTATCGTTTCACGTTTACAAAATGGCAAATCCCGAACGGTGAACAAACCCCCTTTTTGCTTAGAGTTTTTATGATTACTTGCAAACCTTTGCACTGCCACAAACGATAAACCTGAAACGATAAACGTGAAACGATAAACCATTTTCCCGTTATCTTGCACCAATGATCATCAAAAAGGCGGAATATCTTGTTAGCAGCCCGGAGTTTTCGAAATGCCCGAAACCCGACCGGCCGGAATACGCTTTTATTGGTCGAAGCAATGTGGGGAAGTCTTCCCTGATCAATCTGCTCGCCGACAATCAAAAACTGGCTAAAACTTCGGCATCTCCAGGCAAGACCCAACTGATCAACCATTTTGACATGGTCAGCGGTCCGGCTGCCAACAAACCCGGTCCCGATGACCGCTGGTACCTCGTGGATCTCCCGGGTTACGGCTATGCAAAAGTTTCGCAGAACAGCCGCCGCCGCTGGGAACAGATGATTGAAAACTATCTGCGCAAGAGAGAGAACTTGACGAATGTGTTTGTGTTGATAGACAGTCGTCATGCCCCTCAGAAAATAGACCTGGATTTTATCAACCAGCTGGGAAAATGGGAAGTTCCATTCTGCCTGGTGTTTACAAAGGCCGATAAGGAAACGCAGAAAGAAGTCAGCAAAAACGTAAAGGATTTTTTAAATGCCATGCGCGCCACCTGGCAATTTCTTCCGCAGCATTTTGTAACGAGTGCTGTAAAAAAAATGGGAAGAGAGAAGATACTGTCGTTCATTCATACCTACAACGACGAATGGTACAGAGGCGATAATGGCCCTGAACGTGCGGGCACGTTCTAAAATGAAAAAACCCTGGCGTCGGCGCAGGGCTTAGTTCACTACTTTATTCGCGCAACTGCTGCTGGCGAATGCCTCCGGTTTGGCTTTGAAGGCAAAGCCCATCCCCAGAATATAGCCCATGGCCTCCTTGAGTGCGTCATTACTTTTGAAATGCGGGTTGGTATTGATGTCGGCATGCACTTCCATGTCCACATCATACACTGTAAAGAGATCGCACAACTGGTAAGCAATGTCGATGCTCTTGGCTACCTCTACCAGCATTCTTTCCTTGATACTGTACTCGGTTCTTGTTTTTTCGTTGTGGATGAACATGAAACCTCCATGTCCTTCTCGAAGAAAAACAATGACAGTGGCGAATTCAGTTTCGGAACCTTTTACCTGGGAGTCGGTGCCAATGCAAACTTTGAGTTTGTATCCTTTTTCGGTTTCGCGTTTGATCGCGTTTTCAACAGCGTCGACAATAGGGATATTGATCGGGTCGCCATTAAACTTTCTCCATTTCAGATTCATAGTACAATGGGTTTTCCGAATTTACGAAAAACCCATCAAAAATCGCAGCGGCGAAAGTTATTGTTTTATGAGCTTGAAGACCTGTTTGTTATTTTCACATTGAGTTTGCAGATAGAATAAACCTTTTGGCAGTTGAGTTGTATGCAGGCGATTGACCCCTGACTGCAGTTTACCCTGCAGGAAGGTCCGGCCTGCCAGATCCACCAGCCGGTATTCACCGGAAACGGCGGCCCATACTTCCAACTCCTGTTGTACCAGGGTTTGGTTCACACGGATGACCGCTTTTCCTATACCAGCCAAAGAGATCACATTGGTGTAGTACACTCGCCCTTCCTCGTTGGTCATGCGAATCCGATACTGTATGGCTTCGGCACGGGTTGGTTCATACTGGTAGCTGAATATTTTTTCATTGATATCAACCAGTTTGTTAAAGTCCCGGCCATTGAGGGAGTACTCTATTCTTGCGGTGACCGGCCGGAGATCCTGCCAGTTCCAGTATAATTTGTGCTGACCGTTCGAAACATTGCCCGCCAGTTTCAGCTCATCGAGCGGCAGTGCGGAAGCAAAGTTGGCATTCAGGGAAAAGAAACCCATGCTCTCCGCATCTGCCAGGTTCAGATTGCCGACTCCTTCTACCACAAGGTAATACGTAGAGTTGTTCAGGCTGGTATCTACAATGGCGCTCACCAGTTCGGATGGGTTATATCGATTCAGGGTGTCTCCGTTTTGATTAAGCAGGCTGATCCGGATGTCTACATTGGCTCCCGAATTGGCGCCTCCCACATTTTGAGGAATTGCGCTCAATTGGAAATGCGTGGTGTTGTCGATCCGGAAACGGAAGACATCTTTATCGGCTGCAGTATTGATCAATCCACTGGCGATAAATCCGGAGGCGTTTTGAATGACATCGGTGGCCTGCTGATGTTTGTTTCCGTGATCATCACTGCGCAGTCCGATACCGTTATCAGGTCCGGCCAGGATTTCAATATCGTTTTGTATTGAAGTACAGCCAATGGTATTCGGTCCTATATGCCAGGTAGTAAGATTTTTGTAGTAACCTACTCCCATGATCGGCGCCCAGCTGATTTCTCCGCTTCCCTGTCCACCGGCATATTCAGCGGTTTTTGTGCAATTGGCATCAAAGGAGCTTTGGTGCTGGAGCCCTAATGTGTGACCCGCTTCATGCGAGGCGGCTTCGGCAACATATTTAATGTTGTTGTTCAGCAAAGCGCTGAATACCCAGCACGGAGTATCATCTCCCCAGGTGAAGCTGCCCATATAAGCCACGCCACCTGCTGCTCCATACCATTGTGAAGTAGGGGTGATGATCACCCTTGTTCTTTTGTTAACAGGAGCGGAGGCATACAGGGTTGAATCGGTGGTGATATTGATATTAAAAATCCGGTAATCTTCTGCTACCCGGGTAAAAATTTCCGTTACGGCAGCAGAAGATAAACCGGCTGGCTGTGCATAAATAGGGCCGCTCCAGTTCCAGCCCGTACCCTGCACAGTCTGCCCATCAAAATCAAGGAAAATAACAGCTCTGGCCGAAGGATAGCTACTTAATACAGGTATTTGGGCAGCTACCGGCAGACTGAATAAACCTACAATCAAAATGGACAGGAATGCTTTCATGGGACAGATGTTAAACGGGTTAGGGATTCGAAATATGTAAGGCGCTTATTCAGTCATGAAGTAGCGCTGCAGCTGTTTTTGAAAGAAGTATTGTTGTTTGTCCTGCTGTAAGATCAGCACATCACCCGATTGGGGATTAATGATCCGGCCACTGAACCGGGGTGTATAACCATCGGACAGATCCACCAGCAGATTGAAGAGTGCGCCGGGGAAATTTTCCAATTGGATGTTCAGGCTGAATGATTGCTTGCTGCGGGTGATCTTTTCAGAAACCACGCCACGAAGCGACAGATTATTGTCTAATGTAAAACTGACCTTGGAGGATATCTCTGCCCTGAGCAGGTTGTCGAGATCTTTTTTATTGCAGGAAACCTTTTCCGGAATTTGCTGGAAGGCGAAAGGTTTGTCGATAATATGCTGCTTTACTGTAATGGCATCCTGGGCTTGAATCTGAGTGGTACATAGACAACACAGCCCGAAGAAACCTGCTACGTAGAGGTTTTTCATTAAAGGCGATTTTTGGATTCTAAAACTTGTGTTTCCAGAGGTACGATCAACAAATAGTGCGAAGCAGATGCTTTTATGAAACGAAGGTCTGCCGACAATATTTTATCGGAAGAATGAAATTGTTCTTCGTCAACGGCTGACTAAAAAACACGTTAGTTGAAATAGTAAAAACGCTTAGTATTGTCCCGTACTTAACAGCACAAGGGTACAGGCTTCCATGGATTCGATGCCTGCCTTATTCAGTTTTTCCCGGAGTTCATCATTTTCGGTACCGGGGTTGAAGATAACCCTGCGGGGATGAAGTGATATAATATAATCGTAATATTCTTTCTGATGGTCCGGGTTGAGGTAGAGGGTAACGGTATCCACCTCTTTTTCTTTGGGCTGACCGGTTTCAATGGACACGTCTGCTACTACGGCCGGCTTCCGTCCGATCGCTACTACGGGATGACCATGTTTGCGAAGATTATTCAATGCGAGAAAGCTATACCTGGATGGATTGTCCGAGGCGCCTAATATAACTGTCTTCCTGGTTGGCTGTTCCATGATTCAAAACTAACACTATTCGTCCTTTAAAGTTTTAGGACAAGGTATATTCCTTACGGTCTGTCCGGGACAGGACATTTTGTAAAGCGCTTTCCAGGGTAGGGTATTGGAATCGGAAGCCGGATTGCTCCAATCGCGCCGCCTTCACCCAACGGCTTTTCAGGATGAGTTCAGTTTCCGTTCCGATCAGGGCGGCCCCGGCTTCGAGTAACCAGGTGTTTGCGTTAAGCCCTCGTTTCTTGCCCGTTAGCTTTCTCAGGCAGCTCATCAATTCATTGTTGGTGATCACCTCGGGCGCAGCTGCATTAAATACGCCCTCCAGTTCTTTTTGTTCATACAGGAAAGCTACAATCGCTGCCAGGTCATCGCAATGAATCCAGCTGTAATATTGGTGGCCCGGTCCCTGTTTTCCGCCAAGGCCAAATTTCAGCAGGCGGAAGTAAGGAATCAGTACGCCTCCTTCACCAAATGTAATAGCGCTTCTCAAAGCCACTTTGCGGGTGAAGGCGGTGCGTTGGTTAAAGAAAGATTTTTCCCAGGCCTGGCACACCTCCACGGAAAAATCAAGGTCGAGTTTCTTGCTTTGGATGGCATTCTTTCCATATCGAAGCGTGTACCAGCATTTTTTGATCGTCTGCCGGAAGCGGTCAGGAAATGTATAAGGCATGTTGTCTGTCCGCAGTGCACTGATGATGCCGTTCTTTTCATCGTTTGCCCGTTCGTACTCATTTCGGTAAATGGTGGCAGAAGAAGCATTGATCCATAATTTGGGTGGATGAACACATTGCCGGATGGCTTCACCGATCACCTCGGTGGCTTTGATCCTGCTTTGCAGAATTTCATTCTTGTTCCGTTCCGTGTATCGGCAGTTCACTGTTTTTCCCGCCAGGTTGATAATGATATCGGCCCCTTCCATTTCTTTCAGCCAGTGCTTTTCAACGGAATGACCATCCCAGCGCCAGTACGTAACATTGTATCCCTCGCCTGCCTGCACCAGTGTGCGGGCGTAATTATTATTTTGAATGCCTTTTACCGCGTCACGACTGAGTAAAACGATCTTGTTCTCCTTCCCGAAATAACGGGCCAGCGACTGAGCCACGAAGCCTGTGCCTCCGGTAATGATGATTTTTTTATTTTTCATACAGGAATTTTTAAATTGAATTAATTGATATTTTCAATATTTCAGAAATAAATGAAACATTGAAGTTAAAAAAAGACCGGGTAACCGGTCGGGTATTTAATCAATTATATAAAGAGCTTGATTTCTGATGACGAATTACGGATTACGAATGACGGATGGAAAATAATGGGTCAATAACACAATTAGTAAATGAGCCAATGGTTATGACCAATTACGAATGACGAATCGAAAATTAAAAAGTGAAAACTTACACAAACCTCAACCAAACCAACGTGAAACGATAAACGCGAAACGCCAAACGCCTTGCACTGCAAACCGTCAACCGCAAACCGTCAACCGCAAACCGTCAACCGCAAACCGAAAACCTATTTAAATATCTTCATCAGGTTGCCGATAAACCAGTTTTCATCTGCCTTCACCAGTACATCCAGCATTTTATCGGCCTGCAGCCCGAATCGTTTAATACCATTTACCGTATCGGTGAACTGTTTTACGTGTTTGTCTTTTTTATCGCCTTCTACGTTTTCCAGCTGATCGAGCAGTTTCAACATAGGGTTCAGCTCGCGTTTTTTTCTTTCCTTCACAATCTGCGTGGCTACTTTCCAGATGTCTTTCTCTGCAACAAAGAACTCTTTTCTTTCACCGGGAATAATGACACGGTCTACCAGTCCCCAATCGATCAGTTCACGAATGTTCATGTTTGCATTACCCCTGCTCACATTCAATTGTTCCATCAGGTCATCCTGGCTGAGCGGGTCAGGACTGATCAGCAACAGCGCATGAATCTGCGCCATTGTTCTGTTGATTCCCCAATGGGTTCCAAAGGCTCCCCAGGAGGCGATGAACTGTTGTTTGGCTTCGGCAATCTTCATGTCAAGTGGATTTTTCAATACAAAGATATGGTCGAGTTCTGAAATTTCAAAACTTTTTGAAAGAACAAAGCTGTTAATGACAACTCAATTATCGAAAGAATGGTTTACCAGAGGTTGGGTGGACAGTTCAACCGCCGGTCGCCGCGACTGCCGGAACCCTTGAACGAATGAAGAATGAGGGCAACATATCCGCCCCCGTTGGGCAGGGCGTTTTTGGAGAAAAGAAAAGCGAGATTGTGCAGGCCAACGACCAGTGGTCCGGCTTTGAGAGCCCCGCCAATCCAGCAATTTTTTTGAGTGGTCACACTAACAGGCAGGTAGGCGCCCCAGTTACCGGTTTCCCAGCGAGGGGTAACTGTCAGTAGGTTCATTTCTTTTACATAGAAGTATTTCTTCCCGAATATGCCCGACAGGTTCATGGACAGTTCGGCATTTACATAAAAAGCGCCGGTAATAAACCGATCGACATTGATCACCATTCGGGCAGGATTGATCACCCGGAATTGTCCGCCGGGTTGACTGAATTGTTGAACAACGGTGGCCAGGCTGTCGTTAAAAATTGCCAGTGAACGGATCGTGGAGTCCATCTTGTTGTTCAACTGCAGAGAGGTTAGCCCGGACTGGATGCCAACCGCATTGCGACTGTTTTTACCATACCTGAACTGGTTTACGCCAAAGTCGAGTAAGGACAAGCCTATTTTCCAATCGTAGTCATAAAATGTTTCCTCCTCCTCCAGCGAACTGGCCAGGTACCCTGGTTTGATGAGGTATTCAATACCGGCATCCAGCGAAATCCCTCCATCGGTATAGCGAAGGAAGTCCCTGATGTTTTGGCTGGTACTTTGACCGTTCTGCCATCGGTCATAGTTGGACGAATAGCCATAGCTGGCCGCTACCGAAGGACTGATGGTATAATTGTTACCTGTTCCGGCTTTATTGAAGCGCCCGTTTTGCAGGCTGGCGTAGGCCCCCGACAAACCTCTTGATAATTTGATCGTGATGGCTGCATTCAATCTTCCATCTGCGTTGTCGAAAAGAGTGCGGCCATAGCTGCCGTACAATTCAATCCAACCGCTGCTGATGAAATCACCGCCGATTGGCTGATTGTTTTGATTCATCGAAAGAAATTCGGAAAGGTTATGCAGGGTATCAATGAAATTATATTCGCCGGAAGTGACACGGCCATAGGCCCTGATATTGGCGCCAAAAGCAATGGCTGATTTTTTATTGAGAGCGATCCGGGCGTTCAGCAGGTTGATATTGGTATTGAAAACAGCTTTTCTTTCATAATTACCTCCTTTAAAAAGATACTCCGCATTGCCGGATTTAGACAACAGGGAATAGTTTCTTATCTGCAATACATTGGTACTGGCTTTTGCCTGTATGCCGAATAAAGCGAGGTCCCATTGATAGGGTGAGTTGACGATTGAAGCCGGGTTATTGTGAACGGTCAGGCTGCCCACATAAGAAGACCCGTTCAATGCCTGGTAATTTTGTGACCAGGACGAATGAGCAAGCGCTGATAAGAAACAAAAAGATAAAATGGTTCGCCACATATTTTTAAAATGGCTGACCATGCGTCAGCCCGATCAGCCAGCTGGCCAGTCGCGGAAATGTTTTAGTTGTTTTTAATAAAAAGTTGGTGAGGGTTGTATTGCCAAAAAAACGTTGCAGGATACGGCCTGCGATCAGTCTTTTGCCGAAATGTTTTTCCCACTGCTGCGAATATTGCTGTTCCATATCGAAGCGATTGATCTTTCCCTGCAGGAAATCGCTGATCTCGGTAAAAGCCAGTTTGCTGGCATGCAAAGCCATGCTCATGCCGTTTCCGCAAAGAGGTGTGATCATGCCGGAAGCATCGCCGATCATCAGTACGTGGTTCTCCACCTGCGTTTTTTTATTGAAAGAGATGCGGGAGATAGTCACAGGTTCTTCGAATAGAAATTCAGCGGATTCAAAGATCTTTCGCAGAAAAGGATTTTGCATCAGCACAGTCTGTTCTGCCAGATGAATATCGTTTTGATTTCTCCGCAGGTTATGCGCAGTGGTAAGGTAACAAAGACAGAATTTATTGTCTTCTATCTGTGAGATGCCACAGTAGCCATATTCAAAATTGTGAAGGGCGATCAGGTCGGGTGGATGCTGAATACGAATATGGTATTTTACGCCCACGTAATGATTCAGTTTGTTGGGCTTCTTGCGGGTGAATGTTCTTTTCCATTTCACATCCAGGTTACTTCGTTTCCCAAAAGCTCCCGCGGCAACGGTTACTTCCGTATCCCCTTTATTCGTAAACACCACAAAGCTGTTGTTGCGATAGAGTACGTCAACCACTTTGGTGTCTTCCCATATGTCTACCCCTTCTCTTCGGGCAACGGCTGCCAGTCCATGATCGAGTGTATAACGGCTGATGCCAAAGCCCCCCATTTCCAGGGGGAATTCGTTGAATTGCCCGTTGGGGGAACTGATCAGCACCCGGCTGATTTGCGGAAGAGCCATATCACTAAGCGGCACCCCCAGCTCCTGCAGGAAGTTCCAGCTTTCATTGCTGATGTATTCGCCGCAGACTTTGTGGAAGGGATATTGTTCTCTTTCGAACAACACTACCCGATAACCGGCACGGGCCGACTGGATAGCCAGCGACAAACCGGCCAGCCCTCCACCAATCACTGCAATATCGTAGCGGTTCTGTAAAGGCATGTGTTCTGTAAATATAAACTCCCTCTTCTTATTTACGGGTGATTTAGGAAGAAAGATAGGATACCAGCCAGCGGAAAGCCCATTTCCATTTTACATGGGCTTTTGGCAGATCGGCGTCGTTTAACAATTTGTTCCAGTCGGACCGGCTGAATCCACGGATGACCGACAAAGGAGCATCATTCTTTACGAGATAACTTTTCGAAAAGATTCTTGTCAGCAACAAAATAGAATAATAGGCGAGCGGGTGACGATGAAGGTCATTGATAAAAAAGCCTGACCGGCTGTTTTCTTTCATCCATTTCAACTGTTCTTTAAGCTGATCATCCGTAAAATGATGACAGAACAGCGAGGAGAATACAATATCGGGTTTGGATTCGAATAGGGCCTGCCGGTAATCGGACACGATCCAATCGGCCTGAAGATCGGGCAGGTTTCTCCGGGCATGTTCGATGCATTCGGGATTCTTGTCAATGCCAATGAATCGGCAGGAAATATTATTGCGAATACACCAGGAGGAGATGGCCTGGAGATTGTCACCTCCACCACAACCGATCTCTGCAACCACGATTGGCGCTGTGTTGCGGGAGGAAATTTTATTAAGTACTTGCCGAAAACCCGATCGGGTGATGGCATGT
The DNA here is from genome assembly GCA_044226045.1 of Chitinophagaceae bacterium. Taxonomy (GTDB): domain Bacteria; phylum Bacteroidota; class Bacteroidia; order Chitinophagales; family Chitinophagaceae; genus Endoryza. The sequence continues at coordinate 21,097 of JBGAHR010000050.1, forward strand.
CCACCCAGCCATCGGTTAATGAATTCCAGCTCTGCCATATTACGACTGATATCCCCGAAAGGAATGTCATCGCGGTCGAGCAATTCTTTTTTTTCTGATCGTCTGCTGAAATCCGGCATCAGTACGAAGCTAAAAAAGTTTCCATTGTTAACCCCGGACCAAAAGCCGCTGCAAAAATGTTACGGGGCTGGTCGCCGGAGGCTGCCCGATGCTGCATCAGTTTTCGCAGAACGAACAATATAGTGGGAGAGGACATGTTGCCATAATCCTTTAATACCTGGTAGCTTGGATACAGATCTGTTGTGGAGAGGTTCATTTGTTTTTCAATCACCTCCAGAATTTTTTTACCACCCGGATGAATACACCAGTCATTTACCTGGTCGATCGTATACCCCGCACGATCCAGGGCGTGATCTACCAGTTTTTTGAAGTCTTCCTCGATCAGGTCCGGAATATAACTGCTCAGGGTCATCAGAAAACCCGATGAAGACAATTCCCAGGCCATGTCTTTTTTTCCTTTCGGGATCACTTCCGAATAGAAATGCCTTAGAGTGACTCCTTTTCCGGGATGATCGGATGGTACTACCAGTGCTGCCGCGCTGCCATCTGCAAACAGCAGGCTCGAAGCGATATTGTCGATACTCGGCTCTCGTTGAAAATGAAGTGTACAAAGTTCCGTGCAAACGATCAATACGCGGGCTGCCTGGTCGGCCTGGCAAATGCTGTCGGCCATCTTCAGGGCATGCAGGGCGGCATAGCAGCCCATAAAATTTACGGAAGTACGGAAGGTTGATTTGGGGAGGTCGAGCAGATCGAGCAGTTGAAGATCCAGTCCCGGCGCACTCATGCCGGTACAACTCACTGTAATAAGATGGGAGATGTCTTTTGTGGAGTGTTTTCCATCGAGGCACTGGCGAACAGCATCTACCGAAAGGGGAGCGGCATATTTCTGATAAGCCATCATGCGCTGTTCGAGCGAGGGAAATGGTTCGATGTTCTCGGTTTGGGGATAGAATTTCCATTCCGCCACCGGGCGACTGTAATCCGGTATGACCGAATAACGGGATTCAATGCCGCTATGATTGTACAGGAACTTTAACTTACGGCGGTCGTTTTCATGAAAAGCGTATACGCGTTCCATGAATTGAAGTATATCTGATTGCTGATGCCTGAATGTGGGTACAGCTGTACCAATGGATAGGATCTTGCTCAAAACCACCTCCCGATTAAAATAGTTAAGAATGCCAGGTTACTGCAAAAGGAAGCAAGCAGGTTCATTCGCATGGTATGGCGGAAATCTGCCGCGGACACATTTTTCCATACAGCCCTGGCCCATATCAGAAAATATACGAGAACAGGCAGCAAAAAGGTGGCCAGCCATAAAAAATTTCTCAACCCGTCTTTCTCCGCAAAATACAGAGCCATCACGCCCATGGCCAATGCATACACGATCGCGGTAAAAATAAAAGTACCCCGGTAACCCAGCAGATAACTGATGGTCCTTACTCCGTCGTTCAGATCCTGCCGGTGCTGGTATATCTGAGTAAGCGGATAGAAACTTCCCATCAGCAAACTGGCGGCCACCATCCCCTTTACGGGTACATCGAATGTGTGCGATTGACTACTGGCATGATAAACCATGAAGTAAGTTACCGCACCCTGGAAGACAGTGACTGTCAGGTAGCCGATGATCGGGTATTTTTTCAGCCGTATGCCACGGTAACTGTATGCCCGCGAAGCGAGAATATAGGAAAGAAGAGAAAAGAAAAACCATTGACTGATCAGCAGGGAGCCCGCCAGGGCAACAAGGTCCATCACCATCGATACGTAAAATAGCTGTCGCGTCGGCTGAAGCGGTTTTTCAATTCCGCCAATACTGGATTCATCGCGATCCATATATGAATTGTACCCGTTGCTGGCGGGATACGCCAGGAAGTGCAGTATGAAAAAAACCGCCAGCGCCTGCATAGCATCAAGATCCGGCACCTGGCTGACCGCAAACAGGTACACAGGTAACAGGAAAAAAGAAAAATGAAAACGCAACAACTGGATGGTTGATTTTTTCAGCATCCTGTAATTTAGTTCAAAGCGAACTTTTTAAATGTCGCGTGGTTATTATAGTGTAATTTTATTTATCAAATCACTTGTATGGGCTTCTGGAGGCAGATAGCGGAATATCTCTATATCAAAAAAAGGGACCCCAACGCTCCCAATTCGCAATGGGTTAAGTATATGCATGGAATCAACAGGTTGTCTATCCTGCTGTTCCTGTTAGCATTGATCATTATGCTGATCCGTTTTGTTTTCTTCAGGAAGTAGCTGTTTTCAGAAAATCCAGGATGTCATTGGCGGCATTGTCAGAAGCGTCTCCTCCTTTGGAGAGCAGTGCTTTCAGTTGCCGGTAGTCTTCATGCAGTTGCGAGATTCGCGACTGGTTTTCGAGTAACAGTCCCAGTTCTGTCCGCAGGTTTTCTACATTCATATCGTGCTGAATCAATTCTTTCACCACCTCTTTGTCCATGATCAGGTTTACGAGTGAAATGAACCGGATGTTAATGATGCGTTTAGCGATGGCATAGGATACCGGGTTGCCTTTGTAGCAAACCACTTCGGGCACTTCGAAAAGCGCTGTTTCCAGGGTGGCTGTTCCGCTGGTCACCAATGCTGCCCTGGATTGAGACAGGAGGGCATAGGTCTGGTTGGAAACCGTATGAACATTGCTGTAAGGTTTCAGCATATCGGTATAAAAGCTGTCTTCCATGCCCGGTGCTTTCGCCACTACAAATTCATAGTCGGGGAAATGCCGGCTTACTTCCAGCATTACCGGTAGTTTCTTCAGTATTTCCTGTTTTCTGCTACCCGGCAGCAATGCGATGATGCCTTTACCGGTGCGGGGTATCAAAGTATAGGAAGATGGGTTGGCAGCAAATGCCGTTCTGAATTTTTCGATCACATTGACCAGCGGGTGTCCTACATAGTTCACCTTCCAGTTCCATTTTTTCTGATAGTATTCCTGCTCAAAAGGAAGGATCACCAGCATCAGATCGATGCATTCTTTCATTTTCTTCACCCTGTTCTCTTTCCAGGCCCATACCTGTGGCGAGATGTAGAAGATCACTTTCAGTCCCTGCTGGCGGGCCCATTCCGCAATGCGCAGGTTGAATCCGGGATAATCGATCAATATCAGGGCGTCCGGTTTCCACGACTGTATATCTTCTTTGCAGAATTTCAGGTTGGCGAAAATGGTTCGCAGGTTCATCACTACTTCCACAAATCCCATGAAAGCGAGGTCGCGGTAGTGTTTTACGATTTCACCGCCGGCCGCCTGCATAAGATCGCCCCCCCAACATCTGAATTGTGCCGATGGATCTTTGCTGGACAGTGCTTTGATCAGGTTGCTGCCATGCAGATCGCCCGATGCTTCACCGGCAATTACATAATAACGCATGAAGAAGTAATGAATGTTGTTGCGCAAATTAACGCAAAACAGCGACTATGAAACTATATCAGGAATTTGATCAATAGCGCTCCAATGGCGTAGAACAAAGTGACTGCAAATATTCCTTTGGCAGTCTGGTCGCGCTGTGTGTTTACATAAAAAGTGAACATACCGATGTTCAGCAGCAGGCAGGGTACGGTGATGGCTGTGATCTGGTTTTTGTTCTCGGCCATCAGTCGCAACACATCCGGTACCGAAAATTCCCTGAAACGAATGAAGTAGTAAATCACCACGCTGATCAGTGGTGCGATGAATCCAAGCAGCAGTCCGAATCTGAGGTTATCTTTTTTTAACATCCGCCTTCCAGGTTTTTTCGAGTTTGGCTTTTAAAACGTAATTGGTGAGGTCAAATTGCACGGGCACTACACTAACATAGTTATTTTTCAGGGCCCATACATCCGTATCTTTTCCTTTGTCGAAGTTCTGAAACTCTCCCGTCAGCCAAAAATATTTTCTGCCATGCGGATCGTTTCTTTCAACAAAGTCCTCTTCATATTTCGCATAGGCCTGCCGGCAAACCCTGATTCCTTTAATCAATGATTCCGGTACAGCCGGGATATTTACATTGAGCACACAGTGTTTGTCGGGACGGCTGTGCAGAAGCATTTCAACAATTTTGCGAGCATATACCTTTGCAGCGCTGAAGTCTGCTTCTATGCTGAAGTCGAGCAGCGAAAAGCCAATGGAAGGGATGCTTTCGATAGCCGCTTCCACCGCGGCCGACATCGTGCCGGAATAGATCACGTTTATGGAATGGTTGGCGCCATGATTTATGCCGCTCACACAGAGATCGGGCTTACGGTGCAATACCTTGTCGACAGCCAGTTTCACGCAGTCTACCGGGGTGCCGGTACAGGCGTAGGCTTCTATACCTTCAAACTGGTTGGATGGAATCAGCCGCAGCGGCTGCCCGATGGTGATCGCGTGACCCATTCCCGATTGCGGTCTATCCGGGGCCACCACAACCACTTTTCCCAGCTCTCTCACCGATTCCACCAGGTTACGAATGCCCGGTGCAGTGATGCCATCATCGTTTGTAACTAGTATGACCGGTTTGGACTTTTTAGAATTTGCTTTCGCCATATCGGCAGCAAAAGTAATGACGGATTGCGAATTACGGATGACGGATGAAATTAGTCAATCTGCCAAGGCGATTACGGATTACGGATTGCGGATGACGGATGAAATTAGTCAATCTGCCAATTGGTCAATGAGCCAATGAGATGACCAATTACGGATGGCGGATTACGGATGACGGATAAAATTACTCAATAAAGTCAATCTGCCAATTGGTCAGTGAGTCAATGGTTTATAGGATGGCGAGTGTCGATGGTTTTCGTTTCCCTTTCCGTTTCCCTTTCCCTTTCCGTTTCCCTTTCTCCTTCCCGCTCCCGCTCTCACTCCCGCTCCGACTTCCGCTCCCGCTCCGACTTCCGCTCCCGCTCCGACTTCCACTCCCGCTCCCGCTCTCACTCCCGCTCCGACTTCCGCTCCCTTTCCCTTTCCCTTTCCGTTTCTCCTTCCCGCTCCCGCTCCCGCTCCCGCTCCCTTTCCGACTTCCGCTGTGGATTTCAGGAGGAAAAATATGTCTGTTTTTTTGTGTTGAGGCTGGAATTTTGACCCCCATCTGTTACCTTTGCGGGCGAAAAATGGGTGGCTTCACCCATCTTAAAACGGCAAATACGATAACATGGCAGGTCAATTAAAGGAAGTTCGTAACCGCATCAAATCTGTTCAGAATACCCAGCAGATCACCAAAGCGATGAAAATGGTGAGTGCTGCCAAGCTTAGAAAAGCGCAGGATGGCATTCTTCAAATGCGTCCTTATGCCCGTAAGCTCCAGGAAGTTTTGAGCAATATTGTGAGTGGAAGCGATGGGGATACCAGCATCGGCCTGTCTGTGGAAAGACCGGTTGAAAAAGTATTGCTGATCCTGATTACCAGCGATCGCGGTCTTTGCGGAGCCTATAATTCCAACCTGATCAAACTGGCCAAGAATATCATTCGCGAAAAGTACGAGGCACAGGCTGCCAAAGGAAACGTTACCGTCTGGACCATCGGAAAAAAAGGGTACGAGCATTTCCTGAAGCTGAAATATAAAACCGATGCCGCTTTCAAGGATATTTTCCTGAACCTTACTTTCGAGAACGTACAGGCTTGTTCACAGGCAGCGATGAAATCATTTGAAGCCCGTGAATTTGATCGCGTGGAGCTCATCTACAGTGAGTTCAAGAATGCAGCCACCCAGCGTTTTGTATCAGAACAGTTCCTGCCCATTCCAAAAGTGCAGAAGAAAGAAGGAGCCAAGAAACTCGATTTCATCTTCGAACCGGATAAGGACACCCTGATCACTGAGCTGATGCCCAAGATCCTCAACACCCAATTATATAAAGCCGTTCTGGATGCCAATGCTTCCGAGCATGGAGCCAGGATGACCGCGATGGACAAGGCCACAGAAAATGCCAATGAGTTGTTGAAATCCCTTAAGATTTCCTACAACCGGGCACGTCAGGCCGCCATCACTACCGAACTGACCGAGATCGTCAGCGGTGCGGCAGCCCTGCAGGGATAATCGCCTGTCTTTTTACTGAAATGGCTGAAGAATTTATCCCACATCATGGCGGGATAAATGTGAATAATTGCCTGGTTACTTTTTCCCCTGGCATTGTACATTCGTTGCTTAACAATACACTACCGGAAGAAAGGAAAGCATATGGAAATATCTAACTTAATCCCCCATATTGAATCATTGATCTTTGCCAGCGATAAGCCATTAACATCACTGGAAATTACCGACCTGATCAATAATGCATTTGGGTTCATGGAAGACAAGATCGGACTGGATCAGATTGAATCTTCCATTGAAGCCATCGTTGAAAAATATCAATCGGAGTTTTATCCTTTCGAAGTGCGTCAGAGTGGTGGCGGATGGCAGTTCCTGACTAAAAAGGACTACCATAAAACAGTGGCTCAATTGAATGGGGAGAAGTTCCTCAAACGTTTGTCAACAGCTTCTCTCGAAACATTGTCCATCATTGCGTATAAGCAACCGGTAACCAAGGCCGAGATCGAAGCGATCCGCGGAGTGAGCAGCGATTATGCTATTCAGAAATTGCTGGAAAAAGACCTGGTTGTAATCACCGGAAGAAATGAAACCATGCCGGGACATCCGCTGGTGTATGCCACTTCCAAAAGCTTTATGGACTATTTCGGATTGAATTCAGTGGAGGATCTGCCGAAACTGAAGGAGGTATTTGATGAATCAATCATCGCGCCGACGAACGTGTCCGAGATAGCACCGGTTAACGCTGAAGAGATACCCGCGGAAGAAACGGAAGATCAATCAGGCGGGAGTTATGCGGTGAGTGAGAACGGTGAATTGATCATCGAAGAAACGCAGGTGGAAGAAACAGTCATAGAGGCAGAGGCAGGGGAAGAACCCGAAATCGAAGATGCCCTGGAGCAAAGCGGTGAAGAGGAAGCGATCGATGAAGAAGGATCCAATACAGAAGAAGAAACCGATCAAGCTCCTGAAGAGACCGAATCCGAAGACGATCAACAGGCAGATGACGAGGCCGGTAAAAACGAACAGTCTCCCGAATAAAAAAGCTTTACAATCAATCACCCTGGGTAAAATTACCCGGGGTTTTTTTATGCCTCGCGGCCATCATTCCATTAACTGACAAGGTGTAACTTCGCAAACTATGCCCGAACAACTATCTGACCAGGTTTTACAGCAAATTGCTGAACAGTACGGAACGCCCGTCTACGTATATCATGCCGATAAAATAAAAGAACAATTTGAAAGGCTGCAGCAGGCTTTTCAGAAAACAGATGTGCGCTTCTTTTATGCAGCCAAGGCCCTTACCAATATTAATATCCTTCGTTACATCAAAAGTATCGGCTGCAATGTGGATTGCAGTTCCGTCAACGAGGTCCTGCTGGCGATCAGGGCAGGATTCGCACCTGAGAATATTCTGTATACCTCCAGCAATATCCATTTTTCGGAAATAGAGAAAGCCGTAGAGCTCGGCGTGAACATCAACATCGACAGTTTATCCAACCTCGGTAAGTTCGGGGCTAAATACGGTCATACCTACCCGGTAGGTGTTAGAATGAGACCGAATATCATGGCGGGCGGTAATCTGAAAATTTCAACCGGCCATGACCGGAGCAAGTTCGGTATTCCGATAGAGCAAACACAGGAAGTACTCAACCTGGTGAATAAACATGGTTTGTTCATCCGTACCCTGCATATTCATACCGGAAGTGAGATTAAAGATGTGGAAGTGTTCGCGAAGGGCATTGAAGTATTGTTTGAAGTGGCCAAAGACTTTCCCGAACTGGAAGTGGTAGACCTGGGAGGCGGATTTAAAGTACCTTATAAACCCGGAGAAGAAGGCACCGATATTGAAAGACTCGGTGAGAAAGTGAGGGAAGAATTTGAAACTTACGAGAAAAAATACCAGCGACATTTCCAGGTATGGTTTGAACCGGGAAAATTTATGGTAAGTGAGTGCGGTCATTTCGTAACAAGTGTGAATGTGCTCAAACAATCGGGTCCGGTTTGTTTCGCCGGTGTCGACAGCGGACTGAATCATCTCATTCGACCGATGTTCTATGGCGCCTATCATCGGATCGATAATATATCCAACCCCGGAGGTGCCATCAAAACCTATTCTGTTGTAGGAAATATTTGCGAAACAGACACCTTCGCGGAAGACCGACCCTTACCTGAAGTGAGGGAAGGCGATCTGCTGGTTTTCCGAAATGCCGGCGCCTACTGTTTCGAAATGGCTTCTAATTATAATAGTCGCTTCAAGCCTGCCGAAGTGATGGTCACGGGGTCAACCATCAAATTGATCCGACGGAGAGATGAACTGGAAGATTTGCTGCGATTACAGGTGGAAAATTAGTTTCATAGGCAGTAACTGTTGGTTTAATTTAATTCTTTAACTTTTGTGACCATTCAGCGTACGCTGCGTATTCGGCGTATTCAGTATATTCTGTGTAACTTTTAAATCTTATTCTATGCCTATCAGAATGACGGATGATCCGCAAGAGCAGGATCAATATGATGGTGGTGGAGGTAGTAGTGGAGGGGGAGGAAGCAGGTTCCCGGTTGGACCCGGTGGAGGAGGTGGTGGTGGATTATTTAACCTGATCCCTTTGCTGTTTAGTTTATTTCGCGGGAAGGGTATCATTTTTCTGCTGGTAATTGTTGTGGGAGGTTATTTCCTGATGAACAGGGCGGGTTGTCATATCGGGCAGATTACCGATAGCCTGGCCCGGGGCGGATTTCTCGATCGTGGTCAGTACGAGAAAGCCAGTATTTATGAATCACTTGATGATGACGATTCCAAAAACCCGTTACCGGAAAGCGCCAATCTTCAAAAATTTGCACCTGAAGTGGGCAACCAGGGACAACAGGGAAGTTGTGTGGCCTGGAGCAGCGCTTATGGAGCCAGAACCATTCTCGAATCTGCCCGCACCGGAGAAGCGGGAGAGAATCTCAAATTCAGCCCTTCCTTTTTATATAACCAGATCGGACTCGATGGATGCCAGGGTTCTTATATCATAAGGGCCATGGAGTTTATGACCAATAAAGGGTCTGTTCCTTACAATGATTTTGAATACACCGACCAGGATTGCAGCCGGCAACCGGATCAGAGTCTTGTCAGTAAGGCAACCGGTTATCGCATGCATGGTTTCAATCGGTTATCACCTGGCGACCGAAACGACGCGGTTGACATGCGGGCCATCAAGGAGAACCTGGCACAGGGCGCCCCGGTAGTCATCGGTATGATGGTTGGCCAAAGCTTTATGCAGGACATGATGGGACAGGATGTGTGGAACCCGGCGCCGGGTGATGAAGATGAAGTAGGATTTGGAGGTCATGCGATGTGCGTGGTGGGGTATGACGATAAAAAATACGGAGGTTCCTTCCTTCTCATGAACAGCTGGGGAAAGCAATGGGGGGTGAATGGTTTTGCGTGGGTTCGTTACGAGCATTTTAATCATTTTGTCCGGGAAGCTTATGGATTGGAACCGATGCAAAGAGTAGGAACGGCTGCCAACCAGCCTTTCGAAGCAGAAATCGGACTGGTGGAAGTACAATACGATGGGAAGAAAACGGTTTCGAAAGGATATATTCCATTGCGCAATGCCGGTAATAATGTTTTTGAAACACGCACGCCCCTCAAGATCGGTTCAAAGTTTAAAATGGAAGTGAAGAATGGAACCGAGTGCTATATATATGTATTTGGAAAGGAAACAGACGGTACCAGCTATACCTTGTTCCCTTACCCCAGGGCCGACAAACCTGAAACTACCAAGTACTCACCTTTCTGTGGCATCACCGGTTACCGGTTGTTTCCCAAAGACAAAAGCATGACTCCCGACAGCCTGGGTACCAGGGATGTAATGGCGGTAGTTGTCAGTAAGGAACCCCTCGATTGGTACTCGCTGAATCAGCAGATCAGCCGGAATCCACAACAGGATTACGCACAACGGTTGAACACGGTTCTGGGCGGCAGCCTCATCAAAAACGTCCGTTACCAGACAGGCAACAACGGAACCATACAGTTCAATGCGTCTGAAGATGCCAATAAAGTAGTAGCTTGTATTGTGGAAATAGAAAAGAACTGATCATCACCTGTAAATGAATCTCAAAAAATGAAAAAAGGCTTCTTGTTAGTGATAGCGGTGCTGACGACATTAGTGGTAGCAGCACAGGACATGAAAAAATTCAATTTGTACAAACCGGATGAGAATGCAGTGGTGGCCCTTAATAAAGCTATCAGTGAAGCAAAAGCGAAAAACAAGTATGTGTTTGTACAGATCGGCGGCAACTGGTGTGTATGGTGCGCCCGCTTTCATGAGTTTTGTCAGAATGATAAACAAATAGACTCGGCCATTCAGGCAGGCTTTGTAACCTATCACCTGAACTACAGTCCCGAAAACAAGAACAAGGAAATCCTGACGCGTCTTGGTTTCCCTCAGCGATTCGGTTTCCCGGTATTTATCATCCTGGATGGTAACGGTAACCGGATACATACACAGAACTCAGCCTACCTGGAAGAGGGTAAAAGCTACAGTAAACAAAGGGTGCTGGAGTTTTTCGATAACTGGAGTCCTTCTGCCATGGACCCAAAGAAATATGTAAACTACTAATGAGCGATACAGCATCATTTCTGAAAATGATCAAACACCCTGTTAAGTTCAGGGTGTTTCTTTTCTTTCAGTTACCCAGCGCTTTCTTTTCGGGTGTGCGGGTGAGGGAACTGACAACAGACAGCTGTGTTACCTCGGTTCCTTTTAAATGGCTTACGCAAAATCCGTTCCGGTCCACCTATTTTGCCAGCCTTGCGATGGCCGCTGAAATGAGTACCGGCGTGCTGGCGCTGGCAAATATTTACAAACAGGTGCCACCTGTTTCCATGCTGGTCACTAAACTCGAAGCGGTTTATTTCAAGAAAGCGGTTGGACGTACTTATTTCACTTGTGAGGATGGTTCTGCCATCCGCGAGGCCATTGAAAGTTCCCGTCAAACCGGTGCAGCGCAAACAGTAAGGGCCCGATCAATCGGAAAAAATGAAGCCGGAGAAGAAGTGGCGGAATTTTTCATCACCTGGTCGTTTAGGGTGAGAGCGGGAGCGTAAAGAGAAACAGAAACGGAAACAGAAAGAGAAACGGAAAGAGAAACAGAAAGAGAAAGGGAAAGAGAAACAGAAACGGAATGGAAACACAGAGCCTGGAAGTTTTTTGATTTTTGATTTCTGACATTGCGTTCTTAGCGGTACTCGGCGTACTTCGCGTTCCTCGGGCACGGAG
>JBGAHR010000051.1:0-32179 GCA_044226045.1 Chitinophagaceae bacterium
CAAACTGCAAACCGCAAACCGCAAACTGCAAACCGCAAACCTACCTGAAACGATAAACCTGAAACGATAAACTCGCAAGTCCTCCGCCTTCGGCGGATAAGACTCGTCTGAGGAAGATTCCAACAATTTCACAGAATATCCTTTTATTTCGCAAAACGATACAAAGCCCACCTTGTCCGCAAGCCCATCCATGATTATTGTCCAGGAAGAATATCTCAATCAGTTCGCGGTTAACTTTCGCAACCCGGTTAAACTGCAGGCCGCCATCTGAGGATTGATAGATCTCTTGACCTCGAAGGACAAAGCCATTCTTATTATCAATAAGTGCGATGTCTTTGACGCCCGATACAGTAGGAAACATTTTTGCCCAGGTAACTCCCCCATCCGTAGTACGGGAAAGTTCTGCATTATAAAATCCTGTGGCCCAGGCATTCAGATCGTCAGCAAACTGAATATAGTTGATGTTTTTTAATAAGGGGGTTGCGCCAATTAGGGAAACATTACTAAATCCGTCCGATGTTTTGTACAACTGTCCATCCCAGGTTACCACCCAGCCGTTATTAACATCCTTGGAAAAAAAGGTGCTCATATTGATAGAAAGCGATTCAATCTTCGCCCAGGTTTGCCCGCCGTTGTTAGTCCTGAACATTCCTGCCCCGCTTCCTAATACATAGCCGTTGTTCTGATCCACAAAAAATACATCTATCGCATCAATCCCTCTCGAATTGCTCCAGGTAACTCCCCCATCGGTAGTTCTATACACTCCATTTTTGCGACTGACAACCCATCCGTGATTGATATCAATAAAAAAAATATTATAACAGGTAAACGAGTCGACATCGGAAATAGGTAGCTTTTGCCAGGTGAGTCCGCCATCTGTTGTTTTAGCCAGGTACTTATTTCCTCCTACAAAGCCAATTTTATCTGATGTAAAGAAAATATCCAGAAAGTCAATATTCAGTGGCATATTCACCAAAGTCCAACCGGCGGATAAAGTATCAACAGGTATGTTTGGGTTATCCGGAATTGGATCATCTCCATTTTTAGAACAAGAGTAGAAGAAAGGTATAATAACAAGAAGGCATGATGCAACAAAAAGGTGTCGTTTCATAGTTGCAATATAACTAAATTTTACGCATAGTCGTAATGTATAGATTATAGGGAGGGAAGTAAGTGTATTGTCGGATGGGATGTAATTAACCAATTCGTCAATTGGTCAATGAGCCAATGGTGATTACGAATGACGGATGACGAATGACGAATTCAAAAGTCAAAAGTCAAAACGAAGAATGTAACTCCCCCAGCCTATTGGTGCGGGTGCGGAGGGAATACAGGAGCGGGAGTAGGAGCGAGAGCGGAAGGAGAAACAGAAAGGGAAAGAGAAAGGGAAAGGGAAAGAGAAACCGCAAACTGCAAACCGCAAACTGCAAACCGCAAACCGCAAACTGCAAACCGCAAACCGCAAACTGCAAACCGCAAACTGCAAACCGCAAACCAACCTGAAACGAAAAACTATTCAAAACTATAACTCACCTCTCCCCCTTTTTCATCTTTTAGCAGAATTCCAAGGCGGGCAAGCTGGTTTCGGATCTTGTCGGAAGTAGCATAGTCTTTTTTTCCGCGGGCATCTTTCCTGATATCAATTAACAGATCGAGTACGCCGGCGAGTTTGCCATCTTCCTTTTCTGTATCGCCTTTCAACCCGAAGATGTTCTCGAGGTAGGCTTTGAATGAGCTTTTCAACTTCTCCACCAGCTCCGACCCGAGGGCTTCGAGTGCGAGATGACCATCTTTGATGGAATTGATTACGGGAACCAGTTCAAACATATTGGCGAGCACTTTGGCAGTGCTGAAATCATCGTTCATGAACTCGTCAAACTCATCCACCAGTTTATTGCATCTTGCTGCCAGTTCAGGATCACCGGGCGCTTTACCGGACTCCATGGAAAAGCTCTTGAGCTTTTCATAGGCTTCCCAGAGTCGCTTTAATCCTTTTTCGGAAGCCTGCAGGGCTTCATTGCTGAAATCGAGCGTACTTCTATAATGGGTTTGCAGAATAAAGAAGCGGATGGTCATAGGAGAATAGGCCTGTTCCAGCAAAGGATGTGTGCCGGCAAACAATTGCGACAACATGATCTGGTTGCCATAACTCTTTCCCATTTTCTTTCCGTTAATGGTGATCATGTTATTATGAATCCAGTAACGGGCAGGCACATGCCCGCCATGGCAGATGGAACTTTGCGCGATCTCGCTTTCGTGGTGAGGGAACATCAGGTCCATTCCACCGCCATGAATATCGAACTGGTCGCCCAGGTATTTGCTGCTCATGGCAGAGCATTCAATATGCCAACCCGGGAAGCCGGCTCCCCAGGGACTGGCCCATCGCATGATATGTTCAGGCGCGGCGTGTTTCCATAGCGCGAAATCCTGTTTGTTTCTTTTTTCATCCTGTCCCTCCAGGTCGCGGGTGGTTTCGAGCAGGTCGTCGAGTACCCGACCGCTTAATTTGCCGTAAGGATAGTTTTCGGCGTATTTCTTCACGTCGAAGTATACCGAGCCATTCACTTCATAAGCATATCCCTCCTCCATGATCTGTTTGATCATTTCGATCTGTTCCACAATATGACCGGTAGCAGTCGGTTCAATGGTCGGATCAAGGTTATTGAACTGGTGCATGGCCCAGTGAAAGAGGTTGGTGTATTTCTGTACCAGTTCCATGGGCTCGAGCTTTTCCAGCAGCGCTTTTTTAGCCACTTTGTCTTCTGCTTCTCTGCCCTCCTCTTCAAAATGGCCCGCATCAGTGATGTTTCGAACATATCGAACCTTGTAACCGAGGTGCATCAGGTAGCGATACACCACATCGAAAGTAATGAAAGGCCTTGCGTGGCCCAGGTGGCTTTCACCACTTACCGTGGGTCCGCAAACATACATTCCCACATGTCCTTTGGTCAGGGGTTCAAACAGTTCTTTTTGCCTTGTATATGAATTGTAAACTTTTAATCCGCTCATTTTTTGATTTTTTGAAACCGCTGGTGGGTTCCTGCTGCTTTAAAATTGGATGTGAAAAATCAGTCGCAAAGGTAAATTATCCCGCCACAATGGGGCAACAACAACAGCAGGTATGAAGAAGACGGGTCATGCGGCAAATATAATCAAAAAGCCCTGCCAGCCATAAACAGACATATCCATTGCGCATTTTTGACAAATCCTTAGAAAAAGCAATCACTCGTTGGTCAGTCGCAGATCGGCAATAACGGGGTAATGGTCGGAATACGGCACCAGGAACCGGTGTGCCTGCAGCACTTCAAACCGGGGGTTGGCAATGATATAGTCTATTCGTAACGTAGGTGAGATTTGAGTATAGGTTCTGCCGATTCCACTGCCTTTTTCGAGGAAAACATCTTTCCGGTCTCCCCGAATGGTAAAATACGTGTAGGAATTGGGGACATCATTAAAATCGCCGCAGATGATTTCCGGAAAAGGGCTCTTATCTATCTCGCGCCTCACCATGTCGGCCTGGCTGCTCCTGGAACGGTAGCCGGCCTTCAGTTTTCTTAAAATGGATTTCGATGCTTCCATCAGACTGTCTTCCGCATTTCGAATAATCTCAATATTGCGATAGTCATTTTTCTGCAAAAGCAGCGATTGAAGGTGCGTGGTGAATACCCGGATCCTGGTTCCTTTTACGTCCAGGTCCACTCCGATCAGGCTTTCTGCTGCCCTCAATTGCCGGGGTCCGGTATAATTGAGCTTGTAAGTAGCAATAATGGGAAAGCGGGAGATGATGGCAGGCCCTGCATTATAATTTCCCCAGGCGGTACTGTAATCCTGCGACCAGTAGCTGTAGCTGTATCCCATGGCAGCCAGGTCGTCGAGATTACTGTATGCGTATTTTGGATTTTTCTCCTTGTTGGTTTCAAGAAATTCCTGGAAACAGATGATATCGGGTTGTTGCTTATTTACATAATCGAGCATTTCCTTTCGCTGCGATTTCAACGCGCTTCCATTCCTTCGCTGGTGATCAAACCAGGACACATTCCAGGTAAGAATGCGAATAGTTGAACTGTCTTTAGCGGTCGAAAATGGAATGGAACGATGGAAAGAATAAAAGGCCCGGATATTCGAATAACTCAATAAAAGAGCCACCGTGGAAAGAATGGCCCAGCGCGATCGGAATATCAGCCAGAAAATAACAAACAGCAGGTTGAGTACAAGCAGGAAGGGAAATCCAAGTCCCAGTATCGCAACAAACCACCAGCTGTTCGGATTGAGATAAGGAGTCATCAGGGCCAGCACGAACAATATCACCAGGATAATATTCGAAACGATAAAAATCTTTTTGGTGAATGTGCGGACAAATTTTGCCATGATTATGAATTACAGGTTCTCATCTTCCGCAGCCCGCTTGAGTATTTGTTTTTCTTCTTCTGATAAACTGTTATAGCCTCTTTCTCCGATTTTGTCGAGGATAGCATCGATTCTTTTCTGTGTAAGATTCGGCGTTTTCTTAAATGGTTTGGTATGGCCGGTATTATAAAAAAATTCTTCCCTGGCTCTTTTCTCGATCATTTTCGACCGGGGATTGAAAAGATCATTGACCCAGTTGAAAAACCGGTTCATTCCATTGGCGAGATCGATGCCCCTCCTCCAAAAAAGTGTATAGGCCACGCCAAATAATCCTCCACCCACATGCGACAGATGACCACCAGCATTGATATTATTGGCAATATTTGAAAAATCGATGATTACAAAGATCACCGTGATAACCCAAAGCGGAATGCCGCCAAAGAGCATGGTGAAGAGCCGGTAACCAGGTGCAACCATGGTGGCCGCCACTGCAATAGCCATAATTCCGGCCGAAGCGCCCAACATATAAGCACCCTTCCCGGGCAGAAAAGCTGGAAATGCAGTGGAAAAAATCAGGTAGAAAAGTCCTCCGGCAATGGAGCCATAAATAAAAAGGGGAAAGATGGATTTCTGACCGGTGAGATCCTGTAAAATAAATCCAAACACCCACAACCATATCAGGTTTCCGATAAGGTGAAAAACAGCCGTATGCATGAACATGTAGGTGATCAGTGTCCAGGGCTTGGTCAACAGTTCACCAAAAGTGTCCGGCAAGACAAACCATTTGAGAACATTATTTTCAAAAGACATCCAGGCTGATGCCACATCGGGATAGGAAAAGCGAATAGCCAGGTAAATGAAGGTGAAAATACAGAACGTGATTGCCAGCATGGCAATCAGGAGGACCAGTGAACTATACTTTTTTGCGATCCAGTTTCTTCTTCCATAACGTTCTTCCATGCCGCACATCTGTTTTAATACGTGAATTTACGAATACCTGTAAAAAATGGGAAGTCCCTGCCCGGTTCTTTCCGGTAATATTAACAGTGATGTCTTTGGAAAGTTGGTTAATAAAAGTTCTGGTTCTTTTTATCGCGATTCCAGAAATAAACCATCAAAAATCCCGTGAGCGCTCCACCCAGGTGTGCCCAGTGAGCAACGCCATCTCCTGTGGAATACAGACCGCCGAAAAGGTCGAGGATTACCAAACCACCAATGAGGTATTTTGCGCGGATGGGAAAAAGGCCATAGATGTAAAATTCTGTATTGGGAAAGAGATAAGCAAAAGCCGCCATCAACCCCATTACCGCCCCGGAAGCGCCAAGGGCAGGCACCTGGCTGGTGAGCAAATGTGCCGCAGCTGCCCCAAGGCCGGAAGTTATATACACCTGTAAAAATCTCTTGGATCCCCACAGATTCTCCAGCATGCGTCCAAACATCCAAAGGGTAAACATATTAAAGAAAATATGCGCCCAGTTGGCATGCATGAAAAGATGGGTGATGGGTTGCCAGATCCTGAACAGACCAGTCTGGAAAGGGAATAGCATTCCCATAGCATATATTTCGAAGTAATCGGGGTTCTTTTGAACAACAAATTGAAATGCCAGGAACACCAACACATTAATGATCAGCAGGTTTTTAACAACCGGCGGCATATTGGAAAATCCAGAAGATCGGTATTGCATACTTGGTAATTAATCGAACTACGAATATCGGAAACAAAATCCGATAAGCCATTTACTTCAATTTCAATTGAACAACATTCTCAATGTGTAAAGTATGAGGGAACATATCTACGGGTTGTATCCTGGTTACCTGGTATTTCTCTCCGAGTATATTCAGGTCACGGGCCTGTGTGGAAGGGTTGCAACTCACATATACCACAGTCGGGGCTTCCATCTCCAGAATTTTCCGGCTCAGTTTCTCGTGCATGCCAGCCCTCGGCGGGTCGGTGATAATAACATCGGGTTTGCCATGACGCTGAAAAAAAGCATCATCACATACATCAATCACATCCCCGGCATAAAAAGTAGTATGGGTAAGACCGTTCAGCCGGGCATTCTCCCTGGCATCGTCAATCGCCTCACTCACGGTTTCCACCCCAATCACACTCGCGGCTTTATCGCTCACAAAAATGCCGATGCTTCCGGTACCACAATAGAGATCATACACAATCTCCTTGCCGGTCAGTTCGGCAAAATCCCTGGTGATCTCATATAGTTTTTCGCCCTGCTCTGTATTGGTCTGGAAAAACGACTTGGGACCGATCTTGAACTGATATCTACCCAGTGTTTCAATAACGTGGTCCTTTCCCCTGTACACAACAGGCTGTAAGTCGTACAGGCTGTCATTGAACTTGGGATTGATCGTATACAAAAGGCTTGTAATAGACGGGAAAGCCACCGCGATATGGTCGAGCAACCGGAAGATTTCCGGATCTTCTTTACCGAAAACTATATTGACCATCAGTTCACCGGTTCGGCAAAGCCTGACCTGCATCGTTCTGATCAATCCTTTGTGCTCCCGTATATCATAAAATTCCCAGTGATGGGTCAGTGCGAATTCCTTTATAGCGTTGCGGATGGCATTGCTGGGTTCATCCTGCAAATGACATTGACGGATATCTACCACCTTGTCGAAAAATCCACGCGCATGAAAACCGGCTACATCCTGGAAAGCACTATTATCCGGGTTGGCTATTTCTTCCGCTGTGAGAAATTTCTTGTTCGCGAAAGTATATTCCATTTTGTTGCGATACCGGCGCTGCAGGCGGGCGCCCACAATGGGGAGTATTTCAGGCAATGGAATTCTGCCGATTCTTTGGAGAGTATCTGCCACCTGCTGGTGCTTATAGACCAATTGCTTTTCATAGGGAAGCATCTGCCACTGACATCCGCCACACACACCAAAATGTTCGCAGAAAGGTTTTATTCTATCGGGGGAATATTGATGAAACCTGATCGGCCTTCCTTCGGCCCAGTCCTTTTTACTCTTGCTCAGCCGCACATCTACGAGGTCGCCGGGAATCGTTTCATCAATGAAAATCACTTTTCCATCCACTCTTGCCAGCGATCGGCCTTCACCGGCATGACTCTCCACCAGCACCCGCTCCAATACAATATTCTTGTTTCGTCGTTTCACGGGCGCAAAGATAGGTTTCTCGTTTCAGGTTTATCGTTTCAGGTTATATTCCAATTATTCGCAAACCTCAACATCTACATAAGACCTGAAACGATAAACGCTAAACGAGAAACGTACTACTCCCCCTTCTTCCCCTCATTATACTTCTTCTCCGCTTCTTTGGCTTTTTCGAAGTCTAGTAAAACTCCGTTGATGCAATACCGAAGGCCGGTGGGAGGAGGTCCGTCGTTGAAGACGTGTCCGAGATGGGCGTGGCAACGACCGCAAAGCGTTTCTGTTCTGACCATACCAAGGGTACGGTCTTCCTGGTAAATGATGCTTGTCTTGGTAACCGGCTCATAGAAGCTGGGCCAGCCGCATCCGCTATCGAATTTGGTATTGCTTTTAAAGAGCGGGTTTCCACAAGCAGCGCAGTAATAAGTTCCCACTTCATCAAATTTCTCAAACTTGCTGCTCCAGGGTCTTTCGGTTCCTTTCATCCTGGCGATGTTGTATACGTCGGAGGGGAGGATTTTCTTCCATTGCTCCTCACTCAGGTTCACTTTGGAGGTGTCTGATCGGGAGTAAATCGGGTTGTTGTCTTTTTTTGTATCCATATTTGTTGTTTTCCGGTTTGGCGCAGACTGCGAATAGCTGCATTGTTGGCTGGCGAAAGATACCAGCAGCATAATACTCATTATCAAAGCTCTGTTCATAAAGGACATATTAGTACAACAAATGTACGAAGTCAAGGTTCGCCCGGATTGTCGCAGTACGGACAGGCGAACGGGTGTTAACATTTGATTGACAGTCAGTTTCAAAAAAAATGTTAAGCGTTTTTTAAGAGGCATCCTTTATATTTGTTCGCATACAAGCAAGCAACCCATGTTCAATGTAATTCTGTTTGGCCCTCCGGGGAGTGGCAAAGGTACCCAGTCGGAAAAATTGATCGCCCGTTATGGGTTGAAACACCTTAGCACCGGTGATCTGTTAAGAAGTGAAATTGCCGCCCAGACCCCACTGGGGATGGCTGCTAAACGCCTGATGGATAAGGGCGAACTGGTTCCCGATGAGGTGGTGATCGAGATGATCAATTCCGCCTTGGAAAACAACCCCAATGCCAAAGGTTTCCTGTTCGATGGCTTTCCCCGTACCAATGCACAGGCCGAGGCGCTCGACAAGCTGCTTTCCCAGAAAAATACTTCAATCGCCATTGTACTAGCCCTTCAGGTAGGAAAAGAAGAACTGGTTTCCCGTCTGCTCAACCGCGGAAAAACATCGGGCCGTAGCGATGACGTAGACGAGTCGGTCATCCGCTCCCGCATCGACGAATACGAAAGAAAAACGGCAGCCGTGGCCGACTACTACAGAAAATTCGGAAAGGTAACCCTGATAAAAGGCGAAGGAACAGTAGATGAGATTTTTGACGCCCTCTGCGCGGAAATTAATGCGAAGAGCGTTTAGGGTTGGTTGGCAGTTTGCGGTTTGCGGTTTGCGGTTTGCAGTTTCTCTTTCCGCTCTCGCTCCCAAACGCGAGGGGAGTTACATTCTATGTTTTTGAATTTTGAATTTTCAATTCGTCATTCGTCATTCGTAATCCGTAATCATCATTGACTAATTGGCTAATTACCTAATTGCTCTTCACCACACTGTCCGCTTTCCGGAGCACTACAAGAATATCATCCGCTACTTTTTTCACCTTATTCTTTTCTCCTTCGTAATATTTCACCGTTTCTTCTTCGGAAGGGCCGGTGCTGTCAAGATTGAATGCTTCCATCCATTTATTCATACCGTCTTCTGCATCCACCAGCTCCTGCTTCAATTCGGTGAGTTGTCTCTGGTAGGCAGTATCGCGTTTATTTGCGGGAAGTTTGGACAGACTATCCAGCTTGAAGTCTATTTTCTTCAGGTAGTTTTCAATACGCATCATTTTACCCATGCCAACATCATGTCCGTCGATCACTTCTTTCTTAAGCGAATCCAGGTGAGTTTTGGGAACATCGGAAAAACCATTGGTTCTTTCCTGGTTTCCCGATTGACATGACATTGCCAGTACAGTGGTGGCAAACAGAAGGGAGTTTATGACGCGCATAGAAATATTTTGCGCAAAGGTAACGACTGGCGCCTCATTTTTCCTCGAGAAATACCTGCTCGGTTGTCAACCGCGCGCCATTTGACCAGGGCATTTGAACATCAAAGGCCACTTTCCATCCATTAGAGATTTTAGTGCCTTCAATTTTTCCTGACTTAATCATCAGCGGAAGAGAAGGGGAACACTCGCAACTGAGAAATACCAGGCATTTGGCCGCCCTCAGTTCTGCACTATCTGTAATTACAAAATGGTCTGTACCCATGGGCGCTTCAAAATAAATGTTGCGACTGCCCTCGTCATCCGCAATCTGCGGGCAATCGGCAAAAAAATAATTCCATTTGAAAAGGTTCTTTGTACCTGCAGAAAATGTATACGTATAAAATTCTCCCGGATCGCCGGTTACCACCCTGGTGGTATCAATTTTCTTATTACTGAGGTAAGAATAGATATTTTTTTCCGGCTGACATCCGTTGCCGTTCTTTTCACAGGAACCCAGGATGACACCTGATAGCAGGGCCAGGAACACTATCTTTCTCATAGTTTTTCTTTTCCTGACAAGGTCCCTTGTTACTTCGTTGCGTTGCAGTCGGCCTTTCACCCATTGGTTGATCGAATTCAACTAAATTTACGGCTTCAATATTGCTTGCTCATGAACAAACTCGGAAACCTGGTCACCGGAAAATGGATTGAAGGTGACGGAGAAGGACAAATACTCTATAATGCTGTTACAGGCGAACCCATTGTAAGCGCTACCACCCGCGGACTGAATTTCAAAGAAATGGTGGACTATGCCCGCAAAGTTGGTAACCCCGCTTTGAGAAAAATGACTTTTCACGAAAGAGGCAGAATGTTGCGGGCACTCGCCGGTTACCTGAGAGAACACCTTGATTTATTTTACCAGGTCAGCTTTCAAACAGGCGCTACCCGGGCCGATAGCTGGATCGATATTGAAGGCGGTATCGGAAACCTGTTCGCCAATGCATCCCTGCGAAGAAAATTTCCGGATACTCCATATTGTATCGACGGAGAAATTCACAACCTCAGCAAGAACAATACCTTCATGGCTACTCACCTGCTGGTTCCCAAAGAAGGAGTGGCCATTCATATCAATGCCTTCAACTTTCCGGTCTGGGGCATGCTGGAAAAAATTGCCGTTAACCTGCTGGCAGGTGTTCCCGCGATTGTTAAACCCGCAACCGTTACCAGCTATTTAACGGAAACAGTGGTTAGAAAAATCCATGAGAGCGGTCTGTTGCCTGCCGGCGCGCTGCAATTGATTTGCGGATCTGCCGGCGATCTGCTCGATCACGCCGACTCGCAAGATGTGATCACTTTTACCGGCAGTGCTTCAACGGGTTTACTGCTTAAGTCAAATCCGCATATTCTGGCCAACAACGTACCCTTCAATATGGAGGCCGATTCACTGAACTGTATTGTACTGGGACAGGATGTCACTCCCGGATCTGCCGAATGGGATATTTTCATCAAAGAGGTCAGAAAGGAAATGACCGTTAAGGCCGGGCAAAAATGTACGGCTATCCGCAGAATATTTGTGCCGGCCAACCTGGTAGAGGAAACCAGGAATGCCCTCGCCAAATCCCTTTCCCAAACCGTCATTGGCAATCCACTCAATGAAAAGGTAAGAATGGGTGCCCTGGCAGGTCATACCCAAATGAATGAAGTGAAATCGCAGGTGCAGAAATTGCTCGCTTCCTCTCAAATAATATATGGATCGATGGATAGTGTGGATCTGCTCGAGGCCGATCCTGGCAAAGGCTCTTTTCTATCCCCGATCCTGTTGCTCAATGAAAATCCTTTCCGCGATAATACAGTGCATGAAACCGAGGCTTTTGGACCTGTCAGCACCCTGATGCCTTATACAAACATTGAAGAAGCCATCGAACTGAGTAAAAAAGGTAAAGGTTCTTTGTGTTCTTCCATCGTTACCGGCAATGATCAGATCGCCCGGAAATTTGTGCTGGGCGCAGCCAGCCATCATGGACGCATACTGGTATTGAATGCAGATTGTGCAAAGGAAAGTACCGGTCATGGGTCACCGCTTCCCCTGCTCGTACATGGCGGACCCGGTCGCGCGGGAGGCGGAGAAGAAATGGGAGGCCTCCGCGGAGTGAAACATTACATGCAGCGCACAGCCGTGCAGGGCTCTCCCGGTACGCTTACCGAAATCACACAGGTGTATCACCAGTATGCGAAAGGCAAAGACCCGGGCGTGCATCCTTTTAAAAAATATTACGAAGAACTGGTTATCGGAGACCAGATTGTAACCGACAAACGAACCATCACGGCGGAAGACATCAACCAGTTTGCTGATCTGAGCGGCGATCATTTTTATGCGCACCTCACCAATACAGATTTCACAGGCACCATGTTCGAACGTCAGGTTGCGCATGGCTACCTGATCATGAGCATCGCAGCCGGGTTATTTGTAGACAGCTATGAAAAGAATCCGGTTTTACTCAACTATGGCATCGACGAATTGAGGTTTACCAAGCCTGTTTATCCCGGTTCTTCTCTTCATATTCGGTTTACCTGTAAGGAAAAGATTCCGCAGGATCAGAAAGAACCCACTGATATCCCCCGTGGAATTGTAAAGTGGCTCGTTGAATTTATCGACGAAACAGAGGAGATAACCGGGGTCGCTACTATTTTAACCATGGTGGCCAGGAAAGGTGCCTGATACCGGAATCTTATTTAATAATTTTGCGGGCAATGGCTCTATTCATTCATCATTCAAACTGAACGGCTATGGAAGCCTATGTTACATCAGCATTTCACCAGGGAGTGACTACCATTGAGTTTTTTCATCCTCAAAGCAATTCCCTCCCTTCCGCCATACTCGAAAAACTGGCACAAACCATTCATGGGGCGGGAAACGATGAAGACACACGTGTGATTGTGATCAGGTCTGCCGGCGAGAAAGCATTTTGCGCTGGCGCCTCTTTCGATGAACTGGTTGCCATCAGGAATGAAACCGAGGGACTTCGATTCTTCAGTGGATTTGCTCATGTAATCAATGCGATCAGAAAATGTCCCCAGTTGGTCATTGCAAGAATTCAGGGAAAATGTGTCGGAGGTGGCGTGGGTATTGCAGCCGCCGCAGACTACTCCATTGCACTCGAATCTGCAGATGTTAAATTAAGCGAACTGGCTGTTGGCATCGGGCCTTTTGTCGTTGGTCCCGCCATTGAACGTAAGATCGGACTCAGCGCATTTTCTCAACTGGCCATAGACGCCAGTATGTGGAGAAATGCCGATTGGGCACGAAAAAAAGGATTGTTTGCTGAACTTCATTCCGATCTTAACGGCCTTGACGAAGCCGTGAGAAGACTTTCAGATAATCTTGCCCATTCAAACCCCCAGGCAATGGCCGATATGAAAAAGATTTTCTGGAAAGGAACAGAAAACTGGGACCAGCTTTTACTGGAAAGAGCTGCTATCAGTGGCCGGTTGGTTTTAAGCGATTTTACCAGGGCTGCCATAGAAAAGTTCAAGAAGAAATGATCCTGACTTTTGATGACCGCAATCATGCCGGCCTCTGTGACCAGCTGGGGTCCATAGACCCCGACCTTAACAAAATCATAGCGGATTACGGATATCCCCCGGTATGGAATCGTCCACCCGGCTTTGCCACTCTTATTCATATCATACTCGAACAACAGGTTTCACTGGCCTCCGCCCGCGCCGCTTTTCTGAAACTGCAGGACTATATCGGAGAAATTACCCCGGAGAACCTGCTTCGGTTGACCGACGACGAGATGAAGGCCTGTTACTTCAGCCGTCAAAAAACAGTCTATGCCCGCGATCTCGCCCATCACATTCTGCATAAAAAAATTGTTTTCGATCAATTAATTGAATTGCCGGAAGAAAATATCAGGCATACTTTAAAGCAGGTAAAGGGTATAGGAGACTGGACTGTAGACATTTACCTTTTATTTGTTTTAAAAAGATGCGATATTTTTCCTTTGGGCGATCTTGCAATGGTTAATGCCCTCAAAGTTGTCAAAGGATTAGAAGGTAGAGTAACCCGGGAAGAACTCTTAGCTGTTGCTGAACCCTGGCGCCCTTACCGGTCTGTGGCTACTTACCTTCTTTGGCATTACTATATAAAGATTAAAGGAATCAAATTATCGTGAAGTCATTACCATCGGCGGACGTTTGTGTGTTGATCCCCTGTTATAATAACCTGGAAGGGTTGAAAAGATCCATCAGCAGTATTCAGTATAATAAGAACCTTCATATACTGGTAGTGGATGATGGAAGTGTACAGCCCATTGAAGCCTCGGAAATCAGGTCCCCGTTTCCCACAACGGTTGTTCGTTTGCCTGCGAATGCCGGTATTACTGCGGCCATGAATGCAGGGTTGCAATGGATGGCCGCAAACCTGGATACGAAATTCGTCGCCCGGCTCGACTGTGGTGATGTTTGTACAGCGGAAAGGTTCATACGACAGGCGGAATACCTGGATTCGCATCCCGAAACAGGTCTGGTTGCGTCCTGGTGTACTTTCGCAAACAAAAAAGGCGATATATATTATATATACACCACTCCGGAATTCCATAAAGACATCCTTTCAGCGCTTCCTTACCGAAATGTCTTTATCCATCCCACCGTTATGTTCCGGTTCTCCCTTCTTGGTCAAACGGGTTTATATTCTTACGACTATCCTCATGCGGAAGATTATGAGCTGTTTTGGAAGATGACCTTGATCAGTGAGGCTTATATTTTCCCCGAGGCACTCGTTACCTGCGAATTTAACCCGGAAGGTATCTCCATGCATCATCGAAAAAAACAATTGAGATCGCGTCTGATGATTGTGAAAAAGTTCTCCAGCGGTATACCAAAACTAAAAGGTATTGTTAAAATGATGCTGCTAATGGTTACACCTTACTCCTGGGTTATCAAATTGAAATCAAAAAAAAGATTTGACACGTGCAACGCCTGAATCTGCACACTTGTCAAAAATAATTTATTGCCTGCCATAGATGTTCTAATTTTACATTATCGTATATCCGTTAATGATATATTACTGCTTATTCAAATATTTCGGGTAATACTAACGGTTTTACGATGAAATCGAAATATCCATGACTATAGTTCACATCGTTGAACCTTTTGTATCTGGTATCGCTGTTTTTGTGAGACTTCTGGCAGAATCCATGCCATCGGATTGCCATTTAATTGTTCATGGAGAGCGGGCAGATCTCAGTAAAGCAAGTGAGGTAAAGAAAACATTTAAGGGATTGAATGTAAGGTTCGTTCGCTGGCATTCTGCCCAACGGGCGATTCATCCTGTTAAGGACACGCGGGCACTGACAGAACTGGTTACTATCCTGAAACGCCTGAAAAAAAGCAACTATATAGATGCCGTGCATCTTCATTCGTCTAAAAGTGGTTTCCTGGGTCGGCTGGCCTGCCGAATGACAGGTATTCGAAAGGTTTTGTACACGCCAAACGGAGCCTCCTTTCTCGCTGCCCGTAATTCGTTTAGCCGTTTGGTTTATTCAACACTCGAAAGAGTGGGTCATCAGTTGGGAGGTACGGTAGTCTGCTGTTCCGAATCAGAGATGGAAGCCTATCAGAAAATTGGGGTGAAAGCAGAATACATTAACAACTCTGTAAATATCCGGGAAACAAAGTCCTTTCCAGACAGGGGAGAGCAGTTTACAATCGTCACCAGCGGGCGCATAGCCGACCAGAAAAACCCGCTGTTGTTTAACCAGATTGCCGAGTATTTCTCCGACATGCCCGATATCCGTTTTATATGGATCGGCGATGGTGAATGGCGCTCAACACTTCAATCCCCCAATATTACCATTACAGGTTGGTTGGAAGAAAAAGACGCCGGAGACTGGCTGGAAAAGGCAGACATGTACCTGTCAACTTCCATTTATGAAGGGCTGTCCTTCGCAGTGCTGGAAGCATTGTCGGTAAAAAAACCGGTTTTGCTCAGTCAATGCAACGGAAATACTGACATATTGGCCTCAGGTGTACACGGCGATTTGTTTAAATCCCGGCAGGAGGCTGTTTGTAAAATCCTGCAATATTATAACAATCGGGAAATGCTAGAGGTGATGGGAGAATATTCGAAAGAAATTTGTGAAACGCGCTTCAACCGTGCCATCAATTTCAATTCGTACCGCTCTCTTTACCTGGGTCGTACAGGATCGTAGAGAGATAGACCAAACTTTCCAAAAGCTATGAATAAAGTGGAGATAAATGTGGAGCAAATAGAAGCACTGAAAGATATTCTGCAAAACATCAATCAAACCTTGCAGAAAGAAATCAGTACCAAACAGAAACAGATTGAAAAGCAGGAGTCGGAAATCGACAACCTTCGTTTTCTGAATGATGAAAAAAATAAAACCATTCTTCAACTGAATGAGCAGATTGCGGAAAGCAGAAAAAGAGTGGAAGGAAACCGGCAACTGGTTAACAAACTATTATTCGACATAGAGCGATTGCAGCAGGATATAGAATGGTATAAAAGAACCTATGAAACCCGCAGTTTACTCGGAACTATCAAGGAAAAACTGCTTAGAAAATAAGAACCCGCTTTTAAATCGCCCATAGTGATCCCAAAAATCATTCATTATTGCTGGTTTGGGCCAGCAGAAATTCCGGACGAAAGCCGGCAATTGATCAAGGAATGGAAAGAATTACACCCGGACTGGACCATCCTGCAATGGAATGAAAGCAACAGCCCGATGGAACTGCCATACCTGCAAAAAGCAATGGCAGAAAAAAGATATGCCAACTTAAGCAACCTGGTCAGGCTTCATGCCCTTCGTGAGATGGGCGGCATCTATCTTGATACCGATATGAAACTGGTTAAGCCACTGGATACTCTTTGTGAAAACCGGTGCTTTTTCGGCTTTGAAGAAGGCTCCCCGGACACCGACCTTTTCTGGGTAAACAATGCCATCTGCGGTGCAGAGAAAAATCATCCATTTATCAGCAAAATGCATGATAAGCTGTTACTTGAATTTGATGGCACCGAAGAAGCCAATCAATCTTCCCCACGGCTTACTACTTCCCTGCTTCAGCAAGAACGAAACCTTACGCGGTATGGGTTTCAACAGCTGGAAGATCTGACATTATATCCCAGGGAATATTTCTACCCGATCCATTATTCGGAAGCCTATAAACTGTCCGATTGGTCAAAACACATCTATCCACAAACGATGGCCATCCATCTCTGGGCCAGAACCTGGCTGGATAAACCAACCCTTCTTCATATCATTGATGAGCTTAACCGGGAACTCAACAATTCGAGTAATAACCCGGGAAAAAATAGCGATGCTGCCGCATACAAATTCAGCATCTCCCGCATTCTGGTTGAAAACCTTTCGGCCCAGCTGATTGAGAAGGAAAAGACACTACAGGATCTGGGTCGTTTACTCCGGCAACAACAGGAACAATTATTCGGAGAATTTGAACTTAAATCAGCATTGGTGAAGCTGGAGCATGACCTGGACCTAAAACAGGCTTTGCTTCAACAACTGACTTCCCAACTGGAAACCAGCAAAAAAGAATACCATAAGGCAGCAGAAGAAGCCGATTCAAATAAACGGTCCCTGCTGAATGCCTGGAAAGAATTGAATGACAAAAAAATTGAGTCGGCAGTATTGAAAGAAAAGCTGTCTCATTTACAAACAACAGTAACCCGGTACGATCAGGAATTACAACTACACCGTCAGAAAGGCGAGCGGCTTTCGCAGGTTGAAACGCAGCTACAGGAATTAACGCAACTACTCCGGAAATATGAAACAGAAAAGAGTTCGCTTACCAGCCAGCTGGAGGAGTTGAAGCTGTTATTAGCCAGGAAGGAAAAGGAAAAACAGGTTCTGGTATCAGAACAGGCAACACTTCGCCAAAAACAGGATGAGAATATTCTGGCACTACGGCAACGCGCCGCCCAACTGATGGATGAACTCGACCAGGCAAAGAAATCGGTTCATCACTGGGAAAACGAGGCCTCTTCCTCCAAACGGGCTCTTCAATCGATCCGGGACAATCACATGTTGGAATCCCAGCAAATTCAACAGGAAGTAAGATCTCTATGGCAGGCTGTCCAGTGGTACCAGGCCACCTTTGAAAAAAGAGCATTGGCAGGAATTCTAAAAGACAGGGTGCTGCAAAAAATAAACAAGCTTGGCTTAATAGCCCGCAAAAAGCAGGGGTTTCACAAAATAAAGAAGGCTGCCACATCTACAGAGTTTACCAAAAGAATCTTTTGTTCGATAGTCAATCATAATTGCAACGAAAATGCCGCTGCCTTACGACAGGACCTTTCCCTTTATTTTGACACTGTTGTATTGGATTCCGGCTCGGATAAAAAAGAGCCTTACTATGTGGCTCTTGGCAATGTTTATTACTCCGGGCTACTCAATCACTCTTATCGAATGGCCAGGGAGGCTGGTTACGACTATTTGCTCATGGTATGTTCTGATGTGGTATTTGAAAGAAAGGAAATTAAAAAAATGGTCGACAACCTTGAGAAAAGTCGATTAGAAGGTATTGGTGTTTATTCACCCGCCTCATCTGGTCGAAGTCATACATTCTGCAAAAGGGAATTCGGCAAGGGATTTCGAGCTGTTCCATTTACAGAGGGGTTTATTTTCCTGGCCTCACTGAAAGTACTGGATGAAATGCTTCCGGTAGATCTGTCGGTTAACAAGTTTGGTTGGGGGCTGGATGTAGGCAAAGGCTATTTCAGCCGGAAAAAAGACCTCCTTTGCGTGATAGATGATGGCGTTGAGGTGTTTCATCCGGAATCAACAGGGTATTCCAATGAAAAGGCAGAAGCAGCCATGTGGAGCTGGGTTCAATCTTTCAAAGACCCTTCCTTCCGGCAATTTTTTACTACTCATATCGATATCATTCGAAAAGGGCTTGCTCATTCTCTTAAAGTATCCGTTATCATTCCCTGTTACAACCAGGCTCGTTATCTCAACTCGTCTGTGCGGTCTGTTCTTCTGCAGAATTATCCCCATGTTGAAATCCTCCTCATCAACGACGGAAGCACCGACAATACGGAAGAAGTGGCCCAGTTGCTGGCAAATCAATTTCCGCAGGTTCGTTATCTGCATAAAAAAAATGGTGGTCTCGGCAATACCCGCAATGTTGGTTTACAGCAGAGCCGCGGCGATCTGGTTCAGTTTCTCGATGCCGACGATCTGCTTTCGAAAGATAAATTGATCGGGCAGGTCTATGCAATGTTACTCGACAAGTCAATCGAAGTATCCTATACACCCTATCTGTGTTTTGAAGACGGGAATGAAAGCAATACCTGGACCTACAGCCGGGTGGAACTGACACAGGATCCTTTGGCAGACCTGATCAAGAACTGGGAACTGGACCTGTCGATTCCGGTCCATTGCTTTTTATTCAGGAAACAGGTTCTTAACGGTATTCGGTTCGATGAGGAATTACCCAATCATGAGGACTGGCTCTTTCATATATATGTGGCAGCTATGCGACCCAAGTATTCTTTCATCAGGGAGGGTCTTGCCTATTACCGTGTCAGGATGGATTCAATGGCGAGAGATAAGTCGCTAATGATAAAAGGGAAAAACTGGTGTTTGCAAAAAGCCATTAAGTCGGGGAAAATAGCTTCGACATATATCCCATTACTTAAAGAGCGGTTGGAAGCGGCCACCATATCATAATGCTGGAAAGATGAGTGAACGATTGAGAAGATACTGGATTCTTACCACTGAGTTCCCTCCGCAATTTGGCGGAGGTATTGGCACTTATGTTTGGTATACTTCCAGAATGTTGCAGACCAGGGGCCATGAAGTGACCGTTTTTCTTTGTGATATAAGTATATCAGAGGAAAAAGTCAACTACCAGGAAGGCATTCGGGTGATACGTTTTTCTCCATATCTATCCAGGGAAGGAGAAGCACTCGGTTACCAGGCAAGGGTAAGTTACAGCTATGCTGCCATCGTTAAAAAATACATCGAACTGGAATCAGTTCCTGACATACTTGAATCACAGGAATACCAGGCTATTGCCTATTATGTGCAACAATTCAAGGCATTGGGTTATAAAGGGTTTAAAGACCTTTCCATACTTATTACCTGCCACGCCCCATCCTTTCTCTGCCTGGAGTATAATCATGTTCCGATATATGAGTTCCCGCAGTACTGGACAGGTGAAATGGAAAAGTCAAGTATCAGGCAGGCAGATTTGCTAATATCCCCCAGTCGCTATTTTGTGAAAGAAGCAAAAAAGAGAATGTGCTGGGAAAAAGTGGAAGAGCATTATCTTCCAAATCCCATAGAACTGAACAATGAACCCTCAATCGGTTACCGGGAAAATTATATCGTCAGTTTCGGCAAACTGTCTCCTCTCAAGGGGAGTTTTGAATTGCTCAACTATTTTTCTCGCCTGTGGGAAGACGGATTCAATCATCCATTGCACATCATTGGTGGTGTACAACAACTGTTTCATCCCGAAGGAGAATCAATGGGTGATCTGCTGCAAAAAAAATACAGCCGGTTTATAGAGGAAGGTCTATTGGTGTTTGACGGTGATCTTCCTCCGGAAGAAGCGCATAAAAAAATTCGGGAGGCACAGGTGGTCATTGTGGCCAGCCTCTTCGACAATTTACCTTATACCGTACTTGAAGCCATGTGTGCAGGAAAGATCGTGCTGGCTTCAGTTCAGGGCGGTCAAAGAGAAATACTGATCGACGGATACAACGGATTCCTGTTTGATCATGAAGTGCATGGAGATTTTGAGAACAAGCTGAGGTTGATACTAAGAAAATCCAAGGCAGAACTCGAACAAATTGCTCATAAAGCCATTCAATCCGTTAGACAATTGTGTTCTCCTGAAATTATTTACGAGAAAAAGATAAAAATTATTCGTGATTACTTCAGGTCATCGTCAACTAAACGGAAAATTACTTTTACTCATCCACTGGGAGAGCCGCCCTTATTACCAAGGGTAAATAATTCAGACAACGTTGGATTACTTTCCGTTGTCATACCCTACTATAATATGGCAGAATTTATTCAGGAAACGATTGAATCCATTCTGAATGCTGAATACAGGAAAGTGGAAGTTTTAATAATTGATGATGGAAGTAATGATCCCGCTAGCATCGAAAAGCTGATTGAACTTGAAAAACGGTTCCCCGTAAAAGTCCTCCATAAGCACAATGAAGGACTGGCCCTGGCCAGAAATTATGGAGCCATGCATGCCAATGGCGAATACCTGGCTTTTCTTGATGCCGATGACACGGTTGATCCGGGCTATTACACTAAATCGATCAGCGTACTGGAAGAAAATGAACATATTTTTTTTGTGGGATGCTGGGCTCAGTATTTCGGAATGTCGAAAGGAATCTGGCCCACCTTCAACCCGGAGCCTCCATACCTGCTGGTGCATAATATGATCAACAGCAGTGCCCTGGTGTACAAAAAAGAAGCATTCCTGCAAGCCGGGCTGAATAAAAAGCAAATGACTTACGGAATGGAAGACTGGGAAAGCGTAATCAGTCTCGTAGAGAAAAATTACAGAGGAGTTGTTCTTCCAGAACCGCTGTTTAACTACAGGGTTCGAAAAAATTCAATGTCAAGAGCATTTACTAAAGTAAAGCAGCTCCACCTCAACCGGCTGATTGGGGAGAGTCACCGGACACTTTACAGCAGATACGGCTTTGAGATTACGCAGCTGCTTCTTGCAAATGGCAGTGGACTGAATTTCGACAATCCAACAGTTGAACAGGATTACACACTTCAAATCGGAGGAGTAGCCATTAGCGGAAAAGTGAAAGAAAGGTTGAAAATGATGCTAAAGAAAAACCGGCTGGCAAGACAATTAGCTTACCGTTTATACAAACAAGTAAAAAACAGATAATAATGGAATTAAAAGCGTCGATGGGGGGTCTGTGGAGATCTAACAAACTCGAACGAATCTGGCTTCTGGCGAAAATCGAATTCAAACTTCGTTATTACGAAAACAAACTAGGTCTTTTCTGGGCATTGCTAAAGCCTATCATGGACATCCTGATTTACTATGTAGTGTTCAAGATTATCATGAAGTCGAAAGTTCCCGCCTTTGCTTCTTTTCTGTTTATTGGATTGATTCTCTGGAATTTTTTTGTAGAATCAACACTAGGAACGATTCAGATACTAAGGGTAAAAAAATACCTATACGACTACAGTAACATGAACAAGATGGAAATTTATATTTCCACCCTGCTCAGCAACGCCATTGGTTTCTTTTTCAACTTTGCCATGTTCCTGTTATACTACCAGTTCATCGAAAAGGAAAGTCTCGGTGTTTCGTGGTATAACTGGTGGATCTTACCCATTTTTCTAACACTTTTTATACTCTCGCTGGGTGTATCCCTGATACTATCCAATCTCTATATCATTGCTAAGGACATTTCACAGGTTTGGCAGGTGTTGACAACCTGCCTGTTCTTCCTTTCTCCCATATTGTATAATCTGCAAACATTCCGCGATGCATTGCCCGCCTTCGATTATCTAAATCCTATTTCAGGAATAGTTATCAATGCGCGAAGAGTGATGATGGAACACCAGCCTCCCGACATACAAATGTTTTGCTGGGATCTCAGCTACAGCATTTTTCTATTATTGATTGGAATGGTAACACTTAAGAAACTGGGTTCAAAAGCATCGGAAAAACTATAACTCTATGCAACCAACTATTGCGTTAAGCGCGAAAAATATCAGCAAGACCTTTCGTATCTCCGAAGACAGTCACAACACAGTGAAACATCGACTGTTCAACCTGTTTAATCCTCCCAGGAGAAAAGAAGTGGAGGCTGTTAAAATGATCAGCCTGGATGTAAAAAAAGGTGAATGTATTGGCTTTTTAGGCCGAAATGGTTGTGGCAAGTCTACCCTGGTTAAACTATTGGCCGGAGTTTATCCAACTGATACCGGCTTTCTCAAGATAAACGGTTCAACCATGCTGATGAACCTGGGTGTGGGAATGAGTCACGAACTGACAGCAAGAGAAAACATTTACGTATCGGCTTCGGTACTCGGTCTGAAAATAAAAGAAGTGGACGCCATTTTCGACAAGATCATCGACTTTGCCGAGCTACGCGAGTTTGTGGATACAAAAATTAAATTCTTCTCCTCGGGCATGGTGGCCCGCCTGGGTTTCTCGATAGCAGTGAACGCCGGTGCAGATATCATGTTTCTCGACGAGGTATTCGCAGTAGGCGATGTTAAATTCCAGGAAAAAGCAGTCAAGGTGTTTGAAAGCTCGTGGATACAGGGTAAAACTGTTATCCTGGTCAGTCATAGCATGGAAGTTATCCGGCAGTATTGTCACCGGGCTGGCTTCATGAAAAATGGGTAGGCGATGTTAAATTCCAGGAAAAAGCAGTCAAGGTGTTTGAAAGCTCGTGGATACAGGGTAAAACTGTTATCCTGGTCAGTCATAGCATGGAAGTTATCCGGCAGTATTGTCACCGGGCTGGCTTCATGAAAAATGGAGAGTTGAAATATTTCGGTGATACCGAAAAAGCCATAGAACTGTACCTGGAAGATAACCAGTAGACAGTTTTACCTAGTTCTTTGAATGGTGGAAATCCGGGTGCCCGTCAGCAGGAAGGGAACAAAAAATCCAACGATCATCCCGCCGAGACTTCTGTCAAAATAGTTTTCTGTTACCATGGCAATCGAAAGCGTGCCGAGCATCAGCAGGGCGAGCCAATCCTTTTCTTTTCTCAGCATCCAGGCCGGAATCAGCAGCCAGGAAACCAAAAAGAGAATCAATCCAACAATACCCGTTCCGAGGAGTATGTCGAGGTAATTGTTATGAACATTTCTTTCGGTTCGAAGGGCGAATTGGAATTTTCTCTGTTCATAAACAGACATCAGACGCGTCTTTTTGTCTCCCAATGTAACACCAGTCAAGGGACTTTGCCTAAAACAATCCCATCCGCATTGCCAAAGCGCCTTGCGAAGATTGGCGCCATTCCATTGATCGGCTGTAACCTCCATGTTGTAATGACTTTCGGGGCCATTGTTTTCATATCGATATTCTGCATAGGCCAACTCCCTGAAACGATTGAAAGTAGAAGGAAAAAACCGGGTTGCCAGAAATAATCCCAGGCCGAGTGCCATGAACAGGCTCAGCCCTTCGAGGTATTTCTTTCTGGCTACTACATAGTATAATAGAAAGACAAGGGTGGCAACATAGAGTATTATCATCAGTGTACGGCTGGCCAGCAGAAAACTGCTTGCAAACAACAGAACGAGACAGAAAGCATTCAGCAAAGATTGATTTCGGGGCTGGTCGTGTAAAAAGAGATGGGAGGCTGTGATATAGATAGAAAAATTGACGAGCAAAGACAGATATATGGATTGCTGACCAGTCAATTGTGAAAACGCATCGTTGTACAGGTAGGCCGTATCGTGAAATTGAACGGCGCGATACACTGAATAAATCATACAGGCTGCGCAAACGATGGTAATAACATAAGCCATCCATTGCAAACATTGATCCTTTTCTTTCTTATCGATAGATAGCAATCCGATACTGATGGGGAAATAAAGCAAGGGAAGTCGCGGATCCAATGCGCGAAAAGCAGCAGACTTATCAGATGACAACGCAACGCTAATCAGCAACCAGGCAAAAAACAACAACATTCCTAAAAGGAATGGCCTGCTTGAGAACAATCCCGACCGGACAGAAGTTCTTCCAATGAAAATTGACAGGATTACAACTCCTGCGGTTAATAACACATTGATGAATTCTGGCCATGGCACCCACCAACCACCAATCATTATCACAGTTAAAACCGGCAGAATTTTTTCTGCCTTTACGCCAGACCCAGCCATTCGGTTATTATTTGATACAAAGGTAAAATACGCATACCAATAACCGATCAATTTAACCATTTGTGAACAGGAAAAAGTGAAATCATGGATAAACTATCAGTAGTCATCATCACCTACAATGAAGAACAAAATATCGCGCGTTGCATTGCATCTGTTTCCGGCATCGCCGATGAGATCATTGTGCTGGATTCATTCTCAACCGACAACACCATAAGAATTGCAAGAGCGATGGATGCCCGTGTTTTTTCAGCTCCTTTTACAGGATACGCCTCGCAGAAAAACAAAGCGCTGGAGCTGGCCAGTCATGACTATGTATTAAGTCTCGACGCCGACGAAGCGATTGACGATCAGTTGCGACTGCTGATCCAGAGAGAAAAATATGGATTCAGGCATGATGGATACACGATGAACCGTTGTGCGAATTATTGTGGGCAATTCATTCGATTCGGGACCTGGTATCCGGATCGAAAGCTGAGATTATTCAATCGTCACAAAGCCATCTGGGGCGGATTGGATCCACACGACCGGATTATACTGGAAGAAACATCCAGCATCGGTCATTTGAAAGGTGAAATACTACATTACTCTTATCATACTGTTCTCGAACACGACCGGCAAAATGAGCGATTCAGCTCTATAGCAGCCGAAGCCCGATGCAGAGCAGGAAAGAGCACGAACCGTTTGAGAATATTATTCAATCCCGCCTGGGCTTTTTTTCATGATTATATTCTACGGCTGGGTCTGCTCAATGGAAAAAACGGCTGGATCATCGCCCGAAAACAGGCACATTACACATTCGCCAAACACTCCAAACTCTATGAACTGATGAAGAAGAGAAAAAAGAAAGTGGTGGTGTAGGGAGTTTGTCGTTTATGGTTTATCGTTTCACGATAATTCATTAAAGGCTTCAGACATACAACTTACTTTGCGTGGATCGTACTATCTTTTTTTTCAGTCGGCATTTCGTTATCACATGCAACGTGAAACCATAAACGATAAACGATAAACTCATATATTCAACCCACCGCAAACACTAATGGTCTGTCCGGTGATGTACGAGCCCCAGTCGGACGCGAGGAAGAGAGTGGTATTGGCAATATCTTCGGCGCTGGCGAATCTGCCAAGGGGAATGCCGGCTTTGTATTTTTCCGCTCCTTCCCCTTCTTTCAGGTAGCTTGTCATATCGGTTTCAACAAAACCGGGGGCGATGGCATTACAGCGAATGTTTCTGCTTCCCAGTTCCTTGGCCACACTTTTTGTAAAACCGATGATACCTGCTTTGCTGGCGGCATAGCTCGACTGACCTGCATTACCGGTTTCACCGATGATCGAACTCATATTGATGATGCTGCCACTGCGGGCTTTCATCATGGGCTTGATCACCTGTTTGGTCATATAAAAAACACTATTGAGGTTTACCCTGATCACTTCATCCCATTGTTCCGGCTGAAGCCTCAGCAGCAGGTTGTCTTTTGAAATCCCTGCATTGTTTACACAGATATCTACGGTTCCGAATTCTTTCAATACATCCGCTACAAAAGACTCGCATTGCGCGAATTCGCCGGCATTGCTGCGGTAGGCTTTTGCTTTCACTCCCATTTCAAGCAACCGGGCTTCCAGCGATTGCGCTTTGGCGGCGCTGCTTTCGCTCACATAGGTGAAAGCTACATTGGCGCCATGCTCAGCGAATTTCAAAGCAATCGCTTCTCCGATTCCCCTGGCAGCACCTGTCACAATCGCGGTTTTACCTTGCAGTAATTTCATATTGCGGTTTTTGATGTGAAAATAGAATGTGAGTGCAAATAAAGGGAATTTATCCCTTATACCGAGTGGGTAAGTTGCATGATCTCTTCAATATACTTGCGCTCATTGCTTAGCCGGGGAACCTTGTGCTGTCCGCCGAGCTTGCCTTTTGTCTTTAGCCATTTGGCGAATACCCCTTTGGGTAGGGCGTGAACAACCGGGAGTCTAAGAGCAATGTCTTTGTGTCGTTTGGCTTCATAATCGCTGTTGACCGATTTGAGAGCGGCATCCAGTTCACGGACAAAAGAATCAACGTTTCGAGGTTCTTTTTCGAATTCGATGAGCCACTCATGCGCACCATTGGAGCCCTCCGCAAAGTATACGGGCGCGGCCGTATAGTCGTTTACTATTGCCCCGGTTTTTTCACTGGCGGTCGCAATTGCCTTGTCTGTATTGTCCACAATGACTTCTTCCCCAAAGGCATTGATATAATGTTTAAGTCTTCCGCTCACCCGGATGCGATATGGTTGAAGGGTCGTAAAGGTAACCGTATCTCCTACCAGGTATCGCCAAAGCCCGCCATTGGTTGAAACGACCAGGGCATATTGTTTTCCCAACTCTACATCCTGCAGGCCGATGGTTTGCGGGTTCGACTTACCGTATTCTTCAATGGGCATAAACTCCATGAAAATGCCGTGATCGGTAAACAACAACATGCCATCTTCACCCGGTTTGTCCTGTGCGGCAAAGAATCCTTCACTGGCATTGTACATCTCCAGGTAGTTGATGTCCTTTCCAATCAGCTTTTGGAACTGTTCCTTATAGGGAACAAATGAAACGCCTCCATGAATGAACAATTCGAGATTCGGCCAAATTTCGTGTATATGCTTTTTACCGGTGAGTTCAAGAATATAGCGGAACAGGACTAAAGTCCAGGTTGGCACACCAGAGATTGAAGTCACGTTCTCGTTGATGGTATTATTCGCGAGTTGTTCGATCTTGTTCTCCCATTCGTCCAGCAGGGCTATGCGGAGGTCTGGCGTGCGGATCCAGTGACCCCAGAAAGGAGAATTCTGTAAGAGTACTGCACTCAGATCGCCGTAATGGGCTTCGGTATTTAACTGGTGAACCGTATGACTTCCGCCAATTACCAGCCCTTTCCCGGTGAGCAGATCTGAATCCGGGTTAAAATTATAATAGAGCGTCAACACGTCTTTGGCTGCCTTGTAATGACAATCCTCCAGGCTTTCATCACTCACCGGTATAAACTTGCTTTTGTCGCTGGTAGTTCCGCTGCTTTTAGCAAACCAGTGAATCGGTGTATTCCAAAGTACATTCTGTTCACCATCGAGAATTCTCTGTATATACGGCTTGATATCGTCATATTCCTGGATGGGAACTGCCTGTTTGAATGCCCGCAGGTTGAATAGCTTGGAAAAATGATACTTGCGGCCAAATTCTGTGTATTGGGCAGAGGTCACCAGGTCCTGCAGCACTTCTCGCTGTGAATCTACCGGATGATTTCTCCATCCTTCTATTCTCCACATTCGAAGGCGGGCAAGGGATGATATGGCAGGCGAGAGTATTTTCATTCGATGATGGCAAAGTAAAGAATTGAAATGAATTCCGGTTTATCTCTGTCTAAAAACTATGCCGTACCGGGGTTTGTTTTCAAATAAAAGGCCGATAAGCCTCCATCAACCTGCTTTTTAATGATGTTTTAAGCTCTTCATCGATAAAAGCATGACTGATGGCTTCCAGGTTGCAATGCAGGAAATGCCGATGTTGCCATTGGAAATAATCCTTCATTATCTCATATTCTTTTGTCAGCGTA
Organism: Chitinophagaceae bacterium; assembly: GCA_044226045.1. Taxonomy (GTDB): domain Bacteria; phylum Bacteroidota; class Bacteroidia; order Chitinophagales; family Chitinophagaceae; genus Endoryza. The sequence goes on from JBGAHR010000051.1 coordinate 27,992, forward strand.
GTATCTGAGATCGTACGGGCATCGGTATTGATACTCATCGACACACCTGCCCGAAAAAGCCGTTCCGCCGGATGGTCTTTCATGGCATCAAATACATTGACCTGGATATTACTGGTAGGACAGACTTCCAGGTGAATCTGATTGTTGATGAGATGGTCTATGAGTCGGGGATCTTCTATACTCCTCACACCATGACCAATCCGGGAAGGGCGAAAATGCTCAAGGGTTTCCCAGACGCTTTCCGCGCCTTTTGCTTCACCGGCATGAGCGGTACAACAGATATGATGCTGATGAGCCCACTGAAAGGAGGATAAATGTTCAGTAATCGGGAACCCGGCCTCGTCCGCGGCTATGTCAAAACCTGCTACCCTGGTTCCTTTGAATTGTTCGACGAGTTGAACGGTTTCAAGGCTTTGCTTCTCCGAATAATGTCTCAGCGTACACAAAATGATCCTTGCTTCGACACCGGTAGCCGATACGCCTTCATTGGTTGCTTCGAGCACCGCCTGCACCACCTCGGTAGCAGAAAGCCCCTGGTAAGTATGTTGCAGAGGAGCAAACCTGAGTTCGGCATAAATCACCTGGTCTTCTTTCAGTTGATCAAACAGATCCAGTGTAACCCATTTCAACTGTTCCGCTGTTTGCATCAACTCAAAACCTTTAATAGCTCTTGAAATATAATCGGCCAGGTCGGTACACTTGGGTGGCGCGATAAATGACTCGCGGTATTCTTCCCACGAGAGGGAAGGCTTTATACGGCTTGCTACTTTGTAGCTTAGGCAGCAGTCAAGATGCAGGTGTAGTTCCACCTTTGGCAACTGTGAAAATTTCATAATAGCAAGATATAAAACGGATCTATGTCAGACTAGAGAAATGACAGCACTTCGCGAATGCTGCTTACCTGCCGAAAACGCTCATGCTCTATCGGATGTTCCACTTTTTCATGGTCCCAGGTAATGTGATATGGTATATGAACCGCATGACCGCCAATGGCGAGAACCGGCAATGCGTCAGATTTTAGAGAATTACCTAACATCATAAAAGCCGATGGTGGTATGTCGAGATGACGGATCAGCTTCTGGTAATCAGCTTCCTTCTTGTCGCTCATGATCTCAATGTGATGGAAATAAGACTCCAGGCCCGATTTCTTCAATTTTCTTTCCTGATCCAGCAAATCGCCCTTGGTCGCCACGACCAGCCGGTACCTGGATTTCAGGGCGGTGAGAACTTCCTCTACTCCATCCAGCATTTCGATGGGTTTCGCCAATAGATTTTTTCCGTACTCGATTGTTTTTTCGATTACCGATAACGGAACAGTTTTATCCGATACCTGCAGGGCAGTTTCGATCATCGAAAGCATGAATCCTTTGATACCGTATCCATATAAAGGGAGATTCTGCATTTCCATCCGGAACAGCTCTTTCTGTACCGAGTGATGAGGGAGGTAGTCTTCCAGCAGCGAACAAAAATGCTCTTCCGTTTCACGGAAATAAGGCTCGTTCACCCACAAGGTATCATCTGCGTCAAAAGCTATAACTTTCAGATTCATGATTTCGGCTTAGGCTTGATTTATTGAGAATACACTTCATCCCATTCAGGGTTTTCCAGAATGGCGTGGAGTTTTTGCAAGGCAGATCTGAGTTCTTGCAGTCTCTCCCGAAGATTTGCTTCGGAAAAGTTGATCTGGCCGCCGGCTGAAGAATGCTCACCCGGCTTGAACGCAGGGCTTACATTTCCGAATACAGGTGTGGGAATAGCCGCCACCCGGTCCATCAGCGACTGATCATTTTTATTCCGGGCAAAATCATACACAGCCATCTTGCATTCATCCAGGAATCTACAATAGTCGGTTAACCGGTCGGGTTCTGCCACATTGATACCGTTCGACACTCCGATGGCTCCCAAAACGGCGTCTACCGCTCCCGAGTAATCATTCCAACTGATATAGTCATTCATCACCCGATCGGTTTCTTCCAGGCAATATTGCACGGACCGGAGCATGTGATTGATTTTGTCGTCCTCGCTCACATTCCGAAGCGCCTCTTCATGCAGATAATCTTTTCGTTTCAATTCGAAATTCCGTCCCAGGTACAGCCTTCTGACTTTCTCATCAGCCGCGAGCTCTTCCGCAGTTCCGTGCTTGAATATTTTTCCTTCGATCAGCAGGTAAGCGCGATCACAGATGGACAATGTTTCATTTACGTTGTGGTCGGTGATCAATATTCCGATATTCTTGTACTTCAACCTGGCAACCACCGACTGAATATCTTCCACGGCGATGGGGTCCACACCGGCAAAAGGTTCATCCAGGAGGATGAATTTAGGATCTACGGCCAGTGCCCGGGCAATTTCCGTTCTGCGGCGTTCTCCACCACTAAGACTATCTCCCTTGTTTTTACGTACATGATGCAAACGGAATTCATCCAGGAGACTTTCGAGTTTTTCCTTTTGCTCGCTTTTTTTCAGTCCCGTCATTTCCAGGATAGAGAGAATATTATCTTCCACGCTCATCTTGCGAAATACACTGGCTTCCTGCGGCAGATAACCGATTCCCAGCTGGGCGCGTTTGTACATCGGCATTCGGGTGATCTCTTCCTTATCGAGGAAAACCTGGCCGTCATCGGGCTTGATCAATCCCACAACCATATAGAAAGTAGTGGTTTTGCCCGCACCGTTAGGGCCCAACAGACCCACGATTTCTCCCTGTTTAACCCTTACCGAAACTTCATTGACAACGGTTCGGCGACCATATGTCTTAATAAGCTGCTGGGTGTAGATTTCGCTAATCAAAATGAATGACTTTAGTGGCAAAAATACCGGAACAAATTGAAAAGGACAGAGCCCTGTCCCCGATTTAAGAATTTAATGAACCTTCGCCCCAAAATGATTGTAAAGGCTTAATCCATCATTGTAATTTGTAATAAAGCTTGCCATGAACTAAGTTTGCAAGCTTATAAACACCTTCCGAATGAAAGTTACGGACCATATCAGTCAGGCCAAAGACACACTGATTTCCTTCGAGGTCTTACCCCCCCTCAAAGGAAAAGGTATTGAAGCGCTGTACAACCACCTCGACCCCCTGATGGAGTTCAAGCCATCGTTTATTAATGTAACCTACCATCGCAGTGAGCATGTTTTTAAGAAAAATGCCGATGGAACCTTTCAAAAAGTAATCGTTCGCAAAAGACCCGGAACGGAAAGTATTTGCGCGGCGATCATGAACAAATACAATGTCGATACAGTTCCCCACCTGATCTGCGGCGGATTTAGCATCCAGGAAACTGAAGATGCCTTGATCAACCTTCATTACCTGGGCATAGACAATGTGCTGGTGTTGAGAGGGGATGCGGCAAAAAATGAAACAAATTTCGAACCGGAACCAGGCGGTCACCGCTATGCCAGCGACCTCCTGAAGCAGGTAGTTAACCTCAACTCCGGCTTATACCTGGAAGAAGACCTTAAAAACACCCATAAAACAAGATTTTGCATCGGCGTGGCGGGCTATCCCGAAAAACATTTCGAAGCACCCAACATGGATACCGACCTTCAGTACCTGAAGAAAAAAGTAGACGGCGGAGCGGATTATATCGTTACCCAGATGTTCTTCGACAATAGTAAATTTTACAACTTCGTAAAAGCCTGCCGCGAGATAGGTATCACGGTTCCGATTATTCCAGGCCTGAAACCTGTTTACACCCGTAAACAGATTACCATGCTTCCAAAGACTTTCCACATAGACCTTCCTTCTGAATTGTCTAATGAAATGCTGAAATGCAAAACAGATGAAGAAGTGGAGGCATTGGGTACAGAATGGCTCCTGCTCCAGTCAAAAGACCTGAAGAAAAATGGCGTACCCGTATTACACTATTATACGCTGGGAAAACCGCATGTGATTGCCAATGTTGTCAAGCAAATTGTGTGAGCGGCTTATCGTTTTAAGTTTCACGTTTATCGTTTCGCGTCTAAATCTTCATGTTTAGTGTTAGCTTTTGAATTTTGACTTTTGACTTTTGACTTTTGAATTCGTCATTCGTCATTCGCAATTCTCCATTGGCAAATTGACCAATCACTGTTGTCCGGGGAAAGTCATTGAGTCCCTGATGATAAGCTGAAATAATCATTTTTTTGCCGCTTTTGAGAAATGAGCCCCCTCTTGGTGAGCGGGAGCGAGATCGAGAACGGACGTAA
>JBGAHR010000052.1:0-31863 GCA_044226045.1 Chitinophagaceae bacterium
TCTCCGGTCAGGTGAGCCTGGAAAACGGAATGAAAGTAAGAACAAATTAAAATCAAAAGTCAAAAATCAAAAATCAAAATTGACTTCAATTCGGGATATATCGAAACAACACAAGAGGGTTCAAAAATGGAACGGGAAACCTGAAACGCAAAACCCGAAACGTTTAAGCGGCAAACCGCAAACCGCCAACCGCCAACCGCCAACCGCAAACTTCCCATCATCTACTCCCCAATAAACACTTCCTTGCTTATGGTTACCTCCGGGTGTAACTGGCTATATACTTCTAACAATTTTGATACGGCGTGACGGCCGTCGGGTCCGAGCGTTACAGAAAAATCATTTACATACAGATCAATATGCTGTCGCATGACCGATTCACTCATTTCCTGAGAATGCTGTTTGACGTACCCGGTAATATGCGGGTAGTTTGAGAAAGCACAAGTAATGCTACTCCTGATCAACTGATCCACTTTACGCTGAATGCCGGCATCTATATTTTTCCTGATCACGATCCCTCCCAGCGGGATCGGTAAGCCGGTCTTTTTTTCCCAGTAATCACCGAGGTCTACCACTTTGTGAAGACCCTTCTCCTGGTAAGTAAAGCGGTTTTCGTGAATGATCACACCGTAATCAACCCTGTCCTCCAGCACAGCCTGTTCTATATCCGAAAAAATCATGAATTGCTTGTGACCGGATTGTGGATAGGCGAGCGAATAGAGCATGTGTGCCGTTGTATTCTCACCCGGAATTCCGACGCGATGATCACTTACTGATTCGTCTTTATCATCTCCTCCCTGCTTTCGAATCAGCAAGGGCCCCACTCCTTTTCCCAAGGCCCCCCCGCTGTTGAGCACCAGGTACTGATCAAGGATCAAGGGTAAAACACCATAACTGATCTTTGAAACATCCAGCTTCCCTTCTATCGCCCACTGATTGAGCGTCTGCACATCTTCCAGCACCACCTCAAACTCAAATCCGTCTGTTTCAATCTTCCGGTTAACCAGCGCATCAAAAATAAAAGTATCATTCGGACAGGGAGAAAAACCCAGTGTAAGTTTCATGGTGCAAAGGTAGGGAGGTTGAGCGGTTTGCGGTTTGCAGTTTGCAGTTTGCGGTTTGAACCGTTTATCGTTTCGCGTTTATCGTTTCACGTTCCACAGGCGGAGGAGTCGCCGGGGGAGATTTGCTCATTGGCCAATTTCATCCGCCATCCGGAATTCGTAATTCGTCATCCGTCATCCGTCATCGCATTGGCTCATTGACTAATTGGTCCATTGGCAAATTGCCCTATGCTACTCCTTCCGTTTGCATGGTCTTGTCGATTTTGGCGATCAGCCCTTGCAATACTTTTCCCGGTCCTACTTCTGTGAAGCGGGTGGCTCCGTCCTTGACCATTGCCTGAACACTTTGGGTCCAGCGAACAGCGCCTGTCAGTTGATCGATCAGGTTTTGTTTGATCTCTTCGCGGTCGTGAACGGCACGGGCTACTACATTTTGATAGACATGTGCAGTGGGTTGATGGAAAGTAGTTGTTTCAATGGCTTTTTTCAGTTCTTCCTTCGCCGGTGCCATCAATGGTGAGTGAAAGGCACCTCCAACCGGAAGCACCAGGGCTCTTTTGGCGCCTGCTGCTTTCATTCTTTCACAGGCTATTTCGATTCCTTTCAGGGAGCCGCTGATGACCAGTTGCCCAGGGCAGTTGTAGTTGGCCGGTACAACAACCTCTCCTGCTTCTTTCTGTACTTCTTCGCATATCGCTTCTACTTTATCATCTGCCAGTCCGAGAACTGCCGCCATGGTAGACGGATTCATTTCACAGGCTTTTTGCATGGCAGTAGCCCGAATGGATACCAGTTTCAGTCCGTCTTCAAAGCTGAGTGTACCATTGGCCACCAGGGCAGAAAATTCTCCCAGGGAGTGACCGGCAACCATATCGGGCCGGGCGCTTTCAATGCTCTTATAGGCGATTACTGAATGAAGGAAGACTGCAGGTTGAGTAACGTTGGTTTGTTTCAGATCCTCTTCAGTCCCATTGAACATGATATCCGAGATACGGAATCCCAGTATTTCATTGGCCTGTTCAAACAGTTTTTTCGCAAACGCGCTGTTATCATAATGATCTTTTCCCATCCCCGGGAATTGGGAACCCTGACCGGGGAACACATAGGCATGCTTCATAAGCGTGAAAGAGGTTTAGACCGGCAAAAATGCCACAAACTGTTTAACTGGCAAAATCTTTATAATATGAATCCGGTCGGTTTTTGGACTGGAAATATCATAAAAAAACAGTTTTGAGTGATGTAAACACATACATTCAAAACTGTTGTATATATCAAATCGTCAGATGGACTAATGAAGCTTGGACTGTATCAGTTTCAGGAATTCGCTTCGGGTAGAATTCTTATGAAATTCGCCATAGAAAGCGGAAGTGGTCGTCACTGAGTTTTGTTTTTGCACCCCACGCATCATCATACACAGGTGGGAGGCTTCGATGACCACCGCCACGCCGAGCGGATTGAGTGTTTCTTTAATGGCATCCAGAATCTGTGTGGTTAGCCTTTCCTGCACCTGTAACCGGCGGGAATATACATCCACCACTCTCGCAATCTTGCTCAGGCCTGTGATGAAGCCATTGGGAATATAGGCGATGTGTGCTTTTCCGAAAAATGGCAGCATATGATGTTCGCACATGCTATACAGTTCGATATCCTTCACGATCACCATTTCAGAAACTTCTTCATGAAATTTGGCTGAGTTGAGAATGGCATGTGCGTCCATATGATACCCTTGCGTCAGGTATTGCATGGCTTTGGCCACCCTTTCAGGTGTTTTAAGCAAGCCCTCCCTGGAAGGGTCTTCTCCCAGCAGTTCCAGCGTTTCTTTGTAATTGGAGACCAACCCGCTGGTGATCTTTTCTTCGTAATGTTCCGTTTTGTTGTAGGCCATTGTCAAATTATAAAGTTTACCGTGGCACCCGGCAGTTATTGAGCCGGATACTCCACAAAATTTCTTTCCGTTTCATAAAGCCTGATCTGCACATCAAATTTGGGATCGATCAGTTTTCTGAGGATTCCATAAATGGTTACACAGATGTTTTCAGCAGTAGGGATCAGTTGCGCGAAATAAGACACATCCAGGTTAAGATTCTTATGATCAAATACCTCGATGACATGCTCTCTGACCAGGTCGCTCAGTAGTTTCAGGTCCATCACATAACCCGTGCGGTCATCAATTTCGCCGGTGACACGGATCACCAATTCATAATTGTGACCATGATAATTAGGGTTCGCGCATTTACCAAATACCTGCTGATTCATTTCATCATTCCAGGCAGGGTTAAACAACCGGTGCGCAGCATTAAAATGCTCTTTACGATATACGGCCACTCTGTTACTCATGAGCGATTGAATTACAAATAAATATTCCTGTTTGAACAGTTCGGGTCTTCTATGTGACAAATCCACAATTAACCAGAGAATTTCGTTGCATTTTCCAGAACACACGGACTGTAAACGTACCGGAAGTGTGCCGGTCATGGTTTGCGCACCGTGTCTATAACAGGTTTGTTCGGAAATTGTTGAACAGGCATCGAAAATACTGTTTTTTTATCAAGGGGGTGTTCGAAAGCCGGAAATAGTTTCCCTTCCATGACTGATATTTGTTGCATGGAGATACTGTTAATTTCAGCCACCGCATTCGAAATAGCACCGGCCATGAGTATTTTGGCGGCATCCAATGGCCATTACCAGGGCAATCGCGTTACGGTATTGCAGGGAGGGATCGGGCTGTTGTCAACGGCCTATCAACTAACCCGGCAGATACATCAGTCGAGACCCGATTTTGTTCTGCAGGCTGGCATTGCAGGTTCGTTCGACAGCAATATACCGCTTGCGGAAGCGGTACTGGTTAAGGAAGAAACAGTGGCCGACCTGGGTGTGGTAGAAAACAGCCGTTTTCAATCGGTATTTGACTTAAAACTGATCGATGCGCTGGCATTTCCATTTAACAATGGGAAATTGGTAAACCCTGATATGTCGAGATGGGACTTTCTTCACCTCAAATCAGTTACTGCTATTTCAGTGAACGAAATCACCACTGATGCAGAACGAATAAAGGAATGGAAAAAAAAGTACCAGGCCGAAACAGAATCAATGGAAGGGGCGGCGCTTCACTACATATGCCTGCAGGAAAAAATTCCTTTTCTCCAGTTAAGAACCATCTCGAATGTTATCGGTGAACGCGACAAATCAAAATGGCAGATGAAAGAAGCCATCAGGGTATTGAATGAATATGTGATGGAGATATTGGGGAGGATATAGGTTCGGGTTTATTGTTTCGCGTTTGACGTTTCAGGTTGGTTTGCGGTTTGCAGTTTGCAGTTTGCGGTTTGCGGTTTCATTGGCAAATTGGCACATTGACCAATTATTATGAGAAATCACCATGCGGCCCAAATAAGACGTGGTACCTGAAACGATAAACGCGAAACGATAAACGATCAAACCGCTATCGAACAATTAATCCACTCACCGTCAAAGCTGGCGTTGAAATATTTTTTGTAGAAATTGATAGCGGGTTCGTTCCATTCCAGTACCTGCCAGACAATTCCGTTCAGTTTTCTTTCTTTCGCTTCCTGAATCAATGCTTCAAATAAAAGTTTGCCGATATTTTTCCCCCTCATTTCTTCTGTAACGAGGATGTCTTCGAGGTACATTCTTTGCCCTTTCCAGGTTGAGTAACGAATATAATACAAGGCGAACCCTTGCACTTTTCCATCAACTTCTGCTACAAAAGCCCACCATACAGGCGTTGGGCCGAAACCGCTGTCGATAAAATGGTCCAGCGTAACGGTAACCTCTTCGGGCGCTTTTTCATACACTGCCAGTTCATGGATCAATTCCAGCAGACGAACACAATCTTCCTTTTTCGCTCTTCTAATCAGTATGCTCATTGGTTTATCGTTTATTGTTTATCGTTTCACTTTGGTTGGCGGTTTGCAGTTTGCGGTTTGCAGTTTTCCCGAAATGTTGGCTTTTCACTTTTGAATTTTCAATCCGTCACCCGTAATTCGTCATTCGTAATTCTTCATTCGTAATTCTTCATCGTAATAGTCCATTGACAAATTCACCAATCGGCATATTGGCAAATTGCATTTCCCATCCGTCATTCGCAATCCGTCATCCGTAATCCGAAATCCGTAATCGTCATTGGCTCATTGACTAATTGACCAATTGACAAATTGTTTTCCCATCCGTCATCCGTAATCCGAAATCCGTAATCGTCATTGGCTCATTGACTAATTGACCAATTGACAAATTGTTTTCCCATCCGTCATTCGCAATCCGTAATCCGTAATCGTCATTGGCTCATTGACTAATTGACCAATTGACAAATTGTATTTCCATCCGTAATCCGTAATCGTCATTGGCTCATTGACTAATTGACCAATTGACCAATTGTATTTTCATTCGTCATTGCCCGATTGCTCCCGGTCCTTTAACAAACCTGCCCGGTTTCGCTCCCGTGTGTTCTCCATTTTTCAATACCTGCGTACCGTTCACCCAAACAGCCAGAACACCCGTGGCATATTGATGAGGTTTGTCAAAACTTGCTTTGTCTGTGATTTTTTCCGGATCAAAGAGAACAAGGTCTGCAAAATAACCTGTTTTGATTTCTCCTCTTTTCTGAATTTTCAAATTGGTTGCCGGGAGTTTTGACAGCTGGTGGATTGCAGCCGGCAGGCTGATCACTTTTTCTTCCCGGCTGTATTTTCCCAATACTCTTGCGAAGTTTCCATAGGCGCGCGGATGCGCATTGGATTTTAGAAAGATGCCTTCATTGGTATAGGATCCCTCGTCGCTTCCAAAGCTCATCCAGGGCAGGGCAATTTGTTTTTTCACATTGTCTTCACTCATCAGGAAATAGGCCACCCCTATCCTGGTGCTGTCTTGTACGATGAGGTCCATCGCTGTTTCTTCCGGCGATTTGCCCCTGAGGATGGCCACTTCGGCCAATGTTTTGCCTGTATATTTTTTCAATGAATCCTGTTTGAACCCGAGCAACAGCACATGATCAGCACCGCCTGCGGCGTAATAAAGATTTTCCCAGTCTTTGGCATTGCTGTTCATAGCCTTTTTCATTTCAGCCCTGATAGCGGGATTCATGAGTCGTTCGCGAAGTTTGCCGAAACCTCCATCCTGCAATACCGGTGGAAAGGCGGCAGTCATTCCGGTGGCGCCGGCCAGATAGGTATACATATCGGCGGTGATGTTCAATCCTTCGGCCCGGGCTTTTTCAATACGCCTGATCACACTGTCCATCTTGCTCCAGTTGTCTTTACCGGCGGCTTTCAGGTGGTATATTTCCGCGTGTATGTTAGCGTCCCGCGCTATGCTGATCAGTTCTTCAACGGCTTCGTACAAGCGATTACCTTCGCTTCTCATATGACTGATATAGGAGCCGCCGTAGGCGCTGGCCACCTTGCACAGTTCTGTCAGTTCACTTGTTTTGGCAAAAAAGGCGGGTGGATAGATCAGTGAAGAGCCGACACCCATCGCGCCTTCTTCCATGGCCTGTTTTACCAATGCCCGCATGCTATCGAGTTCGGCAGGCGTTGGATCACGGTTGTCTTCACCGATCACATAGTCTCTTATGGTTGTTGCGCCCACAAACGAGGCCACATTACAACTGATCCCTTTTTTTTCCAGGTAGCGGAGGTATTCTCCCAGGGTTGTCCACTCGATCTTGTATTTGATATCTCCCTGTCCGTTCTGCTCTCTTTCTTTCATTCGGGCATTCCATGGGCCCATACTGCCTCCTTCGCCCATTACTTCCAGCGTTACACCCTGTCGGATATCACTCTGGCTCCTGCCATCTTCTATCAGGGATTCGTTGGCCCAACTCAGCATATTGATAAAACCGGGCGCGACAGCCTTGCCCGCGGCATCCGTTTCCTGGCCGGCGGTAGCATCCGACAGATCGCCAATAAAAGCGATGGTGTCGGCATTGATGGCAATATCGGCTTTATAGGGCGCGCCTCCGTTACCGTCGTAAACCTCCGCATGCCGGATGATGAAGTCGTAATGTTTTTTCTGTCCGCAGGATACAAACAGCCATGCGGCGGAGAAATACAGGCAGACCTTTTTCATCGATTTATAATTTAGGTTGTTGATGAGCGTTATATTATTTTCTTTTGGCTTTGAAATTGCCGTTGGGCTGAATAAAGGTCAGGCCGGTGACTTCATTTTTCTCTGTCACGTCAAATTTTACGGAATAACCATTGAGTATTTTTAGTTTGAATTCATGGTTACCGACGGGTACGGTTTCGTACTCGGGTTGGCCGGGAACCATCACAAACAATACATTTTCATTTTTGATGTAAACTTTAGCGGTCACCTGCGGCGTCAGCTCATAGTCACCTACATATTTCTCGAGATCGGCCCTGGTAACCGTAGCAGCCCGGGCAGTGCGGTTAAATTGAATGGGCTTTAGTCCAGGCTGCAGATCGATCGTCACGTTATCTATTTCGCCCACGATATTGCTATTGAACTGGAAAAAGGTCTGGCTGTGATCGGATGTATCAATCCCTGTTTTGGGATCAACATCATACGGCTCGAACACATCATAATGATAATGTTTTAACCAGATCAGCTTGTTGGGAAATCGGGCAAAAAGAGAATCATTCTTCAGGAAGCAATCCCATCCGCCATAACCATCATTGGTAAAATAACCGGCATAATCTTTCAGGCTATGCGAAGGTTTGGTATTGAATTTTTGACGGGAGCTGACATTTTTGGCTGATTCCCTGGCAGCGGCCATAGCCTTGTCGTTAGCGGTTTTCAGTTTGGTGTTCCAGTCTGTATAAGCCAGTTTCAGTACCCGGTCACTCAGGATATTTCTGACAACGCCCGGAACGGTGGAGCCGTTTTGATTGGCGAGAACCACAATGCCGATGCTGTCGCTGGGGAAGAAGGTAACATTAGCGCTAAAGCCATCAATGTTTCCGCCATGCTGTACCCGGTAGTGACCGCGGTAGGAGCTCATCATCCATCCAAATCCGTAAGTGCCCATGTGGATGTCCGGATTTTCTTTATCGGGAAGGGCGGCAGCAGAAATCATTTGGGAACTCATGGCCTGGGTTACATGCTCTGCCGGGATGATTTCCTTTCCGTTAAACTTGCCGCCATTGATCCAGGTGATAACCCAGTTGGCCATATCTGTAACATTGCTGTTGATACTGCCGGCCGGACCCATGGCATCGATATTGTAATAGTCCATCAGGGTTATGATGCTATCATTTTTTACATAATAACCTTTTGCTGCATCTGCGCTTTTTTGCATATCCTTTACGGAGAAAACCGTTTGATTCATTCCCAGCTTATCCAATATTTTCTCTTTGATAAGTTGTTCCCAGCTGCGTTGATATAATTTCTCTGCCACAACACCCTGGGCAAGGAACATGAAATTGTTGTATTGCCATATCTCCCGCAGGCCTGCAGTGGGTTCCTGGTAACGAATGCGGTGAAGCAGGCTGTCGCGCGTGGTCGGGAAAAAATACCAGGAGAAATCGTGTCTTGGCAAACCGGTCCGGTGCGACATCATGTCCCGCAGAGTGATCTGGTTATTCATTTGATCGTTGTAGAATCGCAGATCGGGAAGATAATCGCGCACAGGCTTGTCGATATCGAGTTTGCCATCTTTCTGCAACATTCCGATAAGCGAAGAAGTGAATGCCTTGGTACAGGAGCCGATGGCAAAAAGGGTTTGCGGCGTTACCGGGATCTTTTTTTCAAAGTCGCGATAACCAAATCCTTTGCTGTACACTACTTTGTTCTTTTCAATGACAGCCACGGCAAATCCGGATGCTTTCCAGTCTTTAAGTACCCGGGCGAAGGCCGTATCAAGGCCGATGAATCTTTTGTCAAGGGTAGTCGTCTGGGTTGTCGCGGTAGCCGCAACAACAAGAACGGCAGCAACAAGTAGCAGTTTTTTCATGTCTGGTGGTGTTTTGTGGGAGAATGATGTTTTATTGAAGGGCCTGGTTGAGATCATGCAGAATGTCCTGTATATTTTCCATACCGATGCTCATACGGATCAAACCATCCGTAATGCCAAACTGTTCACGCTGCTGTTTGGGTACGCCATAGTGCGTCATCGAAGCAGGGTGACAAAGGAGGGTATCGCAGGTACCAAGGGATACTGTTCGGGTACAAAGTTTAAGTTGATTCATCATATTGATACCCGCCTGGAGACCGCCCTTCAATTCAATACTCATCATGGCGCCGGGATGTTTCATTTGTTTCTGAGCCACTGCATAATCGGGATGGGAGGGAAGACCATTGTAATTCACTTTTTCCACTGCCGGATGTGTTGACAGGAATTCAGCCACCGCCATCGCATTCGAGCAATGTCTTTCCATTCTTACTTCCAGTGTTTTCATGCCATTTACCAAAAGAAAAGCATCGAAAGGGTTGGCGTTGCCACCAAAGATCCGGTGCACTTTTGTGAGGTGTCCGTTCATGAACTCGATGTCTTTTCCAAGTAAAACACCGCCAATGGCCGTACCATGCCCATTCAGAAACTTGGTGGTGGAATGGGCTACATAGTCTACGCCAAAGCGGAAGGGTTGCTGTAGGTAAGGGGTAGCGAATGTGTTGTCGCAGGCAACGATCTTTCCATATTTTTTTGCCAGTTTGGTCAGTTCTTCAATATCCACACATTGAATGGTTGGATTCGCAGGTGTTTCGATATACACCATCCGGATGGCCGGGTTTGACCGGAGTGCGTCCTCTGCTTTGTTGAGATCCCTCAGGTCCTCGATGATGCCTTCCATACCGAGGGGCGGAAGTACCCGATTGAATAACTCCTGGGTGCCGCCATACAGGGAATAATGCGATAGAACTTTGTCGCCTGTTTTCAAAACGGCCATCATGAGCGTGCTGATGGCGGCCATTCCCGAAGCGTGAAGGATCGCTTTCACCGGCATCGGCAAACCGAAGGTTTCGAGCAGTGCTATTTTTTCCTCTGCTTCCGCGAAAGTGGGGTTCCCCCAGCGGCTGTAAATATATCCTTCTTCTTTACCACTGAACCGACGCATGCCCTGTTCTGCTTCATCGAATACAAATGTGGAGGAGGCGTAGATCGGTGTAAGATGTGCGTGATGACTTTCTGTATGATGCCCCCCGTGAATGGCGGCAGAGCCAAACCCGGTCATATTGGTTTCGTTATTCATGAATGATGTGTATTTGAAATAAGATTCGCGGGGACGAATAAACAATGTGCTGGCAATACGTCTTGCAATTTATTCAATTGCGCCGAGATGACCGGTTGATTTATACAGCCAGTGGACTTTTTGTGTGAAGCGAACCGTTTTTTATTTCAACAAATGAAATTATTTTTGAATAAAACCGACAATGAAAGAATGGCTCTCCCAAATGGCTGTATATACTGGCTGGGCAAACCAGCAATTGGCAGATTTTATTCTTTCTCTTTCGCCCGAACTCAGCACACAGGAAACGCCGAGTAGTTTCAATACCCTGCAAAAAACACTGTTACACATGTGGGATGCCCAGAGTATCTGGTGGCAGCGCATGAAATTGCAGGAATCCGTTGTTCCACCCAGCGTCAACTTCAAAGGCACTACCCGTGATGCAGTTGCCGGCCTCCTTCACCAGAACAAACTCTGGGAGAACTGGGTGTTGACCGCCAGTCCGGCCATGATGGATCATGTGATTCTTTACTACAATTCAAAACGGGAACCGATCAAGATCCGGATCGATCAGTTGTTACTCCATTCCTTTAATCATGATACCTATCACAGGGGGCAGCTGGTAACCATGCTCCGCCAGTTAGGCGTGCAAAAGATACCCGGTACAGATTATTTTATCTGGTCGAGGAAGAATGTAAAATGATGAAGGGTTGAATGGACAGGGGATATCCATTAATATTCCCATTTTACCAGGGTAGCTCCCCAGGTAAAACCTCCTCCAAAGGCGGCCAAAACCAGCAGATCACCTTTGTTCAGTTGTTTTCTCCACTCCCACAAACAAAGCGGGATAGTTGCTGCTGTGGTATTTCCATAGCGTTGAATGTTTACCATCACTTTGTCTGAACTGAGCCCAATTCTGTTAGCGGTTGCGTCGATGATGCGCTTGTTGGCCTGGTGAGGCACCAGCCAGGCAATATCGTTTCCGGTGAGGTTGTTTCTTTCGAGAAGTTCAGCGGATACATCAGCCATTCCTTTAACGGCGAATTTGAAAACCGACTGACCTTCCTGGTAAGCATAATGCTGGCGATTGGTAACTGTTTCGATGCTGGCAGGTCTAAGTGAACCGCCGGCTTTCATGTTCAGGTATTCTCCTCCGCTGCCATCGGATCTTAATATGCTGTCCAGTACGCCGAAACCTTCTGTATTCGGTTCCAGCAATACCGCTCCGGCGGCATCTCCAAAAAGTATGCAGGTATTTCGGTCGCTGTAATCGATGATGGAGCTCATTTTATCCGAACCCGCTACCACTACTTTCTTATAACGACCGCTCTCGATCAGGGATGCACCTGTGGTGAGGGCATATAGAAAACCGGAGCAGGCCGCCAGCAGATCAAAGCCAAACGCGTTTTTTGCGCCCAGTTTGTGACAGGCCAGGTTGGCGGTTGAGGGGAACATCATATCGGGGGTAACAGTGGCAACGATCAGGCAATCGATCTCCATCGGGTCAATCCCTCTTTTTTGCAAGAGCTCCCGAACAGCCGGAACGACCATGTCGGAAGTGGCCAGCCCGGGTGTTTTAAGTATTCGTCTTTCTTCAATACCGGTCCGGGTCCTGATCCATTCGTCATTGGTATCTACCATTTTTTCGAGGTCTGCATTGGTCAGGCGATCTTCGGGTACATACCCGCCTACGGCGGTGATAGCTGCGGTTATTTTTGACATATTGGTTGAAATCGATTTTAAAAACAGGCGTAAAAGTACAAGAATAATAGAAAACGGTTTTATTTTCGCCCCCTATGATCGCTTTTGTACGTGGCAAGTTTGTACATAAGTCCCCCGCCATGGTATGGGTGGAAGTCAATGGAGTAGGATATGAGTTGCATATCAGCCTGCATACTTTTTCGAGTATTCAGTCGATGGAACAGGGGCAGCTTTTTACCTATTTCCAGGTTAAGGAAGACAGCCAAACCCTTTACGGGTTCTTCGACGTACAGGAAAAGGAGCTTTTTGTTCAGCTGATCAGTGTGTCCGGGGTGGGTGCAGCTACCGCCCGGATGATGCTGTCTTCTTCCAAACCCGATGAGATTGTGAGGGCCATTGTTCAGTCCGACAGTCGCTTCCTGGAAAGCATAAAAGGTATCGGAAAAAAGACCGCTGAACGGATCGTACTGGAATTGAAGGACAAACTGGCAAAAACTCCCTATAATACAAATATTTCTCCGTTGATAAACAATACGTTGGAGCAAGATGCGTTAAATGCCCTGATTGCCCTGGGAATCGCTCGTCAAACAGGGGAGCAGGCCGTTCAAAAAGTGCTGAAAGCCCAACCCGAACTAACCAGCGTACAGGACATCATCAAAAAAGCTTTAAAAATTATCTAAGCCTATCGGAACGGATTTCTACCTAACTAATTCTGGGGAAAAGATTGTTGCTTAAGTCTGACCACTCGTTTTTGAAAACGGTTGTACTAACCGCCTTCTGCCTGTTAGCTTTTACCATCACTAAAGCCAATCAACAGCCAGCACGCGATACTGTACCTGCTCCGGTCATTGGAGTGGACACGCTTCGTTTTCCCATTCACGACCGGTATGGCGACCGGTTTTCCAACCCCGGCCGATCTTCCATGGATCTCAAAACGCCGGCCAATATTACCGATTCGATCGTTTACGATCCCAAAACCCGGAGCTATTTCATCATAGAAAAAATCGGTAACCGCTACTATCGGAAACCGACCTACCTCACTTACGAAGAGTTCATGGCGATCCAGGCGCGCAAACAGGAAGCGGAATATTTCAGAAAGCGTTCGAATATTCTCAGCAACCTCAACCGCAAACTGGTGAGGCCAAAAATGAATATTTACAACAACCTTTTCAACCGGATTTTTGGAGCGGGTCCCGATGGAATTCCCAAAGTAGAGATCAGACCCCAGGGCGATGTAAACATCATTGCGGGATACCAGGGTCAGCGTATCAACAACCCGGCCCTTCCTGAGAAAGCGAGGAAGAACGGCGGATTTGATTTTGACATGAACGCGAACCTGAGTGTAATCGGCAGTATCGGTGATAAGCTGAAACTGCCTATCTCCTATAATACCCAGGCCAATTTCGATTTCGAAAACCAGCTCAAACTGGACTATACCGGTACAAAAGATGAAATCCTGAAGCGATTTGAAGCCGGTAATATTTCTTTTGCCACCAAAGGAACCCTCATCCAGGGTGCTCAGCAGATCTTTGGTATCAAAACACAGTTGCAGTTTGGAAAAGTATTTGTAACCGCCGCCATCGCAAACCAGAAATCCACCAAGCAAACACTGGCTCTCCAGGGCGGCGCTACCAACACCTATTTTGAGTTTAAAGCGAACGATTACGAAGAGAACCGTCACTTCCTGCTGGCCCAGTACTTCCGCGAGCATTTCAATGAAGCGATGCGGGATGTGCCGAGAGTGAACTCCCAGGTACAGATTCAGCGGATCGAAGTATGGGTAACCAACCGAAATGGTTCCACTACCGAAACACGCGACGTAGTCGGTCTGATGGATCTGGCTGAAAGAAATCCTTATAACCCCAACGTACATTCGCAAACAAACCAGCCATTTCCCTACAACGACGCCAATGACCTGTATCGTCGTATCGTAAACGACCCGGCCAGCCGTAACTCCTCCCAGATCACGAATAAGCTGGCGAGTCTTGGTTTGAGACCGGTACAGGATTTTGAGAAAACATTCGCGCGCAAACTGTCGCCGACTGATTACTATTTCAATACCCAGATCGGATATATATCCCTCAATCAACCCCTTCAACCGGATGAAGTACTCGGTGTGGCCTTCCAGTACACTTACAATGGAAGAGTGTACCAGGTAGGGGAGTTTTCCCAGGATGTTTCGCCCGATACTACCACATCCACCAATATCAGCGGTCAGCAGAAAGTGTTGTTCCTGAAATTGCTTAAGGCCACCTCACAGCGTACCAATCTGCCGCTTTGGGACCTGATGATGAAGAACGTGTATTCACTGAAGACGAAAGACGGAAGCATTCTCACTTCCATACAGCCGGGTGATTTCAAATTGAATGTACTGTATGAGCAGCCGAGCCTGGGCCAGAAAAGATACCTGCCGGAAGGAGACAAGACCGGAACACCATTGATCACGCTGTTGAACCTTGACCGGCTCAATACCCGGAACGACCCGTTGCCGGATGGCGTGTTCGATTATATAGAAGGATTCACCGTTATATCGAGCCAGGCCAGGATCATATTCCCTTACCTGGAACCATTTGGCCGTGACCTCGATTCGGTCGCTTTCCGAACGAGTCCTCCCGACATCAGGGATAAATATGTGTACTTCCCATTGTATGATACCATCAAGGAGATTGCGAAAACCTATGCCAATCTCGACCGATATATCATTAGCGGTTATGCGAAAGGGCAGTCTACCTCGGAAATATCCCTCAATGCCTTTAACGTGCCACCCGGTTCGGTGACTATTACAGCCGGTGGACAGGTACTGGTGGAGAATGTGGACTATACCATTGACTACAACCTGGGTACCGTCCGGATCCTCAATCAGTCCATCATCAATTCAGGAGTGCCGGTAAGCGTGCAGTTTGAGAATAACTCCAATTTCGGTTTTCAGCAAAGAAACTTCCTCGGGTTAAGAGTAGATTACCAGGCTTTAAACACCGCGACGAGATCTTTATCGCTCGGAGCTACTATGGTTCGACTGGGTGAGCGTCCGTTCTTTACCAAAACGAATTACAACGAAGACCCGATACGCAATACGATGTACGGGGTGGATTTCAATTACCGCACCGAAGCTCCCCGTTTGACGCGCTGGCTGGATAAATTACCGTTCTACAGTACAGAAGAAACCAGTACCATTACGGCTTATGGTGAAGCGGCTTTGTTGAAACCCGGTCACCCGCCGCAGATCGGAAAGGGTAGCAGCGGGTTGATTTTTGTGGATGATTTTGAAGGCAGCCGCAATTCCATTGACCTTCGTTTCCCCCTGGTGAAATGGGGACTGGCCAGTACACCGCAAGGAAATGGATTGTTTCCCGAAGCAGGATTGCGTGATTCACTGAACTATGGCTTCAATCGCGCCAAGATCGCCTGGTATAATATTGAACCTGTTTTGCAGGATAAAAGAAATCCCAACAACCCGATTGATGATGACCTGCTGACAGATCCCCGGGTTCGTCCGGTGAATGTGACGCAGATCTATCCGAATCGTACACCCGATTACGGCCAGGCGCAGCTGGTAACTTTTGATCTGGCATTTTATCCTACAGATAAAGGTCCCTACAACTTCGATGCCCGTACCGGCAGCGTTACGGCAGATGGAAAATTACTCAACCCGAAGACCCGCTGGGGCGGTATCATGAGAGGCATCGACCAGGTGGATTTTGAAACCGGTAACGTGGAGTATATCGAATTCTGGGTGCAGGATCCATTCCTGGTGAATCCAGCCAGTACCGGAGGTCAATTGTATTTCAACCTCGGTAATATTTCTGAAGATGTATTGAGAGATGGCAAACGATTTTTTGAAAATGGTATCAGCGGCGCCAATTTCAAAGCCAATGAAGATTCATCCGGTCGCTGGGGCAAAGTGCCTGCCAACCCCATCCAGGTAACACAGGCATTCAGTAACGATCCCGCTGACCGTCCTCTGCAGGATGCCGGATTTGACGGATTGGTTAATGATGCCGAACAAAGAAAGTTCCAGCAATACCTCAACACCCTGGCTGCCAATTTCGGCACCAACTCACCCATCTATCAGAAAGCGTTAAATGATCCGTCAGGGGATGACTATAAAAATTACCGTGATGCCACCTTCAACAACAGGGATGGTATCCTTCAACGTTATAAAAACATCAATAATCCACAGGGCAACTCACCCGTTGCCAGTGCGGGCGATCAGTTTGTAAATGCCTTTACCCTGTATCCCGACCAGGAAGAATTCAATGGTGACAACACCCTGAATGAACTGGAAGAATATTTTCAATACAAGATTGAAATGCGACCGGCTACCGATGCGCTGATGCAGGTTGGTCAGAATTTCATTACAGACAAGCGTGAATTCACGCCAAGTGGCGGAACACCGGAAAGATGGTATCTCTTCCGGGTACCGATCGCGAGTTATGAAAAGAAAGTGGGAGACATTCCCGATTTTAAATCTATCCGTTTTGTGAGGATGTTCCTGAATGGTTTTGAAGATTCGGTGGTGATGCGTTTTGCGAAACTGGAACTGGTGAGAAACAACTGGAGAAGATTCAACTACCTGCTTGACACTACAGGCGTCTATCAACCCGTTCCTCAAGGTGTAACATTTAACCAGCTGGCAGTAAATATTGAAGAGAACAGCAGTCGTAAGCCTGTTGTCTATAAAACTCCTCCCGGAGTAATCCGCCAACAGCAGTTGAGTAATAACAACGTGAATGTATTGCTGAATGAGCAGTCGTTGAGCATGCAGATCTGCGGCCTTGAAAGAAAAGACGTCAGAGGTGTCTTCAAAACGCTCAACCTCGATTTGCGACAATACTCCCGCATGCGGATGTACTGGCATGCCGAATCAGTTAATTCCAGCACAGACATTGCCGACAATGACCTGTATGGAGTTATCCGGTTGGGAAATGACCTCATCAATAACTTCTATGAGATTCGCATACCGTTGAAGGTTACACCATGGGGAACCACAGACGCCAGTATCATCTGGCCTTCAGTCAACGAACTGGATATGGCCCTGGAAGACCTGACCAATCTGAAAGTTTCCAGAAATAAGAACGGAAGTGTACTGGATTATTATAAGCAGGTGCAGCCGGACGGAAAAGAATATGCTATCCTGGGTAATCCCAATCTCGGTGAAGTTCGCGTGTTCTTCCTGGGTGTGGAGAACCGTAAAAGGGAAACAGTATGTACCGAAGTGTGGGCAAATGAACTTAGTTTGAGTGGCCTCGATGAAAAGTCAGCCTGGGCAGCTCTGGGAAGAGTGGATTTCAAACTGGCCGACCTGGGTACATTATATATTTCAGGTAGCGCACACAGTACCGGCTTTGGTACCATTGAACAAAGAGTTAATCAGCGCTCGAGGGAAAACTATACCCAGTTTGATGTGGCAACAAGTCTTGAATTGGGCAAACTGCTTCCAAAGAAAGCGGGATTGTCGATTCCAACTTATGCCAGCATTCAGAGAGCGGTTTCCACACCCAATTATGATCCGTATGACCTCGATCTGAAATTGAAAGATAAACTCAATGGAGCCGATGCAGCCGACAGGGATTCTATCCGCCAGGATGCGATCGATGTTAAGACCATAAAAACACTAAGCTTTACCAACGTCAAGAAGCTGAACCTGTCTGGAAAGAAACAACAGATATGGAGTATCGAAAACGTAGATGTGAGTTATGCTTACTATAAGGAGCAACAGCACAATCCATTAATTGAAAACAACGAGCTCACCCGGCACAGGGGCGGACTCGGTTACAACTATACTTCTTCTCCCAAGAGCTGGGAACCATTCAAGAATGTATTCAAGTCCAAATCACCGTGGCTTAGCCTGATTCGCGACTTCAACATCAACCCCTTGCCCTCTCTGTTGGGATTCAGGGCCGATGTTCAAAGACAGTTTGGTTCTTTCCGTCCCCGCAACGTCGGCGGACCGAAAGGCGGACTCCCCGAGACCTACGACAAGTTTTTCACTTTCGATCGTATCTATAATCTGCGTTGGGATATCACCAAGTCAATCAATATTGACTACTCAGCTACCAACAAAGCCTGGATCGATGAAGATTCCGGAAGGCTCGATGGAAAAGAAAGAAAGCGGATGTGGGATAATTTCTGGAAAGGCGGAAGAACGATTTCTTTCAACCAGACAGCGAATGCCTCCTATACGCTTCCGACAGCTAAATTGCCGGCTTTGGACTGGACCAGCGTCCGGTTCAGTTATAATGCCACTATGAACTGGCTCGCGGCTTCCCTGATCGCGCGAAATCTTGGAAACACCCTCGGTAATACCCAGCAGAAAAATATTACCGGCGAGTTTGATTTCACCAAACTATATAACAAGTCGAGATTCATTCGGGCCTTCAGTGATGAGTCTGCTCCTGCGCCTCCGCCGCAACAGGGCAACAACCCACCGGATACCACCGGCAAAAAGAAAAAGAAACTCAGGGACAAGACCCAGCCGATACAATTGTCTCCGTTCATGAAATTTGCGGGAAGGTTTGTTACTGCTCTCAAGCGGATAACTGTGAACTATTCGGAAAATTCTGCTACTACCATTTATGGATATACGGATAGTACCCGCCTGATCGGCATGAACTTTAAATCAAATGCACCGGGTATCGGCTTTGCATTTGGCCAGCAACCGGATACCAGTTTCATCAATCGCCTGGGTCAGAAAGGATTGTTGACCAGTGACCCAACTTTCAACTTCCTCAACCGACAGGACTACAATGAGAAGCTGACGGTGAATGCTTCACTGGAACCCATCCGCGACCTGACCATTGACCTGAACCTGGAAAGATCTTTCGGTAAATCATATTCGGAGCTTTATAAAGACACTATTGGCTTTACCG
Source organism: Chitinophagaceae bacterium (assembly GCA_044226045.1). Classification (GTDB taxonomy): domain Bacteria; phylum Bacteroidota; class Bacteroidia; order Chitinophagales; family Chitinophagaceae; genus Endoryza. Next base: position 18,775 of record JBGAHR010000052.1, read on the forward strand.
GAAAATTCCAGCGATTGAGCCCATACGCCGGCGGTAGTTTCAGCATCAGCTTTATTTCCTTCAATACCTTATTTGAAAAGACCGATCCGAACGAAGTATCGGCCACCTTCAAGAAGTTTGAACAGAACAGGCTCGTGATTGCCGAGCGACTGGCTCGCCAGAATAAATATTCGCAGGACGTGAATGGTGTTCCCATTAAAACGGCAGATGGCTATTATAAAGGGTATGGTCGTTATTCGCAGGATGTAATTCTGCCTGCATTCATTGCCGCATATACCGGAAAAGATCCCAATGGTGTGGCGCTGGTTGAGCAATCGAACCCCAATACCAAGAGCAATCCGTTCAAAGGATATCTGCCAAAACCGAACTGGCGGTTGACTTATAATGGCCTGACGAGGTTAAAAGGGCTTGAAAAAATATTCACCAGCTTTACCATCACCCATGCTTACAACAGCACATTAAGCATGAACAGTTATAACTCTTCACTGTTGTTTGAAGATCCTTTACGAATAGGCTATCCTGGTTTTGTGGATACACTGACCGGCAATTTCATTCCATTCTTCCTGGTGCCCAATGTAACCATCAGTGAAAGATTTGAACCGTTGCTGGATGTTGACATGACCTTTACCAATCAGCTTACCGCCCGGGTAGAGTATAAAAAATCAAGAACACTCAGCTTGAGCCTGGTCGATTTCCAGCTTAGTGAGAACCGCTCTACAGAATTTGGTATCGGGGCCGGATTCCGTAAAAGAGGCATTTTCTCCTTTATTAAATGGAAAGGCAAGCCATTGGATAATGATGCTTCCTTCCGTCTCGACGTCAGCGTACGGGATGACGCCACCTCGAACAGCCGATTGGACCAGCCTACTGCCCTGCCAACGGCCGGACAGAAAGTAGTCTTTATTAATCCTTCTATAGATTATGTGGTGAGTAACCGCGTAAACATCAAGTTGTACTTCGAACAAAGAAGAGTGGAACCCAAGATTTCCACCGCGCCGCCAATCACCAACACCCGCGCCGGTTTGCAGATAAGGATTTCGCTGGCACAGTAGTCGTTTATCGTTTCAGGTTTATCGTTTCACGTTAATTTGTTGCACAGTCTTAGCTATTAACCTTATTGAGAAAATCGGTTTTGACTCCCGATTAACAGGCTAACAACTTGAAACGGTAAACGATAAACGATAAACTTCAAGGAGCTGTTTTCTTCAACAACATCACATAACCGCACATTTTCTTTTTGTTCTTGTTCACCTGTACGGGTTTGATCATGTGGTATTCGGTGAATTTGGGGACGTAGTCGTAGCTGATGATGTTTCCATCCACATCTCCCCATTGGTTCTTTTTGTAAACCACCTGTTTTTCGCTCCAGTCGAACATTCTTACTTCGTAGAGGCGGGAAGTGGGATCTCCGATAAATATAAACTGGTAAAGAGTACCCTGTGTCATGGGAAGAACAATCGGCATTTCGTACTCACTCTCCATGGTCATCGATGCTTCACGAAGAAGACTGAAACCTTGTGCCGCGTACACTTTTTTGAGACTGTCAACGGTTTGTTGATAAGGATTTCCGTCGCAGCTTTGCTGACGGATCAAATCATTCTGAGCCAATAAAGAATTGGAAAAAAGTACAGGTAAGCAACCCAAGATGATTTTACACAGGACCTTCCTCATAACCGATGAAATGTTTTTTAGGGGATATAGCGGATTTTCAACGTTCTAAATTAATCAAATCAGCCTGAAAAACAAACCCTTGGCTGTATAATTAATATTGTGTTATGAGGGCTGATTCGCAGCCTTTTAGGTGGATTTATGTAGATAGAAGGAATTGGCCTGAGCCGTGCTGGTGAGCACCAGGTCATTAATACAAACATGCGATGGCAAAGTAGTGCAGAAGTAAGTAACCTCAGCCACATCTTCTGCGCTCAATGGCTTGTATCCTTCGTAAACTTTGGCTGCCAGTTGGCTGTCGCCCTTAAATCGGACCATCGAAAATTCCGTTTCTGCCGCACCCGGATTGATGACGGTGACTTTTATTCCATGTCTCAACAGGTCGATCCTCATGGATTGTGACAGGGCGTTGACGGCAAACTTGGACGCGCAATAGGTATTTCCTTTTTCATAAACCTCTTTGCCAGCCGTTGAACCGATATTGATGATATGAGCGCCTCTGCCAGCCTTCGCTCTTTCGATCAGGTCTGGCAACAGCGCCCTGGTTACATACAGAACACCTTTTACATTCGTATCGATCATCGTTTCCCAGTCATCCATCGATGCTTCGTCGAAATAATCCCGGCCTGCGGCCAGACCGGCATTATTGATCAAGACACTGGTATTTTTCCAGTTGCCCGACAAGGAACCGATGGCATCGTTCACCTCCTGCTTTTTCTGAACATCAAAACAAAGTGGCAAAACAGCTGAATTGTATTTGCTGCAGATCTCCTTTTGTAAATCCGATAAACGATCGCTTCTTCTTCCTGTAATGATCAGGTCATATCCATGTGCAGCAAATTTTTTAGCCATAGCCATTCCAAAGCCGGAGGTGGCGCCGGTGATGAACGCGATTGATTTCATGAAACAAATTTGAAGGTGCAAGCTAATCAAATGTGATGAAACAACTGCCTAACGAACGAGCAGCGCAGTGCCCTGTTTGATGATGGTTTTGCCGGTGAAGTCTTTTCCACGCACCTGCCATACATAAGTACCCGTGCCCTGGGCCACACCGCCAATAGTACCATCCCATCCCTGGCCGGTCTGGCTGGTTTGATATACCAGTTGACCCCAGCGATTGAATACCCGGAAATACTCCAGACGGGCGATCCCCACCGGAATAGGACGTAAAACCCTGTTTCTTCCTCCCGGAGAAAATGCGTTGGGAACAAAAATATCGGGGGCGGTTTTGAACACTTTTATATTGATGGTATCGAGGGCAAAACAACCTTCCTGTGTATAAGCTTTCAAAATGTAAGTCATGTTATCATTCAACGTAGCCACCGGCTTCTGGGCAAAAGGATTATTCAGGAACAAAGGAGGATTCCATTCAAACAGTTCCGCACCGAGCCCGTTTAATTGTAACGGTTGGTTTACGACAACAGAGGTATCGTTGCCGGCATTCGCGATGATGCGATCGTTTACATTCACCAGAACAGAAGACAGGCCGGGCTTTGGACAGCCCAGCGTATCGAATACAGCCAGTGTATACCTGGTGGTGGTTATCGGCCAGGCGCGAGTTGTAATGCCGAAAGGATTGCTCAGCGTGGATGAAGGTGTCCAGCGAAGACTGCTTCCCTTAATGGTGGCAAACAAGGTGGCGGTATCTTCATAACAGATCAGCGTATCCTTGCCGGCAAAAGAACCTGGATAGGGAACGGTTCGGATCGTTATATCATCGGAGGCATTGCATTTGCCGATACTCGCTGTAACCCGGTAAGTGGTGGTGGTAGTCGGGAACGCTTTCGGATTCCTGCTTGCAGGATTGATCAACGTGGTAGTCGGCGTCCAACTGAATTTTAACCCGTCGCTGAACGGTTTTAGGGTAATCGTGTCTGTTAGACAAATGGTGCTGTCCGGACCCGCGTTCAGTGTTACAAAGTCGACCACTCTCACTTTTACGGAATCGGTATTTACACAGCCATTGTCGTTCATGTCGACCAGGTAGGTGGTGGTGGTTTTTGGATAGACGATGGGCGAAGGAAGGTTGGGGTTGATGATATTATAGTTCGGTCGCCAGGAATAATTACCCGGTCCGTTGATCATGAGTTGCAGCGAATCGATACTGCAGATAAGTGTATCTCTGAATGCCAGGTTGACAATTGGCTTGTCTCTCACTTCGATCGTCTGGTAAACCGTATCGATGCAGCCTTTGTTGCTGGTAACGATTAACGATATGGGTTTAAGACCGAGGGTACTGTATTTCCACGAGGCCTTTGGTGTAAAGCCAACATCGTTCGAACTGGTTTCGTCTCCGAAACTCCATTGCCAGTTATCGACCTGTCCATAACGGGTTCGGGTAGTATCTGTAAATTGAAAAGGCTGTTGTACGCAGGAGCCAATCGCCGTAAATCCTGGGAAGAATCCGGGGAATACGCGTACATCCGACCAGGTGGAATCAGTACAGTCTTCTCCCTTGTTGATGTATAACCGTATCCTGTAAACGCCGGTGTCGGGAAAACGATAGGTAGGTGTGGGGTTGTTTGAGGTGTCGCTTAGCAGGCCCGGTACGCCAAAATCCCAGAAGTAGGTGTGGATAAGAGTAGATGGCGGCGATTCATTCTGGAAAGATGTTGTAAAGCTGTCGCAGTTGGTGTAAGTGGGTTTGAGAACCGCGGCGGCCAGATCACAGCGTTGATCGACGAGGATATTGAAATCCTTTCGATGTTCGCTGATCACTCTTCCGTGTCGCCATTCTTTTACACAAACGCTGATCACATAATCACCACCGCCTGGCGCCACACCCGATATCAAACCGGTAGACGGATTGATCTGTACACGCGCCCCCAATGGAAAAGAACCGGAGAACCCGGTTGCATAGTTGACCCATCCGATCTGTGAAGGCGGTACGGGGTTGATGATGCCGGCTCCTCCTCCCTGGGCGGCTGTATAAGCATCACAAAACTCGTACGAAAGCGAATCACCATTGGGATCGTAGGCGCTGAAGTCGAGCGTAAAAGGGCGTTGCTGACAAATGAGAACGGTATCTTTTATGGCGAAGGCCGGACTGGAATTGCTTTCTCCGGGAAGCAGCACACCGCTGCCGCCCATCCGGCACACATAAGAGGAACCAATATTATTGTTCGGGTTTAGGTTGACCAGGCCGTTGATCCGGCAACAACGTTGAAAGACAAAACTGTACCCCTGCGGCTCTATAGGGAGATCAATGATCTTCGTATAGGTTCTGAGCCGGTAACATACCGGCGACGGACTCGTGATGCAGGGATTTGGTGTGGTCAGATTGATAAAGTCGTCACCAACCAGCGGAAATAAAAAGGGCGAACCTGGCAGTTCATTTTGGTTGCTGTTCAGAAATATGCCAATATTCGCTTCGGGATCCAGTTGCTGGCCGGATGCATTACATTCCAGAAACAAACGCAAAGTGATAAGATAGCTTTCTGTATTCGGTGAGGCTCCGGGTCCCAGGTAAGTATAACTGATTTCACCCCCTTTGATATGACGGGCCATGGCAGGTAATGCCATTAACATCATCACGGTCGGTATGATGATCCATTTTCTCATAAAGCAGTACAGTAATTTACGAACAAACAGGGGGAAGGGTTGTGGAATTGACGCAAATATTATGGCAGCGTCATTCAATCCCCCTTCCATGGATACGCAATACTGTAATTCAGCTTTTTATAACAACTGATTCATTACCGGATGAGGACGGCCGTACCCTTTCGGGTAACTGTTTTGCCAGTATAGTCTACTCCCTGCACCATCCAGACAAAGGTGCTGTTGTCCTGGAGCTTGCCACCCACTGTTCCATCCCATCCATCGCCAATACGGGTTGTTTGGAAAACCAGCTGACCCCAGCGATTGAATACCCTGAAATAATCCAGACGGGAAATACCCACAGGGATCGGCCTCAGTACTCTGTTCTTGCCGGTGGGGGCAAAAGCATTGGGTACAAAAATATCAGGAGCTGTTTTGAAGACTTTGACATGAATGGTATCGTAGGCAAAACAACCTGCAGCTGTGTAAGCTTTCATGATATAAGTGAAGTCGTCATTCAACAAAGCAACAGGCGTTCGAATCAGATTATTGGAAAGAAAGGTCGGGGGTGTCCATTCGTAGAAGTCTGCTCCGGAACCGGTCAGTTGCAGGGGCTGACCCACCACAATAGAAGTGTCGTTTCCGGCGAAGGCAATAATTTTTGGCGTAACCGTAACCACCACATCGGATACTCCCGGTTTCGGACAACCGAGAGTGTCGTACACGCGCAAAACATAGGTAGTGGTGCTGGACGGGAAGGCCAATGGGTTCAGCACATTACCACTGCTTAGTGTATTGACAGGCGTCCAGGTGAACCTCGATCCATTCATCGAAGCGTTCAGTCGGGCGGTATCTTCAAAACAAATGGTAGTATCTGCTCCGGCATCGGCTATCGGGTAAGGAATGGTTCTGATCGTAATATCATCAGAGGCATTGCATTTTCCGATGGAAGCAATTACAGTATAGGTTGTGGTAACGGGGGGATGAACAAATGGGTTTTTGGCATTCGGGTCATCGATGAAATTGTTGGGCGTCCACACAAATTTCAATCCATCGGTGGCGGGTCTCAGCTGAATGGTATCAGTTGCACAAATGGTAGTGTCCGGTCCTGCCAGCAGGGTTACGAAATCTACTACGCGCACTCTTACAGAATCTGTGTTGACGCATCCGTTTTCATTGAGAGTAGCCGTATACCAGGTTGTTGTTTTCGGATATACCAACGGGGTGGCTGTATTGGCGTTTAGGATATTGTAATTCGGTGTCCAGGTGAATGTACCATTTCCAATTCCTCTTAGCTGAAGCGTATCGATGCTGCAGATCAGCGTATCCTTAAAAGCCAGGCTGATGGGTGGTTTGTCTCTTACCTCCACATCACGGGTAACGGTATCGATACAACCTTTTGAACTTTCTACGATCAGTGTAACCGTTTTTATGCCGGTGGTGGCATATTTCCAGGAAGGATTGCTGAGATGGGAAGTGTCGGCGAGCGTGGTCAGATCACCAAAATTCCAACTCCATTTGGAGGCTGCTCCATATCTGGATTTTGTGGTGTCGGTGAACTGAAGCGGGAGCAACACGCAGGTACCTTGTGTAAGGAAGCCTGGATAAAATCCGGGATACACGCGGGCCTGCGCGAACGTGGAATCAACACACTGGCCACCGGCCAGAATTACTTTCAGTTTGATGGTATAGGTACCTGTATCGAGGTATTGATGCTGCACACGTCCTTCGGGATCGCTGGTGGTATCTGATTTTGTATTGTCGCCATAACTCCAGATATACTGGGCGCCAGCCGGATTGAGCTGCTCGTTCTTGAATGACACGAGGAAATCATCACAATACGAATAGTTTGGTTTCAGCAGGGCCTTCAGGGGAATGCAATCCGACACTGCGATATGTATATCCTTGCGATGGATATTGATCAGTTTTCCATTCCGGTATTCGTAGGCGCAGGCGGTCAATACATACTGGCCGATGATGCCCGGTGCCACCCCGGTGATCAAACCGGTTTTGGAATTGATGGTTGAACTGGCCCCTAATGGAGATGTTCCGCTGAAGGGAACCGAATACAATAACTCACCATAAGGCGGAGGAGATGCGGTACCCGGAGCGGGATCGGAAACAGAGCCACCTGTATATCCGCTGCAAAGCTGATAAACCACTGAATCGCCATCGGATTCATCCGCGGCAAAACTGAAAGTAAATGCGCTGTTGGCGCAAATGGCAGCCACGTCATTGGTCACAAAACGGGGGCTGTTGTTTTTATAAGCATCCGGAACACCCGCGATATTGGTTCCGGGAATTTCACACCAATAGGTAGCGCCTGTATTTTCGCTGGGTGGATTCAGGTTGATGATATCCCGGATACGACAGCAGCGTTGATAGGCGATGGTATATCCCTGCGATGTATTAGCTAAATCGGTTGTGATGGAATAAAATCTAATCCGGTAACAAACCCCAACAGGTGGATTGCCGATACAGGGATTGGAGTTTGGATCAAAATTGATAAACTGCTCACTGATCATCGGTGCGATGAGGTTGGCAACCTGACTGCCGGTTGTTTTATCGAAAAAAGTGAGTGGAACTTCTGTGTTCAACTGGCCCGGACTGGTGGCATTACAGTCGATGTACAGCTTTAAGGTGATCCGGTATTTCGAAGAATTGGGAGCAGCTCCGTCTCCGAGGTAATCATAGAACAATTCACCTCCCTTGATATGGGCAGCCAGTACGGTGCCCCGGAAGCCAGCCAATAGCAGGAGTATTATTAGAACTTTCTTCATGTTCCGGGCTCTATAACGTCCCGCCAGGGGTAACAATTTCAATTTCAAGCAAAAACTTTTTCAAAAAGGTGGTAGATTTTTCAGGCTCTTCTATCATTCCCTGGTGGCCGGACTCCTGTAAAATCAACACATAAGACAACGATGGCATATGTGTTTGACGCAGGCTCTGGTCCTGGGGGATGGCTTTATCGTGTAAACCGATGATAAACAACGCTGGAACCGCTAATTTTTCCAGCACGGCCGTACGATCCGGCCGCTGTATCATCGCTTCATAATAGCTTACGAGGGCATCATCGGAAAAGTTGGTGTTTTCCTCAACAAAACGGTCATAAATATCCGGATGATTGGCTTTGAATGAAGGAGAAAAAAGGTTGGGGATGGCTTGCTCAAGGAATTTTACCGCCCCATGCTGTTGAATAAAACCAATACTTTTTCTTCGGGCATCCTTTTTCTCCTCACTATCGGCAAAGGCCATCGAATGAAACAAACCCAGTCCCTTTAGTTTCTGCGGGTATTTTTCGGCAAATGCGAGCGCAATATACCCGCCCATGCTATGGCCGATCAACACAAATTTGTCCAGGGCTTCCTTGTCTGCAATAACTGCCAGGCAATCGGCCAACAATTCCATGGAGGTATCGGTCAGTAAAGCAGAACCACCGCTGCCGGGCAGATCGGGAACAATGACCGTATAATCCTGTTGAAGGATTTTCATTTGATAATCCCACACTCTTCCATCTTCTCCGAATCCGTGCACGAGCATAACAGCCGGTCCGGATCCGGCCATGCGGTAGGATAAAACCCGATGATCGCGATGGATGTGTTTTTCCATTTTCCGAAGGTAAGAAATCAGGCCTGTTGAAGTCGCTTCCAGCTACGGGAGATTATGATCACCAGGAATGGTATGACGGCTGTGTTCAATTGCTGCAGCCGGAACAGGAGTACCAATAATGTGAGCCCGGCCAGTACCAGGGTAAATATCAGATACTTTCTGATCCAGTCTTTATTCTTCAACATAAAAAAGGCAAATGGTAAATGGGTTGGCAACAGCCAGAGGAGATTGTAGTTGTTCCGGCAAACCGTGTCGATGCGGATGATCCATAAAACGGCCAGCAGGCAGCCCACAATTCCTAATAACAAAAAGAACACCGTATCAAAGATGTTGAGCGTTCGTTGGGCAGAAGAGGAGGCGGAAAAACTCAACCACAGCACAACGAGTGCCAGCAGGGAAAAGATGAACAGGGGAGAACCCAGGAAAGAACCTCTTTCCAGTACCGGTGCCGTCAATACGGTCTTTTTTTCTTTAACCAGCGGTAAAGAACCAATGGTGGCTTTATCGAATGACAGTAACAAATAATCGGGCAGAAAAGTAGCGCTCCAGTCACTGGCTTTTTCGTCGAGATGAGAACCGAGCAAAATATCAATTCCCAATTTATTCCATTGCTGACCGGAGGTATCGAGATATTGATGGATCAGTTTCCTGAAACTGGGAGCCGGCTGCCCTAAGATGGAACCGAATCGGATGGAGTCGTTGGCATACCGCGCGATCATATCGCGCGCACGGGTCGTGCAATTGTCGGTATGAAAGTAATATTCGTAAAACCGGTTATTGCCTTCATAGTTTTTCAATAAGGCTTTGTACAGGTTTTGCTTCGATATTGGGTCGAGGTTTAATACCTGCTCAATCACTCCCCGGTTGAAATATTGGTATTCCTGCAGGAATTCACGGTAGGGATAAAAAGAAAGTGAATAGATCATCAGCCCTTTGGTGAACCTGGGCAGAAAAAGAGGATCCGAGTCGTCAAAAGTTCCATAGTTGAACACATTGTCTGTACCGGCTGCGGAATCTACCACACGAATAGCGGTATGTCCCCAACTGGAATAGAGTTCTTCGCCCGGGCTGCAGGTGAGGAGAGAGATCTGGAGTCGGCTGCTGTCAGTTTGTGCGGAAGCGCTCTGTTTGGTTATCAGTAAAAACAACACAATAATCAGGTAACAGGCCGGTTTGAGTTGATTTTGCATGCAAAATTTCATGTAGAAATGTAAAGTCCAAATTTGGCGATTCAAGATAAGAATTAATTGGCCTGCAGGAAATCTGTAAATGATGGAGTATGCGATTCGCGGGTCAGCGGATTAGAATAAAACTTCCTCTTTTAAGGATCGCTTTGCCTGTATAGTCGATGCCGCGGGCTTCCCAAACATAGGTGCCGCCCAAAGCTTTATTTCCTCCCATCAATCCATCCCAGCCATTGGTGGGAATATGTGTAGCGAATATCAATTGTCCCCATCGATTATAAATCCTGAAGTAATCAAACTGGCGAATACCAACGGGTGTAGGTCTGATCACATCATTTCTTCCATCGCCATTCGGCGTAAAGGCATTGGGTACAAAAATCTCAGGGCCGGTTCTAAATACTTTCACCCGTATTTCATCTTCTGCATAACACCCTTCATCGGTACTGGCTTTCACCCGGTAAATCATATCCTGTTGAACAGTAGCAACCGGATTGGCGATCGTTGGATCGTTCAGACCTGCTGCAGGACTCCACAAGAAATGCCTGGCACCACTGGCCTGTAACTGCAGTGGCTGACCGGCAATGACAGATGTATCATAACCCGCGAAGGCAACTACTTTCGGAATGGCTGTTACAGTTACCTGTCGTAAGCTGGGCTTGGGGCATCCATTGTTTCCATACACCGATACAGTATAAGTGGTGGTTTTTGAAGGTCGGGCAAAGGGGGTTGCGCTGGAAACATCAGATAGTCCTTCGGATGGTGTCCACAGATATCGCACTCCTCCCGTAGCCTGTAATTGAACAGATTCCCCATAACACACCGGAAGATCCGGCCCGACTGACGCCTGGGGATAGGGTGCAGTGAATACCGTGATTGAATCTTCAGCCACACAACTTCCGGTATTGGCCACCACATGATAGCGTGTAGAAGCCGCTACCGGCCAGGTCCTGGCATTTTTCGACAAAGGGTTGTCGATCGTGTTGACCGGACTCCATCTGAATGTCAAAGCATCGGACAGTGGATGAAATTGAATGGTGTCGCCCCGACAGATCAATGTATCCGGCCCGGCCTCTACCTGTATGAATCTTTTCGCATCTACCCTCAATGATTTATTAATCACACAGCCCGGAAAAAGAGTGAGTGTGGCATTGTAGGTAGTTAGTTGATCCGGGAAAGCTATTGGCGTGAAACTGTTTGGATTCAGCAATCGATAAGCAGGGGTCCAGGCGATTGTACCTGGGCCACTGCTGGTAAGCATCACCGAGTCACCCACGCATATCGCAGTATCATTTCCCATCTTCAAGAGATTCGTCGAATAAACAATCAGTTTTCTATAAGCCGTATCGGTGCAACCCAGATCAGTATACACAATGAATCGGATATCGAATGTGTCATCATAAGTATAACGCAGTTTCGGATGCTGCTCCGGGCTTTTCTCTACACCGAAGGGACCCGGCAACCCCAGTTCCCAATCCCATCTCACCAGTTTACCCATGCTGGTCGAGGACAGATCCCTGAAGCTGGCAATTGAACCCGGGAACAGGCAGGAGTCTGCCAACCTGTAATCGGCTGTTACTTTCGGGTATACATATACATCAGTAAAGGCGGTATCATCGCAGTTGATCCCTTCATTAATGATTAATCGCACTCTGTAAATACCGGTATCAGGATAGGTAAAAGTGGGATGTTCCAGTGTTGAAGTGTCCGATAATGAATTCGGCACGCCAAAATCCCAACGCCAGGATTTGATAAAAGGGCTTTTTGCGAGGTTTTCGAATTGGTGTGTAAAGTCACGGCAAATCAATGTCTTTTCCGGTAATTCGGCACGGGCGATGGTACAGTTGCCAACGGTGATCATGAACTCTTTATTATTGGTACAGATCAGTTTGCCTTTCGGTATTCATTGACGTTAACATTAACGTGATAGGTACCAGGTGCAGGCGTCCTTCCTTGCAAATGGCCGGTTGACGGATCTATGGAAATGGTCAGACCCATTGGGTCAGAACCAGTAAACCCATTGGTATATTTAAGGTAAGATGCAGGGATCGAACTGCTGTAGCCCGAGTTTAAGGAATAACCGAGCGAATCATTGTCGGGGTCGGTGGCGCTTACGTCAAAATAGAATGGGGTATTTGTGCAGGCATAAACAGCTTCTTTTCGTAAGAATTGAGCGCTGCTGTTGCGTGGTGCCGATGTATCGGATAAATTTCCAGGTATATTCGCCCAAAATCCGGAAGTCTGGCCGGGAGCCAGGTTAGACATTTTAGAATCTCTATCCACAGTTGAAAAAAATACTTCCACTCCCTCCGGGTAGTAGGGTATGACCATATACGCATAGTAGTACTCCACCTTAAAACACGAGTTAGGAAAAACGTCAATGCAGGAATTGAAGTCTGCCGGAGTTACAATGGATGTACTGGCAAGAGACACTTTTGTAGTCCGATAGATGTGGGTGCGATAATCTCCCTTCCGGTAGGCATAAAAATTGATTTGAAGCGGAACGTAATCGACATTACATGCGTAGAGCACTTTAGCTTCCAGTTTATACCGAATATAGCCGGTACCGGCATTATACAACTCAAATTTATACGATAAGTTACCACCTTGCACCACCGGATGGACGGGTTGGAGTTGGGCATGCAGTTTCATCTGACCCAAAGTCGCTTGAAAGAGCAGTATAATCACCAGGTTACGCAATGGCCATTCATTACTTGATAAGCCAAAGTAAGGAAAAAGCCATATAAGACAAAACGGAGGGGCTAACGGCTATAATTCGGAGCTTCCCTGGTGATCTCAATATCATGGGCATGGCTCTCTTTCATACCAGCATTGGTTATGCGTACGAACTGGGCCTGTTGCAGAGCCTGTATGTTTTCGCGCCGCAATAACCCATACCGGCTCTCAGTCCGCCGGTATATTGATAAACGATCTCGCTCAGGCTTCCCTTGAATGCCACGCGGCCTTCGATTCCTTCCGGAACAAATTTCTTGATATCGTCTTCCACATCCTGGAAATAGCGGTCTGCGCTGCCTGGTTCATGGCGCCGATGGATCCCATGCCACGGTATTGTTTGAACTTTCTTCCTTCGTAG